>CAYZRF010000001.1:0-58100 GCA_964480775.1 uncultured Nitrososphaerota archaeon
TTAACCTCTTCCCTAAACTCATTCAATCTAAGCGCCCGTATCAGATCAGCAGCTCTACGAGCGGTTACTGTAACAAAATGAGCTTCTTCCATAATATGATTTAACAAACAAATTAGCACTCTGAATGCAAGAGAGTCTGTAGAAACCTCGTCTATGATGTAATCAAAAAGTGGTTTTGGCTCCCTTTCAATGTTAATAGCTTCTTTCCATGCCTCTAAGACGAAATTTTCTCCCGTCCATCCACTACCCCTTAGATGTCGCTTTATTTCCTCATTAGTGATTCCCTTCAACATAAGTCTAGCATACTCCTTGTGATAAAGGACATGTTCTCTCCTTCCCACCTCTGTCCTTATCCTTTTCACATAACCGAGTTCTACTAAGTCATCCAAACCCAGCTTATTGATTTTATCTCTATCTTCCTCTCTAACTACGGATTTAAGGACTTTCTCTACTACTTCGTAGCTGCACGGGGCTTGAAAGACGTAGAATGCAGATACAACAAGGAATACGAGGCATTTAATCCAGTTTTCCTCAACTCTCTTTCGTAAGATCGACTCAAACTCGTTTATCACCACTTTCTCTAGGGACTGCCTTACTTTATTGAGGGAGTTAAGGGATTCCTCTACTTCTTCTGGAGAGCCTGAACCTATGATCTTGATGGCAGCAGCCATGAAAAGAGGATTAAACCCGGATCCTAAGATCAGATTACGGACCTGTTCTTTAGTTGGGGTGATTCCTACTTGTCTGCACAACCACTCTCCAAATCCAGTGAGATAGCTCTCATTCAACTCGATTTCTTCTACTACTACTTCTTCATAGAGGCGATCTCCGTCCCTTAACTCCTCTTTCAAACTTCTTCTAGTTCCAATCAGAGCAATAGCATCGGCATCGGATATTTTTCTCAGAGTCATTCTAGTCAAATCTTCACGAACTTCCGCTCTATCTAGGATGAAAACCATTCTCTTAACTAAAGTATTACCAAGCTCGTGTCCCAAAGCCTCCTCAATCCTTCCCTTAAATTCTGAGAAGTTTAAGTATGTTATGTTGCCTCCTTCTCTCTTATGCTCTTGCAAGTCCGCATAAAATACGAGATATCCCTTTTTGGTTAACTCCCAGCCAGCGTAGACTAGAGAGAAAGACTTTCCAGAAGCTGAAGGTCCTATTAATAATACACTCCTTCCTTTTTCAATATGCTCAATGAGCTTATCAACAATAGGCCATTTGAAGATCTCTTCTTTGGCTAACTCAATCAAGCTCGGGAGACGACCTACTTTAATGCCCTTAAAATTAGGCTTTTCTCTTGCGAGTTCTCTCACTAAAGTTGTGATGGGCAGGTATAACAGCGCGTTGGTTGCTTTAACTATACCCTCGGCCCTGGGTTTGACCTTTGACTCGGTTGCTATTGCCAAAATACTTGATGCCAAGGCTATTTTTGCAAGAGTTTTTGAAAATTCCACATCTCTGATGACTTCTGGATCAGGGTCCAATAATCTGTTTAAAACACTTACCAAAAGAGGTGAAAGGTTTTCTACTTCCCTTTCTTCGAGTTTACCTTCAATTAGCTTTGAAAGATCGCTTGTTTTTTCGCCCAGCTCTTCTGAAATCAGTTCCGTAAGAACCTTCTTCTCTTGATCCTCAAAAAGTTTCTCGATATCTTCTATAAAATTTTTAAGAAAATAGAAGAAGTCTCTAAGTGCTGTAATCCTGTCCGCTATGTCTGAAGCAAAAACAAAACCTCCTATTGCACAAATTAAAGTTAGAGAAGGATCCAAAGGCATCGAAGCGTTCCCTTTCCCTTAAACAAATCATCAAGAGATAGGTCAGAAAATTAAAAAATGATTATGAATTTCTCTTTTACACCTTTTTCCTTTTCGGTAACCTCTTCTAGGGTTACAAGAGAGTGGAAAGCTCTCTAGTGGCATTTAAGCCTCTGTTAACCTCAGAGTACCGAGCTCAAAACTCCATAGATCTATTCTTGCTTCTATCTATCCTCAAAACTTGATGTACTAACCTTCGCTCTAAGAGAACAACATTAACCTCCCTGTCTGATATCAACACCATTGTGGGGGTTAATGTTTCTTTTTCTAATCTTCTGAAGTTTATGAGTTCAACTAATTATGAGTCTACACGCTACTTGTAACATCTAATATTCTCAAGCTATTCATGCCTCGATAAAGGACGGTTGAAGAAACTCAGCAAAGTCGCTAGGTTTGGAAACATAATCCTGTCTGGCATAGTTAGAGAGGCAATTAATCAGATGTTAGAATAGGGCAGAATAGAGGTGATGTTTCTAACCTCAACCCTAATCTCCTTCTTCCTTTCGACACGGAACTTCCTTAACTCCTAGGAAAGATGATGATTGTTTCATTGACTATTACCTCTAGTTTCCAGAGGGATGCAAAATCTTCATACTTTATCTTTATGATCGACCCGTTCCAAGGGTCAAACACGTATAAAATCCTCCCTAATCTATTGAAGCCTATCACTACCCTATAGTGTTTGTAAGATCGACCAAGGTCAAACCATTGCAAGACGATGACAGGGATGTCTTTCTCTATCCAGCCCTCAATAAAGGTGATGTTTGATGCTCCATTTATTACTTCAAAATTTAGGGATCTAGCATAATCGACCATATCTTTGACTGTGGTCAGATTTATTGAGGGATTGTATATTTTAGAAGCGATCTCAGATTGCGATAGATTAACTTTCCAATACTTAAGAACAGCAGACATAACAGCTGGTCCACACCAATATACATCTTTTTGAACTAATGTGGGGAAATTATGGATTTGGTGAATATTTATTGTAATCATAACATAAATTATTAATAATAAGACAAGGAAAACCACAATAACTCTCATTACTTAAGAAAATAAACATAAAGAATATATTAAGGCTCTCCCTTGAACATCATCTCTGTTTGACTCGAGTCCTCCTTATTGAAGAAGTTCCTTAAATCCAGTATTCATAATATTGACCATTGTATCGTTAATTACGTTTTCAACAAACTACGAGGCTTTTATTTGAAGCATTCCCCTTTACCTAAGCACTTTAATCGTTTACCTTTCTGCGGTTCCTAGCTATTACATCCCTGCAAGCCTCTACTTCAAAAAGATGAAACGAAGAGTAACTAACAGATTTGTATTGAGGACAGCCTTTATCTTCTGGGGGCTATCCCTGCTCTTGGACCTTATATTTGTCGTCCTTTTAGCAGGGATAAACATTCTTTACCTATCCCTTCAACTGGATTTACCTAGGCGTAAGCCCCTTGATGATCCTCTCCGTATATCTTGCTGGTATAAGGAGCATGAGGAGATGAGCAAGATGGGAAAGATGGCTGACATCGATGAGATGATGTACTCCTGCGGCTTAGACATCCTTCACCCCGGAGGGACAGAGAAGACAGATGAGATGGCAAGAATGTGCAAGATAGGAAGGGGAAAGAGGGTTTTGGACATTGGCTCAGGAAAAGGGGTAACAGCATGTTATCTAGCTCAGAAATACGGGTGCGAAGTCGTTGGAGTCGATTTGTCCGAGAGAATGGTTGAATACGCTAGGGAGATGGCAAAAAGAAAGGGATTAGTTGATAAGGTCAGTTTTAGGAGGGCAGATGCCCATAACCTGCCCTTTGAGGATGAGAGCTTCGACATAGTTTTGGCTGAATGCACTATCGTGCTTCTTGATAAGGAAAGGGCCTTTTCAGAGTTCCTTCGCGTGCTAAAGCCTGGAGGATACCTAGGCGACCTAGAAATGATATGGAAAAAGCCACCACCAAAAGAGCTGGTGGATAAGGTCTACGAGGTTTGGGAGGGCTTTAGGACGATGACCCTCGATGAGTGGAAGGGTTTCTTCGAAAGGATGGGATTAGTTGAGGTAAAGGCCATCGATTTCTCTGAGGAAATACCTGACATGGAAAAAGCAATGATGAGGGAGCTCGGCATAAAGGGCATGGTAAAGATGGCTTGCACGCTTTTGGTACGCTCAGATCTACGCAGGGCTATGATAGAATACTGGAAGATCTTCAAGGAGTATAAAGACTACATAGGGTACGGCTACTTCGTTGGAAGGAAGAAATGATGTCTCTTGAAGAATTTTAACTCGTTACTTCTCATTAACAACAAATCCAAGGCTCTCAAGCTTTTTTACTGCTTTGGAAAGGTCCTTCTCCTTAACCAAAATGTGATCCGTTGAATAAGCTGAAATAACAAAAATGCTAACGCCTTCATCTGCTAAAGCCTTAGAAACCCTTGCCAAAAAGCCTACCAACCCAAAAGGTAAGGTCATATCAAATGTAATCAGTTTCCAACCCTTCTCAGCTTCAATAACATCCTCATCGCTGATTTTGGACTGATCGATAACGGCAGTAATCTCTTTCTTGTCTTGAACTATAGCAAAGGCATCCGGCAAAGGTCTCCTTGCTTTGACGATAGCAAAGGTTTCCCTCCAAACATACGCCTTTCCGCCCTTGAAATAATCCTCTAATTCCATGCTGAACTAAAATCACGGATTGGATTAAATAGCTATCGTTTTGGCGGAACTGACGATTATCGTAGTCGTCTTTGGAACAAGTCCACCTTATTTTAGTAGTCCTAGGGTCTATGTACTTGTAAGCCTTTGCTCAGAAGCATGAGTGATAAGGATGGTTGAATTTCAACGCCTGCCAAGACCTTTCTGGAGGCTGATGAGGTTCACGCGAATATGGTATTCTTTAGGTCTTGGGCCTATTGTAGGACGGTGGGTCCTCCTTCTGACAACTAAAGGACGCAAGTCTGGACTGCCTCACGTAGTACCTCTTCAGTACGAGGAGAAAGAAGGTGTGATTTACGTTGCATCAGCTCGCGGCCAAAAAGCAGATTGGTTCCGCAACATCCTTGCAGATCCGCATGTGGAGGTTCAAGTTAAAGGCAGACGCTTTCGCGGCTTAGCTGAACCCATTACAGACTTGTCTAGCGTTGTGGACTTCTTGGAAATGCAATTCAAACGCCATCCCCTGATGATGAGAGCCGTGCTCAGGTTCGAAGGTCTACCAGCTTGTCCTGATAGAAGCCAGTTAGAGGAGTACGCAAGGAAGATAGCTCTGCTTGCGATCAAACCTTTGAAGAACTAGCTAATTTGAGAGAAACCTTGCTTCTTATGCTTTCTTTTTGATCTGAGAGGGCTATTCTTGACTTCATGATTCTCGACCATATCTCACGAGCAATTTTGCGAATATTAACGAAGACGTTGAAATCATGCTCAAGACGAACATAGCCGTAGAGAACATCATTAAGCCAGACCATTGCGCGATCTCAGCTACAACAATAAGACAAAGGCCTAAAGTCCATACCAACAAAGACGCACGTAGAGCCTTGGTAGAAACCCTTAGCTTCTTGACGAGCCTGAGAATAAAGGCCAAAGGGGCAAAGTAAGCGAGTCCTATCAGGAAAGACGCAACTAGTCCTGATACTAAGACGGCGAACTCGGGGTTGAAGCTAAGGAGAGAGTATGTGGCCGCAGATAGATGGAGTATACCAATCAAAGGATACAGGAAGACCTTCATAGCTGCCCTAATAAGCGAATTTCCCTCGATTATTTCAGCTATTCTGGGACTGAACGAGTAATACCATGCGTTGAACACAGTCATGAAGTTCTTGCCTGCAAACGTCTTCAGGATCGCTTTATCCCTAAATTCCCTTAGGAACTGAACCTCCTGGCTTAGCTCTGAGCCGTAGGTGGATGTAGCTATTATGCAGCCCTTCTCCTCGACCATGAAGTAAAGGGTTGTGCTAGTCGAGCCCCTATATTCAGCGTCCCCTTCCCAACTCACTTCAACGCTCCACTGCCCAACTGCATCCGGTTCATAAGTGTCTCTGAATGAGCCATCAGCCATAGTCGTAACCGTCCTTACGAAGGTAGATGAATCTGGTCTGGTATAAGAGATCTTAATGGTCCTGCCTCCTGCCTCTGGCGTGACTGAGCCAGTTATGGTGACGCTCTCTCCTATTTTGATGGAGTCTGGGGAGACAGAAGCAGAAATCGAGCTTTCTCTGAGAGCGCGCAGCTCTCCTCTGTAAAGCTCATACGGCATGCCAAAAGGATCGTAAGCCGTAACCAAGATGTTGAATACTGGTCCTAAAGATTCAGCCTCGTAGACGATCCTCACAGCAAGCTCGCTATTTGGTGGCACGGAAGGTATCAATATGGAGGCTCTGTTTCCCTCAACTTCCCTCAGATAGGTGTAGAAATCACCTTGCAAGTCCAGAGATGAAACGCTTTCATCCCCAACTACAGTTACGTTTACATAAAGGGCTGGAACTTCTCCAGCGGTCAGCAATATTTCACCGCTGCCAGCTAGGTCCGGATCTTGCGAAATTGATGGGATGGTAGCGGAAAAGCTTATCTCGGGAATTGTAACGGGAACTCCTTGGTATCGCTCCACATAAACCCTCGTCAAATTCAGGTAAGAGAACCCGTACTCCATGCTTGGCTCCAACTCCGTTCCCTCGTGCCACTCGTTCCATGAGGTTATGATAACCGAGTCGGCATCGAGATCTATCGCAGTCCTCCAAAGCTTTCCGTATAATTCGCCTCCCTCCCTATCCCTAAATAACCCGGGACTCCTAACGTTCGTGTCATCGTATCCCGGAACAACCGTGATGAAGAAGGTCTTCAGTTCAAGGGGCACTTCCATTCCAGCGTAGGCACGGGAGAAGGCTTCGTCTATGTCCATCTTCTTGGGTCCAACCCTCAGCTGCTTCTTGTTATGGGTGTAGTACGCCCTCCCATCGTCCTCAGGATGGGTAGTTATGTAAACGTAGGTGTAAAAGCCCTCAAAAGCACCCAAGTAACTCTCGTTAATTGTGTTTCCGATGAAAACTACGTCTCCTAACCTTTCATTTACCTCCTCTCTGTATTCCAGCCATTGCCTTGGGCTAATCGCTGAAGGAGTGTAGAAGAAGAAAACTGGCCTGCCAGAGTCCTTAAGGAAAGCGGGATGAGAGATGGAGTTCTCTATCTCAGCGAAATCCTGCCTTCTGAGCCCTGATTGGGAGAGCTTAATCCCCATCTCCTCAGCTATTTTAAGCATGGATGACCACAGCTCTGCTGGAAGGGGATCCTCGAAGGGATAGTGTGCAATGAGGCCGTTTATTCCCGCGTACTTAGCCATTGACATGTGGGCGTATATGACCCGTTCGTCCACAGAATCGTAAAGTCCCATCAGGGGATAATCCGCATAGCCCTCGTTCCAGTGGAACAACCAACCTGAGGGGCCCTCTGGGCAGAAATACCACTGGTAGTAGAAGGCAAAGACCTCCTTGTCGATCTCCTTTAAAGCCTTCTCCACGCTCGCCGTAGCGACTGGCGTTTCATACATGCTAGAAAGGCCCACCTCAAAGATCTCAGGCCCAGATTCACCCTCTTCCAGCAAGATCTCACCTAACCTCGTGAAACGGCCTTCTGCCCTGTCGTAGTAAAATAAACTGACCCTCAGGTAGCCAGCAGCCCCTTTAGACACCCTGAGCCTAGCGCTCATGTCTCCCTCTAGGACCAAGGACTCAGCCTCCATCACCACCCTTGTGGTGGAATCGTCCTTTCCGATACCGTAGTCTAAGCCCTCGAACCAGTAATCCAGTCCTGGTGCATTAGCGCCTTCAACTACGCTTCTTCTGGTCACGGCAAGATTTGGACCCTGGAGCCATTCAATCGAACTCCAAGGCCCGTTCGTCTGAATTACCTGCTTGATTATGTAGAGAGGGTGTTGTCCCTCCGTAATCTCATCGGGAAAACCTTTAACAAGGCCGAACGGTGTCGCTAACAGGGTTAACACAAGTAAACTCACGATAAAAGAACGGCTATCTCTTGCGATCTTCATCGTAAGAAACCATCCGACGAAAAAACAGTGAGTTATATTTAAAGCATAGACTGTTTTCCTAAAAAATTTATACTAATACTCACAATGCGCAGCATCGTTACCATTAAGCTGGCTGTTTAGGTACCAATATCGCACCTTAGTCATTCTAGTGGGCTAATACAATCAAGGCTTGCTAACCATAAAGGACAGATCGCTCTCCTTTGAGTTAGAGTCATAGAAAGTTGTATCCAATGAAAAAGAAAGCTATCAGCTTTAATTATCCCTTTTACTATCCTCTTGAGGGCAATGGGCTTCAAAGTTCTAATCGCGGAACCCATCCATAAGGATGGAGTTGACATCCTTCGGAAGCAAGTTGAGGTTATTGAGCTCCCACCAGAGAGCACGATTGAGGATCTGAAGAGGGCAATTGTTGACGTAGACGCTCTAATATCAAGGGGCTTTATCAAAATCACGAAAGAAGTTTTGAAAGCAGCAAAAAGGTTGAAGGTCATCGTGGTTCATGGCGTCGGAGTCGATCACATCGACCTTGAAGCAGCGAAAGAGCTGGGAATCAAATTGATAAACACACCAGAGGCCCTGACCAACGCTGTTGCTGAGTTCACCGTTGGAATGATCTTCTCACTAATCAAGCGCATCCCTCAGGCAGATAAAGCTGTTAGAAGAGGGGAATGGCACAGAAAGTTCAGCGACCTTATTGGGATTGATCTTGCGGGCAAGACAGTTGGAATAATAGGTTTGGGCAGGATAGGAAGCGCTGTTGCAAGGATGTTGAAGCCATTCAACGCTAGGCTGATCTACTACAGCCCAAGGAGGAAGTACGATCTTGAGGAGGAGCTGGGCATAGAGTTCAAACCGCTTCATGAATTGCTGAGGGAGTCAGACCTCATAAGCATCCACGCCACCCTTACAAAGGAAACGTACCACATGATCTCCTACGAAGAGTTCGAGCTGATGAAGGACGGCATCTACATCATCAACACGGCTAGAGGGGCAATTATAGATGAAGAAGCCTTCATAGCTCACCTAAAGGCAGGCAAGATAAGGGGAGCAGCCCTAGATGTCTTCGAGATTGAACCCTTACCAGAAGACAGCCCCCTTCTGGACTTTGAGAACCTGATCTTGGCACCTCACCTTGCCGCAAGCAGCATCGATGCCCTAAGGAAGATGGCCGTCGAGGTCGCCAAAAGGACCTTAGAGGAGCTTGAGATCCTTAGAAAATAGCTGTTCAACGTAATTGCTTCGTGTTCATCACTTCTTGAGTGTCGTCAAAAGATTTATGTTAACAGCCCTCACTTCTATATCAGTTAAAAATGTCCGACGTTAAAAGCAGTTTAATCTGGATTCTGGTTGCTGTGGTGGCTCTGATTGTCATACTGCAAGCCTTGACCATGAGCCCATGGATGTCTGGAATGATGGGTATGATGGGATTGGGTTGGATCTTCATGTTCATAATACCTTTGGCTTTCTTAGCGCTCATAATCCTGGGAGTCTACTTCCTTGTTGTGGGATCAAAGGAGGCCAGAGTGCAAGTTAGCCCCACCGAGAAGGCCCTTGAAATCCTGAAGGAAAGGTATGCTAAGGGAGAGATAACGAGAGAAGAGTACCTGAAGATGAAGAAGGATCTTGAGTCCTGATCGTGCGGATTTTCACCAAAAAATAGACCTATCTACTCTCATGCAATCCTTTCTCTTTCTTCCTAAACACACTTTGCGTTACGAAAAGTGTGAAAAAGAAAAGAACCTTCTTAGTTCAAAAAATTAACAATAATGGATAAATGTGTTATTATGGGAAAATCTATTCATATTATTCTAATTATATTAACAAGATGTTAAAATTACAATGGTCATCTTTATATGCTCGGAGTGCATGTATAGATGGTACCCATCTCTCGAAAACCCGAAAGGGAACGAACCTCTTTTGAGGCTCTAGAGATTCCTGAAAACCTTAGGGTCGAAGGAATTCTTGAAAAACCCGAAAGGGAACGAACTTCAACTGGGGGTTCTAGAGGAATGGGTGCCAGTTCTCTCCATCGCTGATTGCTATCCTAAACGAAGCACATCAATCCAATCCATAGCAAGCTACTGATTTACAAAGCTAAAATCAAAATGCAGCGACTACCAACAGGATTAGATTGGTATTCCCCTCTGCAATCAAGTTAAGTCGTCGAGATCGCCTTCACAAACTCCCTCACTAGCGAGATGGTGTTTTTGAGGTCATCTACATGCGTGATTGCAGCAGGTCCATGGATGTACCTACAAGGAACAGCTACGGTTCCGCTGGGCACTCCAGCCTTCGTCAGATGGATAGCACCAGCATCAGTGCCTCCTGAAGGGACCTTCTTGAACTGGAAGGGTATCGATTTCTCCCTCCCTATCCTTACGAGGGTCTTTAGGACCTTCGGATGGGTTATAGTAGTCCTATCGGCAATTGTCACAACAGGACCAGCCTTGAGCTTTGCAGAAGTCCTGTGAGGCTTAGTCCCAGGCACATCAGCAGCAAACGTGCCTTCTAGGGCAAGGGCATAGTCTGGTTCAACCTGCCAAGCTGCAGTCCTCGCTCCTCTAAGGCCAACCTCCTCTTGCACGGTTCCTACAGCTACTATGTTGTAGGGAGAATCCTTTAGGGCCTTGAAAACCTCAGCAAGCACCGTACAACCAGCCCTGTCGTCGAAGGCTTTGCCCCTAACGTATCCCCCTCCAAGGTCCACAAACCTAACGTCGAAGACTCCAGTTGTCCCTATCTCAACACCCTTCTCCATAACTTCTTCTATGCTTCCAGCACCTATGTCTATGAATAGCTCTTCTATAGGCAGGACCTTCTTTCTCTCCTCCTCCTTCATGAGATGAGGTGGCTTCGTCCCTATTATGCCTTTAACGAAGCCTCTTTCTCCCTTAAGAAGGATTCTTTGCCCAGGCATAATGTTAGTGGTTATGCCTCCTAACGTGTGGAAGCGGAGGAACCCGTCCTCCTCTATGAAGGTGATTAGGAAACCGACTTCGTCCATGTGGGCTGCAAGCATCACTTTTGGGTAGCTGTCCTTCCCGTGGTGGTAGAAGAAGATGTTTCCGAGCTTGTCCACCTTAACCTCGTCAGCTTGGTTCTCCAACTCCTCCCTCAGAACATCGCGTACTTCCTCCTCATTTCCAGAGGGTCCAAATGCATTTGAAAGCCTCTCCAAAAGCCTAATTTCTTCCGACAAATCGGTCACCAACTCAGTTATCGACTGATTTCACTATATACTTTTCCAAACCTCCTTCGAGGTCCTTTTGATGCCTTTGCATCTGGTCAAAAAGGAGAGGATATAATGACCGATCGCCTGAACCATGCCCATGTGTGAAAGGGTGCAGGGGGTAATCAAGGCAAGACATCATCGCAGGCCATCATTAGGGGAATTTCGTACTCAAAATATAAGGAAAAGGATTATTCTCCAACCAATCAGGAAGTTTGAAATTAACTATGGGAGAAAGCTTGGAATAACAAGCTATCATTAATTTCAAGGCCTCTAGGCGCTCATTTTCTATATTTCAGGAGATACTTTCTTTTGGCTTGAAAAGAAGAAATTGGGATTATAAGATAAAACAAAAAGGAAATTCCAGGTAAATACCC
Organism: uncultured Nitrososphaerota archaeon; assembly: GCA_964480775.1. GTDB lineage: Archaea > Korarchaeota > Korarchaeia > Korarchaeales > Korarchaeaceae > QMVU01. Next base: position 11,459 of record CAYZRF010000001.1, read on the forward strand.
ACGAAAACCGTAGATATTAATTTAAATAGCTAACAAATGGTTTTTAGCAGACTTCAAAATGAGCTAGTAAAAAGCCCCTAAAATTTCGCCCGCTAGATGAAATTGAACTCTTGGATAAGAGGCAATTGAAGTTGCGTTTATGGTTTCAACATATAACAAGGTTGAAGGGATCCATCTAAAACTGCTCAGATTTTCCTACCAACATAGAGAAGGTGCTCTTCAAGGCCCAAAATGCAGGGATCGTTGCAAGTCCTAAGAAGTATGTTGAGCCAGAACTTCCACTTTCTCTTGTCTTCGTAGATCTGATTTGTCTCTTCCTGTAAATGGGATGACAGCCCTTCGCACGTGGCCATTTCAATGGTTTCAACTCCATTCTTCTCAAAAAGCTCCCTCAGCTCGTTTGGATGGAAGAAATAGGCGTCAGTAAAACCCTTGCCTGGCACATGCTTGTGCCACCTGACCCTGTGAATTCCCTTAGAGAACATCTCCTCATGAGAGGGGTCAATGAGTTCATGAGGGAGCTCCTGCAATACCGTCCTAAAGATCCCGTACAAGTTAATGACTGAAGCAAATATAGGAGTTCCTTTCTTTGCAACCCTAACGAGCTCTTGGACTGCTATCTCCCTTTACTCCCTCTCTATGAGATGAGAAAGGGGTCCAAGGCATAGGACTGCATCGAAGCTCTCATCCTCGAATTCTGATAGGTCTGTAACAGAACCTTCAACTATTCTCTTCACCCTTTCCTTGACCCCAGCCTTTTCTATTTCCCTAGCAGCTATTTCAAGGCATTTTGGAGAGAGATCGAGGAGAATGACGTAGTAACCCTTCTTTGCAAGTTCTATCGTGTATCTTCCTGGACCTCCGCCAGCGTCGAGGATCAAACCCTCCTTTGGAAGGTACTTCTCCAAGAAGTGCATCGTTACGATGAACTCGAGCATGTGATAGGGGTCACGAAATAGCCTTTCCCACTCCCTCTCAGCGTTCTCATCGTAGTATCTCCTAACTGAATCGATCAAACTAGGATCCCATGACGAATTAATGATTCCACATTTTAACATTCAGCTGCAAGCTACGTTCGATAAGACTGCCTTTCTCCAGCCTGAAAGCGTCTGATTTGGACTTGTTAACCTTAATAAAAGATCAAAACGATGCCTTTGGGGTGCCTATAGACAAACTAGAGAGGATTTTGGCGGAGAAATTCCCCGAGGAAGCAAGCTCTTCTCTAGCAAGAGCTTTGTCTTTGGCCCTAGAAAAAGGAAGGATCTCCTACGAAGAGATTGAGTCCATAGGGTGCTCCTTAGAGGAGCTTCTCTTAGCCTTCAAAGAAAGGCTTTTGATTCCAGCGAGGACATCTCAGGTTTCTAGAACTCTTGCATGGGAGGACAGGATTCTGGCACCTAAGAAAGGAGAAACATACGAAATGCCAAATGTGATAAGGTATTTGTTAAGTTATGCGGAGAAAACAGGAAAATGGGATCCAGCTCTGGCTGTTAAAAAGTATTTTGAGGAAATGGGTGATCCTGAAGCTGCTAAAATGGTTAAACTCTTCTTAGGATTGAAAAAGAGGGTGATAAAATCGAGAAATAACAAAATAAAACCTGAAGACCTTAAGGAAATTTCAGATAAATTTGAGCTGAACTTAGACATAGATTCAACGATTGCAAAGCTTAAAGGAGCTGGAATAATAAGCCCATGCCTGCGGGGCTTCATGAAGTATGGCATAAGGTATGAGGTAAATCCCTCTCTGTTGAAATGAGGCAAGCTACAAGAAAGGCTTAAAACGACCTTATCCTTTCTATGTTCCTCTTCCTAGTCTCCCTAAGATCAGCACCGCATTTCCTGCAATTTTCTACGAAGAAATCGATTGGACTGCCGCATTCGGGGCACTTCCACATGGATTCCTGCTCCTCAAGCCATGCTTCTTTTCCTATTTCCTTGAGCCTCTTTAGGTTGTGATACGGTACTCCTTCATATCTTCCGTTTAGCTCCCTCAAGAGGTCACATTCAGTGAGGATAGGACATTGATAACAGAAATCATATCCCTTGGAGTCCAAGCACTTCTGTATCTCGCACCTCTCGATTCCATCAGGATTATTTCCAAAGGACCAATCTCCAAGCTCAGGGTTCTGGCATCCATTGCACTTTACTAGGTCTGGAGGACAATTAAATCGCTCTACCACGATTTTTGCCCTTTCCGGGTCCTTATCCTTGAATATCCTGTGTATCACGCAAGCTCCACAGTAGATACCGCATCTTCCGGCAAGCTTGCTCATCAGCTTACTTCTCCTCTTCTTCCGTTGCCCCTTCCTCTTCTACCTCTGTGTACAAACCAAGGAGATTCCCATCTGGGTCAGTGAAAAGGGCAAACCAGCTCTTTCCCTCCTCAACAGCGGTCTTCTCTTGGATTACCTCCCCTCCCAACTCCTTTATCCTCTCCAAAACAGCATCAATATCCTCAACATAAACGTACGGGATTATCCCGATCTCAACTTCCTCTTCTACCTTCATCAGGCCCCCTCCGGGGGGATTGGGGGTAGTTATCAGACCGTAATCAACCTCAGGATGAAGCTCGATCTCCCATCCGAAGAGCTCTGAGTAGAACTTCCTCGCCTTTTCTAGGTCCTTGACAGGGATCTCTATGTGACAAAAACTGTTCCTTAAATCGAAAAGCACGACCTCACCTCTTCTTACTTTTTAGACTAGAATTTAAATTATTACATTTTGATCAAAACTAATGAAAGAGTTCCCCCCTAACCTCAGCAAATGATTAAGCATGATTATTCTATAGACAGATTATCCAGACAGGCATTTGGTTGATTGCCCGGTATTCTCTCTTTCAAGGTAATTTGACGGATTATAGACGGATAGATGTGATATGCCGTTGAGATAATTTTATCCATAACCCTAGCTAGTCAACTCGGTGAACGAATGAGTGAAGATACTTGCTTTTTCAGGTAGCCCCAGAAAAGGTGGAAACACGGATATTCTTGCTAAGATCTTCTTAGACCAAGTAAATGCTATGGGAGCTGAAACCGAGCTTGTGAGACTGTGCGATTATGAAATAAGCCCATGTGCTAGCTGTCGTCTATGTGTTAATACCGGGAAATGCGTATTAGAGGACGGAATGGGGAAGTTATACCCTAAGCTGTTAGAAGCGGATGGTATACTGATAGGTTCTCCAGTATACTTTAACAACGTGTCTGCGCAAACAAAGGCTTTCATGGATAGAACTTGGTGCTTAAGGGGGAAATTGAAGTGGAAAGTTGGAGGAGCAATTGTTGTAGGCAGAAGATATGGCCATGAATTAGCTTTGAACGCCATACACTCCTTTTTCCTTAAGCATGAGATGATAGTGGCATATAGAGGAGTTGTGTCCTTTGCCTTCGAGAAGGGAGAAGCCTTAAATGACAAGAAGGCAATTGAATGTACCAGATACCTTGCTAGATCCATGGTTGAGCTAATAAGAAAATTAAAAATCTGATAAAATCATTAATGCTCCGCCCTGAACAAAAATTCCAGGAAACACCTTCTTTTGAGAAAAACAAGAAAAAGAAAATAGTAGCCTATAGTCCTATTGAATAACGGTCATGACCCTGCTTTCACTGGACGCGTAGACATCTTCGCTCGTTCCGGAGTTTGAGACAATAAGGCTATAGCTTGAGGTTGCTCACTGAGCTTTTATGGCTGTTTTCTTGCAAGATTTATGGCAATCTCTGCTATGTCAGCGCCGTATTCTGCCGTTCTCTGAATGCTTTCTAGAATGAGTCTTAGACCAATAGTTGTTTTAGTGTTTAGTCTAGCTTGAAGAATTCGTTCTATTGTCTCTTTTTCTAGTTTAGCTACTTCAGCTATTTTTGTTATGGCTTGGTTTGCTTTCTTAGTGTTAAGTTCATTAAGAGCTTTCATTGCCTTTTGGCAAATATAGTTGGAGACGTTGCTCATCTCTGAGATCAGAACGATGATATCATCAATGTTATTCCGTTCAATGGTGGGTATTTTTTGAGCTATCCTCGCGGCGTGATCTGCTATTCTCTCAATACTTTTTGCGACCAATCGGTAGCCTAAGCAGTCCCTTGGGCTTGACAACCCTATCTTCTCTGTCATAAATCTGTTTCCGACGGCCATCTTTAACTGCCGGACGACGAAGAAATATAGACGATCTATTTCATCGTCTCTTTGCACTACATCGTTTGCAAGAGAGAGGTCGCCATTCTTTAAAGCCATAATAGCATCCCTGTGCATGGATAAGGCCATAAGGTGCATGCGACTAAGTGCTTCTCTGATTGGAAATTCAGTGTATCCGAGCAAACATCGGATTACCATATGGTCTGCTGATTCTTCTATGGTCTCCACACCCACTAATTTTCGTCTCATAACGTCTTTGACAAAAGCTCTGTATTCGGCTGCTTTTCGCCCGAACCTCAAACGAACTATATCGTAACCGACTAAGTAGCATGCAATGACCTCTCTAGCAACATATTCGGGTGCTTCTGCATCAGATGCATTTATGAAGGCTTCTGAAAGCGCTTCTTTCTTGGTTTTATATTGCTCTGGAACTATGAGTAGAGACATATCCGTTTGAGGAATTACTTGTACGTAGTCGCCAGGCTTTATACCCAAGTTTCTGGCCCAGTCCTTAGGTACTGAAACCACATATGTTGAGCCACCAGTCAGCTGAACTTTCCTCAACCGTTTTGAGCCGTTCATATTGAAGCCCATTTAATAACCTATATAGACCCTATATAATACTTACCTTCTATTGAGTTTATTTCGATAAACTATATATTGTAGATAGTTAAATTTTTGAAGGGATAAGAATGAAAAGGGTTGCGAGAGCTGGAGTCTCAAGAGTTCTCATTGTCGTACTGACCCTGGCTGTGATAGTACTTGCGGTGTTTTCAATCCGCATTGGAAGAAGGGAAAGGGCAGATAGAGAAGAGATCGTTTTAACAGGTAGCGGCGCAACATTCCCACAACCACAGATAGAGAAGTGGATAGATCTCTATACAAAGAGAAATCCTGGGGTGAAGATAGAATACACGGGCAAGGGGAGCGGAGGAGGGCAGAATGACTTCAAGAATGGACTCGTGGATTTTGCCTGCAGCGATCCGCCCTTAAAAGAGGATCTTTGGAGAGAACTCGAAAAGAGGGGCCAACCGTTACAGTTTCCAATAATTATAGGTGCTATCTCTGTCGTTTACAATCTGCCTGGAGTAGACAACCTAAGGCTTAGCAAGGATGCTCTTGTAGCCATATTCTTAGGAGATATAGAGTATTGGGACGATCCTATTATAAAAGAATTAAATCCGGAGGCACAGCTTCCCCATGAGAAAATTATAGTTGTCCATAGAAGCGACAGCAGCGGTACAACAGCAGTTTTCACAACATACTTGAGCATTATAAGTGAGGAGTGGAGGGAAAACGCTGGCGCTGGAAAAGTTGTTGACTGGCCGGTCGATAAGCTGGGAAGAGGGCTTGGCGGAAAAGGAAACCAAGGTGTAACTGCTATAATAAAGCAGAACCCGAACACGATAGGTTACGTTGAACTCGCATACTCAATAAATGAAAATCTGCAAGCAGCACTCATTGAGAACAAGGATGGTAACTTTGTTGCCCCCTCTCCAGAGACAATAAAATCTGCAGTATCTAGAGCTGGCGCCAGCGTGCCACCACCAACGGAAGGATACAAGGAAAAGCTAGAGCAATTCCTCGATGCTCCTGGAGAAAACTCATATCCGATAATAGCTTTCAGCCACATGATCGTGTGGAGCGAATACCCCTCTGACAAGGCAGAGGCAATTAGGGATTTCATAACCTGGATATTAACGGAAGGACAAAAGGATGAGAACATAATGACGGGGTATGTAGGGCTTCCAGAGGAAGTTGCAGAAATCGGACTCAGTGCTGCTGAAATCATCAAGCCTAGGAGCTGAAAAAACAGTTGCTCTCTGTTTCTCTCTTTTTTTGACGTAAAGGGAGGATGCAAGGGTATGAGAGATAAATTCGAGATAGCTCTAATGCCCTTCTCAGCACTCGTCTTTGGTATATTTGCCCTCATGCTAATTATTTTCTTCGCAAATTCGATTCAGATTTTTGAAAAAGAGGGCCTAGCTATTTATACAACGAGCAGATGGTTAGCTTCCGAAGATCCAAGTCTTGAATTCTATGGAGTTCTCCCAGCAATATACGGCAGCCTCTATACCTCAGCGATAGCAATATCAATAGCTCTCCCACTTTCCATCGCATATTCCGTATTCGTCGTTGACTATGCGCCGAGAAGGATAAAGAAATGGCTTGTGATAGCCACTGACATAATGGCTGGCTTACCAACCATAATATACGGAATATGGGGGGCTTTCATTCTCGTGCCATTTGTCAAGAAATACTTGATGGAGCCCCTTTACGAAAACTTCTCCTTCATACCTTTATTCTCCTATCCTCCTTCTACTGGACACAGCTTTCTCTCCGGCGGAATACTGCTTGGCGTTATGGTAACTCCCTTTGCTGCAGCAATCATAAGAGAGGCCTACAGGACGATACCCTACACGTATAGAGAAGCAATATATGCGCTAGGCGCGACGCGATACGAGGCAACGAGGGTCTTAATTGGCTACATAAAACCAGCTATTTTAGCAGGGCTGGTTTTGGCCTTTGGAAGGGCGATAGGGGAAACAGTTGCTGTCAGCCTTGTTATAGGGAATACATTTAACATAAGTCCGAGTCTCTTCGCTCCAGGATATACCATATCCTCTTTGATAGCAAATCAATTTGGGAACGCCTTCATATACAAGTACATGGTCAGTGCGCTCTTTGCTGCAGGCCTATCTCTATTCTTTATAGGGCTTGCGGTTAACCTCCTGGTCTTCCGAATGTTAAGAAGGTGGGAATATGCCAGATCATAGGAGAGTCAAGGAAATAGTGTTCCAAGCTGTGATTGTTATACTCACCTTCTTGACCATAGCGCCATTGCTGCACATAATATCCAGCGTGTTTGTGAAAGGTCTACCTGTTCTAATAAGAGGAGGCGTATCTTTCCTAACGGATACATTGGCTCCTCCAAGTGACGGTCTAGGTGGGGTAGGTCCTGCCATCTTGGGAACTTTCGTTCTCATATTTCTCTCATTGCTCATGGGGTTGCCTATAGCGCTCATGGCTGGAATCTATTCCGCGGAATATCCGAGAAGCATAGTTGGTAGAGCTACAAAGATTCTGTTACAAATAATGATGGAGTTCCCTACGATCCTAGTAGGTCTATTTGCGATGGAGTTGCTTGTAATACCCATAGGCTCATATTCTGTACTCGCTGGTGCTTTTGCTCTAGCCATAATAATGATGCCATACGTGGCTATAAGCACGGAAGAGGCCTTGAAGGAAATACCAAAAACCTATAGGGAGGCGGCCTTCAGCTTAGGATTATCAAGAGTTCAGGTTGTCTTTAGAGTCCTAATTAAAATGGCTAAGAGGGGTACCTTGACTGGTATACTCATAGGCATGGCTAAAGTTGCTGGAGAGACTGCGCCGCTTCTCTTTACCGCTGGTGGATCCGAAAGAATATATTTCCTAGGCCTAGACAGGCCCATAGGGGCCATTCCTCTTTTAATATACCAATTGATCCAGCAACCCTACGATAACTACCATCAGATAGCTTGGGGAGCCTCTCTTTTGTTAATGCTCATATTTCTTGGGATCTTCATACCAACTACACTAAAACTTAGGGAGGTCAAGTTTTGAACGCATTAGAGATCATAAATCTGAATGTATATTATGGAAACAGACACGTAATTAAAGGAATCAGTCTCGAAATCCCACAAAAGGTCGTGTTTGCAATCATGGGTCCAAGCGGATCGGGAAAATCCACCCTGCTGAAAGCCATAAACAGACTCATCGAGCTCGATGAGGACGCAAAAGTGAATGGAGATGTGAAACTGTTCAAAAAGAGCGTTTACGAAATGGATCCCAGAGAAGTTAGAAGGAGGATTGGAATGGTATTCCAACAGCCAAACCCCTTCCCTCACCTAAGCATATACGACAATGTGGCTCTGGGTCCAAGACTGAACAAGTTCGTTAGGAATAAGGAGGAGCTAGACAAGCTCGTTGAATGGGCATTAAAGAAGGCAGTCCTATGGGAAGAGGTTAAAGATAGACTGGGGGACTTGGCTTCAAAGCTTAGCGGCGGTCAACAACAGCGTCTATGCATAGCAAGGGCTCTTGCCCTTAAACCGGATGTTCTTCTGCTGGATGAACCGACATCAGCTCTTGATCCTGCCTCAACGGCGAAGATAGAAAGTTTGTTGTTAGAACTCAAGAAAAGCTATACAATAATTATAGTTACTCACAAGATGCAACAAGCAGCCAGGATAGGCGACTATACCGCCTTTATCCTAGATGGAAAGCTCATAGAGGTTGGTGACACCACCCAGATATTTGAGAATCCAAAGGACAAGCGCACAGAAGCATACATAACAGGGAGGTTTGGTTGAGGGTGAGTTTATTTGCCCTTTCGTTTTCTAGCTTGTTTAATGTGAATTCAAAGCTGATAAAAGGTGTTTGAATGAGTAGACAAATCCTTGATGAGATAATCGAAAAAGTAAGGGAAGGCATTCTAAAACTGAGTAAAATTACCAAAAGAGCCGTTAATCTTTCTATAGAGGCCTTGAAAGAAGAAAATACTGAGAAAGCTAGAGAGGTTGATATGCTAGAAAAGGAAAGTGACCTCTTGAACTTGGAAATTGAGAATCTGATAATGGAAGCAGCAGCTAGGCATCAACCAGTCGCTGGAGACCTGAGATTTTTACACTCGATGCTGAAGATTTCAAGTAATTATGAAAGAGTATCTGACATTTCACAAAAAATTGCTGGGCTGAAACAAAGAGGCATTCAGGAGCTATTTAAAAAGCCTTTGGAGAGCATCGCCGAGATAAAGGGTTTGATAGTAAAGATGATAGAGCTTAACGAGAGGGCAATAATAGATCACTCCACAGAACCGATAAAGCAGCTTCATAAGTTGGACGACCAAATAGACAAACTCCATAGAAAAGCATGTAATGAACTCATGGATATCATGCTAAAAGATCCTAAAACCATTCCTGGTGCCGTAAATCTACTCTTCGTTGTAAGATATCTAGAACGTATAGGGGATATAGTAGCTAAGTCCGGGGCTAGAATAGTCTATGCGATTGAGGGAAAAAGGGTCTGGATAAAGTAAAGGGCGGGAAGGAAGATGCTAGTAGACTATCACGTTCACACGTATCTCTGCGGACATGCAAAAGGAAAGCCTCTAGACTGGTTAGAGAGGCCTAGAGAAAAGGGGTTTCCGAAATAGGATCTTCAGATCATATAATGGTCGATAGGTGGAAGACCCGAATATGCCATGAGGATAGACCAGATAGAGGACTATGTCAAGTTAGTTGAGAAGGATGAGAAGGAATCAAGCATACCTATCAAGCTAGGGGCCAAAAATTTCCTTGCCCTTAAAAGCTCCTCTTAGGTCCTGTTTATTTGCTAAGACAACCAGTGGAGTTCCCTCTTCAAAATAGGTTCCTACCTCTTGGAAGATTTTTCAGGCTCTCTCATAGAATTTCTTCTTCTAGAAAATTCCGCTTATTGAAAAATGGCGCGTTTAACTCGGTTTTCAATAATCGAGGGCCTGAAACAAGGTAAATCTTAAAGTCAACATCTTCGACAGCTTTTTATAAGCGGCTAAGATCTGATTACTGGTGATTCTGCTATATGGAAGCAAAAGCTAAGCCGGCTCCCCCTCCTGCTATTAGAAAGCCTCCTACGAGAGAAGAAATCATGGAGAGAATAAGAGAGAATCTTAAGGGGATAAAACATAAGATAATTGTCTTAAGTGGGAAAGGAGGGGTTGGGAAGTCTGCAGTGACAGCAAACCTGGCTGCTGTGCTTGCAAAAGAGGGTCACTCTGTTGGGGTATTTGATTACGACTTTCACGGTCCAGCAATGGCAAGGATGCTTGGAGTCCTCGGAAAAAGTCCTTCTGCCCTTCCTTTTGGAATTTTCCCTGCGACTGGCGTATTAGGAATAAAGGTTTTCTCCTTAGCATTTTTGTTGCCGGATGAAAGGACGCCAGTTATATGGAGAGGTCCCCTCAAGGCTAAAGCCCTTCAGGAACTCATGACTAGCATAATATGGGGTAATTTGGATTTCCTCCTATTCGATCTCCCACCAGGAACTGGAGATGAAGCCCTTAACATAGCTCAAAACATACCTGATGTTAAAGGAGCTATTGTCGTAACCATACCAAGCGTTGTTTCAACAGTTGCGGTGGAGAAATCGGTTGAATTCTGCAAAAAGCTCAACATACCACTTTTGGGGGTAATAGAAAATATGAGCTACTTTAGATGTCCATATTGCGGTCAGATAACGGAGGTATTTGGAAAAGGAGCTGGAAATAGGATAGCTGAAGACGAAAGCATTCGTTTGCTTGGAAAAATCCCTCTAGACCCCGAGATGGCTAGATGCTTGGACAAGGGATCTCCTATGGTAGTCTGTAAGCCCGATTCGGAATCAACAAAATCATTTGAGGCAATAGCTCAATCCTTACTTCAATTGCTTTCCTGAGCTTAGGTTAGATCTTCTTGTTTGGGACCTGAGTATGAAATACAAGAAGGGCTTATTTAGATCCAATGAGACCTTCATCTTGGAGATAGTTCGAATCAAAAAAGCGTTCAGGCCTTGTAAGAGGTTTCTAATCTGAAGACAGTACTTCTTCCTTCTCTTAGACCAAGTTCGCATTGAGAGCCTTCCCTTCCTACTCAAAGGAAATGGTTCCATCAACAAGGTTTACAACTATCTTTTTTGCCTTAAGCCTCCATACTTTCTCTGGAGCTCCAGGTCCACTCTCCTTGTAGCTTGCGAGCTCGATTATTCCAATGCCCTTAAGCACAGATAGGTGGTAGTAGAGGGTAGATCTAGGGAAGGGTCTTCTGAAGGTCTCCTCCAGCCTCTCAGCTATTTCATTTGTGCTCAGTTCCCCGGAAGAGAGTGCCTTTATTATGGCCCATCTCGGCCCGCAGGCTGTGGCTTTTAGGGTCATGATTACTTCCTTAAAAGGAAGCCTTTTGCAGCGTCTCATCAAGGGATCAAGGTGGGAATATTTATAATTATGTTGAGGATATCACGAATAATTTGGTGATATCTTGAAGATAGCAGTGCCAAGCGCGGATGACAGGGGCCTAGACTCTGAAGTGGGACGACATTTCGGAAGGGTACCATATTATACCATTGTGTCAGTTGAGGATGGTGCGATAAAAGGGGTCGAGGTCGTCAGAAATCCCTTCATCGAGCATCAACCTGGACAGATCCCCAGCTTTCTGAGACAGAAAGGGGTCGACGTCATCATAGCCTATGGGGTTGGTAGGAGGGCCAGGGAGTTCTTCAACACCCTAGGGATAAGTGTGATAACTGGGGCCTATGGGAAAGTTGGAGAGGTTGTAGAATCCTACATAAGGGGGTCAATAAGGACTGATGAATCTTGGGAAGAAGGCCTCGAGTTCCACAGACATAAAATGGGTGAAGGAAGCAGAAAATGCAGAGACATTTGATAAACCCGAAAAGAACTGGTCTTGCCGTAGAGGCAAGAAATCTAACGAAGTACTATGGAAGCCTGCTTGCCGTCGATCACATCTCATTTGAAGTTAGGGAAGGGGAGATATTCGGCTTTCTTGGGCCTAACGGAGCTGGAAAAACCACCACTATCAGGATGTTGTGTGGCCTTTCCAAAATAAGCGATGGAACAGCATATGTAAACGGATTTGATGTTATAAAGGAGAAAATAAAGGTAAAAGCGAGCATAGGCGTTGTTCCAGACATATCAAATCTATATCCTGAGCTTTCATGTTACGACAACCTGAACTTCTCTGCTGAGATGTACGGAGTTCCAGAGAGTGAAAGAAAGGAAAGAATAATGGATCTTCTTGATTTCTTTGGGCTTATAGATAAGAAAGATGAGAAATTTGCTAACCTTTCTAAGGGGATGAAGAGGAGGGCAACTATAGCAGCTGCTCTGGTACATGAGCCTGAATTGCTCTTCTTGGATGAGCCTACGATAGGGCTTGATGTGATGGGAAAAAGGAAGATGTGGCGTTTGATAGAGCGGCTTAACGAAAAGGGCCTTACGATTTTCCTTACTACTCATAACATAAATGAGGCATCAAAACTTAGCCACAGACTGGCGATAATAAATAAAGGAAAGATAGTGGCTGAAGGAACTCCCTCAGACCTTAAGAAGCTAATTCCGGGATCTCAAGTATTAGAGCTGAAGATAACGCCTTTCGAAAATTTCAATGAAGAGATGGCTAACATGGAAGGCGTAGTAAAAGTTGACTTTTGGAAAGACGGCACGGTAAGAATAGTAGCAAAGGATGCTGTCGGAGTGCTCCAGAAGTTGCTAAGAAGGATCGTTGAAAGGGGCCTTAGCTTAGAACTACTCAGTCTTAGAGGGGCTGAGATGGAGGAGGTATTTATCAAGCTTTTGGAGGAATGAGATTGATTCAAATGAAGAAAGCCTTCTACATCGCTAAGAAGGACATAAAAGAGTACTACCTCAAGCCACCTACGATAAGCTGGGGAATCCTCTTCCCTCTGGCCTTTGCCTTGACCTTCGTAATAAGGAGCAGGGGAGATATACATGAGCTTGCTCCCGGGCTCATATCGTTAGCCCTCTTCTTCGGAACAACTTCCATGGCCTCAGCCTCAATAGTGTTCGAGAGGAGGATTGGGGCTTTTGAGAGGTTGTTATTGTATCCGGCCTCCTACCTCGATATAGCTCTTGGAAAAGTTCTTAGCAGCTTCCTCTTCGGGACGATATCTTCTATCGCAACAATATTCTTGCTCATTCCCCTGTTAAAGCTCAAGCCCTTAAGTATTCCCCTTCTCATAGCATCTATTTTTTCTTCTACCTTCCTTTTTGCTTCCTTTGGCGTCCTTCTGGCCTTCGTCTCGAGAGACCCTTTCAACGCGATGACGATATTCAACTCAGTAAGGTTTCCGATGATCTTCTTAAGTGGGATATTTATACCTCTGACTAGGCTCCCTTCGCCTCTAAGGGCAATATCATTACTTCTTCCTCTTACATATTCTGTTGAGGCGATAAAATACTCGGTTATCGGAACATGTTATCTAATCAACCCATTAATTCCCTTCTCCTTAATATTAATCCTTAGCCTGCTTTTCATTTTCATCATAAAGCAGCTTATAGAGAGAAGCGTACCCTAGCGTTTGAATCCCTTGCAAAATAAGGAGATACATAAGCTTTTGTTTATTCGTCATCCTTTTGCTTCCAGCCCAGCATTCTTAAGAGAAAAGGTCCTAGCTCCTTCTTAAGGGCCTCTAAGTTCCTATGGTACTTCGGATCACTTAGAGGCTCACACTGAGAAAGTCTTGCATCCCCCTGAAGGACGCTTACAGCAAAGGCAGAGCATACCTGAAAGCCGCACTTACCACAGTTGATCTTTGGAAGATAATTGTATATTTTCATCCATGAGATCTCTCTTGCTGCCTGTATCTCTTTTTTGCTAGGCTTCCCAAGCCTCAGGTAATCTTTGTATGCCAAATTTATGATCTTCTTTATCTCACCTAAGATCTCTTGGGCCTCTTTAATGTCCTTTGTGTTAGTTACTGCAACCTTGCCAGATGGATGGAGCGTGATCATCCTGTTAAATACGTTAAGAGTTAACGTATTTTCAGGTTCGTTATAAGAGACCTTTCCTGGAGGAAACTTTAGGAAAATAATCGGAATTACTTCTCCAATCTCTCTATCTGCTTGTGCAGTGAACCTTATGTATCCGGGGGTCGTTATACAAGGCAAGACCTCCTTTATCTCAAATCTCTTAACAAGCTCTTGATTGGACATATTCCCCACCTTTAGATGGGGAGATGTAACCACGAGAAAACCCCTATCATCTTAAGGGCCATGTATATCATGACAGCTATGAAGATGTACTTCAGCTTCCTTGCAGGAAGTTTGTGGGCAGCTCTCACTCCTACCTGAGCCATAGGAATGCTTGTCCCAGCTAAGAGAATCCATTGCAGCAGATTTACATAGCCTATGGAGTAATTTGGCAGGCCGTTCACGTTTAATCCCTCAAATACGTAAGAGATAACCCCTCCTATGGATGTAAAGATCATCATAGCAGTGGAAGTTCCTACTGCTTGGTGCATGTTGAACCTGAGGAAAACCACCATGACTGGAACCATCAGAACGCCTCCTCCTATGCCTATCAGGCCACAAGCAAAGCCCAGAGGTATTCCCCAAAGCACATAGGTAAATACATTTTCTAATGGCCTTTCCTCTATTTTCGGTGGTTTAGCTGTCAGCATCCTAATTGCGCCACCCAAAATGGCAATCCCAAATATTGTCTTCAGTACATTTCCAGGAAGATGACTTGCCGCAAAAGCTCCAAGAGAAGAACTGATGGCTCCGGTTATTCCAAGCACAATTGCAGCTTTCCAAAGGACTACTTCCTTCTTATGATGGCCTATGGCTCCGCTTAAAGCAGTTGGTAGTACGACAAGCAAGTTCGTCCCGAAAGCTACTCTTATGGCAATAGTAGGATCTACACCCATGTCTGTCAGTACCCAGTACTGAACTGGTATCATTATGAAGCATCCTCCAACCCCCAGCATTCCTGAGACGAAACCTACCCCGATTCCTGTCAATAACAAAGCAAGGACGTATTGTGGAGGCATTGCTATCTTAGGTTTCTAATGATAACAAATTTAAAAAATATTGGTTTCCTTTCGTAACTTAATGGACGAAAGGGACCTCATGATAATTCGAGGGCTTGCTGCGGACGGGAGAACTCCCCTAGAAAAAATAGGTGAGAGAATAGGAATTAGCAGGGTTGCGGTTACAAAAAGGCTGAGAAATATGACGAATAGAGGTCTTCTCAAGGTAGGAGCAATGATAAATCCCAACAAATTGGATTTTAAAGTGCTTTTCATAAGCATAGAAGTTGCAAATTACGAAGATCTGCAGAAGCTAGTTGAAACTTACAAGGATTGTCCAAGGATAATTTCCTTGATCCATGCCGCGGGAGGATATAATCTTCTAGCTCTAATGTATGCTGAGGATGAAAGGACTCTCATGAGCATCCTAAGCGGTTGCTCGATAAGGACTAGAAGAGAGGTTAGGAGGTCCGAAGTTAGCGTTGGCCGCCTCATATACCCGAAGTACTTACCGATAACGCTGTCTTCTGGAGGAGAAAGCGAAAGCACACCGTGTGGTCTTTCTTGTGGGAAGTGCGAGAGGTATAACGCGGAGCAATGCCTTGGATGCCCTAGTACAAAGTTCTACAGGCCTGTTTGGCTTTAATTTCAGGGGATATTTTCACCTGAAACGGACTTCTCAAGCTACTGCAATTGTTTTTAGCATGAAACCTCAGAAATCGCTAAAATAAGCACCAAGCTAAGCTTCTCATGCCTCATTTCGTGATTATAGTCATGTCTTCCACGACCAACTTTGGTGCAACGAAGTTTCCTACCTGCCTAGCCTCCTTTCCAATTAGTGTTACCTTCTTCAGCATCTCATAGGCATTTCCAGCCATCATAACGCCCTTAACTGCGTGGGTTATCCTTCCATCCTTTATCCTGAACGCTGGGGCCAGGGCAACTGAGAACTCCCCAGTCTCGGGATTGGATTGGTGCGCGCCCTGCACCTCCCTTACGTAGTACCCATCCCTTACCTCTGATATGAGTTCCTCTTCAGAGGCATCCCCAGGCTGGACAACTATGTTCGTTGGACTTATTGATGGCACTGTGCCGTACTTTGGTAGCGCTAAACCCCCGCCTCCCCTACCCGCGTTCCCAGTACTCTCCTTTCCCACAAGCCTTGCCCAATAGTTGTTGTAGATGAACTTAGAAAGCACTCCTTTCTCTATTATTGGAGTTCTCTGGCAAGGAACTCCCTCCAGATCTGCTTTTGCTGAGTAGAGCCCACCAGGGAGCGTTCCATCGTCGTATATGCTCAGGATTTCAGAGGCAACCTGCTGTCCTACCTTGTCCTTATAGGCGCTCTTTCCTCTGTAAACGTTGTCGCCCTTTATGGTCTCGACAAACGTGAAGGTTAGAATGTCTTGAAGGGCAAATGGATCCAAGAGAACCTTGAACTTACCCTGTTCTGCTGGCCCAACGTTGGTCGACTTAAGGGCAAGGCTGCCAGCCTCCCTTCCAACCCAATCCGGGTCTATCTCATACTTTCTCCTAGCAATGAACTCGTAGCACATCGGAGATACCTGGGTCTCGGACCTTGCCATGGCTGCCATGTAGGTTGCGATGCCAGTTCCCCTATCATATACCTCAACTCCGTGGCTGTTGGCACATGCAAGCTCGGAAATGTAGATCTCCGTTCCGCCAAACGCAGGCAGGACATTTGATCCCACAGAGAAAGTTGCATCAATAACCCTTTGAGAGATCTCTACCGTCGTCTCAGAAGTAAGCTCCTCGATCTTCTTGTCGTAGGTCTCGGGAACCGTTGGATAAGCTTTCGGGAAAGGCAAAGACTTCCAATTTTCGTCTTTTGGACTAGCTTTTGCCGCTTTCATGGCTCTAGTAGCCATTTCTCTTGCAATTTCTTCGGTAAGAACGTTTGTAAACGCAAAACCTATGCTTCCGTTAAGAATTACCCTCACAGCTATGCCAACATCAGTTATGTCGCTACAGCTCTTTATCTGGCCCCTTTCTATTTCAGATCCCATACTTCTTCCGCCATAAACAAGAGCCTCCGCCTCGGAGGCACCCAACCTCATCGCTTCCTCAACTGCCTTCTTGCACAGATCTAAATGCTCAGAACTCAACTCAATACCCCCCTATCGTTATCTCCTTAACCCTTAGGTGCGGTCCTCCGGATGATATGAATGCAGACTGACCCTTTCCGCACCTTCCGCACTCAAGGCCGAAGTCCTTTCCGCAAGCATCTACCATCATTAGGGTTTCAAGCGTGTTTCCTGAGATGCCGAGGTTCCTAACGGGCTCTCCAACTTCGCCGTTCACTATCTCGAAGGCACTTTGAACTCCTACTGTGAAGGTCCCATCCAGATTCGCTTGACCTCCCCTGAATGCCTCAAGGTAATAACCGAAC
The DNA here is from genome assembly GCA_964480775.1 of uncultured Nitrososphaerota archaeon. Classification (GTDB taxonomy): domain Archaea; phylum Korarchaeota; class Korarchaeia; order Korarchaeales; family Korarchaeaceae; genus QMVU01. The sequence goes on from CAYZRF010000001.1 coordinate 28,557, forward strand.
TTTATCCCCTCAAGGAGTTCCTCGAAGCTGTAGTCTCCCCTCTCGAAGCAGGTGTTCCTCATCCTGATAAGAGGGGGCACGCGGAAGTCTTGGGCCCTTGCATTACCAGTTGGCTCAGCTCCCATCTTAGCTGCTGTCTCTCTATCGTGCATCAAGCCCACTAAAACGCCCTTCTCAATCAGCATCGTCTTCTGGCCTGGAACTCCCTCGTCATCGTACTTTATGTATCCAAAGCCCTCCTCCATGAGGGCGTCATCGTATATCGTTACGGCTTCGCTTGCTATCTTCTTTCCTATCTTGTCAACTATTATGCTTCCTGCAAGCGTGAGGTCGGCTTCGCAAAGGTGGCCAAGAGCCTCGTGGGCCAGAACTCCAACTATGTCGGTCCCTATTATAGCTGGAAATCTGCCTCCCTTCGGAGTCTTTGCCTCTAACTGCTGAACAACACGCTTGCACACCCTGCCCGATATCTTCTCAGGGGTCTCAAGGTCGAAAAGTTCGTATCCGTGGGCTCCTATTTCGTCCCTAGCGCTTGCCATGATCCCGTTTCCAACGCCCGTAACCCAGCAGTAGTTCCAGACGTAGTCCTTCTTCTGCTCTATGTAGGTTCCCTCCGTCGTGGCAATGACCTCGTCGGTGGATATGTCAGCGTACCTTATCGTGACGCTCTTGATCCTCGGATCGTATTCAAAGGATAGCTTGTCTATCTTCAGGAGGTTAGATAGCTTCTGTGATATGTCAACTTGGGTTGGGTCCTTTTTGGCTAGGGACCTAACTTTGTCCTCAACTGCCTTAACTTCAGCAAGCTTTACAGGTTCCTTTATGTTTTTACTTGAGGCTCTCGCCATCTTAAATGCAGATTCCGCAGCTCTCTTCAGGTCCTCCTTCTGCAAAGAGCTTGACACGGAGAAGCCCCAGGCGCCGTTTACAAGGACCCTTATACCCGCCCCTGCCTCCATCGCAGAGGTCACAGCCTCAACTAACCCATCTCTCGTCGTTATAAGGGTCTTATTCGTCTTTTCTACCCTTATTTCCCCATACTCGGCTCCCTTGTCCGTAAGGAAACTCAAAACTGGGAAAAGAACGTCTTTCATTTCATCTCCTCCTACTTTTAGGTCAAATTGTTGGCTCAATCCAACCTAAATAAGATAACTCACAAAATGATCTTACTGCAAATAAGATAGCTTCTCCTTAAATGGGGCCCTAAAATCGCTTGCTGGCCCCTTAAGTGGTCGAGATGAGCTATCTGAAGAGATCCTCTTCTATAGGCCTAATCAAGTCCTTGGCGCTTCCATCTCCTTTTGGATAGTCGTAGCCCCGTATTATCACCACAGGAACTCCTTCAGCCTTCCCCTTAGCCAATTCGGCTGCTGAAGCCAGTTCATCGGCAACAGCCATCCTCGTCACCCTGAGCATGTAGCCGAACATGTCAGCTTCTCCTCTGTAGTCCCTGAAGGGGCTCATCCCAGCAACCCCTATGGCAAAGTCAACGTGTCCCAGCCTCCAGGGCCTACCCCAAGTGTCTGTAATTATTACGGCTGGGCTTTTTCCCGTAAGATCCTTTATCCTGCTCCTTATTTCTCTGGCTGATCTGTCTGGATCCTCTGGCAGTAGGGTCACGAAGTCCTCCCCTTCGACGTTTGACCTATCAACCCCAGCATTCGCGCACACGAATCCGTGTTTTGTCTCCATGATGAGGTGCCGGTCCTTCATCCTAACAATTCTTCCAGTTTCCCTCAGGACAACCTCCACAAGCCTTGGATCCTTATTCATCGCCTCTGCCACGTGCTCAGCAAATTCAGATGGAACCACGTCCTTCAGGGCTATGACCCTTCCCTCGGCCTTCGACACTATCTTCTGGGTTATGACTATGACGTCCTCATCCCTTATACCGATGCCTTGGTCCTCAGCTGCCCTTACTATGATCTCGCCAAGGTCATCTCCTGGTTTTATCAGCGGAATTCCCTTCAATCCGATGATACAAATCATCTCAAAGATCGATTTGAATCGTTTTTATTAAATTTAAGGCTATTTAATGATGAATCTTCGGAGGAGACGCTTTTTTCTGTTTTATTGCTATTTACCTTCCTTTAGAATTATGGAGGCTCTGCTTGCTATGGTCTCCCTTATTTGATTCCAGATAAATCCAAATTCCTCCATACCATCTTCTCCATTTTTTAACCGATTTCGAAATGAAGTAATTGCATCTAGAAGACCTTTAACATCTTCAAGACCGGCTTCGGATAGGAAAGAGGAAACCTCCTCGGTCTTCTTCGCCTTCATCCCCTTCAAGTAACAGCAACCGTATGCAAGATCTAAAACGGCCCAATACAGTTGGTTTACGCACTCTCTAAGGGAATCTTCAGCCAAAGAAAGCAGAACTTTGCTTCTTTCTAATAGAAACTTGCCTATGAGCTTGCTTGGTTTCAAAAGGCTCTTCAGGTAATATTCTTTTAGAGACGAGAAAAAGTCGTATTCGTCCAACAAAGTGCGTCCTTCCTCAATTATGTGCAGGATGCACGGATCTCCTTGGATGAAGTTGCCCAAAACAGTGGGCATGTCGGTGGAGACCACTTCAATTGCACCCCATTCCCCTGCCAAAATCTCCCTCATGATCTCTTCAGTTTTCTCGTCAAGCCTCTTGAATATTAGAAGAAGACTTCCGCTCCTCCAATTTCCTGAGCTTGTGTTCGTGCCGTACAAAACCACAGAAACGAGCTTATTCCCCAATCTCATCTTTACGTCCCTTAGAATACACTCCATCTCCTTAGGAAGGTCGCCAACGGGTAATTTCCCCAGGATTTCAGGCCAAACGAGGTCCGTCAAAGTTTTCTCCTCCTTAGAAAAGGATCTTAGAGCTATGCCTGAAAGAATCGGCGAGATATGGCTGTAGAGAGCGTGGGATAAGGAACTTGCTTCCAGCCCCTGTGTCCGATGCCCTCGCTACCCTAAAGGCGATCATCCCCAATTCAACCGTTAGTTTACAAAAGCCATTTTTTCGCATGTTTTTTACACCAAACTCGATTAGAAAAGGGAGTTAAAAGAGAAAGCGCACAACAGGAAATTACAATTCGTAGTAACATTTTGTGTTGTAGAGAGAACCTCCACTTGCCGTTATATCGCCTCCAAATTAGTGAGAAGATATAGCGATTTAGAGGAGGATCCCTGATTTTAGGCTTCTCTCACATAGCCGATCTTTTCAAGAGCTTCTGTTAGAGCTGACAATGCCTTCAGCTTCATTTCTTTTGCCATATCTTCGTCTATGCCTATGAAGGACTTAGTAATTATCTTATCGAAGCCTATCACAGTCTTTCTCGTGATAGCTCTTTCGTTACTCACTATAAGCCTTTCAAGATCGGATTTCAACACTATTTTATTCCCGCGGAGGACTAAGTTTGTCTCTCTCTCTTTGAGTACAACTTCTTCCTCGTTCTTACGTGCGAGTTTTGCCTTGCATCCCTTGAAAACAAATTTTCCCTGCTTATCGTAAAGTGTGGCTTCATCCATTTCGCCCTTAACTTTGAAGAACCAATCCGCTCCCTTAACTTCTCCCTCATCTCCGAATTTTAACAGGTAATGTAGTTCTTCCTTGGCTCTTTCTATGAAATCATCTTGGTTTTCGAAGCCTTTGGGGAATTCCTGCGTCTTAACAAATTTTCCAGCGATGTTTTCCCACTTTTCGCGCTTTCCTATGATTATCCCCAAGCCCCTTATCTTATCGACGTACTGCTTAGAATACACCCCAAACTCCGTTTTCAACCTTGAATTGACCAAGTAGTCCCCTTCTCCGTAAAATACAACGCCTCTCTTCTGGTTTTTGATTTCTATCGGAACTGCATATGTTCCAGCTCTTAGGGATAAGATCACTTCATCCTCTTTCATTATAAGCGCGTCTTCCTCAAGTTTCAACACAACAGGTTTGATTTTAAATTCATCTAACAAAAATCTCACCTCTCCTCCCTCCTCAATGAGGAATCGTAAAGTTGAGCCAAGAACTTCAACGCCCTAAGGCCGAGCTCAGTAATTAGATATCTCCCGCGGGCGTACTCTTGATTAACGTAGCCCGCTTTTTGAAGGATGTTGAGGTGAAAATAGAGGGGGCTATGCGACATACCTAGCTCTGACAGGAGTTCTGTGAAATACTTCCCTCTTCCAGCTAAGTTTTTCAATATTTTCACGCGCTCTGCATGAGCAAGAGGAACTACCAGCTCAACAACTTCCTTTTCCTGCAATTTACTGAAGTTCAATTTTTCCTCTTGCTCCTCTGTCAAGACTCCTTCTACCTCTTTATCCGGCATTCTACTAGGTATTTTCTCTATTTTTTCTGCTAGTTCCTCGATCTTCGATTTTATTTCCTCCAGCTCCTTCCTAATTGCCTCAACTTCTTCGAGCAAGTATAATCCACTGTGGTGGATTTCATATCCACAGTTATAAATACTGAGCTCTATTTCTGTAATACAAATTTGTATATACAAAAATTATAATACATCTAAATATGGATGATGGCATGATAACCATGAGCAGCACTACCATAAGCGTTAGGATCCCCAAGGAGCTCAAGGAAAAGATAGACAAGCACGGGATAAGAGTTAGCCAAGTCGTTAGGAAGGCTCTTGAGGAGGAAGTTAAGAGAAGGGAGCTAGAAGAAGCCGCTAAAGCTGCTGAAGAACTAGGTGAGATGTTCTCAAAGATACCTGAGCAAGAGATAGTGCGCCTCGTTAAGGAGTATAGGAGGTCAAGGTAGTGTACCTGCTTGACTCAAGCGCCATAGCAATTCTCCTCAGGAGACTTGGCAGGAGGGCGTTAAATTACCTTAAAGACGTGCATACGCTAGAGCTTGCCCGGTATGAGCTGGGTAACATCGTCTGGAAGGAACATACCATTGCAGCTTCGATGAGCGTGAATGAGGCCGCAAGTAAGGCGGGTCACATCGCTAAGTTGCTGAAAACTATGAAAATTCGAGGAATACAGTCGGATGAAGACTTTATGGAGACCATGAGGCTTGCTCTTAAGCTTAAACTGACATTTTACGATGCCTCCTACCTGTACATAGCTAAAAAGGAAGGTCTCACCCTCGTGACTGAAGATAAAGAGCTCAGGGTAAAATCGAAGGAGTCTGGTGTTAAAGCCATCGCGGTAGACGATTACATCAAGGAGTAGGCGCGCTACCTATTCTTTCTTCTCCCTCGAAAATCAGAAAAATAGAAAAAGTAGCTTACAAAACGATTCTGCTTGACATCACGTCGAAATCCTCATCAGTAAGCTCGAACTGGTGCTTCAACCTGGCATTTAAAACAGCATCAACGAAACCTTCTGAAGCATCCACCTCCATTTCCAAGAGCTTAGACAGCCTCAGCAGAATGGCGCTCTCTATCACCATGGCCCCGTCTCCAAACATAAGCTGGAGAGCTTCATGTAACAAGCTTGGATCATCTAGGAGATCCTTATAAGAAACCCCGAGAATCTCGGTCATTGAGTCTAAAACCTCATCAAACACGCTGTCTCTGAATATAGTCTTGAATGCCTCCTCTATAGCTCTGGCAAGGAGCCTGTTGAAGTCCTTTGTTAAGGACAGTTGATATACGTTCACATCCACCACCACTTCATGGCATCGACCAATCAGTCGATTATGTATCTATAATCAATCGATTATATTTATATTTTTCGTGGAACGGGCTGGAACAGAATGGAAAATCGTTATGGAACCATGATAAGCCATCTAAAATCTCTTAATTGCCTTAGTACTCCTATAAGCCGTCTTTTTATTTTTCCATATTAGTGTACGTTTAAGCTCACACAAAGATGGATCGAAAGTACTACAGAGGAAAGCAAGGGGTGCTTTTGCGTGGATAATATTCGTCCTCTGACAAAATTATCAAAAGTTTTTCCTTTAATTTCTTAACTTATTGCTGCTTAAAAAGGAATTTAAGCGCTTATTAGCAAATGATTGATGTTCCTTAGTGTTTCATGTCTAGGTTGGAACGAGGACCTATGTGTCCAGTCCGTAGGCACATCCATTTAGTGGTAGAAAATCAAAGGTCAGAGGTATCTGACCGCGCTAGCGTAGTTCATTGGAGTTATTGTGAGGGCAAACCTGACCAAATTATCCTGAAACTCATCCAGAATCTCTTCTGCCCCCTCTTGAGGTGGAGTTTCTTCCCTTTTCCCTACGGGAAATACGGTTCTGTGAATAAAGCGAAGATATCCCTTGTTGTCGTCAACCCTGATTATATGCCCTTTGTACTTGAAAAAGTAAGCAAAGAGACCATGCCGTGAACGAAACGTCTTTATCCTCGGATATCCGAAGACATGAATCATCTTGTAAAGGAGCCTAGGGATCAGGGCAGGCCAATCGCAATTGAACCAAGGGTCATCTGAAACGCCAATATCTAGGTTTTTCTTCTTTAGTTCTTCAAAGTCCTCCTTTGTCATTATTTCAATTTCTTTTAAGAAACCCTTGAGCCATTCGGGTAAAAGATGATCGAAATTCTCAAGATAAACCTCCAACAAATAACCAGTAATGTGCTCTTCTTCCATTTCTTCAAGAATAACTTCCACCTCAGTGATCTTTCTCAAAACTATAACCCCCGATAGAACATAATTATCGAACAAATGAGAAGAGCAAGGTTAATTGTGACCTTAGATATACCTCTTCCCATTATTCAATTAAATAATTGTATGGATAAAAATTATAGGGTTAATTTTTTAACAAGTGCATCCTCTGCACATCTTCAGTTTTGTAGTGAAAGGTAAAAAGCGGGGTAAATAGTCCTTCTCATTATCCAAAGGACTTCTCGCCCGCGCTGAAGTCTTCCTTATTGTCCGATAGCCAACCTAAATTAAGACTTCTTCTCCAGGAACCCTTGGGAATACCTGAACGTCCTTGATGTGCTTAGCTCCGACCAAGAACCTCAGAAATCTCTCAATTCCCAATCCAGCTCCTGCACTGGGCTTCAATAACCCGAGCTTTGCTATTTCTAGGAAGCTGCCATAGCTCTCTGGGGAAAGACCGTCCTTTTTAATCCTATTTACTATCCTTTCGTACTCCCACTCCCTCTCTCCTCCTGATAGCCCCTCTCCAAAGCCCTCCGGGTATATCATGTCGTAGTTCCTGAAGTGACCTGGCCTATCTGAATCCTCTCTGTCATAGAACTCTCTTTTATGGTCTATCACCCAAAACGGATCTCTGTGCTCCCTGGAAGCTGGCAACTCCCAATCTTTTCCGTACTTTTCTTCCATTTCATGCGTTGTGTATACCTTGAATGGTTTCTCAGGGACCTTTAGCTCTCTTCCAAACGATTCTAGGTCCTCTTTTCTCTTAGCCTTCACGGCCTTGATCGCTTCGATAACCAGGTCCTCCACAAGAGACATGATTTGTTCCATCGTTCCGTAGGCAACTTCAAAGTCCATCTGGGTGAACTCGAATAGGTGCTTTCCTGTCGAGCGTTTCTTCTCGTTCTCAAGCCTCACGTTTGGGGACATTATGTAGATCTTATCGATTCCAGTTAGCAATGCAAGCTGCTTGTGCAACAACATGCTTTGCGTGAGAACAAGCTCCTGATCACAGTATCTTATCTTCGGAACCGCTATAACCCCGCTTCCGGGATCCGGGGCCAAGGGATCTGTGAATTTCGAAGTTATAACAGGCATTAGTTGAAGGAACCCCCTTGAGATCATGAAATCGTGGATTGTCTTCAGCATAGTGGTCTGGATCCTAATCAGCGGTAAAAAAAGGTCTGATTTCATCCTCTCTATTACGTCCGTAACTTGAACTTGGGTTTTCATCATTGGTTAGAAGTGAGGAGCCGTCTTTTTAGGATTTTATCAAGAAATCTTGGGATTTTTACAAAATCGTTGGTTCATTTGGCCATTTTTTTGGGACATTTACATCTTCTTGAACTCTAATGACAAGGGGCTAACTATAATGCCTAAGTTGCTATTATCATGTATAGTTCTTTGGTAGCTTATCTAAGACCAACTCAAATAGTATTATCGTAGTAGAACTCAAATCTTTGCTTAGGACCATATTTATCCAACACGCTCTCAAATTTACCGAAGTTAGTCTTTTGAATGCTGTTTTAGGGATCTTTTCAACGCTTGCAAAGTTTTCAGCGATACTGCTTAATAGGGCGTTGTCTTCATAGGATATATGATGAAAAAGTGACGAAATGGAAAATAATACTCACTCTACTTCTTAGTTTTATAATGCTGGCTACAGCTATGTTTTTCTACATTAAAGAAGAGTCCCCAAAGCCCACCGCCATCCCTACGACTACTCCCAAACCAACCAAAGAAGCTGCACCCGTACTCCCTCCTTGGGAAAGCTCTGGTCTATTTCTTCCGATAGAAGCTCCGCCGGAAATCTTAAGGGATGCTTTCTTCAAAGCTCTAAGAAATCTAAACCTTAACGCCACTACCGAGGTTTTCACATTAGAAGTTCCACCCGTTGAGTACAGCGAAGAGGAGATTAGACAGATATTGAGTTACTACGTAAACTTCTCTCAGATAAGACCCATCGTAATTAACTGGTATCTCCCTGAAGAGGTAAGTGCTGAATACTCCAAGAGGCTTGTAAGAGTGATCTCATTTGAAAATCGCAACTTTTCCATTGTTTTTCGATGGAAAACCTTCCATCTCAATGAATCAGTAGTTTCTTGCTTAATCAAGAGCAAAATTCCCTTGTATGTCTACAACCTCACAACATGGGTGGAAGCCAACAACCTGTCAAATTCTGAAATAAGTGAACTGTCTTCACGGCTTAGTAAATGGGAAATCAAAACTTTCAATGCAACAACCCTATGGTCCAAGAGGCTATATGGGGAACCCATTGCTATCTCCACAAGCAACAGTAATCTGACCATCGTGACCCAAGGAGCATTCAAAGGCATTCATTATGAAGAGTTTGCGTACACCCTGGTTTACCGATTAGACAAGCACGGAAAAGTTGTTGGAAGAAAACTGTTCAACCAGACCTTTAGGGACGTAGTGATCACTGACAAGATATACTTGTTGGGAGACGATCTTTTAGCCCTTGATTTCAATGGAAGTGAGGTTTGGAAGCTGGAAGTAAATGTTGATATCCTCCTTCCATTAGAAGAAGGTGTTCTGGCCTTAAGTAAGGATCCTTTGACGATCTATTATATTTCCTCTACTGGAGAGATATTATGGCATGAAAGAGTCGCAGATTGGTGGTGGAACGGACGGCGAGAGATCCTTTATCTCAAGACTTTATCGAATAGAACACTTGCTGTAGATATGAACGATGGAAGATTGTATCTGGCCAGAGGGAGAGTTGAAAGGATCAAGGTCAATAGGATCAGGGTTTCTACTGATACAATGCTGTCGTACTCTTATGAGAGTGTGAAGATGTCACAAGCTGGTAAAACAGTCTGGGTATGGCAAGTACCAAAGTGCAAGCGCTGTTGGGAGGCTTCTATAGCTGGAAAAGTCCTTGTGGACTCGGGTCGGGTGTTCCTTTCAACACTTGAGTACTATAATACCACAAGCGGTTGTAGCTGGAACAGACTAGTTTACTGCCTAAACCTTTCCAATGGAGAAGTACTGTGGGTCAGAGAAGTTCTTAGTAACTATCTGGATGTTACTGAACTAGTCGTCCACGACGAAAGGCTTTATGTCACAAGCGACGGAATGCTGTATTGCTTCAGTTATGATGGAGATCTACTCTGGAACAAGAGCAATGGCCTGTTCGTTGACTTTAGCCCCCCTATTTTCTTCTACGATGATATCGTATGTTCTGGGGCCATCAGGTGTTTTCAAGATAATGGTAACTTCATTTGGGGGGCTAGGTGGCTTAGCGCCTTTGGATACATCAAAAAGTCTGAAGCTGGCGTCTATCTTATAGCAGATATGTGGCCTGATGCTGTTACCTACGTTTACCTGATAGAAACCAAACCAAAGGATGGATCGTAAGAAGAAATTATGTAAAACTATGTGAGAGCTTAGAACAAACGTTCTAATATAGATTGAAGCCCTAGCAACCACTCATCGTATGGGGAATAAGTTTCGTACCTTTAAGCTTCACACCACAAATGATTCCAAACTCATTGATTTTGTGCTTCATTTAGAATGAATGGAGGGATATAATACGATAAATCTCACTGAATGATTTTATTCCACTTTCACCCCGAATTTGAACAATATTAAGCTTGCAAACAGGATAACCAACCCTATCACGAAATTGCTGTAAAGCCCAAAGGACTCAGCTACGTAAGCCGCTATTATCGGTGAGAGCGAACTTACAAGGTTCCCTGAGAGGAAGAACAGGGAGTAGCTCAAACCCCTGCGCTTAGTTGAGGAGAGTTTTGCAATTAATGCTGAGTTGGCTGGCATTCCTGCGATGTTAAAGAACCCATACGCAAGGTAAAGAGCCACGAATATCAGGGAATGCGGGACAAGAACTGCTATGGTGAAGAAGGTGTAAGCAGTTGCGTACGCCGTCAATATCCACCTCTTCTCCCCTAACTTCGAGGCCAGAAATCCGCCTAAAGGAGTGCCAACGATCCCCATCAAAGGGACGGATCCTATTACTATTGCCGCTAGGTTTTCGCTGAGCTCAAGGGAGTCCACGAGGTAGATGGACATGAAGGTGCTTATGAGGCCTTGGCCGAGCCATCTTATTCCAATGAATGCCAGAAAAATTACCAAGCTTATTGATATTAGATGAGCTCCTTCTACAGCTGTTGGTTCCTCCTTTTCGCTGTCCTCTGAGGTTGATCTTTCCCTTAAGTACTCCTCCTTTAGGAAGATTATGGAAATCAACCCTAAGATAATAGGTATAAGCCAGAAGAGGTAAACTTGCCTCCATCCGAAGGCTAAAGTGCCCATTAGGATGCCAACGCTTATTGGACCTATCGACATGCCTATAGTTCCACCGACTGCGTGAATTCCCATGGCTTTGGGGACGTCTTCAGGCGGAAAGAGCTTGCTGTTAAGGCTGTAAGAGGGAGGATGGTAGATCGTTGAGTTTAGCGAAATCAAGCAGACGGCCAGTATTATCATGACCGCGCTATGTGCTTGGCTTGCTATCGCAACCGCTATCGTTAAAACGCTCATGCTCATCAACATCATCTTCTTTGCGCCCATCTTATCTGAAAGTAAGCCTACAGGAATGGCCAGCAATGTAGAAAGTAGGGAAGGTAGGGAGGCTATTACTCCCATCTGCTTTAACGTTAGGTTGAGCTCTTCTGGTTTTCTCCAAATTGGGAAAAGAACAGAGTGAATTCTCTGGGTGCAGTGGGTCAAGAAGTGAGTCAGCACGAGTACAAACATGCTGAGGCTTAAGATTGATGCTCTTTTCTGCGACCTATCGCCCATCGCTATTCTTTCGGAAGGTGTTACTTTATTGAATAAAGTTTATTACTCACCCATTTTTGAGGATAGGCGCGTGGAATTTGAAATAGAGTAACTACTTACTTATTGTTCTATAAAGGCCCTTATTTCGCTGATTATGTGACTAATCAGGGCTTCAACAACAAGCTTACCCTTTTCAACAGATGCGAGAGTGGCATCGCCAAATACGCCAGATGAAGAGTAGGCCCCAGCATCCATCCTGTTAGGATCCCTCGTTAGGCCATGTCCTCCCCTTGGATGGTAGTCCTTAACAGCTTTGCTCATGTCTACAACCTCTGGCCTTATGTAAAGCATCATCGAAGTTTCAATCTCATCTGCGTGGGTTCCACCTTCCTGCTCTGAGATCTCCTCCTCGACGCTGCTGCAAGCCCTCAATATGTCGGTATACCTCATCTCTATCCCCAGCTCCCTTAGCTCCTCAGCGGCAAGCTTGAGTCCCTTGATCGTGGAAACCCCTGTGTTTAGCACGTAGAACATCTTTACTCCATAACGGCTCATGGATATGCAGATGTCCTTCAACATCTCCTTGAAGGTCTCGAGCTTAAGGGAAACAGATCCGGGATACTCGAGAAATGAGGGATAGTAGCCGTACTGGATCGTGGGCATAAGCACGACAGGTACTTCGTTCGCTACTCTCTCAGCCAAGTACTCAGCAAGGATCCAATCCGTGTTAAGGGGCATGTGAGGACCGTGCTCCTTCGTCCTAGCTCCCAGAGGAATAAGAACAACTTCATACTCCTTGAGAACCTCCTCAGCTTCAATCCAGGTTAAATTCTCTAATTTTACGCCTTTTCCCCTTTTATTTGGCATATCCTATGACCTCAGTAACGTTTCATAGCTCCGCAATTTATTATTATGAATTAGAAAAAGCTATTGCAGTAAATAGTTGAAAAAGGCACAAAGAGATCTCAAACCAAGGCTAGAGTACCTATCTTTGAAACATAACTACCGACTAAGGGGAGATGTACATCAGCTTGTCCTCAGGCAAATCGTATTCGTACTTAAGGCGTGCCCTCATTACCGTCTCAGCAAAACTTCCTGAAAAAGAAACTCTTGTCCCCGTTAAATCGCAGAGCTTATTTATTATTGAGCACAATACTACCTTTGACCCATCTTCTCCAAAAAGGAGTTTCAAAGAATCAGCTAGTGCATCAGGGGATCTTATAAGCTCTTTTGGGAGCATCCCCTTGATCTCGCACATTAGGGAGATTATAGCATCGTGAGCAACGTCGCCGAATATATTCTTTAGAGTTGATTCTACCGCCTCGACGTATAGCTCGTCAAATCCCCTCCTTCTGCTCCTAGGAGGTCCGTGCACTTCATATGTTTATCGTCCTTGTGGAATAAATAGTTAACGTTACAAGGCGTTTCATTCTCATTCAATTTCGTTCTAAACCTTCCCAAATTGAAATTTTTCTAATATCACAGAACTAAATATGGAAAGCATCTTGGTTTCCTATTGCTTTTCTATTAAGAGAAAAACTGGATAAGGAAAAGAAGTCTACTTGTATGTCTTAAGCTTGGCTGCTGTAAAAATTCCATGGACTAAAAGCTCAAGGGCTCATTTAACCATTAAGAATCTTCCGACAACAAGCCTATCCGATGCTACGGAGACTATCTTCGTTTTGAAAGTTTCTCCAACCCTTAGGTTTTTTGGGACTCCCTTAACGAGGACAACGGGCCCTTCTTTTACTGGATAAGCTACTCTATAGCTTCTATGCCTTCCTGGTGCTAAAACGACGTCTAAGGCCTTCCCAATGAGCTCTTTTTTCCTCGCAAGGTTAAAGCTTCTTGCAGCTCTTTCGATCATCCTTGAGGCAGGATCTCTGGATGAGGATGGTCCTTCAGGCATGTTCTCAAAAGCGGAAAAAGGAAGGGGCTTAAACCTATATACGGTAACCTTCTCCACTCCGATGAGGTACAATTTCCTTATCAAGCTAGCTGTTTTCCTCGCTGTTTCTATGGTCTGACCAGGAAGGCCGTGAATGAAGTATGCATATATCCGCAATCCAGCCTTTATCGCAGACTTAATGGCTTCCACATCTTCAGATGGAGGAGATGGTCTCCCTAATAGTACTGCATGTCCATCGTCCCCTGTCTCAATTCCTACGTGTATTACAGCCCCAGGCAAATAATTTGCAAGCAGAGATATCGTCTTATTAGTCAGAAGGGATGCCTTGGCGTTCTCAACCCCAATGTAGACCTCTTCTCTCGTTACCTCAGGTATTGACGTAACGCTGGAGAGAAGCTCTTCAATGGCCTCTATGTTAGGTTTAGGTTCTGAGGGATGTGTTGGTGGGTTAGCAATTTCCTCCCTTCTGTATTCGAGGAAGTCTGCTCCGCTTAGAGTTATCCTCTTCACCCCTCTCTTAATTAACCCCTTTATCTCCTCAACTAGCATGCTTAAGTCCCTTGACTTTGGATATCCATAAACAGCGGGAATTGAACAATATCCACATCCTGGAGGGATTTTTTGGGGACAAAGAATTCTTGAAGATAAATTAGTGCCAAAACAAGCCCCACAAGCTCTGCATTTCTGCTGATCAGCCAAGATCAAAGCCCTATTGAAGTTTGAACACCCTCTCACAACCTCAACGTAGACCCTTGAAGCTCTATAGTGTGGAATCGAGGTGTAGTTGCATATAGCACGAAAAGAAGGCTTGTACTTGTTAAACTCCTCCTTCTTCAGTATTTCGTGACGTGTTATGTGCGTTTTACCCTTATCGACAAGGACGAGATTGGGAACAGTTTTCAACTCGTCTGCTCCTTCTTTTACCTCTAATTTGACCTTTTCAAGTCCTAGATTAAGCAGCGAATCTACTGCAACCTCTCCTTCTCCGAAAACGCCTAAATTATATCCTAAATAAGCTATAACGGATGGATCACAGGTTATCGGCCCTCCTAATACCTTAAAGGAAGATTTGAAGGCTCTTGAAATCTTCCTCGCTGCAACGAGGTCCATGGTCATCGCGCTAACAAAAATGATGTCGTGCTTCGAGTACTTGGATGGCCTCCTCAGAACGTCCTCTACCCTTGCAATCCTGTAGGAAATGCCTTCTTTCTCAAATATCCCTGCTATAGTTCTAGGCCCTGCCCCTATTACATCAAGCGTGGATCTCCTGGTTCCTTCTCCCGCCGCAAGAGCGTCAACGAGAAGGACCTCACCACTCACCTCAAGAACCTTCCCTACCGGATTTTCCATAGGATCCCAGATTCAGATGCTATTGGCTCAACCTCTCCCTCGTCCAACATGTAAGAAAGCATTGATCTTATTGTAACGCTGGAAATTATTAGGGAGGAAACGCTTATGTTTGACCCAGCCTCTAGGAGTATGCGAGCAGTTAGGCTTTCGGCGGTAAGAGGCTCCCTATGAAGTATCCTCTTTGCCTTCTTTGGGAGGCTTTCTAAAGCGCTAATGTTTGCCTTAAGGATTTTTTCAGCCCTGTTACCTTCACAAACTGGTCCGTGAGAAGGAACTATCTTCCTGTAGTCCCTTGCATGATTAAGTAGGAACCTCATAGTCTCCAATGACGTTTTGTAATCTATGAAATAGGGGATTGCAACCGTTCTAAGCAACTTGTCGCCGAAGAAAGCGTCCCCGGCGTAAAGAAGTCCGTCTTCGGTTAAGTAGCCAACGTGTCCGAATGAGTGGCCGTGTAAGGGCACCGACTCAAAGGGCCCGAGTTTGCAGGGCGGGTCAAAGCCCTCATCTACCATCACAGAGAGGGCTGGAGCAACCTTTGTTAGCTTCTCGCTTCCTTTAGCTCCGAAAGAGAGGGCCTTCCTGATTCCAACACTTCTCGCTGAGCAGGACTCAAGGGCTGGACCCATTACAACTGCTCCTGTAAGTTCTACAAGCTTCGGTATTGCGGCCAGGTGATCTGAGTGGCTGTGGGTTATCAGTACTCGTTTCCTTTTCTCGCTATCCAAACTTTTTGCGAGCTCTTCCCCTCTTTTGGGATGCGCTCCTGGGTCAACTATCCAGATCTCGCCTTCATAGGATATCACGAGCGTGCTTGGAGAACCAGGGGCCAGCAGTGCACCCTTTCCTAACTTCCTGAATTCCATCCAGATCACTGGAACTAAAGCTGTCGAGTGAAAATAAAAAGAGAAGAAATCAACCCCCACCTACTATTGGAATGAATGAAACGACATCTTCCTCCTTAAGTACAGCAGAAAGACCACCGAACTCATCCGCAGGTTTACCATTAATCAATATAATTATTGAAAGCCTCTCATCCCTGTAAATAAGCCTCCTTGCCTCATCAGGAAGCTTCTCAATGAACTCTTTGAGGGTTAAGGACGTTTCAACTTCCATCTCCTTCCCTAAGATCTCTGTTAGTCTTCCAATGAACTTGGCCTTGGGCATGGAGTTCACCTAACTTCCAGCCCTCTCCTCTTCTTTTGGTTCCTTGACATACCAGATAAATACCATGAGGGTGATAAATCCTATCAAGGAGCTTATGAAGAATGGTAAGGCAGCTCCAGGGACCAAAATTCCTCCAATCTTGAACGACTTGGGGGCATAGAGCTGGTAAATGTGCCCTCCAATCAGGGGACCTACCACGGCTCCTATGTTAAATGCTGCCTGCACTGTCCCGAAGATCTTGCCCCTAACCTCTTTGGGCACTATGTCTGCCTGAAGGGCCCTAAAAGAAGGCATGGAGAAGTTGAATGCCACCGACCTCAGACTTGTTAGCACTCCAAAACCCTTCAAGCTCCTCGTGAAAGGTATAAGCATGGTCGTTAACCTGGAGAAGAAGGTGCCAGATATTATGGTGGGCCGCCTTCCTATGGAGTCAGAAATCCTACCTGCTGGATAGGTGACAGCTAAGCCGATGAGCCCTGCTATTGTGAAGACGCTTGCAACCGCAGCAGGATCTGCCTTTATGAATTCGATTATGAATATGCTGAAAAGGGGAGCTGTGAGACCCATTCCAACCCCATTGGCAATTGCCATGGCATATATGGCGTTGATGCTTTTTCTGGTCTCTTCTGGAATCTCTATCTCCGTTTTTACGTTCTTATTTTCTTTAGGCATAGGTTTAGGGCTTCTAACCCCGCTTTCCTCCAGCAATAAGGTGGCTGGGATAGCTAAAGATGAAAAAAGTGCAAGTCCGAAAAAGGGGAACTTGAGTGCCTTTCCTACCTCTTTAATTCCGAGGAAAATGACGCCAAATTTGTAGATTGCAGCTCCGACGGCTGGACCCGATGTCATCGCCAGGTTATTTGCTATCATGTAGACCGCCATTGCTCTTCCTCTATGACTTGGTTCAATTGTATCCATTAGTAGGGCTTCAGCGACGGGCCAGACCATTGCTGACGCTATTCCTTGGAATCCCCTTATTAGATAGAGGTGAATCGTGGAGGAAGATACGATGTACGCAAAGGCCATCAAAACGTAAAAAATGGTTCCGACCAGAATGATTTTCTTCCTCCCTACTCTGTCGCTTAGGGTTCCGAAGTATCTAGCCATGATGGCTCTCGTTAACATGAAAGCCGATGTCAAGGCAGTAAACTCCAGTGCATAACTTGATGCCCCAGAAATCTTCTCGAAGGTTTCAGGAAGCCTATCAAGCCTTCCACCAAGGTATAGTATATAGTATGGTAGAACGGCCGATATAGATCCAAAGCCAAGGCTGACCATAAAACCAAGCCAAGAGAGGAGTGCTAGGTTCTTCTTCATTTTTTGACCTTCTTTAATCTCCTCGACATGTATAAAAGAATTAATCATCCACTTACAACCCGATTTTCGAGGAATGGACAAAATCTCTTATCTAAAACGAGAGAATTCGTAGATAGAAGGAATTATTTATTCTTAGACAAACCCTTGAGAAGCTGGAATATGAGTGTTTGACTAATTGGTTTCTTTCTCAAGCAGAAAGCCTAAAAGAGGTAATTAATATAAAATGCGAAATTCTTACCTTAAAAATAAATCAAAACCCTCTTTCTTCATTATCTAAGATCGAGAATAAAAGAGAATAAAAATTTCTGAAACCTTGGTAATTAAAAGTTATCATCCAAAATAAAACATCCAACCAAGGACTCGGCAAGATCTAAAGCCCCTACGGTGCTGGAGTTAGATTTTGGGGATTTATCTCTAAAATCTAGTAATAGAAATAGGATTAAGTTATATAGTTTACCTATTTCATGTACTTCATCTCATTTCACAAAATTTATCCTTTAATCCCAGCGATTTGATAGAAGAACTTATAAATTAACCGGAATTCGCCCTCTTGACCCTCTAAAACCAGAGGAGGCTATCTGAGGTGGAGAGACTGACCAAAGACATCTCATGCATTGTGGTATATGGTCTGCAGAAGGTACTGTGGGAGACTTTGGGTGAAGGATCTCTCGCCTTCACATCGCTGATTGGTGAGGAGGTGCTTAAGGTTTTGGAGAATGAGGCAGGCCTGAAAGTTGAGGGAGATGGAGCCCAAGATTTGCTGAATAATATTGGACAGATCTTCGTTGAAAAAATAGGGCTCGCAAAGAGTTTTTCTTCGAAAATAGACGGAGACACGGTCAACATGGAAGTTGAAGGATGTTACTTCTTCAACGTGGAGGAAATGCTTGCCAAGAACAACATAAAGCCATTCGTATGTCCCTTCATGAATGCTTCTACATACGCAATGAGGAGGAACCTTAACGTGAGGTCAAAGATAAACGATGTAACCATAGACGTGCCGTCGAAGAAGTGTACGATGCAGTTCCAAATGCTACGGAAGTGAATGGTGGCGCGGTATGGTACTAACAGGAATTGACATGAATCAAAAACTTGCCTCTTTCGTGAGTGAGGTTCCAGGACTAGAAGTTGCAGCGCTAGTATCATTTGATGGTCTCATCGTCGCCTCATCCTTTCCAAAAAAAGATGCTAGAGAGGATAGAATTGCGGCCATGTCTTCTGCTCTGTTAAGCATAGCTTCTGTAATTGCAGACGAGCTACGGAGGGGAAAATTTGAAAGGGCAATGATAGAGGGAACAAGAGGCTCTGTGATCTTGCTTCCTGCAGGAGATGACTTTTTACTTGTGGCAGTTTGTTCTGCGGAAGCAAGGCTGGGGATGTTGCTTTACGAACTTGAAAGAATGGTAAACTCCATAGCTCCCAAGTAGGTTGTCAAATGGCCTGCTTTTGATCAAAAGAGAGTTGGGAGTTGGATGAAAGATGCCAGCAGTAGTTCTTACAAAAGAAGGTTTTCTTAAGGAGATGGAGGGTGCTATTCCAGATGGTTGTCTGGTAGTAGTTTCTTCAGATGTACTGGAGGCAGTAAATCCCTTCTCAAGAAAGGCATATTTCGAGGTAACGGCAGGAATTCCATCCAACATATTCAAAAAACAGGAAAAGAGCGTCGTTCTACCAAAAGTCAAGGGTGGAAAATCAGAGATGACACTAATGCTCGTCGTCTGCAAACCAAAACTTCTAACAGAAAAAGCCAGAGAAGGTATATGACATAAGTAACCCATAGACAAAAGGGCAGGGGCTGATAAAAATGGAAATTTAGCGTAATACCTCCAGAATGGCTCTCCTCTATTCTTTTATGGGATAGAAGAGTTGTTATTTGCATCATCTCTTCTTTCTCCAAAAGTGGGGCTTTTACCCTTCATTTTGAAGGCCATTAAAATCAGAGCGCCCATGCTAATTCCTCCAAAACTCCAAACCAGAGTCGGGGAGAAGTTATAGACTAAGCCTGCCAGAGGGCTTCCAACCGCATTAAAGGCGCTGAAGGCCATGGATCCAATTGCTTCAACCCTTCCTCTAATTTCTGGGGGAGTTACATCGCTCATCATTGCGAACAACGCAGCGCTCGGGGTAAAAGCACCCATTAGACCTATGGACACAGGGATAACCCACTGCCTCGATGGAGCTGTTACCAACAACATATAACCCAAAAACCTGGTAAATCCCCCAAGCATAATGGTCTGATTTCTCCCCCATCTGTCAGCAAGGTGGCCTGAGACTGGAGTGGTTATCAAGGTTACAACATTTGCAAGAGACGTCGCCAAGCCCCAGATCGAGGGATCCATTCCAACATCTTTTACGGCGAAGATCTGCAGGAAGGGGTTGATCGTCATTACAGTACCAAAGGAGATTACTCTAAGGAGCACGACCTTTCCCGCTTCCTTCTTTGTGAGCCAGGGCATTATCTCCGCATAGGCTCCAAGCATTCCAGAAAGGCTAAGTCTTTCTATAGATCTTTCTCTCGTTTCAATAAGCTTTAACCTTGAAATTCCTGCGATTAAGTAGAGGAAAAAGGAGATTACATAGAGTTCTCTTGTACCCTTAAGTAATTCGTTTTTAGATACGATCCAAGCGCCTAAAGTGGGTCCAAAAATGCTTCCTATCCACCAACTCGCGTCACAGTAAGATCTATACCTGCCAGCAACGTTGACGGGTAGGCTATCCGATAGTATGGCCATTATTGCTGGATCTATTATCATTGAAAGTCCTTTACCAGCACTTAGAGCTAATATATGGATCCAGCTTCTTGATAGGGAGAAGAAAAGACTCACCAGAGCCATGGAAAATGTTGCAGGTACTATTATGGCCTTTCTTCCATATCTATCAGCCAAATATCCCCCAAATGGTTTAATGAAAAACGAAGTTACCGCATTTGCCGCTGCTATAAGACCTACCTGTGCTGAACTAGCTCCCAGGGATACCGCATACAAGTAGAAGTACGTACCTACTCCAGTCTCGGCCAAACCCATCAGGAGCCAATTTGATCCAATTATGATGACGTTTCTTTTTATCAGCTTTCTTTGGTACACTTCGCTTCCACTCCTTTTACCTTAGAATCGGTGAAGTTCCCTTGAAAGGTTGCTTTTAATTTAAACACCTTCTCCAAGGTTGAAAATGAACCTAAACGAGAATCTTTCTTAAAGCTGATTTTTCTCCACGCCCACCCCCAACATTCTTCAAAACAGCAGGATCCCAGAGCTCATATTGATCTCCCCTTAGTAAACCCTTTATCCATATGCAGCCAACTCATTAACCATCAACTTTAGCGATGAGGAGTCCGCTGTGGTCAAAGTCCTGGTAATCAGTAACGGCCTATAGATCCTTAATCGTTCTCCTCTCTAATCTCCCAAAACATCGCGTAAGGAAGTTGTACCATAATATGGCGTCTCTACAGGGCGCCACCTCTATCATATGGAATTAAGACTTCAGCCTTTTCTAATTTTAACCTTGGATACGAATTCGGACAATGAACTGAACCCAGTCGTTGGACAAAGATATAAGATGGAGGGGTCTAAATCCCATCAGATTCTTTTAAGTGCGAGGAGACAGGTGAAGATAAGGTTGGTTTTTGATCGCTTGGTTCCGGGTGTCGAGAAGCAACAGATAGATACGCCAGCTTTGATCTTGGATCTTAAGCTTCTTGAGCACAACATAAAGGTAATGTCTGACTTCATCTCAGAAGTAAAGGCAGACCTCAGACCCCACGTCAAAGCTCACAGGACGCCAATGATAGCTCATAAACAGGTAGATGCAGGAGCCATAGGCATAACGTGTGCAAAGGTTAGCGAAGCAGAAGTTATGATTGAGTCTGGCCTGAAGGATATCTTCATAGCAAATCAAATCGTTGGAGAGAAAAAGATAGCAAGGCTGATTAGACTTGCTAAGAAAGGTAGAATCTCAGTAGCAGTTGATAGCAGAGAGAACGCTAGGAACATTTCTAGGCTTGCATCTGAAAAGGAAATGAAGGTTAATGTCCTGATAGAGGTCGATATCGGAACTCACAGGTGCGGTCTAAAGCCAGGAAAACCCGTTTTAGAGTTTGCGAGAGAAATTCAAAGGCTTGAGGGCATAAGATTGAAGGGCCTGATGGGATATGAGGGCTTTGCTAGTTCAATCGTAGATTTTGAAGAGAGAAAGAGAGCTTGCACGAAGGCCCTGGAGCCCATAATAGAGACAAAGGATCTCCTCGAAGATGCTGGAATAGATGTTGAAGTGGTAAGCTTAGGAAGTACTGGAACCTACAAGATTAGCGGAAGCTATCCAGGAGTAACTGAGATCAGACCAGGCTCATATGTGCTCTCTAGTGTAAAACACAAAAGGTTAGTCCCCGAGTTCGAAATAGCCTTCACGCTTCTATCAACCGTGATAAGCAGACCTTCAGAAGACAGAGCCGTCATAGATGCTGGTAGAAATGCAATAAGCTATGATCAAGGACTCCCATTAGTGAAAGAGTTAGAGGGGGTTGAACTCGTTAAGCTGTACGATGAGCACGGAGTGCTGGAGATCAGAAATAAGGACGTTAAGCTGGAAGTTGGTGATAAGATAGAGCTTATTCCGACGCATCCCTGTACCACAGTTGCCTTGCACGAAAAGATGTTTTGTGTAGATGATGGCACACTAGAGGACATCTGGGACATTGCTACAAGGGGAAAATTCTTTTAGCTCTTCAAATACTGGAAAAGATCTAACTCTCTAAATCATACCTATTTTTCCCTTTGATAAACTACTTTTCCATCAATCAAAACCGAGTTCACCCTAGTAGTGGGCTCGAACGGATCTCCTTCGAAGATGACAAGGTCTGCGTCTTTTCCAACCTCTATACTTCCAACTCTGTCCGAAATGCCGATCACCTCTGCCGGGTTTATCGTTATGGACTTTATCGCTTCCTCCTCCTTCATACCCTCTCTTATAGCAAGGCCTGCTAATACACGCAGGCGCTGCAAGGGTAGAGTTGGGTGGTCTGTGGTCAGGCAAACCTTTACACCTGCATCAGAGAGTAACGCGGGCGTTTTTGGAGTAAGGTTCTTGAGTTCAACTCCTCTTCTTGAGTAAAGGATTGGACCAATAACCGCGGGTATCCCCTTTGATGCTATCTCCGAGGCGATCAAATGACCCTCAAAAGCGTGTTCTAAAACCAGATCAAAGCCAAACTCCTCAGCAAGCCTGATCGCAGTCCTAATGTCCTCCACTCTGTTGGCGTGAACTCTTGCGGGGATCTCTCTCCTAAGGATCATGGCCATGGCTTCAAGCTTCAAGTCAACTTCAAAATCGGGGTCAGAGCTACTTTCTTTCTTCTTGAGATAGGCTTGCGTCTTGTAAAGAATCTCTCTCAACAAAGCTGCAATCCCCATCCTCGTCGTCGGCATCTTCTTCTTTTGCGCCCAAGTCCTCTTTGGATGTTCTCCAAGGGCCATTTTGATTCCAGCCGGGTTCTTCAACATCCTACTCTCAAAACTACTTCCTCCGGTCTTCACGGCAAAGCCCTGACCTGCTATGACGTTTGCTACTTCTCCAGTCGCGAATCCAATCTCGCTACCCGGTTCTATTAACACAGTCGTTACTCCTCCCCCAACAGCTTCTCTAAAACCTGGATCAAGGGGGTTCACGCCGTCGATGGCCCTTAACTGTGGAGTTACGGGATCTGTGGTCTCAACGGCATCAGCGGTCCTTCCTCCTTCCTCAAGAGGGAGTATTCCTAAGTGTGTGTGGGCATCTATCAATCCAGGCGTTATTATGCTTCCTTCTGCATCGATAACCTCTGCCCCTTCTGGAACCCTGACATCTGACCCTACACCTACTATCTTATTCCCTTTTATGAGAACAGTCCCTCTTCTTATTCTCTCTCCAGTTCCAGTCCAGATCTCTCCTCCTTTGATCGCAATCACCTTCATCACACCTCCTGCTCGCTTCTATCGTATGCGATCTGACCGTTCACAAGAACCTTCTCGACCTTGGACTTGATCCTCAAAGGGTGGCCTGAGAAAATTACGATATCTGCGTCCTTTCCAGGCTCAATGCTGCCAACCTGGTCAGCTACTCCAGCTATCTCAGCGGCGTTTATTGTAATGGCTTTCAAAGCCTCCTCTTCTGGCATTCCCTCGCCAGCAGCGACAGCTGCCATAAGGCTAAGGTATTGTATTGGGATGACGGGATGATCCGTCATCAATGCGACCTTTATGCCTGCCTTCGCGAGGATAGCTGGAGCTCTTGGATCAAGGTTCTTGAAGACGATGCTTCTTCTAGCCCTCATGAGTGGGCCGAAAACAACAGGAACTTTATTCTTGAGCAACTCATCAACTATGAAATGAGCTTCCCTTGCGTGCTCCACGGTGAAGTCGAACCCGAACTCCTTGGCAACCCTTATTATTGAGAGCATATCTCCAGCCCTTTGAACATGGATTCTTGCGGGGATCTCCCTCTTCAGCAACTTTACTAGGACCTCCATCTTGAGATCCATCTCGCACTTCTCTCCTCTTTCAATTTTCTTCATGTAATTCCTTGCCTCTGTGAGTGCTTGCCTAAGCACCCCAACGGTTCCCATGCTTGTAACTGGATAAGGGTATTTTCCCTGTGAAGGCCTTTCCATCTTCCTTCCAAATGCCATCTTAACTCCAGCAGGATCTCTTAGCACCATTTCCTCTAGACTTGAACCAAAAGTCTTAATCACGATGCTCTGTCCTCCTATCACGTTCGCACTCCCGGGACCAGTGATTACGGTAGTTACTCCTCCAGCAATAGCATCCTTGAAAGCCTGATCTGTGGGATCAATGGCATCTATAGCTCTAAGCTGGGGAGTAACGGGGTCTGTAATCTCGTTTGCGTCGGCATACTCCCAATCTAATCCTTCAGGGACTATCCCAACGTGAGAGTGGGCATCAATAAGTCCTGGCATAACAACCTTGCCGCTTGCGTCAACAACCTCTGCTTCTGGAGGAGTTTCGAAATCCTTTCCAACCTTTTCTATCTTTCCATCTCTTATCAAAATCTTACCTTGTTTTATCGTCTGACCGGCCATCGTGAAGATCAAACCGTTGCAAATCGCCAGAGTTCTCATTCCAAGGAACTGTCAACATGAAATGCTAAAAAGGTCTCGAATTTCGCCTTTTTTGTTCGCTCTCAACAGGAAAGAACATAATTAGTTAAAAATCATAAATTCCGAGAAAAAAGGAGAAGGAGGGTCTACGGAAGAGACCAAGAAATCAGCTGAATTAACATCTCCGCCTCATTATCGTGGTAGAATCCCTTGATCAAATACCCATTTAACGGGCCTTCCTCAGTCGAAAACCAGTATCGGGCTGGCTCTGGAAGATTTGAAGCCAGTAGATCTACTACATTGCATTTAAACGTTCCAGCAGGAACAGTTATTGTTTCTTGACCTCTATCAATCTTTTCAGTATATTCAGACGCCCCACGCGCGCACAAGCTTGGAAATTGTGAACCAGATATTTTCTGTTTAAAAGGTTGACCCTGCGGGTTTTCTATTAGAATGTAAGCCTCAATTAACTCCAAGTTATCCTTTGTATAATAACCAAGGAAGGTTGTCTTAAACGTTTCAAGACCCATGACAGGATTCATCTCTACCGAAAAGGCGTATTTATCTCCTAGATCCTCCGCCCAATAGGTATACCTAACGACAATGTGATCAGTACTTCCATTTGGGAAGAACCTCTTCATGTCTACTTCATACTCAGTTCTAAGGCCCGAACTCGCCATCCTCTCTATTTTCAAAAGCTCACAGCACTTTACAACTTCTTTTTGTGGGGTCTGAGTTGACGTTGGTGTCGATGTGGGTGAAGATATCGGTGTAGGACTGGTTTCTGATCCGCCCCCTTGAGAGGGAGCCGCTTCTCCTCCTAGGCCTCCCTTCATGAGGAAATATGCACCCGCCGCTCCTCCAATTATAACTACGAGGAGGATTACTGCAAATAGCTTTCCCATGTCTTTCAACTTACCCTTTTCCGGATGAGGAAAGATCCTTTTCCCACTAAAAAGTTTCACGGTCGACAAAAAATGTGAATTTGAGGTTTATCTGCCATCTATGCTGGATATCAGCGAAACTAAGCTAATTGGCCATGTGAAAGGATAAACCCTTCTGTTTTAAGTTCGAATGCCTGAGAAAGTTTTTAAAGGAATATGAAAAGCACTTGTTTAGTGATAGAAGTGAGGGTTTTCGTTCCACATACCTGAATTCCTCTCTTTTGCGAGTTATCAGTTAGGAAACTCTGTTTTATGCACTCACTTCGGAAATAATAAGAAAAGGAGTGATGAGAATGTCTGATCTAGGTGTTACTGTCAAGAAGTCGGAAAACTTCTCTGAGTGGTACACTCAGGTGGTTTTAAAGTCAGAACTGGCTGACTACGCACCCACAAAAGGCTGCATAATCTTCAGAGAGTACTCATATGCCATATGGGAGAAGATCCAAGAGATAGTGGACAGGAAAATAAAGCAAAAAGGGCATAAGAACGCATACTTCCCCCTTTTCATCCCTGAGAGCCTTCTAAAGAAGGAAGCGGAGCACTTCGAGGGCTTCGTTCCCGAATGCGCATGGGTCACGATAGGGGGTGACAGGAAATTAGAGGAAAGGCTTGCAATAAGGCCGACATCTGAGACCATCATCTATTCGATGTACGCAAAGTGGATTAAGAGCTGGAGAGACCTTCCGGTGAAACTAAATCAATGGTGCAACATAGTAAGATGGGAAACGAAGGCAACAAAACCCTTCATCAGGACAAGAGAGTTCCTCTGGCAGGAGGGACATACTGCTCACGCAACAAAAGAAGATGCGGATCAAGAGGTAATGGAGATTCTAGAGATATACAGAGACCTTATGGAAAATTATCTTGCAATCCCCGTTCTTACTGGAAGAAAGAGTGAGAGAGAGAAGTTTGCAGGTGCTCTTTATACCACAACACTAGAAGCCCTTATGCCTGATGGAAAGGCTTTGCAGATGGGAACCTCGCACAACTTAGGGCAGAATTTTGCGAAAGTCTTTGAGATAAAATTCATCGGTCAAGATGAGAAGGAGCACTACGTTTGGCAGACCTCATGGGGTATTTCGACGAGACTAATTGGAGCCTTGGTAATGGTACACGGAGACGACAGAGGCCTAGTACTGCCTCCGAAAATAGCTCCCATACAAGTAGTTGTGATCCCGATATTCTACAAGGAAGTTGAGATGGAAGCAATCCTGAAAAAGGCTAGGGAGATCCTTCAAACTCTGCAGGAGAACGGGATACGTTCCGTGATAGATGATAGGACAGAATACACTCCTGGATGGAAGTTCAATCACTGGGAACTCAAGGGAGTTCCGCTAAGGGTGGAAATAGGTCCCAAAGATTTGGAAAAAGGAGAGGTTACGATTGCCAGAAGAGACACCTTCGAAAGAATGTCGATAAAGGAGGGGGAGATGCTCCAAACGATTAAGCGAACCCTCGAAGAAATACAGGAAAACCTCTTCAAGAGGGCAAAGGAGTACTTGGAGACGCACATAACAGAAGTAAAAAGCTATGAGGAGTTTAAGGATGCGCTCAAAACGAAAGGAGGCTTCATAAAAGCAAGCTGGTGTTTGAGTTCGGAATGTGAGGAGAAGATAAAGGAGGAAACGGGGGCGACTATAAGGCTAATACCTTTCGAGAAGGAAAAACCCTTTTCAAATTGCATCTATTGCGGTGGAGAGGCAAAAGTAGTAGCATATTTCGCTAAAGCATATTAGTAAAACAAAGAAGCCTTCCGTCACACGACATCGCTGCATTCGTAACAGTAGAGGAGATGAAAGCCTCTAATCAATTTTTTATTTGAAAACTCTTGACTACAGAACCTCATAAGAGCTAGCTTTTCAACTTCTTTTACTTCTGAGCCAATTGGTAAAGTTTTATGGTTTTCGCCTTACTTGCAGCTTGGAGAGGAAAGAAGGTGTTGAAAACTAACGAAGACAGGTTGGTGAAGATTTCAGTTGTCGGAGAGATTTCCAGCCCCATTTTCGGCAGGTCTCCTTATCGCATAACCTCTGATGGGCATCCTGTCGTGCTGCCTGGCGTTGGGGGGATAACTTACAACATTAGGGTTGGGGATCCTGCTTGTGGATGGGAAGCAGATCACGTGGAGCCTGGTGTTAGTATTAAGAACAAGGAGAAAGACGAGCGTTTTCCACAGGCGGCTAATAGAGCATTAAATGTCCTAGCTTGCGTGGGAAATGAAGCAGTTGTCATGTCTGGCGATGCCAAGGGGGCAAAAGG
The DNA here is from genome assembly GCA_964480775.1 of uncultured Nitrososphaerota archaeon. Lineage (GTDB taxonomy): Archaea > Korarchaeota > Korarchaeia > Korarchaeales > Korarchaeaceae > QMVU01. The sequence goes on from CAYZRF010000001.1 coordinate 55,903, forward strand.
AGTTGTTACGGGCAAGCATGGTGGAATCGAACACGTTCTTATCGACTTCCAGCCAGAAGTACTGGAGAGGTTGATGATAGGTGACAAGGTGCTCGTCAAAGCCTACGGCGTGGGATTGAAGCTGCTTGACTACCCAGAGATAAAGGTGATGAACATGGATCCACGCTTTTTGCACGCCATACCAATTAAGCCATTAGGAGACAAGCTAGAGATACCAGTGACGCATGAAATTCCGGCCTCAATCATGGGATCTGGTTTGGGAGCAAACCAGGTCTACTCTGGTGATTACGACATCCAACTCTTTGACGAGAAGATGAGGAAGAAGTACGGTTTAGATGACCTGAGACTAGGTGATCTAGTTGCTATTCTGAATGCCGACCATTCTTACGGGAGGATTTACAAGGAAGGAGCCATTTCGGTAGGAATAGTTGTGCACAGCAACTGCGTGACCTCAGGTCACGGGCCAGGAGTAACTACGCTCTTCACGTCTTCAACCGGTAAGATAGTTCCAAGGATAGGTCCAGATGCTAACATCGCGAAGATACTTAACCTGAGAAAGGATCTTTAACGACAGCTAGTGGAGGATTGAGCTCAAAGATAAGGATTCCAACCTACGGAAGTATATAGGTCGCTAGCAAAAGAAGATCTCATTTAAGTCGGTTCTCTAACCATACATGCTGCGATCAAGGACAAGAAGGTCAGGGGCAACGCTAGAAGGAATGGGGCTTGCCAGCCAAAGCGCCTGAATAGGAATCCTCCCAGGAATGGGAAGGGCAGGCCAATGAGAGAGCTCATGAAGTCTATTTTGCTCATCTCTGTGACTCTATTCTTCATTGATGTTCTTTCAGCGAGAAGGGCGCTGTAAGGGGAGGACCAGGTTGCTATTATTCCGGAAACCAATATGGGATAATATATCCTGATGGCTTTGGGATCGGGAAACAGTATAAGGGCAATAAGGGTGAGGACGCCGAAAGCCTCGCTTACCACTAAAAGTTCCTTCCTTCCTATCTTGTCAGAAGCCCACCCGGAGATAGGACCCATTGCAGCACTTAAGGCGTTTCTAAGAGAACTCAAGGCCCCCAGGTAGGAAGATGTAACTTGAAAGGCATCGACCATGAACATAAACAGCACGCCCCTCATCCATATCCCGTAAGAGATGGAATCTATGGATTTCAACAAATAGATGTCTTTAAGGTCCTTGTTTGGCTTCAATAGTTCTCTAAGAGAGCCTCTCGGCTCTAAGAGCTCGGATTTGTATCTGTAGGTCTCCCTTATTATGGTCCAAGCAATGATTATCCCGATTGCTGCGGTACCAGCAGAGATCCATATGACAGCTCTCTCTCCGATGGATTCAGCAAGGACTCCAGCAACATAAGGCAGGAAGAACCCCGGAATTGTCCAGCCCAGGGATAACAAGCTCATTACTAGGGCCCTGCTCTCTCTTACCGTAGACTCTGCTCCAATGGTTGTGGAAAGCGGCCTATAGGTCCTGAAGCTGATCGAACCTATGATTGAAGCCGGGATGAAATGAATCCAGCTCGTTGAGAGTGCGTACATTGCTCTACTAAGAGATGTCAGAACCATCGAAGCGGTGAACATGATCTTCCTGCCAACCCTATCAGCAATCCTACCCAGGAAGAGGCTTGATGGCAGCGCTACCAGGCTTGAGATGGACTGGATCATCCCCATTTTCTCGCTGTCTGCACCGAGAGAGGATGCAAATGTGGGCAAAACAGGTCTTTGAAGGTTCATAGAGCAGGACCTGAGGAATCTAGCGAAGAAGAGACCAGCTACGTTTCTTTTATCTATTGTTTCAATATCTTCTCCTATATTTTCGCTGATATTCATCTCATGCCCCCTTTCATCATTTTCCCACTAGTGGATACCTAAATCCATAAAAAATCGACTAAGAAACTTAAGACATAGCTGTAATAGTGGATTTTAACCTCTTTGTGGGCTCTTAGCCTCATTACACGGATCTAATTGTAGGTAGAATCTTGGCTGTTCAGACCTGTGTACTCTTCCTTTATGCCCTAGAACTGTCGATTTTGGGATAATTACTGACTCAAGGTAACACCTACAGCTTCAAGCCCGTCAATCACGTAGTCTAGGCCCGACTTCTTTAGTGTGGATTTTGTCGGAATTCCTCTCTCGTCCCATCCCCTTATCTCGTAGTACCAGCTTAGCAGTTGGTCGTA
>CAYZRF010000001.1:58200-145461 GCA_964480775.1 uncultured Nitrososphaerota archaeon
TTCCTCTCTCGTCCCATCCCCTTATCTCGTAGTACCAGCTTAGCAGTTGGTCGTATGCGCCCTTATCGATCTTTGTGCCCTTCAACGGACCCTTTGTCAGGGGTTCCTCGAACCATCTTGCCGGCGGATAGTCCATCTCCCTGCTCCAGTTCGGGTTCTCTCTTATCCAGAAGGCTCTAACGAGGTTGTATATCCTATCTGCTATAAGCCAAAGGTCCTGCAGTGTATAGTCTAGGCCCGTAGCGGCCTTTAGATACTTTGGATACCATTCTAGGTTGAATGCAAGTTCAATCCAGGGAAGTCTACAGGTTACAGCGGATTCAAAGAATCCGCCTCTTATGCGCTGCATTTCAATTAATCGCTCTACCTTCTCCTTTGTGACTAAGTCCCTCCCCATTTTGAGCTCCCAAGCTATAAACCATGCGTCCTTGTGATGTGAGCCGATAGGAGACGTTCCGAAGGCTAGAGCCATACCTGGAGCCGCATGGCAGTCATAAGCCGTTATCTCTAAGCCCTTTATGTGCATCGCGAACTTCTCAGATCCATGACCTATCTTGGCAGAGAACCTCTTAACTCCCTCAGCCATCTGGTCTCCTATGCCCTTTCTTGAAGCGACCATTTCTGCGAGTTCAAACATAGCTTGACCGTCTCCCCACTTCAAGTCGATGCCGACCTCTTTCTTGGAAAGGAGGCCTTTCTCCATACATTCTGTAGCAAATCCAAGAACGCTTCCTAACGTTATGGTATCTATGCCTTCCTTGTCCGCAAGAAGGTTTAGGTTTAGAGACCAGTCAAAATCTCCTATTCCAAGGTTAGAGCCAAGCATTCCAATATTTTCGTAATCTACTTCGCAGATCTCCCCTTTATAAGGTCCATCCCTTATTTCACACTGCATCCCACATTGCATATTGCAGAAGGGGCAACCTTTCTGCGAAACCTTGTACTCCTCCATCTTTGAGCCGCTTATTCCCTCCCATCCATCGAAAACCCCTTCTCTGAAGTTGTATGTGGGCAAAACGCTGTTTGCCTGGGACCATTCAATTGTGGCCATCGTTCCTTGCCTTACCCAGAAGTCGTAGTTTTCTGCGGCCTTTATTTCAGCGTATCCTTCTTTTGCCATTTCCTTTAGACCTTCAGGATTTATGGCAGGGATCTCCTTTGTTCCCTTTATTACAACGGCTTTCAGGTTTTTACTACCCATGACGGCCCCCATACCAGTTCTGCCGCCAGCTCTACCCTTTTCAGAAACGACAACAGCAAATCTAACTAACTTCTCACCACCAGGGCCTATTACAAGGATTCCAACCTTTCCATATTCTTCTTCCAGTAAATCCTGAACTTCGTAAGCGTTTCTCCCCCACAGATCCGTAGCAGGCTTTATCTCAACGGAATCATCTTCAACATAGAGTAGAGATGGTTCATTTGCCTTCCCCTGTACGACAATTAGGTCATAGCCAGCTTTCCTCAGCTGAACCGAAGCTCTCGTCCCGATGTTCCCGTCACCATACCCTCCTGTTAACGGGGACTTGGCTGCGATAACAAGCTTTCCGCTACTTGGGAGTGCGAAACCTGTTAGAGGCCCTGTCGCAAAAATAAGCCTATTTTCAGGGGAGAAGGGGTCTGTACCAGGCTTAAGTTCATCCCATAGGATTTTTACCGCTAGTCCCCTTCCTCCCAGCAGGTCGACCGCGTCTTTAGCGTCCAGATTTTGAACGGTGTGCTTCCCACTTGACAGGTCAACTCTAAGGATTCTACCTGTCCAGCCACCTCTAATCATCTTAGGTCTCGCTTCTTTTTCAGAGATAAAATATAAACAATCTCGGATTCTTTAGTCTCCCCACTTATCCACAGCATTACTCTATCCTCTTTTAGTGGGGACAAATTTCTCTTCTTTATGTTTCTTGTTCTTAATCTAGTGATTTAACCCATCTCACAGTAAGTTACATCCCTTTTTTCAGGGAGAAATTTCCCTCAGGAATCTAACAGGGTTTTTCATACTCTCAATAATGCGGATCACTTCAGACGGCTTAACTACCCCTTGTTCTGTCACAATTGCCGTTATTAGCTCAGAGGAAACTATGTCGAAACCCTCTTCGAGTTCTGGCTTTTCTCTGAGGTAACTAAGGACGTTGAACTTAGTGGTTTCACAAAGAACATAAAATGGTAAATTAAGCCTTTTTGAGGCTTGAGCAAGCCGATATGTTGGCGTCCCATTGATGAGTGAACCGTCAAAGAGTATGCTGTCTGCACCAACAAAGATCTTATTTGCTCTCTTTGCAGACGCAATAATCGCGTTGTCTGGAAATATTTCAACCTGAATCCCTTTTGCCTCTAATTTTTTAGCCATAAGCTGACCGTAGGATCTTCCACAAACACTAGATTCTGCAACAAGAACTCTGAAGTTCTTTCCATCTCTCTTAGCCCATATAAATGTTTCAAGAAGAGTTGAGCTATAACTGCACGTCATTATGACGTTGAAATCCTCAATTAAACTAGCTCCATACTTGGAAACTTTTCTAACGGCAAGTTCAGACTCTATAAGTAGTTCATCAATTTTCGAGGAGGCAAACTCTTTGAAAGAAGATATACAGGCTCTTTCCCCTCCCTTTTCCTTCCATCCTTTGTTAACTTCGTAAATAGCCCTAGCAATTAAGTTTTGAATGGGCGACATATTAGGCCTAGCAGCAAACAACCTTCTTCCGACCTCATTTAGACCTCTCAAAAAATCCTCGGCTGTTTCTTCCTTGCTAGTTTCTATAGCGAATTTTAGTGCTAGCAGCGCTTCCTTGGCTAGTTCTCTCGCCCCTCTCCGTCTATCAAGCCTTATTTCCTCTATTTTCTCAAGGATTTCTTGGTTTATCATGCTCCGACATTCACAAGTTAGAAGGAAACTAAAAGCATTCAATTAACCCTTTTATTTTCCCCATCTTCCTTATGGGCTTCCTGAATGAATTCTCGTTAATCAGCCTCTCAAACCATAGTCTTGAACTCATCAAATCTCATGCCTACCTCTTCTTCGGCCCTCGGTAGCACCTGTTCCCAGAGATAATTTAAGGCAGCTCTTCTCCTCTTTAATTCCTCGGTCGATAAAGCCTTAACCTGCATTATCTGCTCTAATTTAGCTCTAAATTCCTTCGGTAACCACCTTAGATGAAACGATTGGCGTATACGCCATTTCTTGGGAGGGAAAAGTTCCTTGTTTATGGCGAAAACGGCCTTCAATAGCTCTTCAAGGGCTGCATTTATCGAATAATGAGCACTTACAACATCGCCCCTATAAACCCAGGACTCAGAAACGATGTTACAGTACCACTCCGATTGGGTCATCCCCTCTATGATCATCCATTTTCTCTCTTTGCTTTTGAGGGGAACCTTATCACTGATAAGCTGCCTTATCCTGGATTCCGGATCATAGTATATCAACGCGTTGGAAAAAGCCCATCTTTTTTCCATATCCCACTCAGATCTTGCTGAATCTTCATAGTTTACGATCTCATAATCGATCCTGAAACCCTTGTACTCTATCTCAGCCTCGTATTTCAACCTAAATCTATGTTTTCTTCTCTTGAAGATGATTACATCAATGTCTGAGAACTTGTCAAAGTATCCTCTAGCAATAGCACCAAGAAACACTATCCCAACAACGCCTTTCCTCTTGAATCTTGATGCAAATTCCTTGGCTGTAGCTAAAGCTTCTGAGATCTCACCTGTTCCGAGGCCATCTAACTCCATGGGCTAAATGTTTCAATTTAGACTTAAATAAAATGAGTTTAGAAACCTGAAAATTTTCAGGACAATTCAACATGCTGTGTTTAAATGTTACATTCGGGTTCAATGCAAGAAAAGGATGGTTAAAGAAAATCATGTTGAACATACGTAGCTTCGTGAGGAATCAAGATGAGCTAACTTGGATTGAGATACTTAACGCGGCATATAAGGAGTATGAGGGCCTGTGTAGAGTCCTTACTGTAAAGGAAATGTATGAACTGGAGAAAGATCCAAACTTTGACTTGGGGATGCGTTACATCGCTGAACTTGATGAGAAGCCTGTTGGAATATTACTCGCCAATGTTGACACTTCTGGAGTAGAGAAAAAAGGTTACATCCGTTCTTTCGCTGTTATTCCAAGGTTTCGGGGACGTGGAGTTGAAGAAAAGCTGCTAGAAGCAGCTATAAAAGAACTCAAGGGACGAGGGATTAAGTTGATAATGGCTTGGACCGAAGCTAGGAGAATTGAACAAATAAGGGTCTTCAAAAAGCTGGGCTTCAGGTTCGACTATAGAACATTCGACATGGAGACCGATCTATCAAAGATTCCCTCGGATGCGGGGAAAAACACCGATGTAACCGTCAGAAAGTTTAGAAAAGAATTGAAGGAGGACATAAAGATGTTGAATTGGCTTGTAAACGAGTGTTTCAAAGAATTTAATAGCTTTAAGCCTATAACAATCGAAGAAACCTGCAAATCCTTGAAAAATCCCAAACTATCAAAACAAGAGTTCTTATTCGCAACGCTGGATGGGAAAGATGTTGGTTTCATAGGAATAAGCATAGACGAGGAGTATAACAAAAGGAGGAAGGCTAGATATGGTAAAATCAACTCAATTGGAGTCTTAAAACCCTACAGGAGAAAAGGTATTGGCACCAGGCTAATGATAGATGCTTTAAGCGCTCTCAAAGCCAAAGGTATGGCTAGAGCCACTTTGGACACCGAAGACTGCAATCCGACAGAGACAATGAAATTTTTCCAAGCAGTAGGCTTTAGGATTGTGCAAGAATACTTGACGTACGAAAAAAGGATCCTAACCAGTTGAAAACGTTCTAGAACTCCTTCATTAGTGTATTACACCACTTCAGCTTTCCATCGTCATTTGCATTGATATGTAATTGGGCTTAAATCCAAATCTCTCGTAAAAGCTAATGGCTTCATCGTTCGACGCTAGAACCTCAACTCTAATGGTTCGTACACCCCTATCCTTAAACCAGTTAAATGCGTGTTTCATTATCTTTTTTCCTATCCCTCTGTTACGCCATTCTGAAACGACATAAATCTCGTAAATTTCTCCATAAGCTCCTTCCTTGAAAAATTCGTTCTGATATACCTTTAACCAAGACCAGCCGACAACCTGGCCTTCTACTTCCCAGATGAACATGCCATCTTTCCCTTTATCATAGGCTTCTCGCAAGGCGCGCATGTAGGCTGGTAGGCCGTGCTTCTCCGAAGTCCTTAGTAATACTTTGAACTCCTGCTCAGTCATGTGCTCAGGTCTTATGTTACTTACCACTATGTCTTCGTGAAATGTCTTAACGATCTCAGAGTGGAGGTCCCAAGAAAAATGTCTGAGAATTAGCTTGTTCAACCTTTTCAGACCTCCTGAGTAAGGTATTCCCATCTAAATTTAAAAAGAAAAATTGGTTGCTTTGTGAACACCGAAAGAGACTCGAACTAAAATAGTAAACTCCTTTGGCTCTTGCTAAGGGACCCAAGTAGGATCAGCTTCCCAAGGATAGTCAGAGAGAATTTTCTCGTTGCTTCCATCTGCATTTGCCACTCTTATCCTGTGGGTGCGCCCTCCGTCCTCCCACACGTATGTAAAATAGCAAATCATCTTTCCATCAGGGGAAAACTGTGGTAGTACGTCCGATTCCCCATCATCCTCGGTTATCCTCCTTAACTTACCTTCTGAATTGAGGATAAAGATATTATATATTGGTTCTCCAGCGTCTAACTCTCGAACCTTGGCCGAAAATATGATCTCGCTCCCGTCAGGGGAGAACATAGGATCATGGATCGCAAGCAACTTCTCATCATGCCTAAGGACGAGCTTCTTGTTTTCTCCATCGACATCCATCATGTACATGTCGAAATAACCAGAGAGTCCTTCAGAATGAATGTACAGGATCCTTTCAGGCTCCTCAAACGAGAAACTTGGATCTGCATTTATCTCTCCTGGTTTCGCAAATGTTAGCTGCTTTAATCCCGAGCCGTCGGCGTTCATCACGTATATGTCATAACGAGGGGGGACGCCCTTTTCTATGTCCTCTGCTGTCCTATGGGCAGAATCAGACACGAAGACTATTTTAGTTCCATCGTGGTTCCAATGTGCACCAAAGTCCATCCAACTATTGTTGGTAAGTATCCTAAGGTTCTTGCCATCTATATCCATGACAGCTATTTCCCAGCCGGGATCCGTTTCTTTCACGCGATCAGGCGAAAGGTGAATGCTAAATACTATTCTCTTTCCATCAGGAGAGACATCGGGCTGAGCTTCCAAGAACCGATTGTAAGTTATTCTTTGGACATTAGAGCCATCTGGGTTCATGATGTAGAGTTCAAAGTACTTCTGAGGATTTTGTTTGAAGTCTGGATCATCCATTGGGGCGTCCCTAGCGCTCCTAAAAACTATTTTAAAGCCCACTTCTTCATCCTTTTTGGAGATAACTACAGTTAGAGCTAATATAATAGCAATAACGGCTAGAAGAGCGATGATTAGTTTATTCATCTTGGACAACAACTATGAAGAACAGATAGATGTCATTAACTCTTTCCTTTCCGTAATATGCGATACCAATATGTGTAAATGGTTCTGAAACCTATGGACTTGTAAAGTCCAATGGCTGGTCTATTTTCAGCTTGAACTTGGAGAAATGCTTTACGAACCCCCTGATTTTTGGCCCACAAACCAATTGCTTGGCTTACAGCCCTTCCAACACCTCTCCTACGGAACTGTGGGATTGTCCAAATCGCAAATAACCCCACCCATTCCGCCTCCATGACTCCAAGGCCAACGCCAGCAACCTTATTACCTATCTTTGCCAGAGCAAAGCCCTTTTTCGCTCTGATTCGATCCATTATTTCGAGTCTGACACGAAGCTCCATCTTAGCATATCTGTTTCCAGCATTATATGCTTCAATCCACTCTGGTGTGAGCGTCTCCTTAACTATGACATTTACTTTGGGCTTTACTGACGTGAGGGCTTCGATGGGAGCGGTCATGACATAGGTGTCCTTCTCTCGGGTAAACCCTCTTTTCTCCAAAACAAGATCCAATTCGGGAGGAAGACTTGCACGTGTGAGCTTGAATATCGGCGATAGATCCCTCTGTTCATAAAATTCTATGGCTATTTTGATGGCTTCGCTCAATTCAACATTGCCGCTCCAATGGAGAGGAAGAACGCTGTTAGCTCTCCAAGTAATACCTTGGTTCGCCCTTAATACCCAACCATTGAGTTCCTCACTCTCACGAGCGGGCCACATCCTACTGGACATCATTTCGAATTGCGTTATTGTCGTAGGGCTAACCCTGTCTTCAGAGCCATCTAACATAATCTAGTGCCTCTTTACGAGAGGATACGCCTGAGGTTATCCCCTAGGATCTTCCTAAGCACGTCAGGCTCTAAGCCAGCTAGCTCGATCCTTCTAAGTTCGATCTGAGCCGCGTCTATAGGAGAATCTGATGCGAAAATCACTCGATTTAAGTCAAAATTTGCAGCTAGCCCCAACTTGAAGAACAATACGGGGAATGGACGAGTAAGCAAGTAAAGATTGTTAAGATTTTGAGCTGCTCTAGGAGCCCTAATACTCATTGAAGTGACAAATTTCACGTTCTTAAAGTTGGAAGCAAGGTCAGCCACGTACTCAGGGGGACAGAAGATGGAATCGCCTGAGTGAACATATACAACTTTGCCCAAATCTTCGGCCACCTTTATGACTGGTTCAAGTGTCTGATTCCTTAAGTAGTAGCCATCATTGGTTGGATCCAACTGGATGCCAACGAAACCCTGACTCTCTAAGGCTTCTCTAACCCTTTCTTCTTCCTTCTCAAGTAGTGGATTTGCGTGATAGAGAGGTATAAGCTTGCCAGGATATCTTCTTGCTGCTTGTAACACGAGTTTGTTTGCTTCTTCATAAAATGGGCCTGGCGGTGGTGCAACAATAACTGAAGCCTCAATTCCAAGCCTATCCATCTCTGCAATAAGGTCCTCTGCCCTTTGCTCAATGTATATGGATTTGCCAACAAATACATGACCGTCGACTACCTTCATTTCTTTTCTATTTTTCACGCTCATCATAACCTCACACTCCCTTGATTCCAAGAATGTGGGCCATGTTTAGACCAAGGATCATCTCTTTCTCGCTTTTAGATAGCTTGCAAAGCCTTACACTCATTAATGCGATCTCCGGGATGCCAAAGGGCATGTCCGATCCATAAATGACTCTGTCAGCTCCTACGCGTTCTACAGCTCTAGTTATCTCCCTAGGTGTGTGGAAGGAAGTTTCCAAGATGATGTTATCGAACCACCTGGCAACCAAGATAGCGTCCTCATACAGTCTTTTGCCCATGTGGCCTATAATGATCGTAACCTCTGGAAACGTGTCAGCAAGGTCACCAACCAACGTTGGCTGAGCAAACCCATATGTGTCAGGATCTCCCGTATGAAATAGTAATGGTACCTTCAACTTGCCTGCCAGCTCCGCTATAGGAAAGACAAGTTTCTCGCTGTTTATTGGAAAAGCCTCGTTTCTTGGATGAAGCTTTATCCCTTTGAACCCCTGACGCTTCACTCCTTCCTCGATGCTACTAAGGGCATGATCTAAGAAGTGCGGATTTACCCTTATGAACCCAAATATTCTGTTAGGCGCCTCTTTCATGGCTTTTGAGATAAAAGCATTGGCTTCATCGTACTTCCTATCCGCTCCAATCGACGATAAGGGAGGCGTCGTGACCACAGCGTCGATATCATTCATATCCATAATAGAAAGAAGTTCTTTCACGCTGTTTGGAGGTAAACCTTTCTCCGGGCCTGCAAAATGAGTATGCCCATCGATTACAACCATAACAACCCCTAACTTCAGATGAAGTATTTATTTTAAATGGCGTGGCGTGATCTTCCTTTGAAAAAGAAATGTACCACATTCAATTTACTCAAGATTTAATTTCCTTATGATATTTACAAGCTATCGGTGCTTTGCTATGCCTTGCGACATGACGAAGTTCAAACACTACCCATCTACAAACTACAGAGTCATAATATGCGACAAATCCAGAGCTCTCGAGACTATGCCACAGATGCTGGATGAGGCAGGGTTTAAACTTGCAAAATATGACTTAATCCTAGTAAAACCGAACCTCTGCGGTATGTACTATCCGGATACCCAACTAATTGAGAGAACTCTAAGGTTCTTCGAGCCACATGCTTCAAGAATAATCATCGGAGAGACAAAAAGCATGATACACACACCTGAAAAACAATTCAAGCGTTTTGGTATCTTTGACATGATTGGACAGTTCGGCGGCAAGGTTAGTGCTGTAAATCTAATGAAAAACGAGATTCTGGACGTAGAGATACCATTTCCTCATGCCGTAAACAGGCTACCAATACCAAAACTGGTCAACGATTGTGACTTGTTAGTAAACATACCAAAAATAGGTAAACACTCCGACACGTTGCTTACATGCGCTTTGAAGAACCTATTCGGTTTGCTGGCAGAAGGCAACAAATATGGTATTTATCATCCCCTCGGGGTAGACAAAGTGATTGCGGATCTGATAAAGATCATAAGATGCGATCTGAACATAGTTGATGCTGGAGAAAAAGTGATCGTTGGAACTGATCCTCTTACAGTAGACATATTCGCATGTCGCTTTGTCGGCTTGGACCCTTTGAAAGTAAAACATCTAAGACTTATCTCCGAAGATAGAAATCTGAAGCTAGAAAACGTTCTAAACAATTTGCAGATAATTGAGATATAATCTCTCCGCATAGTACCCTCCCAGATGTTGAGGGAATCCTATGATATATTGGGATAGGAGTTGTTAAGCCGAAAATTCACGATGAATTTCGGATAAAATATTGGCACACGGTTTGATAGCTATACACACATGGCGGTTGGTGTATTCTAGGGTTTATTTGATCTCCTCGCTCTCAAAATAAAAAAAGAAATCTATCGTAAGCCATTGATTTTCTCTTAAGTTACCCATTACCTTCTTTCTTTCCCTTACCTTTGTTCTTATCATGTCCTAGCTTCCTTCCCTTACCTTTTCCTTCATTTTCAAGAGGATTCATGCCCTGAACGCTTTCACTTTCAATTTGTTTTATCTTTCCCTTACCCTTGGCTTCTAATTGTTTTCCGCGCGCAACGGTCTTTTTCATCTCTCTTAGAATCTCCTTAATTTTCTTTACATCTCCTTTAGCCTTGGCTTCATTAAACTCATTTGTAAGGTTAGCGATTTTGGATTCAACTTCTTCTGGTATCGCTGTGAGGTTCATTTTTGACAAAGTTCTATTGAGCATTTTTTCAGCCTTAGCAATTTGACAGCACTTTACGACCTCCTTCTTCATTTCAGCCCTGATCTTATTGGCTTTTGCAAGCATTTTTGCGGCTTCGCTGGCGTTATAGAAAGCAATAAGAGATCCATTCTCCAGCATCATAGATGCATTTTGATATAGCTGATTGAATAAGCTCAGATTCATGTATGTCCCGCTTACGTTCATTATCTTTTGAATACTGAGATTTAGCTTGGTAAGCAACCTCTTGTGCCTTTCAAAAGCTACTTGCAGCCTTATCATGGATCCAATCGGTGTTGAGGTCTGGTTAGACGGCTCGTTCTTATGAACCTCTTTTAGGACACATCTAAGCATATTTATGGCTTTTTTCGTTAAGAAGGAAGCTTGAGAACAGTTCCCTTCTCCTAAAGATGAATTAGCTTGTAGTGCAAGGGAGTAACTTAGGTTTAGAAGCTCTCCAATGCTTACTGTCCTGCTTAGGTTGATGTCTAAGCTAGACATGTTTGGAATGGAAAGGTTCTCCTCCAAACTTAGGTTTGATGATTCCACTTTGCTTGAAACATAGTCATACGCCCTGAAGTAAATTGACAATAGGCTGCCTGCAGTTTCACATGGATTTTTGACCTCTCCATCAGCTGCAATTTGTAAGACTGGAGCAAGGAGTAAGATCATGATAAAGATCAAAGGTAATTTTCTAGCTTCCATTTTTGATCTTCAACATATATTAGGATAATCTCAATTTAAGGGACGAGATTGGGAGAAAATGGGATTGCAGTGAAAGAAAATGGAAGAGATTGGGAGAAAATGCAAGGAAATGAGACCATTTGAAACGAAACGAAACCCTTTGCACTTAAATCTCTGAAGATGGTTATAAAAGTGGCTAGAGCTTATGTAGGGGACAATCAAGCAAGTTATGCTATTTTTTGTTGAAAAACGACTACCTCTCTTTCTGCAGCTTTCTAACCTCTTCAAGATACTCTTCTATCCTCTTATCAATCAGTGCAAATTGTTCCTCAGTTATGCGTCCCTTAACCAAATCCCTTTGAGCCTCTTCCCTTATTGACAGGAGTGCAGCTTCGCACTCAGCCGCATTTGATTTGAATTCTCTAAAAGTAATCTCTATCTTCCTCATCAGAACTCTTAGCCTGGATCTTCTCATCTTAGAGACAACCCACGCAGAGATTGGTACGGCTATGGAAATAGCTATTCCCACGTATTCAGTTAATGAGATTCTTGTCCCAGTAGGTGCTGAAACAGTCGGAGGGGCTGTTGTTGGTTGCACGGTACTTGGAGAAGTGGTAGTTGTTGGAGTTGGTGTTGGAGACATAATTGGAGGAGGGGTCGGAGAAGGGGATGTTTGAGTCTTTCCTTCCCCTAACGTTATTTGAAGATCATAGTCGCAGACTACTTCTCCTACAGAGAAGCCAGTCGAGGAATGGACCTTTATGTAAACATCTTGTCTCTTAGGAGAGGTCCACTCAACGTTCAATATCTCGTCCATTTGCATTGAAACTTTTTCAGCTACCACATTTCTGTCCTCATCATAAATCGAGAGAACAAGGGTGTAAAGCAAGGGATTGCTTCTATAGTTTTTAGGTATGAGCTTGACCATGAGTTTTTGGTTCGCATTTAACGTCATCTTGTAGTAGTCAGCATCATCATATCCATTTTTTGCTACAGCAATGAAACCATGATATGTTCCTTCACCTTCTGGAAGTTCTAAAAAATTCTCAAGTGTGTCCCCTGCATCTCTTCCACTATCTGCGTCGAAATGATCTGAGATCGAAATCGTAACGTCGAAGTTGGCTCCAGACATATAAGCGCCGTCGCATCTTATTGAGAAGTAGATTTCGTGTGAAGGCAGATCTGATCCCGCAAACCAGGCTAACTCATAAGTTTCTAAGGACGTAACTGGACAAAACAGGCTCTCTAAGAGATTTCCATCCCAATCATAGAGGTTAATATGTAGACTAGAACCAGGAAACGATTTTTTCGGGCTTAATCTTATCTTTATGTAAAGTTCTTGGCCAGGTTTGATGTTTTTAACCTTGAAGAACTGGACTTCCCCTGGATCGATTTCCCCTCCGTTGTGTTCTCCAGGACTTAAGGGAGTGGCTTTTTCAAAGCTTTCTCCTCCTTTTAACTGAGCGGATAAATTGATTAGGGGGAAGGAGATTAACAATACAGAGATAGATAAGGAAAAAAGCACGGCTCTTAGGATAAGGGAAGAGCTCATGCCCCCACCTCTCAACCGGGGAGAAAAAAATGTTGTTTCACTTTTTGGGATCTCTCAAAAAATTTAATTTTTTACTTCGCCCAAAAATATAAAATAAAAACTTAAGATAGCCTGAAAGAACGCTATAGAAGTTGAAAAAGTAACAATAGTTAAAGAAAAGCGAAGAACTGAGATAAAAATGTGATTATAGATATTTCTTGAAAGTTCAATGATGATTCGATGGGAGCACCTTCTTTTCTATCCTTTCAATTCTGCCGTCACGCATATAGACGACTCGATCGCTTGCTCCAATCATCTTAAGGTCGTGGGTGGCTGCAATTATGGTCACACCACGCTTCTCATTTAGTTCTTTTAGAATGTTAATGATCTCCCTTCCAGTTTGGAAGTCCAAGTTTCCAGTCGGTTCATCTGCCAGTATAATTGCTGGATCATTAACCATGGCTCTTGCTATAGCTACACGCTGTTGTTGTCCTGCTGAAAGCTCAGAAGGTCTGTGATTTAGTCTATCCCCAAGACCAACAGATCTAAGGATCATCTCAGCCTTCTTTCTGCCCTCATCCCTGGGAACTCCTGCAAAGATTGTAGGTAGTGCAACATTCTCCAAAGCTGTGAGGGTTGGTATTAGGTTGAAGGTCTGGAAGATGTACCCTATCTTCCTGCAGCGAAGCCAAGCCAGCTCATATGCGTCAAGCTGAGAGATATCAACCTCGTCTATTATGACCTTTCCTCGTGTTGGTCTATCAAGACCGCCAATCATGTTGAAGAGAGTGGTCTTCCCTGCGCCAGAGGGACCTACTATTGAGAGATATTCTCCTCTGTAAACCTTTAGGTTTACGCCATCAAGGGCTTTTATTACCTCTCCTCCTAGCTCGTAGTAGCGAGCCAAATCCTTAGTTTCGATTATGATATCAGATCTCATATCTCAAAGCCTCCACAGGATCCAATTTCGCTGCCTTGTAGGCTGGATACATTGTAGCAACAATGCTTAGGAAGATTGAGAGGAGAACAACCTTCCCTAGAAGGATGAGAGGAACTGCTGGAGAAAGCTCAAATACAACGTGAAAGCCTATTGAGAAGCCACAGGCTAAAATGGAGGCCACAAGTCCTATCCCAAAGCCAAAAATGCCTCCCAAGAGGGCCATGATTATGGACTCGACGAGGAAGAGTTTGAGTACGTGCTGATCTAGGGCTCCTAGGCACTTCATCGTGCCAATCTCCCTGTATCGCTCGTATACGGCTATGAGCATCGAGTTGGTTATGCTTACGATGCAGACAGCAAGCGATACAAGGACTAGTCCGTATTGATAGCTTTCAACGATTAAGCTACCTCCTTCCACTTGAGCGTAAAGCTGAAAGAAGTTATCCATGAATGAAAGGGTAGAGAAAAAAGCTATTCCTAGCGTAACAGCAGCTATGCTTAGAACTGCCCTATCGAAACGCCTCTTCACGTTCTCGTATCCGAGCCTTAATGCATCCGTAAGGCTGAACGTTATTTTCCCTTTCTCCTCTAAGTTCAACTAAACACCTCCTTTCTCTCAAATTCTAATGTATAGGCCAATTTATCTGCTACCTCCTATTTTTCCTCTTTTAACATTCCACTCCAAAAGGATCCTACGAATGAAGGAGCCAGTCTTTTGAGCCGCCTCAGGAAGCCCATCGCTTATGAGTATGACCTCATAAACATCTTTCCCTACACCTTTTCTCAGAATGAGCTTGTTTCTCGTGTGAATAGGGCTCATCTGGCCCCCAGATGCATAGAAAAACTCTATAGTTCTGATGAATGCGTCTTCCTTCTCCTCCCTACTCTCTCCTATTACATAGGTATGATCTTCGTAGTCATCCATTCTAGATCTGAGTGCCCCCAAGACGAATTGCGTGAATTCCTCCACCTCCTCTTCTGCGATCCAGATTGGTAGGGTTAACTTAAAGGGTTCAGCGATATTGTATGCGCGCACATCTATCTTCCATCTTCTCTTGAGAGAGGGAGTAATAATTACAGATCCTTTCAAGGCCGTTACGCCTCCAACAAGAACTGCCGCTAGCGAAACAGTCATGGCAGCAAGCGTCCATAGAGCTGAGATCTTTTGCCTGACTTGTAGGGCTGCTGCCATAAGTGAAAGGGCCCTGTACCATCCGAAGCCGAGAAGGTAACCGATTCCACCTCCTACGACTCCAATAACTGCTGCCTCAGCTAGGAATATGCTTGCTATCTGGCTGGGGTTAATCCCTATAGAGGAGTAGATCAGGATATCTCTTTTCCTCTCGTATAGGGAGTTTAGCATCGTTATGACTACGTTAAGTACGACTATAAACCACGGAATTGCCACAGGAAGGCCCTTTCCTTCAAAGTAAGATGCTAAGCGAGCTAGACAAACTTCTTTCTCGGTAGAAGCCCATACCCTGAAGCCTTTGTTGAGAGCTATTATCCTAGCACGCTCCTTCAAGTCCTCACCTTCCTCTAACAAGATATCTATGCGGGAAAGCTGTAGCCCAGGGATCTTTGAGGCGGTCTTCCAAGTAGTCACGAGAATCTCGCTCGCAGAGCAAGGCGTCAAACCTTCAGTTATAATGTCGAAGCCCTCCTCTACAGGAGTCCTTCGAACTTCCACAATCTTCATTGGGAGAGGAGACCCTCCATCTAGGTCTCTAAGGTTCTCAAACTTTAGATCATCAAATATCCCGACAATCTCTAGAGTAAGCCTTTTCCCTGAAATCTGGAGGGTTAAACTTTCTCCAACTGTTAAATTCAATTTCTTTTTAAGCTTCTCGCTGATGAGGATGCTGTTCTCGTCCTCATCTCTCAGATATCTCCCCTCTACTATCGTTTTATTTAGGGACAGAATCTCCGCCTCTGCGCTAGGGACTATGCCAATTATACCGAATACTGGATGCCCTTCCACGTATCCTAGTGGGTTGTAGGAACCTCTGTACTTGTACTGGCGGTGAGGTGTGTTTTCATATTTAGGTGCTACGAGGCGTACGTATGGACGAGCTTTGAACCACTCAATGGAGGAGTTTTCGAGAGGTGCGAACCAGAACACCCCCTTTCCTCCACTTACTGGTGCACGAGCCTCCATTACTGGAGGCTTCAGTGTCCTCACCATGATTCCTAATGAAGGCCCGGGGTGCTCGGAAACCTTGCTGAGGGTGAGACCATAGCCAGTTGTGAAGGATGTCAGGGCGATGAAACTTGAGACAAGGATTACGACAGAAATAAGAGTTAGAGCCGATCTTAGCTTCCTTCGCCTTAAATTCCTCTTAGCTATAGAGAAGATGGGAACTATTATGTTCCTCAGGGGTACTCGCCCTCTAAACTCCTTACCCTTTAATAACCTTGGAAAGAGCACAAAGAAGCATAAGATCGCAGTGAATGAGATCAGTGAGGTTCCTATGAAAAGAGCAAAAGCCATCATCCTGCTTCCTGGATATAGATAGTATGCTGCCAGCAAGAATAGGGCATAAAAGGCGGTCGCTGCACAGATCTTGCGATTTTCTTCTTCAAAATATAGGAATGAGACCGAAGTTGCCGTGAAAGCGAGAAATGGGATCAAAAGAAACGCTGACTTCAAGGCTTCGACATACATTTTGTTGAGCCAGCTTTGGAGATTAGAGATTTCCGTGTAGGCTTCCCGGAGTTTAGCGAAAGAGGATTCATAGGCATTTTGATCAAAAAGATTCTCAGCCTCCAAGATCAGAGAGTTTATACGTGTCAATTTCTGTATTTCAACCGCTACATAAAAGCCCTCCCTTTCTCTTTCCTTTATCGTTAAATCAACCTCAGATACCCTTTCTTTAACTGTTGACAGGGTATTGCGAATCGAGAACTCAGTCAGATCAATGTGAATGGACTCACCTTTCTTAAGAAGGAAGTGGCCTTGTCTATCGATGATGAATCTAAGTGCAACGGCTTCTTTTCTTTGAAATAGCACAATACGAGGCTGCTCCGTAACTTCGATTCCCGATTCAACCTTAATCAAGAAAGGGATGCCTGCTGGAACTATGACTAGATTTGAGCTCAGCCCCAAGTATTTATTAGGAAACTCTAAGATTTCACCAAATTTGAGTGCATATTCACCAAACTCCATAACTTTCCCTGAGCTTGGATCTAATACTGAAAATACAGGTTTTAATGACTCAGTTGACTCAACGAATAGAACTTCTCCATCTAAAATAATGGATGCCCCATCCCAAAGCTCAAGGGTAATGTTTAGTTTCCCTCCAGACTTTGTTTCTATTCTCTTCATCGCTGGTATGTAGTCAAATCCTGGGGTATGGGGGTCATCGTAATATACACAGATGGTGTAGTTGGAGCCCACAGGGAGTTTTATGATGAAGCTACCATTTGAATCGGCTTCTCCCTGAAAAACCTTGCGGGAGTAGGATCCAAAAGGTCCAGCCAAAACTAAGATATTGGCGTTTGGGACGGGATTTCCAGTCCTACTCTCCCTGACGACGCCTGTTACAGTTATGTCCTCATCGCCAAAGACAGGGAATATTGGCAAGATCAATGACGCGGCTAAGAACGCTGAAAGGAGAAGCAATGATCCCCTTTTGGGCATCTGATGTCCCTCGTCCAATGCGCGAAGAGCTAAATATAAAATAAAGGGCTAATTAAGAAAAAACTCATGAGAGAATAATCTAGCTCTTTTTATCTATAGAACAAGCACAATTTCATGAATTTTGAATTAAATTGGGTCTATCGGAAACATCAGAACCTTGACTCATTCCATCAGGATGTTCCATCTCATTACGCA
Source organism: uncultured Nitrososphaerota archaeon (assembly GCA_964480775.1). GTDB lineage: Archaea > Korarchaeota > Korarchaeia > Korarchaeales > Korarchaeaceae > QMVU01. The sequence goes on from CAYZRF010000001.1 coordinate 75,481, forward strand.
AAGCTTGCGTTACGGTTCCTTATTTTTCTCAAGTTATCTTGATTAACATGATGGCGATGATGAAAGCTGATAAAACACGGAAAATCCTGGCCTTATCTGTCTTAACGCTCACGTGCATAGGTCCTATATTTACGATTGCAGCTCAACCAGAAGATCAAGGAAACATAGCAGAAAAGATATTACAGATCTATAATCGAGCTAGAGAACTCACTCTCCGTTGGGCTATAAGGGCAGAACAAGCAGGTGTTAAGGACATAGCCGAGGAACTAAGGAGGGCCGTTGAGAAGGCAGACGATCTGATCAATCAAGCAAAGGATAAATTAGAATCAGGAGAGAGAACAGAAGCTGCTGAACTCGCTAAAAAAGCCATAAATACGCTAAGAGAAGCATTGCTTAACGTAAAGGAGGAGTATACTCCATCAAATAATGCGACTAGAGCAAAGGAATTCTTGCTTTCCGCTGTCAGGAGGCTAAGAGGTCTTATCCAGAAGCTGGAAAACTCCCTCAGAGCACTTGAGAGTAGAGGAATGGATGTAAAGGAACCTAGAGAAAAGCTGGAAAGAGCTAAAGATATGCTAGAGGACGCAACTGGACTGATAAGTGAAGGTAAGCTTGGAGAGGCTAGAAAAAAGATAGAAGGGGCTGTTGAATTAATGAGAGAGGTTTACTCTTGGATCAAAGAGCACATTAAGGAAGCTAAGAAGGAGATGTTGGAGAGAAGGGTTCAGCGTATTGTGTCAGCTTCTGAGAGGACCATTGAAAAACTCGAAAGCCTTGAGGAATGGCTGATTCAACATAACAGAACGGAGGCTGCTGCCAAAGTTTCAGAGGCTAAGAGCGCTCTGTCTCAAGCTCTGAGAGATTTTAATGATGCAGTGGAGGAGCAGGACTATGCTGCTGCCAGAGAAGCCCTTAAGAAGATGTTGATAATACTCAGAAGGATAAGGCAGTACGTCATAGAATACAAGTCTCACAAAGGGATTTCAGCAAGAGCAGGGGGTTAAAACCCTTCTCCTTTTTATTTTGATTTCCCTCAATTAGAGAGGATTGAAGACCATAAATAGAGTAGCTCTACTCTTGATGCTATTGACCTCCCCCGTTCTAGTTGCTTCACAAACATCACCAGAAATTGTCGAAATAGAGGTGTACGAAGATGGCTGGGTCAATTTGAGTTATGAGATCAGCTTCTCAGATCCAGAACTAGTCGTCTATCTGCCCCTTTATGCTTCCCCAACATTTTTAGTTGTTATGGACGAAGAAGGTCTGCCCCTTAATGCTTCAGTAGTAGGAGAGTTTGTTGAGGTCCAACTCCTCGGGTCTCAGAAGGTAAAGATTTCATACTTCACTCAGGATATTGTCGAGAAGAAAGGAGCAGTCTGGACCTTAAATCTCAGCGTAATTCCCGTGAAAGCTCTTATAACACTGCCTAAAGGTGCAAGAATTATTGGTCTATCGGATGTCCCTGAGACAATAATTACTGGAGGAGAGGAAAAAGGAATTCAATTAGTTATGCCTTCTGGAGCTAAATGGATAAGCTATGTTCAATCCTTCCCCTCAGTAATCGAAGGTGAGCAAAGCAAAGAATGGTGGAAGCCCCTTTGGTTTCTAATTCCGATAAGTTTTGGGGCCTTATCTGTCATCCTGATTGTAATTCGAATAAGAAGAGCTAAAGAGAAGAAAAAACTGGATCTTGTGGACAAAAAGATTCTGAAGGAACTTGCAACAGGTGGCCTTTACCTTACGGAATTGGCCGAGAAGATCGGAAGGTCAAAAACAACGGCATGGAGGCGTTGTCGTGCACTTGAAAAGGCTGGTTTGCTAAGGGTAATTAGGAGACCGGATGGAAACTTCATAAAATTAACAAATTCAGGTCAAACCTTGGCTAAAAAGTCTGAAGAACTAACTAACCAAGGAAAAGTCTAAAAGACACTTGGCTTTTTGATTCTCTAATATTTTTTGGCCTCCCATCTGGCTTTTAAATAAAGTGGTCTTTCAGAAAAGTTGATGTCAAGAGAAGAACTCCCCTTTGGCCTAGAATCAGACGAAAGAGTGCTTTGGAGCAAGCGTCCAGAGACCGCTCCTTACTTAGGAAAATCATTGATCTTCACAATACTAGGACTCTTCTTTGCCATACCTGCTACAGCCGTGCTCATAGAAATAAAGAGCGCACCTTTGTTTCTTTTGGCGCTTCCAGGAATTATAGCTATTGTAGGATACTTTCTAGCAATCATACCTCCTTTAGCAAAGGTTCTGTCCTTGAAAAAGGTCAAGTATTTGATCACAAACAAGAGAATCGTAATACTTGGCGGTGTGTTTGATTCATCTATCAAGACAATTGATTTTTCTGACATAGAGTCGGTGATCATTAGGAGAGGATTCTGGGACAAAAGATTTGGGACTTCAACGCTTTACATAATCGTAAAGGGCGTTTTCATCGTACCCTCCTTCTCTTCCATAACGAATGCGGAGGAGGCTAAGGAACTGATAGAGAGGATGCTTGCTGAACGAAGGTAAGAAGTCCTTGGGTGGGTTCTGTGAAGTGTGTTCCGGGTTGTTACCTATGTTGTGTTGAAACTGACATGATACTCACAAAAGAAGACTTCAAAAACCTTCTATCTTTAGGATATAGGCCTGAGGAATTCTCAGAGTATCGAGACGGATATCTAAGGCTAAAAAATAAGAAAGGAAGGTGTTTTTTCTTAAACGAAAGAGGGACCTGTACAGTCTACAAGAACAGACCAGTAGGTTGTAGGGCCTATCCAGTTGTTTATGACGTTAAGGAAAGAAAATGCAAGATAGATGAAGAATGCCCAGCAGGGAATACCGTCACGCCAGAAGAGTTCTTAGAGAAATGTAAGCTAGTTATCAGAGCTCTGCCACAACTAATAAAGGGGGATACGGGTTGACAGTTAGCTGCAAATACTGTGATAAAGTTGCTAAATACTTTGTCCCGAATTTAGGAGCCTCTCTGTGTGATGAACACTTTTTATCCTACTTTTACAAGAGAGTGAAGAGAGTTCTTGAGAGAGCTGGCAAGGGAAAGAGGATTTTGGTCGGCGTCTCAGGTGGGAAAGACTCCATATCTGCATTATATGCGCTCTCAGCACTTAGAGATGAGTTTAATATAGAAATTGGCGCCGTACACATAGATTTAGGCTTTCCAGGTATGGAAGAGTGCTGTGAGATATTTAGAAGGGCTTGTGTAAGAAACGGGGTAAAACGGTACGTGATCTCCTTAAAAGAAGAGTATGGCTTTGCTATTCCCGATTTAGCTAAGAGTATAAGGACCCTCTGTCAAGCTTGCGGTGTTGTTAGGAGATACCTGCTAAATAAGCTTGCATGGGAAGAAAAATATGATTTCGTTGCTACAGGTCATAATCTAGATGACATGGTTTATTTCGCGTTCAACAACCTGATTACTCATAACATTTCCTTTCTAAACACATTGGATTCTGTTCTACCCTCAATTCCAAGACTCAAGCTAGTTGGAAGGATTAGGCCTTTGTTTTGGCTAAACGACATGGACTCTCTAACATATCTAGAAGTAATAAACGCAGAGTACTGTTATAGAAAGTGTCCTTTTCATGAGAAAACGAAACAATTATTTCTAAAGCCTCTATTCGATGAAGTCCAAAAGGAATGGCCCCAAAGCAAGATAAATCTGGTTACCTCCTTGAGAAAGTTAGTGAGATTATCATCGATTATTGAGAAGAGAGAAGAAAGCATGAGACTCTGCTCGAGGTGTGGCTATCCAAGTATGTTAGAAATATGCTCCTTTTGCAGATTAAGAGAAAAAATTGAAAAGGCCAAGGCCTCTGATCTTTAAAAAGAGGCTATTTCCCATTAATCAGGAGGGATTGACATGGGCAGTCCTTATTCCAAAGATGAAGAACCAATCTTGGTATTCAGCACAGCTCCTGACATGGAAAGCGCTAAAGAAATGGCTAGGTTGCTGGTGTTAGAGAGGCTTATAGCGTGCGTGAATCTAATTCCAGGTATAGTCAGTTATTACTGGTGGCAAGAGGAAGTGAGGGCAGAGGAAGAGGTACTGATGATAATGAAAACCTCTAAGGCGAAGTTCAAGGATTTAGAACTGAAAATAAAAGAAATACATCCATACGACATACCAGAAATTCTGGCTTGTCCAGTAAAGGAGATAAGCGAGGACTATCTTGGGTGGCTTCTATCAGAAGTTGAGCTAAGATAAATCACTTCAATCACTATTTGAGGATCGATTAGTTTTATCCTCGGAACGATGTTATTGACAAATCCTTCACGGGATAGTAGAATTCTAAGTTCAGCCCTGTTAATCCACGGCTCCAAGAATAGGAGGGCAAGAATCCTTTTATTATCAGCTATTAGATACTCATATCCATGTATTCTAACGTAAAAACCCAGGCTTCTTATCTGGTGATATAACTCCTCCCTTATCTCCGGAAAGATGAATCTAGATCGTCTTTTCTTCATCATCGTGCTTCTCCCTTCTAACATCGGCCAAAACAGATTTCGAGGGTAAAAGCATGCATGATATGACAGCCATCAGGCTCATCAAAAAGACAGATATCAAGATAGTTACGTCGGGGGACAGATCATAGAGTTTTCCTCCTGCGATGTTGCTTGCTGATAGCATAACGTTTGACATAAGCCTGCTGACGGCATCGACCCTCCCTCTCACTTCAGGTACCGTCACATCTGCACGCAAGGCAAATATTGCTGGAAATCTTGGCATAATGGATGAAGCTAACAAAGATGCTAGAATGAAACCCTTTGCTCCTTTTGGAGACATAAATAGGATTAGATACCCGACAGAGGTTGAGAAGAAGGATAGAGAAACCACCTCCTTCCTTCCTACTTTGTCAGTTAGGTAGCCAGAGAGCGGCTGGCTAAATAATCCAGCAACTGAGGCCACTAAGTTCGCAAAGCCCCAATATGCTGGGTCTATCTCCAGACTTTCCACAGCATATATCTGTATAAACGGATCTATTAGTCCTGTAAAGGCTATTCCCATTGCACTAATCAACGCAACCCTTCCAACTTCTTTTTTGAAAAGAGGAAGGACTTTTAGGTAGTCCTTCAGCATCCCTCTAAATGAGGGTTTTGTCTTCTTGGGAATGGTCTCTATAAGGAAAGATCTTACCAGAGAACCGCAAATTAAGCCTATTGCTGATAAGAAATAGAGGAATCTGACACCGCTCTCTATTCCCTTGACCTTAACTATATACGCAGCTATGGCTGGACCTAACATCCCGAACACTCCGCTTATTGTGTTGGAAAGAGCCATATACCTGCCTCTTTCTCCCTCCGGTAAACTATCTGCCATCAGGGCCCAGATTGCTGGTTGATAAAGGAGGGCGACAGAGGCAATCATGCGAGCGATCAACAGCCAAGTCCAGTCTTTTGCAATGGAGAAAAGAAGCCTAGTAAGGGCTAGAGTAAATGTCATCTGTACGACAAGTCTTTTTCTCCCGACAACATCGCATAAATATCCGCCAAAAAGTCTTGAAAAACCCAAAACCAAGGAAGAAAGTGAGGATATAAGTCCTACTTGAATGTTAGTAGCACCAAGGGATCTAGCATATAAAGAGAAATAGATCCCAGCAGCTCTTGTGAAGGGACTCATAATTGCCCAGCTTATTGTCATTATAATGAGGTTTCTCTTGCCAGCTTTCTCCATAGCTGAGAACCCTCCGATAGCCTCACCTTAATGTGTTAAGGTACAGCCCTCCTAACTGAGCCATAGAGCTGACTAAAAAGCATTAAAATTCCAGATATAAGGAAAATATCGGATCCTAAACTTGAGAACGATAATTCGGCTCCTACTGATTCCATTAGACCAATAAAATCGTTTAGGGTCCCTATTCCATGTGTTACTGATGGTGATTTCATAATTATTCCTATCAATATTATGAGAGCTGAGGAAACTAAGGCTTCTTTGTGATAAGACTTTCTTCGGAATAATTTCATCAAGGGCCAGAGTCCTACGATAACTCCTAGAAGAGGAAACCAGAAGATGAGGTGAATGTTAGAGAGCATAGTTTCTTCCGAGGCAATTGCTCCAGCAAAAGCCCCAGGTAACCCTTCTATTGAGACTCTCATCTTGTTGTACAAATAAAAATCATAAGTTCCGTTCATCCAAACGCCCATAAGAGGGACAGACATCTTAATCGAGAACCAAGGTAAGAAAAGCGAAATCAATGCTAGAAGTTCTCCAATTATCAAAAGAAACCTATCAACTATGGCGGTCTTAGGAGGAAATGTTCTCTGTTCTTCCACATAAACGTTCGAACTCAATTCGAGAGACTCAGCTTTCGTCATACAGCCTTTCATCCAGCGTAACATAATTAAAATCTATGAAGCTATCTATCTCCCCCATACAATTGCTGTGAGGATCGAGAAAGTTGAGAAGAGAGGACTTTCAAGGCAAAGTCTTGCTCGTTTTATTGGCAGCAGCCTGGGGTGGAACTTTTCCAACAATGAAGATAGCAATTTTGGATTTAGATGTATTTTTCTTTCTTTCGTTAAGATTTGGCATTGCGCTTTTGTCATTCATACCCCTTCTTATTCTGACAAAGAGGAGGATCATTCCAGACGTGAGAAGTATGGGAGTAGGATTTGTCGTATTTTCTGGATTTCTTTTCCAGGTTTTTGGCCTCAAATATACCACAGCCATAAACTCAGCATTTATAACGAGCCTTAACTCCCCTCTCGTCCCCTTCCTTGGGTTGCTACTCTTCAGAAGAAAACCTAGTTGGAGGGCCATCCTTGGCATAATAATAGGAATGTTGGGCCTAGCCTTGCTTACTGGGGTTTATAGAGGAATAACTATTTCCAAAGGTGACCTCCTAACATTCCTGTGCGCAATCTCATGGGCTCTTCAGATACTTCTAGTAGATGTGGTCACTAGAGATATAGATGCCCTCGAGCTAGCATACTCTGAGTCCTTTTCAGTTTTCGTCCTTTCAGCTATTTCATCTCTTGCTATAGGTGAGAAGTGGGTTATGCCAAATGAGAGCGGTATGTTAGCGGTGGCATACACTGGTATCGTTGCTACTACTTTCGCCTTTTTTGCCCAAGCTAGGTCACAAGAAATGGTATCTCCGGAACTCACTGGTCTCATGTTGTTGTTAGAACCAGTATTTGCATCTTTTTTCTCCTTTATAATTCTTAGAGAGATTCTTGGAGTTATAGAGGTTTTGGGTGCGCTCTTAATCCTCCTAGGAGTCAAGATCTCAGAATAGGCAAGCTATGATTTTTCATTGGATGCAGCTTTCTCTAAAGAAAGGCCATAAGACCTTCCTTCTCAGATAATAGATCCTCCTCTTTTACGCCAAATACAGACAAGATCCTTAGTGCGGCTGGAATTACCTGATTTCTAACGTAATAATCGAGATCAACCTCTTCCAGGGAAGCCATGAAGTAGGGAGCTGCTCTCTGGTAAAGCTTACCCTCTCCCTTTAGGATAATGAAGCCTACCTTGTCTCCAGGCTCTAGTTCCCATCCTGCCTCTATCATCTTCTTTGCTGCCTCAATATGGGCGCTTCTAGCTTTATACTCCTCCAAGGGCCTTGTGATCTCCTTCCAGATTATCAGATCGTCGTACTCGATCTTTCCTTCTCTTAGGTTTGATATAAATCCCTTCACATAAGAAATAGCCTCTCCTTTAGCTTTTTCCAAATCTTTTTCGCGTAATATGATCTCAAGAACTTTTCTCTGTACCTTTCTAGCAACATCTGGCCAATCTCCTCTCACAACCTCGAGGCCAACTATGTCAAGCCTTCCATCAGGAAGAAGTCCCGCATATCTCTTCTTAGCTTCAGTAAAAATTACACGCTCGTAAATCTTGTCAATTTTTATCTCCATCCTTAACTTCTCTTCTACTGATTTTAGAAAAGATTCAACTTTATTGGGCTCATATCTTACGAATATGCTGTCAGTGTCACCGTAGATCAGTTCGAGACCCTTTTCATTGGCTATTGAGATTGTCTCCCTAATAGTAGCCCTTCCCCAAGCTGTGGTGGCTTCTGCAACAGGTTTTATGTACCACCTCGCACCTATCCATCCACTATATCCATAGCTGGCGTTTGCAATCACCTTTAAGGCTTTCTGCCTAGCGTCAAGCACTCTATACTTAGGAATTCTAGGATCTAAAGAGCTAAGCCTTTCTTTGATCTCTTTCCGTGCTAAAAGGAGCTTTGAAAGAACTTCTTTGTAAAATCCTGGGGGGTCCTTTCTAAAAGCGTGATTAACCTCTGGAGCAAAGTAGTAATCCTCTTCCTTCTTCCTCGCCTCAGGAGACACGTATGTATCTGGAGATACGTTATAGGCTATCATAATGTTGGGATACATGCTCGTGAAATCAAGAACAGCGATCTTTTCATGCCTTCCAGGTTTTGGCTCCAGTACTATGGCGCCAGGATAGGGCCTGTAAGGCCTCTCCACCCTTTCCGGCACAAGTTCGTTCCTTTTATGAGCTTCTCTTATGAGATACCATTCTACTTTGAATCCAACAGCAGCAGTACCTACGTGATCAAGCGGAATACCAACAAGTTCAGAAAGCTGTATCGCAAAGTCTAAGATGGAAGTGGATATTTTCATAATGCTCATAGAGCACTCGGATGCATACTGTTTCAAATCTGATCTTTTTTTAGGATCTTCCCAATACAACGGGATCTCATACTCTCTAATTTTTCTTGGCTGGTCTACTCCAAAATACTCTGCCATATTCTCCAAGGTCTTTAGCTTGATAGCAGCTATGTCCTCTATGAAATCGTAGAGGTCTACGTTTGCCCTTCCTGTGACAGATATGTGACCATATGCGCTAGTATGAACCTCTGTTCCAGTTCTGGTTATAGAGAACTTTAAACCCAACACGTTGGACCTCTTGTTTAGATAGGGCAAGTGTCTCTGATTGGACTCGAACCCGACCAATACGTCTGGATCATATTCATTAACGTACTCTGTGAAATTTTTTATCACATCAAGATCGTCTTCATCTTCTGAAACGAAAAGTTTAGCCTCGCCTGAACTATTAATCGTTGCTATGACTATAACAGGATCTCTTTCAGGTTTTGGAGAGCCTTTTTTACTGTAATATATGGGTTGAAAAGCCATTATCCTAAGATCTGGTACACCTTCTTTCTCTATCTTTTTCGGGGAATCCTTAGCCAGATAAACGGCATCTACTTGGGCCTCTATACATTTATCAGCTTTTTCCACTTCTACTTCATGCCAACTACAAGGAGCAATGTCATTGTCGATCATATACTTCATGGAATACCTAATGTCGTGTTCCAAACACATTTTAACGTGCTCGATTTTTGAGATCTTCTTGGCATAATCATCAACAACAGTCGGATCCCTGCAAGTAACTTTTATGGCCTTCAATTCTTTCCCAAAATATTTTTTGTCAGCAATCGCTACTTCTATAATCCCAGTGAGCTTCTCTCTCATGCTTTTTATCTTCTCTACCACATACTGCTCTCTATCTTCCTCAGGAATGGCATAAAAATAGCTGTAATACCCTTTTTGAATTACTAAAACCCTTTTATCGTCTTCTGAAACCCCCCAAAGCCATATTTCAGGTTCGTGATCCACAACTTCGTGATTTATGTCTAATAGCCAGAAAATTAGCTTCATCTAGTGAAAAACACCTATCTACCTTTAAATGGTTGCGTTTAAGGTGTGCTAAGTTAAGCAAATTCTCACTTAAAGGAATCAAACGTACGCAATGTATCGGTACCGTACATGTAGCTGGCACTAAATTCTAACTTTCTCCTTCCTTAAACCGATCTCAAATCCGTTACTTGGATAGGACGATGAATATGTGTCTATCCCTTTCAATCCCATAACCTAATATCTTTAAACCAGCTTCTCTCGCTAAATCTATTAAATCTCCGATCAAATGCCAGAGAGAAGATCTTTCAACTGAATTCAAGGAATTATACCCTCTTTCTACTGTACCCACATAAATGAGTTCTATTTTTGAGGAGTGTTTAATAAACTCGATGATTCTCTCTAAGAATCTCCTCTTTGGCATAACTCTGATCATCCACTCTATTCTATACTCATTATCCTGATGTTGGACGTTCTGTGATGACAAACGCACTTAGTCTCCTCTTCCTGCGCTTGCCCATCTTCGATAGTTATCTATCCCTCCTATGATCCCTTCTATCAAGGTATCTACGAAATCATTCCAATCATTTGTGTAGTGAACCTGTGTAACTGCATGACGCTCAGGATTTTCTGTTGGATAGAAATGCACCTCGTTATCAGTTGAAGAAACTCTAAGGGTTCTTATACTGACGATTCCCAGTCCTGTTAAACCTCTTTCTCTGGCTGATATGAAGACATCCATCGTGTCTGGCATCCAGTACCACTTCATCCAGAATGGATCCAAGTTTATGTACCAACCCCACAGGGTGCGGTCTCTACCCTCAAAATCAATGGTTAGGTTGTAATCATAATTTTCAAAGTTGAAGACGATAAGATGGATTCCGTAAGGAAACCACCTAATATCTGGAAACTTAGCAACTTTCGACGGGAAGGTTCCAAAAGGGGAGTCGTAATCAGATCCTCCTCCACCAGGAACACCGCCGCCAGGACCACCTCTTCCAGATCCTATTCCTTTCTGTATATCTGTTAGGTTAGTTGCTAAAAGACCAGCGAAGTAGGTGTCGCCTTTCTCTAATGTGTATATTATGACGACATTGTCTCCTTGTCCGCTTATAAGAGGTATTGTAACATTTTGGTACCAAAGGCCAATTCCCTTAGTTGAAAGCTCATTTCTTAGATGAGAGAGAGACTTATTTATGAAATCGGCTTTCTCCTCGGCAGTTCCTGGTAGCTTAGATGCAACCTCTATGACTGAAATCATGTAGGACAACGTATCAATGAACTCCTCGTGCACATTCTCTTCAACCTTAATCTCTGGCGGCGCCATATAGGCAGCTATGCTCAGTATGGTGACTGCTATAACAAATCCTACCAATAAGACTGTTCCTGCCCCACTTCTTTTCATTTTATTCCTCACACCCGCCATATAATATGACCTTATTAAAGAACTATTGCACAGACTTTTCGGAATGGAATGAAACGAATGGGACGTCTCTCTTTTCGACAATTGCCTTCCAGAGAACTTAGGTGAGATACTTATAAAGTCAGCCTTTCTTAGCAAAGTTGCCCATATGTTCTTTCTTATCATCATTTTTAATTAGATAAAATTTCTAAATAAATTTTGCTCTTCTTTATTCTGGCACAAGCGTCAATAGATCTGCCAAAAATCAGTTATTTTCTCCAAAACTAAAATTTTGACCGGTTATAGGGTATAAAATACTCTTTGATAGGTGAAACGCTAGAATGTACATCATCAACCAACGCAAATCAAATATCTTACCGCTATTATTTTGCAATAACTAAGAATATGCGTCCGTCACCCGATATACCATGTTTTAGCACTTTTAACCCCATTTTCTTGGCTTCATCAATTATCTCTCCTATTTTTTGCCATATAGCAAATTTCTCAGGAAGAGAAAGGGACTCAACCTTGCCCTCCACTAAACCCACAAAAATGAGCTCAAAATTAGATGATTGCCTCTTAAAACTTCTAATCTTCTCTAATAAGTATTCTCTCTTGATAATCTTAATGCAATTAACTTTTTCATTATCTTTATGTTTTGAGTCTCGCACTAAGAGTAATTTAAGGATCATTTTTAGTTCGATTGTAATTAGAAATTGTTTCTAAATAAACATTACTCTTCTCCATCAATGAGGTTCGTTATTTGAGAACTGAATTTTTGCGTCTTTATTTGGTTTGTACAAGATCTGTCATAAGTTAATCGTTGCCTTTTTGTGGCTCAATATCCTTAAAACATAAAATCAATCAAGATAATCCGATGAAAGAAAAAGATGGAAAAAATCGAATAATTGTGAAGATGTACAAAAGAACAATCTACAACTTTGATTTCAGGAATAGACATATATTGCATGCGTTCATAGCATCCATAATTTTCATGATGCTATGGACTCCCTACAGGTACTTGACTCCTATTTTAGTTTCTAAGGGAGTATCCATCACTCAGCTTGATTCTATTGTCAAACCAATTGTAAAACTAGGGATCATTCTCTTTTGTTTAAAGTTCCTCGATAGAGTTCCAAGGAAAAGATATTTGCGAAACTTAGGTATAAAGAAGGAAAGTCTGCTAAAAGGGATGGTTTTTGGTTTTCTTACCTGGTTTCTTTATACGATAACCTTACAGTATGCCACTTTCCTTTTCATCGAAGGCAGGATATTCTATCCACATCCAACGTTGATAGTCTCAGACTTTTCGAAGTATCTCTTGGATTTAGGATACTACTTACTTATCGTTGGTTTCTTTGAGGAGTTGCTGGCCAGAGGATATATCCTGAAAGAATTTTACAAAGGAATTAAAGGGAAACATAGGGTGATTCTTTCGATTACCGCCTCAGGAATTCTTTTCTCCTTGTTTCATTTACCTATTGATGTGTTTGTGGCTAGATTGGGAAAAACTCAACTCATATCTCATTTCTTCTTTACTTTCTTTTTCTCTGTTTTAGCAGGGCACCTTTTTATTAGATCTGGATGGCAAATAGCGAGCGTTTCCGTACTACATGGTTTGATTGATGTAAGACCTCTCTTTTCGTTGGTTCCATCCAAGTTTCAGCCAATAAAAGCTACAATGGAGTCAACAATTGCCTTCCTACTGTCTATCTCCCTCTCAGTTTTTGTAATTGAAGGACTTTACGGAATAACCAAAAAGGGCACTTCTACTGGTCACTCAACAACGAAGGTGAATATGATAGAGAACTTCCAAAAGGAAGAAATTGCCCTATTTAAGGAGTTTAAAAGACAGAGGAAGGAAATGACATTTGAAGAAGCCGCTGAATTCCTAATAAAGTACACAGGAATGGTAAGGGATGCTGCAATATCCGAGGTTCAATGGTATACCATGAACCCCATATCCTCTCTCCTATCTGCTAGGAAAAGCACCTAATACTAGAGTTGAAGAAAGAGCTAGCAAAAAGCTGGGTGAGAAATTTGATTTAAAGAAGTTTCACGGTACAATGCTTACGCTGGAGTTTGTCTTTCAAATATATGAGAGAACTTGTTATAGAGAAATTTGTTGATAGCTAACCTTTGCAAACATTATCTAATCATTCTCTTTCTCAGCATATTAGCTAATAGCTCAAGAGTTCTATTTACCTCTATAAGAGTTTCTTCCATATTTTTGTTCTCGTCTTCAGTGTAGGAACCACCCTCTAATGAACTAATTAGCTGCTTCACATGCTCTAACCCCTTTCTCTCCTCGCTGAGTTCTGTTCCTAGGAATTCTTCTAATCCTCTTAGAACTTCTTCAAATGCAGCCGCTTTCTGCCTAGCCACTTCGATACTTACTCCAACGGGCGAGAGGGCTCCTGCAAGAACAAGGTTCTCTCCAGATAATGAGATGTCCCCGACTTCCTTTACGATCCTTTCAACAACCCACTTTCTCCACCTTGGAGGAATAAACTCAAGTTCTCCTATGGATACGGAGCCTCTTTCCCTCACTAGGGAAAGTATTCTTCTTCTCCATATGGGATATAACCTTAACAAGTCTTGAAGGACTTCTTCTGAAGCTCTTGCTCCTCTTACAAGCTCCTTTGTCCTCTTTGTTATTTCTTGAACCTTCTTCTCCAGAGGAATATCGGATTCCAAGATTTTGACAAGCTTCTGTATTTGGCGTTTGACCCTTTGAGACTTCCTGGTGTCCTCAGGGATCTTCCCAAGTTCCTTAATTGCCTTGCTCAGCTCGACTATTAATTTGATATCTTTCAATACGGTCTCTGCCTTTTGAACAAGGCCATCTAGCTCAGCACTTTCAAGAATCGACTCAATCCCCGAAACAGAATTTAGATCCTTTTTCAGGGATTCGACCATATTTGAAAAGAAGTTTGTCCCTATCAAAGAATCTAAGGTTGGTACATCGTTTTCCACCTCTTTTAGTGCCTCGAAGAGTTCTATCCTCTTTTCTAGTAGCGAACTTATGCTTTCTGATTGAATTAATAACTGAGATAGCTCTTTTTCTAATTCTTGTGCCGAAGATATGGCCTCTTCATAGCACTCCGGTCCTGCTTTCTTACATTTATCTCTAATTCTCGAAATAAGCACATCCTTCCAACTTAAGTATTCATCAATGAATGAAAGCTTCAATCCTGCCTCAGAAGCTTGCTCTGAGACCTTCCCTAGCTCTTCAAATCTCTGCTTTATCTTCTTCAGATGTTCCTCAAGCTCCTCCTTCTTATCGAATAAGATCTTGCACTCAGCCTCTAACTCATCTAGCCTCGTAGTGAGCCTTGGGAGGTTTTCAACATAGAAGGTTAAGGTTTCTGGAGTAATTTCTCCACTAACGACTGACTTCAGACCTTTCTCAATTCTTAAAAGCTCATCTCTAAGCCCTATAGGCTCTAAACCAAGCCTATCCATTTTATCGAGCAATGAGCTACACTTTTCCATTAGATCTCTCGTTTTAACCCTTAGAGCTTCCACCGCAGATTGTGAAGCATCTTCCATCGCACTATCTATCTCTTCAATCAATTTCCTGAATCTCTCCTCATACTGCTGGATAGTTGAGCTAAGGAACATCTTTCTATTGAATAGAATCTTCCTGTTGTAGTGTTCATCCTCGACCATCGAGCTTAGAAGATGTTGAAGCATTAGCTCTAATCTGGAAGCTGGATCCTCAGATCCAAAGATAGTTGGATCGAGAAGTTTGATCGTTTTTACAAATCTCTTAAGGTTGTTACAGGCCATCATAGCTTTCTCTACAAGCTCTAGCAGCCCATCCTTCTTTAGATTCTTCAAAAAAGACTCTACTCTCTTTTCATCGTGACCTCGCTCAGCAAGGTACGTAAAGAGGTCTATTTCATCTGGTGGCTCGCTCAATCTGAAAAGATGTGTAGAGTATGAGGATAAAAAATTATAGGTGGAAAACAATGGGAAAAAGTGGGAAATTTGTTAACACAGGAATCTAACTTGGGAACAATCACCATCAAAGCAACCTTTAATTTTAGATAGGAACTTTTCTTTTTGTCCCTTCGAAGGGCTAGGGAGCAACAGATGAAGAAGGTAAAAATATACGTCACTGGGCCTTTTCAGGCAGGAAAAAGCTCGATAATCCACAGACTTGACCCAGAGTCTCTTAGCATAGATTATGAAAAGAGAGAGTTTTCAACCACCGTTGGATTTGATCTAGGAATCCTTTTCTGGAACGTAGACAGGGGGGAGATACTAACCAGATCGGAGTACCAAGCCAAGTTCTCTGAATACGTGTACGACGAGGTATGGGAGATAGTTCTAATGGGAACTCCAGGTCAAAAGAGATTCGCTCCTGTCAGAGAAATTCTAGCAAAAGGGGCAGCAGGGGTTTTGCTGGTGATTGACAGCACAAAAATAGGTCAAGTAGGCGTCGCTCTTGCAATATATGAGGAAGTCAGGGCATTTCTAGGTGATGATGCGCCAATGGTAATACTTGCTAACAAGCAAGATCTGGACTCTGCAGCTGATATAGAATTGATAAGAAGCATTATGAAAATAAACCCATCTCAACTGTATGGAACGTCGGCTAGAGATGGAACCAACGTCAAGGAGGCTTTGATCTCCCTTCTGACCATGATTAGAAAGAGAGAATTTGAGAGAGCACTAAAAACGAGGGAAGAACTAAGTTCTGATAGACCTCCCTCATGATAACTCAAAGCTTTACACTTAAATGGATATTTTTCCTTAGAAGGTTCCTCATGACCTTATATTAAGCTTCTTTGAGGTAAAACTTAAAAGATTGTGTCTATTTCTACAATAGAGGTGATTGAGTGTCTACGAGATTAGAAAAAATCGAAGAAAAGCTAAGAGATCTTGAAGCCGCTGTTCCAAATATAGAAGGGAGTGCGGTCATTAGCCTCGATGGTCTAGTAATGGCTAGCAGGTTTAGGTCAGATGTCTCCGAAGAAAGAGTAGCAGCAATGAGTTCAGCTCTTCTGAGCATAGCTGAAAGAATAAATGAGGAACTTGGTAGAGGAGAGTTTCAAAGAGCTCTTGTTACTGGTAGCGACGGATTCATAGTTTTGAATCCGGCTGGTCCAGATGCTTTGGTGGCTTGTATTTGCTCAAAGGAAGCTAAGTTAGGCATGGTGTTCTACGAACTTGACAAGCTTTCTAAGGAATTGGCTCAAATAATATCTGGGCCTTAATTGCCTGTATTTCGTTAAAGTTATGCTTGCGATAATAGAGGAAGTTGTAGATGTTCTTTAAGACTTTTATCTCTATAATAGTAAGCCTTTCAATTGATTTTGTTTTTAATTACAATCTTGTTTTGGATTTGTATTTGTTATCTGCTATTTTGATACTCTCAATAGCTGCTCTATTGCGAGCGGTTACCATTAAAAAATACGGGAGAAAAGGTGCAGAAGAGATATTATGGGCCAGGTTGGCTGCATGGATAGGCATAGCTTGTGGTTATATGCTTCTTATCGCCCATTTTTTGCTTAGATAAGTTATGCTACTTCAAAAAATCAGAAAAATTTTTGAGTAAAAGAAAGATCCTACACCACATGCCTCCTGAAGGAGTAGTCAGAACTGGCATTTCTTTGCCTAAAAAGCTTCTTGATAGACTTGATGAGCTAAGACAAAGCCTAGGAATTGAAAGCCGATCAAAAGCAATCCAAGAAGCGATAAACACTTTTATCTCTGAGAAGATTTGGTTATTGGGCAAGGAAGAAGCTGTAGTTGCAGGTAGCGTCACAATATTTTACACACATGGCAAGGGAGATGTTGAGAGGAAACTTGTCGAACTCCAACATTTCTTTTTAGATCTTATCAGATCTACAACTCATGTGCATGTAACTGAAGAAAAGTGCATGGAAGTCATTCTTGTGGTTGGAAGTGTAAAGAAGTTGAGGGATCTAGTTTCATACATTGAGACCCTTAAGGCGGTGGAGGAAGTGAGAACCTCTCTTCACATCGTGTGAGTGCAAGTTTATGATTGAAGCAAATACGATTGTAAAATCAGCATGGCTGACAATAAACAAAAGGTCCGAATCGTTAGCTCGGGAAGCATTCTTGATGCCTTCAGGCTTAACAGAAAAGAGTTAGCCTTTCTCTTAATTATCTATATCTTAGGAGTTGTCTTGAGATTAGCTCCTAGGTTAGAAATAGACAGCCATCTTCTTACGTTTCAAGGCGACGTTTGGTATAGGGTCTGTATGGCCCAATACATAAAGGATCATAAGACCCTTCCAGAGCCAGACATAAGGTACAGGCCCTATGGATACGTTCCAATGTGGTATCCCCCATTATCCCCCATACTTTTGGCTCTAGGAAGCTGGATAACTGGACTAGACATACCGACGGTCTGTTCAAGGGTTCTTCCATTTTTTGAGGCTCTTTCTCCACTAACGATGTATTTTCTTGGTAGAATGCTTTATGATAAGGTGACTGGAGCTGTTTCTACTCTTATGGTTGCTTTCACTCCTTCCTTTGTGTACTTCACAGGAATAGCTGATCCACAGTCATTTACTGCATTCTTAGTTCCTGTGATCATGACTATATGGGTGCTCCAGGCCAGAAATCCAGATGAGAAAAAACTCATAATAGTCGCTCTTTTGCTTACAATAAACTTCCTAACGCATCTCTCATACTTCTTAGTTGTTTGGGAGATGGTAATGATAAGCATAGCTCTTTTTATTCAAGGACAAGCGGAAAGAAGAATCTTCAAGGACTTACTTTTAGTCTTTGGAATGTCTCAGCTAATTACTTCTCCTTGGTGGCTTCCCAGAAACCTTTATTGGTGGTGGATTAGGGTTCTAGTAACATCAAGTGGTCTTTACCCATTGGTCTCACACATAAGTTACTACGGGATGTTCGCTTGGGTAGTAGGGGCCCTTTCCATTCTGTTGCTCACAATTAGAAACCCAAAAAGACATCTCTTCGTCTTACTATGGTCCATTCCAAACCTCATAGAATCGAATAATGAGATCATCTTGTCAGCCCTTGGATTGGGGAGACTTGCATGGGAAACTCTAGCTAAACCTTTGGAGGGTTTTAGGTTCTTCCCATTCCTAGCTCAGCCATTCTCGATGGCAACAGCCGTTGCTTCAGTTGGACCTTTAAGGAATAAGGGGATTGAAGACAGAAGGTTGCTCTGTTTTATTGTAACTGTGCTTTTGTTTGGACAAGGAATTAATCTCTATTATTATAGATTACCTTTGAGGTTCCAGCTATCTGGTTTAGTAGTAGAAGAATATGAAGCTGCTCTATGGTTTAGAAACAACACTGGCCCCAAAGCAAGGATAGCCGCCGACTACTACAGAGCCCAGATGTTTGCTGGCGTGTGCGGAGGCAAAGCCTTAATAGGCGGAGTTTTTCCTTTGAGAAACGTTAATTATCCCTACATAAAGGCCCCAGGAAGAGTTCAAAATGATCTTTACGTTTTATACAGCACCTCTAGCCCTTTAGTAGCTTACAACATAGCTAAACGCTACAATCTAACCCACATCTTTTATTCCACGAACATGGAGCTTTACGGAAACCTGCTTTCCTCCTATAAGCCAGCATATGAATTCGGGGTTGACATCAATAAAGAGAAATTCAAAGATAAATCCTTCTTCGAGATAATTTACAGGAGAAATGCTACTTTTGGCGAAGTTTGGATAATAAGAGTATGTGGAATTCCAGAAGACTCATGAAACTTTTCTGAGTGAGTTAAACGAGAGTGGGAGTATTTTCAAGGAGTAATACAATTTTATTTTGGGAAATCACTGAAATCTATGGGCGTCATAACAGCAAGAACGGGTGTTTAACCGTGGAAGAAAGTGAAAAGTCTATGATGAAGAGTTTTTTGGATAAAGGAAATGTAGTAGCTGTTGTAGGAGCTACAATAAACAAAGAAAAGTTCGGATACAAGGTCTATAAAGTTGTCAAAAAGGCTGGCTTCAAAGTTTATCCTGTAAACCCAAAATATCAAGAAGTAGATGGTGACAGATGCTATGCATCTCTAAAAGAAGTTCCAGAAAAGCCAGATGTCGTTATAACGATAGTTCCACCAAAAGTTACCGAAGAGATCGTAAGACAATGTAAGGAGCTTGGAATAGGAAAGGTTTGGATGCAACCAGGATCTGAATCCGAAAAGGCGATTTCCTATTGCCATAAAAACGGTATAGAAGTTGTTCATCACGCTTGTTTTGTAGTTGATGGTCTGAAAGGGTCATTTGACGAGGAATTATCTGCTCCAAAGTGGGAGCTTCCAAAATAAATCCTTATACTTTGACTAAAGATCTTATCTCATGATAGACTTCCTTTATCGCCTCTTGATACTCAAATCTTCCCTCTTCTATCATGGACATTTTTTCCTCAAGAGTTCTGGTTCTATCCTCACTAATTAAGGTTGGATACTTCTTAGTTAGAAAGTCATACACCGTGATCCCTATCTTTGTTGGTATCAATTTTCCATTCTTTTCAATTACATATCTTCTCATAAGGAGCTTTTGTAGGATTACAGCATAGGTAGATGGCCTTCCTATCCCCCTTTCCCTCATTGTTGCGATGACCTCTCCTTGAGTGTAGAGAGGAACCTTTGGGGCCCTTTTGTGCTTAATTCTCACCAAAATCTCTCCAGACTTTAGAGGCCTCTCAATCCTAAACCTGTATGGATAGATCATGGTCCAGCCAGGAATCGTTGCCTCTACGTACCTCTCTAGATCAGATGATGCTCCCGCTATCATAACCTTAATCCTTTGCTTCTTTAACCTAGCATTCTCACTCATTGAAGCCATGAACCTCCTGAATATCAGGTCATACAGCCTCATATGGTTCCTTTTGAGCTCTACTTGGGGTTTAAGAAGGCCTTCTCTCATGTATCTTATGAGATCGTCTACAGTCATGGGCTTAGTGGGACGTATGCACTCGTGAGCGCCCTCTCCTTCCCAAACCCTCGGCCTGAATTTTTCACCAAGGAAAACTCTTGCAACCCTCAGCCCTGCCTCGGATACTCTATGACTGTCAGTTCTATGGTAGGTTATAAGACCAGCTTCAAAGAGGTTCTGAGCAAGGCTCATTGTTTCTGAAGCCCCGAGCTTAAGAACCCTGTTGGCTTCCTTCAACATCTCATCAGTGGTGAAAGGAGGCGGCGGAGGAACGTTGACATATTCTTCAGCAACAACTTCGACATAGGCCTTGGTTTCACCTGGCTTGCCCACCTTTCCTTCAATTCTAAAACATATTCCGTCTCCCTCAATCAGTGTGATATCCTCCCTCTTGAGGTGTTCTTTGTATCTTTGGATTATCCAGCCAAGAGTAGGTGTTTGAGCTCTTCCAGCGGAGAGATTCCTGTTCTTGAATACTTTCTGAAGAATCTGGCTTAGCTCAAAGCCAATCCATCTGTCCTCTATTCTTCTAACAATTTGCGCCTTTACTCTATTTTCTGAGATATCTCTAAGCTCAGAGAGAGCCTTGATTATAGCGGATTTGGTGACCTCGTGGAATTCTGCCCTAAAAACATCCTTGGAAAAGGGTCTAATTAGCGAAGCTATGTCCCAAGCTATCTTCTCTCCCTCAACATCAGGATCTGTGCCTATGATGACCCTCTCATTTTCAAATGCAAGCCTTCTAAGCACTCGAAGAGTGCGCTTGGAATCCAAGATGTTGCTTGAACCACAAACAGGACAATTTTCTCCTTCTGTAAACTGATATCCACACACCTGACATCTCTTCAAGGTGCAGTAAACTGGTACAAAGAGATCATCCTCAACTAGCACTCCATGATACCCTTCCTTGGTGGACAGATCTACAACGTGACCTCCGGTCGCAACTATTGTCACTAGCTGATTGCCTGTTGAAAAATCGTAGGCTGGTAGTCCCTCTATGTTCCGTCTACTTGGCCTACCAAAGAAGCTGGCGATTGTTCTGGCCTTATTTGGACTCTCAACTATGAAAAGGAGGGTTTTAGGCATCATTTCAGGAGGAACTTTCTTCCCCTTCAGTCCACGGATCCTCTTTCTGTCTGAATCAATCTCTTCTTTCAAAGATTCCAAGTTGACTTGGTCGATTGGCTTGAATTCTATGTCAAAAATACTAGCTCTCTTAACAAATGCGTTTAAAAGAGAGCCTTCTTCGATCAGGAAGGCTGCTCCCTTAGACAGACCACCCGGGAAGAGTCTTGACGTTCTTCCTGAGCCTTGAATGTAGGTCCTTATGTCAGGTAGTAGTACCTTGATCCCATTTTCGTACCTTACCACCACATCCCCTAAACCTGAGAGTTTCTCCCAAAATTCGCTGTTAGACAGAATTTGGGATAGAAGATCCTTGGCTCTAGCAAGATCTTCCTCAACAAAACGTCCACTCCTAAGTTTAAGCGATAAGAGCTTGGATTCCCTACCCAACAAAGGAGCTATGGTTGAAAGAACTGTGCCGATGGCTCTAGGGCTGGCTTCTTCCAGTTTCTCCAAAGAAAACTCGAAATGAGGGGCTCCATAAAAGACAGCATATCTAATCCTCTCAGGGAGGTCTAATCCCCTAACTAATACTCCATACGGTTTAGCAGCTCCTACGAGAGCATCTAACTCTCTAGAGGCAAAGGCCTGAATGCTTGTCTCCTTGGAGCCTGAAACTTCCTCAGCTCTAAGTCCAGCTGACTCTAAGGCATCGATAACCTCATCTACCAACTCAAGCTTTGGAACGTAGACAAGAAGGCCTCCTCCCATCGTTTGAGCTATTTCAGATAGGATTTCCTTGCTTTTATCTGGAACTTCTATGTCCTCTACGTTTCTTAGGACTCCTTCCCTCAAAACCCCTATGTCAAATCCAAGGAGCCTCCTGAACAGAATAGCCCTCCTACCAGGTCTGGCTGTTGCTGAAGATAGCATTATAACGCCTTTAGGTAGATCTTTCCTCTCTATTTTCACTGCTCTTAGAGCCGACTCCACGACTTCATGGGGAAAACCAAGCAGGACAAGAACTCTATCGACGTTCTTTGAGTTCTTCAAAAGAGAATCCACATCATCAACGAATATGAAGGAGAACGTGTTGTTTGCAAGAATATCAGATCTTCTTGCTAAGAACTGAGATGTTATGATAAGTACATCGAAATTCCCCTCTTTGATCGTCTCTAAGAGCCTTTCCCTTTCCCTTACCTTCCTAACGCCGCCATAAGCAACTATTCTAAGTTCGAGACCACCTTTCTTGGCATAGGCGATAGCCCTTTGCTCTGCTTGTCTGACAAGGAGGACGGTCGGAACAACGACTAAGCTCTTCCCCCAGCCTTTACTAGAGTAAAAAAGGGACATAATTATGCCGAAAACTGTCTTCCCGATACCTGTCGGAGCAATCGCAGCGAAGCTTTGTTGTTGCAGCACCCTTTTGGCCCAAGATCGTTGGGCTTCCCAAAGTTCAAACCTCGTGCATCTCTCAAAAAAGGAACAAAACTCATCGCACAAGCTGATGAGATTACCAAGTTCCTTCTCAGGCGAGCACATTTCATCTGGTTTGTGGGTAACTAAGTTAAGGCTGTAACCAGGACAAAGCTTCTTGTAGACTGCAGGTATCATTCTCGCAAGCAAGTATACCTTCGTCCTTAAAATTTGAACTTAAATTGCCTCATCACCCCAGGATGATGAAATCCTCTCTACGACACCATCTCTCATCTCTACCTTCGTGTCAGCATACTTGAGCACATCTTCTTGGTGGCTAATCACGATCACCTGCTTGAAAGACTTCTTCAGGTTCCTTGCCATGAGTTCCATTATCTTCTCCCTTCTCTCCGAGTCGCTAGATGCGAGGACTTCGTCTAGAAACAAGAATTCTGGATGAGCTCCTCTAACACTCGGGACAAGGGACAGGGTGAAAGCAAGACGCATGGAGAGAAGAATTTGATCCTGAGTCCCTCCACTGAACGAGCGGAGCTCCTTGTACTCTCCAGCACTCGAGTCGTATACAAACACATCGTAACTCTCGTTTACTGCTACTGCAAGGTACCTGTTTAACGTTATTACAGGAAGAATAGTTGACATCCCTTCACTTACTGCTGGGATGACGGCCTTTCTTGATGCCTCAGCAGATTCCTCTAGTAACTTGATCGCATATTTTACGGTATTGAGCTTTCTCTCAAGCTCCTTGACTTTTTTCTGTTGTTCCTCAATTTTCTCCTCTATTCCAGCATTTCTCTCCAGATACTCTCTTATACTAACGAGCCTATCCTCTAGCTGCTTTAATTGGCCCTTTCTATTCCCTAGTTCTTGTGTCCACCTCCTAAATTCAATTTCAATCTCCTTTAAGATTGCTGGAGAGAATTTGGGAACGTCTGGAGGCAATTCAGGTTCAAACAATGATTCTAGAGAGGTTCTGATCCCATCAATTTCCTCTACAAGCGCACTTCTCTCTTGCTCAAGCTGCTCAATTTCTCTATCAATTCTCTCCTTTTCTTCGAGGAACTTATTGATCTCACGGTATTTCTCAGCCGATGCTCCAAGTTCTCTTGCCTCTTCAAGGAGGTCAGCCCTTTCCTTTCTTAGCTGTCCCGCTCTAGCATGTAGTTGAACGCCATAAAGTGCTATAACAAGTCCTATCGATAGGACAGCAAGGTACTTTATTCCTAACATTATGATCAGAGGAATTCCGACTAAGGCTACCATTATTCCAAGAAATTCAAAAGGTCTTGCTTTTCTTTCGGAGTTTTGGGCTTCTCTTTCCTTCGAATCTGCTAGTTCTTTGATCTTTTGTAACTTCAAGGAAGCATCTTTAAACTTCCTTCTAAGCTCGATTTCACCTCTTATTTCAGATAATCTGCGTCTCTTTTCTTCAATTCTATGATCTATGGTTTCCAGTCTTTTTGAACTAGATCTTAACTCAGTTTCAAATTGTTGTTTCATATTGACATATTCCTGGAACTTCCTAAGTGCGGTCAGCTTTGAGTTGAGTCTTTTGACCATGCTTTCTGCGTGGACTATAGAGCTTTCTTCATCTTCAGGTCCTTTTAAAGCCTGAATTTTGGGGATAACCTCCTCTAGCTCTTTCTCTCTGTTCTTATACTCTTCTAGTCTTGTTTTCAAATGTTCGAGTTCTTCTCTTGCTCTTCTAAGCTCCCCAAGTGTTTTAACAGTTCCTTCAAGGCGCTTTCTCTCTTCGTTAAGCTCTTCAATTGCTTTATCAAAGCTCTCTCGCATCATTATCTTGTCTATTAATTCTCTCCTATCTTTCCTAGTCTTCTCCTTTATTCTGGCCAAGTCTTTTTGCATGACAAAGATCGTGCTTCTTGCCTCCTCTGGACCCATTCCTCCAAGCATGTTCGAAATCTCAGCGTCAACAGCCATTTTTCCACTAGCTATAAGCTCCCTTCTATTCTCTTTTAGCTTAAAGAGCCTTGCAGTGCTTCTTGTTCCTCTAGCATCCCTTTCAATCGTTCTTACAACTTCATACTTTTCGCCTTCGGATTCGAAACCAAGCCTCAGGAGAGCTTTGGTCCTCCCGTATGCCAAATAATCCTCAAGCTTGGATTCGGTTTCCATAGTCCTGCCAAATAGCGAAAAAAACACAGCCTCCATAACGCTAGTCTTACCGCTTTCATTTGGACCTCTTATCCCTATGATGCCTTCAGAGAAATCTATTCTGAACGAACCTTGACTTCCTCTAAGATGTTTGAAGCCACTTGCCTCTAAGTAGGTTAGTTTCACCACCCACCAGCCTCCCTGAGGGCATCAACAGCTAACCTGTAAGCATCATCAATCAGTTTTCTTCTATCCTCAGACTCTTCCTTGCTGATGGCTTCCTCGTATATCTTATCTAGCATCCTAATAGGGCTGGCCAGACTTATCTTGGGGGCCGAAAACGCATCTGGATACTCGAATTCTTCCTCAAGCTTTAGATCAAAGAAAAGCTCTCTTGCCCTTGCAAGGATCTGATCTTTAGCATATGTGGTTCTAATCTCAGGAAGCATAGCTCCTCTAAGCTTAAGCCTGACAATTGCTTCTCTTGGGACTTCTGAGGATGTTTTCTCAAGCAAGGATATGATCGTCCCGGTGAGGTTCTCGTTGCCCGAAATCCCATATTCAATCGTCACCATTGGCTTTGTGGGAAGATCAACCTGTTCTACCCTTTTTACCCCATTTCTATCCGCTTCAATGATCGTAAATCCCTTTTTCTCATTTTCCTCGGAGAAAGAAAGCCTTTCTATAGTTCCAACGTAGCATATAGTAGGATTTCCCCACTGAACGGTGTGGGCATGTAGGTGTCCTGCTACCACGAGGTCAACTTCCTTTGGTATGCTAGTCCTTCTTATGACATGTCTTTCCCTTCCTGGAGGGGAAAATCCCTCGATGACGTCATGAATCATAAGGATGTTCATGTCTGCATCGAATTCTCCCAAAGTTCTGATGTTTCTCAAGGGATCGGTTCCTTCCTCTATGATAAAGGGGTTGAACCCTATTCCGCCCAGCGCCACAGAGATGCCGTCAATTTCGAATTTATCCACTTCTATAACATCTATCCTATCGAACAACCTCAGAAGTCCAGCTCTGGAGTAAACGTGGAGAGGAGTAGGCATCCTTCTTGTTTTAGGTCTATCGTGGTGGCCTGGCACCGCATAAACCCTAACTCCGGCTTTGTTTAACGCTCTAAGCTCCTCTGCAAACTTGACCAAAGTTAAGAGTCTGGGTCTTACTCTATCAAAAACGTCTCCTGGTAGTAGAAAGAGGTCTGCCTCCTTTTCCAATGCGTATTCAACAGCTTTTTTGAAGTTCTCTTGAAAGTCCCTTCTCCTTTCTTCCTGCGAACTAGGAGCCATCCAGCTAAAAACAGGATCTAGATGGGACTCTAAGGCAACTATAAGCATTGTAAGAGCCTCCTATCCCTTATCCCATTCATCTCCTCTAGGCATGTCAACGTCCTCAAACCCTTCTATCCCAGCCTCCTCCTTGGCTGCTTTCAACCTCTGCACAACGTCGATGTCAGCCCCTCCCTCTTTAGATCTCCTTCTCTTGATCTTCACTGTAACTGGAACCCTGGTAAACTCTCCAACGAGGACAGCCTCTCCAACATTTAAG
Source organism: uncultured Nitrososphaerota archaeon (assembly GCA_964480775.1). GTDB lineage: Archaea > Korarchaeota > Korarchaeia > Korarchaeales > Korarchaeaceae > QMVU01. Next base: position 101,557 of record CAYZRF010000001.1, read on the forward strand.
CCAGGGAGATCACGCAGGAGTTCCTCGCTAACCCTCTCTGCAGCAGATCTTACAGCTTCCTGATCTTTTGGATTTACCATTGAAAGTATTATCTGGTTCTGACACATGCTTAGGCTATCTGGATCTATTTTACAAGGTCTTTGGCTTATTAACACTAAGTAGATTCCGAACTTCCTTCCCTCGCTCGCTATAACGTTTACTATCCTCTTGGAGTGGGTTTGTCGATCAGCTGGAACAATCTTGTGGGCTTCTTCTAAGACCAGAAATACGGGATATCTAAACTTGCCGCTTGAAACAGCCCAATAAATGTCTGAAAGGACTTTGGTGGCTGTGAAATCAAAAGCATATCCGGTGACACCAGAGAGGTCTATGACGGAAACGTGCCAAGGCCTAAGGATATCATGCCAAGGAGTTGTGCTCTCTCCAAAAATAGGCAATCCTAGGAGCCTTTGCCTGACCCTCTCTGCAGCAGAAGAAGCTGCTAAACGTAATCTATTGTCCTTTTCCTCTTCAGCCATAATATTCAGCTTTTCCACTAGGTCAGATGCAGTATAGCTTCCTCTATTCTCCTTAAGGAAATCAATTGCCTTAGAAATAGCTCCTCTTATATGAACCGATGTTTGAGGAAGATCCAACATGCTAAACAAGTCTTCAGGTTCCAAGTCTGAGAACTTAATGGTAAATTCACTAACTTCTGCAAGAATTTGTGATGGAGAGTATCTTCCAGTACTTCCCGGGTTTCTAAATATGGTAACCCTTTCTACATATTCCATAGATCTGCCATCTTGAGTCTGTCCAAGGAAGACGTAATCAGCATGCGGGTCTAGTATCACGATAGTTGCTCCTTTTTCCATCAGACCTTCGATGAGGACTGCTGCTGTATTGCTCTTACCAGCGCCGGTTGCCGCGAGTATTGCCAGGTGTCTCCTTAAGCCTTGAACTGAAATGGAAACAGGAACTTCTGGCCTTGTTATGAGGCTACCCAGCTCTATGCTTGCCTCCCCATAGGAGAAGAACTTCTTTAGGAGGTCTGAAGGAGCTCTGTAAACCAATCTTCCTGGGACAATTGCTCTTCTCGGTATTTTCACATTTCCTTCATCCGATAGGTATCCTAGCACTCTTGCCTGAGCGTACGCTACCTTTCTATCAACTCCCATTTCAGCGATCCTCTCAACTGCTTTATGATCCGTTGTAGGTTGTAGCACCATGCTAGCACTGACTGGCTTTTCTACCTGAGCTAAGACAAAGACCCTTTCCATACCCTGAGACGTCCTCTCATGGGATTCAACTATGACGTACTCCCACCTCTCTGGCGGGCCTGAAGAAGGATCGCAGGAGAATATGAAGCTAGTGGGGGTAGCCTCCCCCACTATCCTCCCAAGAATGTCAAGCTCAGATAATCGAAACACGCCTCTCACCTCTAGTGTGTAACTCCATCCACCCTAGCCTGTTCCAAAGGATGGGCTCGTAGATATCAGCAAAAGCCTTTCTACTTATCTTAACTATCCTATCAACATCTGCGAGCCAAACGTTATGATTTTCTGGGTTCGCATATCCTTTAATCAACGTAACCATAATTTTTGAGAAGAGAGACTTATCATAGTCATAAGTTCTGAGGGCATGAACCCTCTCGAAGTCTCCAAACATGAAATCCAAACCAAAGACCCAAGCGGGGATGTCAACTCTGACTGGCTGATCCGTCTCTGAAAACTTACAGCAGGTTGATACTATGGCAGGTAGCTCTAAAATTAGATTTATTACCCTTTTTACTTCCTTTTCAGCTTTAAATGGATCCTCAGCTTTTCTTGTTGCTCTTCTAGCAATATCTTCAGGTCTTGCCTGAAGTTCAAGGAAAAGAGCCCTGCTTGTTGATGTGTATGGTCCAACGAGGAGGGGTTCAGAGAATCCTCTCTTTTCTATGCAACTCATTATCACTGCAAAATCACTTCTCTCCACCAGTATTTCAGAGGCTATCTCTAAAATCTTCCTTAGTCTGCCACCATACTTTTTGTTAAGTTCCAGTATTAGTGTCATTGAGACCTTGGGATCTGACTCCAGCGCCCCAGCCGCTGTACTTATTGTTATTTGATCCGCTTCTTCTATCATACCCGAAATGCGCTCTAACTCTTCGTCGAAAAGTTGGAACAAGACCATTCTCCTAAGAGGGTATGCCCTGCTGTCCTTTGAAATCCCAACAATCGGTATTTTCCTCTCTCTGCAGGTCTCAAATAGCTGAAAAAGAGCTCTTGCATACTGCACGGCTAGCTCAGCAGGAATTCTACCTAGGTTATAGACGGAAGCCAGCTCTCTCGCTATCAAAGAACCATCAATCAGGACGATAAATTCTCCGCTTGTTTCTTCTATTAGCTTTCTCAAGACCTCGTGCTCTAAAGTCTCCCCCATTCGAGAGATTACATCCCTTACCTCCATAGAACCCAGTAAAGGTCTCAAATCAAGAACCCTCTCTTCTTTTAGCCTTCCTCCTGGGCCATAAAGCACAGCGACCGCTCTTGCCAATAGTATTGATATCCCAGGAGCATATTCTTTGCTTAAAAAGCTAGAATCGCTTGCTATAACGTTTTTAAAAGGTTCTTTTGATTCAAAATTGTCGAAAGCCAACCAAAGAGACATGAACTTCTCTTCCACTTCTTTGTTAACTGAGCTTAATTCTCCCTTACCAAAAGCAGCCTCGATCTCTCTTCTTCTTCTTTCTACTGCCTCAGCAAATAAATCCAAGAACCTTGGCAATCTAATCCCTACTATAGAGTGAATACCCTTAATAATCTCCCCGCAATCACTTGCCTCTCCGATCTATCCAGATAACCTAAGCGGTTTCAGCTTTCTTAAAGATGAACTCGCAATAGGGGTCCCCCATTGCTATGCATTTTACTTCGCTTGACTCTAAGTCGACGCCCAAAAATGCTGAAAAAAGTCCTTCTAGGTAGCCTCTTACGAAATGACATCTTGGTTTGCTGCTTCTCCCTTCAAAAGCAGCGGACTCGTATAAATCGTATATACGCAATCTTATGAACTTTTTATCTAAATCTGCTTCTAGCAGCTCAGGAATACCCCACCCTGCAGCCTGAAGTGACTTTAGATCTTCTCTGAGGAATTCCTTTGTTATGTTTTTAGAACGAAATATCTTGCCACTTACTTCTCCCCTTGTTTTCCCTAGGAAATACAGAAAAGCCTCTCCTCCAGTTCCATATTTGTCGTGTATTTCCTTTATAAAGAAAGATAAGCCCTCTCTATCTTCCAGAATTACTCTTTGTCCTCCTGAGTCTACAGTTATAGGATAACACAAAATGTTGAAGATCTTGTCCTTTACAGGGCTTTTTCTTATTTTATATTCTTCAATCTCACCCTCTCTCTTTAATATAGAAAATAATTCTTCGAGATTGTTCTCTGCTTTTTTCATCCTCAAGAAACACGCCAGGTAGACTACATCTTCACGTATAGTTAAGTTAAGAGATGCAGGCTCAAATCCGCTATCTGAGCACCTTGACATTATTAAAGAGAGTTTTCTTGCAAGATCATTTCTCTTAAGCTTAATTGCTGTCTCAACGATTTTTTCAGATGGAGAAAGCATGAAAAAAACATCTATAGGATAGAAAACTCCTTCTCCTCTGTCGGTCCTTTCACTCAATGATTATCATAAGTACTTAGGATAAGCGTATAAAAAACCTTAATTATTGTGGGATAAGCTAAGAAAGCCTCACCTTCCTAGCTATCCGCTTAAGAACCTCTATTCTATCTTTTCTTCCATCTGCCATGGCCTTCAAAACCTGTTTAATCCCGTCTCTATCCCTAAGAATAAAAGAAAAAGCGATCAAGTTAACCATCATTAGGTACTCTGGTCCTGAGAATGTTGTGTGCCATCTAATTAAGCTAACAACATCGTTGTCTTTTACAATGCCTTTTTCTATCTTAGTTATCATGTCTTCATATCTCCTTAAGGCTTCCATTACTTTAGATCCAACTATGTCTTCACAGCCAGCTATGTCCTTTTCCACTAGAGGAGAGGCAAGTGACTTAGCGATACGCCGAAGAACATTTTTTCTCATGTATGAATCCATTGAAAGGTAATCGAATGCTATTTTTATCTCCTCTTCATCAAAGATCTTCGATAGTGCTAGGTAGAAACGCCCCATTCTCTCCTCTAGATAGCTGAGACATAGTATTGTCCTAGCCAAGTCGAAAGAGCTTTGTTTCTTCATATAACCAAAGTAACCCTAGATAAGCCTAATTTAAAAATGAAACGTACGCTTAGACACAAACAAATCGTTATTTACTGTTCTTCTACACTTCATTCGATGGAGTTATTTTTAAGCTAGATTGAGAAAATGCAAGCAACCTATCCTCTACCTGGGATGACAGCAAACGACGAAGAACTTTCATCCTAGGTTTTTGGGAAGGGAGGTAGCTTTGAATGATCGCTGCATGCGGTACAGATTGTAGGACATGCATTATGAAAGAAAGAGAAATTTGTGAAGGATGCGGGCCAGGAAATTCGAAATGGGCTCAAAATAGACTTAAAATGCTTGAAAAGCGAGGAAAAACCTGCCCAGTATTAGAATGTGCAGTGAAGAGAGGCGTAGCTCGTTGTGACACCGATTGCGAGTCATATCCTTGTAGAATCCACCGAGAAATCTTTCCATATTCTCAAGAGTACGTCGACTTGATGAGGGAAAAGATGAGACATACCCGAGTTTAGGTGAGGTAGAGTACTTGTTTATATCCTCTTCCTGCTCAAAATGATGGATGGATCATGGTAGATGATAACAGCCTTACATCGATTGCAAGGGAGAATCCAAATGAATTTATCTTGTTGGCGGTAGCTCTATCCTTGAAAAATACATGGGGACCTACAGCCAACGTTGCTCTCTATAGTTCGGGCAAAGAATTGGGAAAATCTTTGAAATTGAGCTTTGAGAAGGTTGACAATCTAGAAGAAGCCTTCAAAGAAGTCGAAAAAGCCCTGGATAATGCATGGAAGGGTAGGCTGGAGGGAGATAAGCTGATATTTGAGAAATGTTCTCTTAGAGAACTCTACAAAAAAGGTGGTGTTGAAACAAACGACCCACTACCCATCTGTTACTTTCACATGGGGTTCTTTGCAGGTCTATTAGAGAGGATATTGGGTAAGAAAGTGAATCTGAAGTTGCTGTCAAGAGGCCCTCTCTCTTGCGTAGAACAGGTGATAATTGAAAAATAACCTCTCTAAAGAAGTGAAAGGATTTGAATAGCAACCTTATGATAGATATAACACCAAAGGTCCTTTCATTAGGGGTTAGGATCGTTTATGCAATCATAAAAGATGTATCGATTTCCAAGGGAAGTTTAGATATTGAAGAGCATCTTTCAGAAGTTATGTCTGAAATTAAAGAGAAATACGAACTAGAATCTCTGAAGGAAAACCCCATCATAAGAGCTTATAGGGACTTCTTTTGGAGAATAGGGATAGATCCAACCAAAACTAGGCCAAGTTCGGAGGCTTTGATAAGAAGGATCTTACGGGGTAAGCCCATACCACGGATAAATAATGTCGTTGACAGTGGAAATATAGCAAGCATAACCACCCTTGTTCCTATAGGTCTATATGATGCTGAAAGAATAGAAGGTAGCCTTTCTCTAAGGACTGCCAAAAAAGGAGAAAAATTCGAGCCAATAGGATCTAAAGAGGAGAAGTTAACTGGAAAAGAGCTGGTACTTGCAGATGAGAAGAAAGTAATTCATCTCTACCCTCATAGAGATTCGGAAAGAACAAAAATAGACGGAAAAACCAAAATAGTGCTTGTCGTAGCATGTGGTGTTCCTAAAGTTGATTCAAATCTTCTTATGAAAGCCACAAGGCTAACGTTAGAGCTAATTGCTAAGTTTGCTGGAGGAAAAGTTACCAAAGAACCAACACTGCTCCCAAAACAACTCTAAACCCAAGAAAAAGTCTAAAGAATTCAAAACAAACCCGTTACTTCTTTTATTTCGAAAACAGACAACTTTTTCCGATCTATCAGTACGAAAGAAGGGATGAACTCCAGAGAATTAGTTGAAATGGCATACAGTGGACAAGAGCCTCAAAGAGTACCAGTGCATTTTGAGACCGTTGAGAAACACCAAGAAGTAACCTTGGGGGATGTGCTTCTGGGTCACGCTTGGGTTCCTATGTGGGGCTTATTCTTTGACGAAGGAGGTCCGTTTAAAAGAGATAGAAAGGATCTAGCAAGATGGGCTGTAGAGCTAGACATTGAAGAAGGCTATGACTGGCCCTCTCTTGATGAGGTGGTTCAGGAAACCTTACAGGAATTTAGAGAGTCGATCAAAAACTTCATAGATTTGAATAAATTTATTGTGTTTGAGGTCATAGGCCCTACTGAGCAGAGTGAATACTTTCTCTGTCCACCTAAACCACCAAGTGGCTTTGATTTAGAGCTTGCATATCATACATTTGATTTCGGGGTTTTAACTGTAATAGACAAGGAAAAAGCCAAACAACTCTATGATAGGATAGCAAACTATGTTCTTGAGTTAATTAAGGCTGGTACTGAAATAGAGTGGGTTGATGCTGTTAGGGTGGCAGACGACGCGTTTACTTACAGTGGTCCCATCTATCCAGATTGGTTTATGGACAAGCTCTACATGCCTTGGCACAAGAAATTTACGGGACATATACATAAGAAAGGCAAGTACGCGATACTACATACTGATGGAAATGTTTCTGCACATGATCACATAAAAACCCTCTCAGAGATATACGATGGTTTGCACCCGTTGGATCTGGCTAAGAAGGGTACTGTTTTGGATGCAATGCACTGGATAAATGATGTTGTCAAAGCAAGGACGTCGCTTGAAAGGAATATGGTGTTTCATACGGGCATACCCATAGATCTAATGATGTTGGATGAAGTTTCTGCATTGGATGTTCTGCGAGTGGTTTCTACTTTCTTGAATAAACATGGGAGAAAAAATCTGGTTCTTAGCGTAACCCATAGGCCATATCCAAAAAGAAATTTTCTTGAGGATCTGGTGTTTGAAAAGGTAAGAGCAATCAGGAGGCTTGTTGGATTACCAGATATAGACGCAAAAGAACTAACACTTTCTGAGGAATAATCTGGATAGATTATCAAAGATTTTTGATCTACACTCAAGATCTCGAGAAATTAATTAGGTTTCTCGCCAAACAAACCTTTGGAGAAGGAACAATAAATTAGAGTCTCACATTGCTAGTTATAATGAAGAACAAAAGGCTTATAATGATGGAAATATCAGAAGTGATCATGCCCCGGTAGCTCAGCTGGCAGAGCAGCGGTCTTGTAAACCGCAGGTCGCGGGTTCGAGTCCCGCCCGGGGCTCCATAATCTTACCTTTCAAATTTTAAGACCTTTTAATCGCGAAGTAATTTGTCTTACCACATTTAGAGCATTGAATATACGTGCCAAACCTTCCACTCTTTACAACAGCAACACTACCACACTCTCTGCACTTTAAAGGTGAATCCTGACAGTTTCCTAGACACCTTACATACTTCAAACTTCTTCCCGACTTTGTCCTAACGCTTCCTGAGACCAATGGAAGACCACAAGAACAATTTTCGTCCAATACTTCTTCCCGTAGAAAGAGATTAAAGGTAACTGAGCAATTAGGATAGGATGAGCAGGCCACAAACCTACCATAGCGACCCCGCTTTATCACTAAATCCCCGCCGCATTTAGGGCATTTACCAACCAATTTTGCTCTCATCCTGTGCTTCTTCAGCCCTTCTGCTATTTCTCTACCTATTTCTTCCTCGTTCTTCTTGAACTCCCACATTATCTTCTTTAATGTATCCAGAGATGAACTTATGAACTTTGAATGATCCAGTTCCCCAAACTCTATAGATTTCATGGCCTTATCAAGCTGTGAAGTAAATTCAGGGTCGACTATCTCAGGGACATGTTTTCTCAAGACATTAACGACAACTTCTCCTAGGGGGGTGACCACGAAACTCTTACCTTCAACATACCCTCTTTCTTTTAATATGTCCAATATTTGAGCTCTGGTGTTTTTGGTGCCCAACCCAAGTTTTTCCATCTTCTTAATCAAAGAGCGGGGCGTATAACGTTTAGGAGGTTGTGTTTGCTTTTCTTCAATCTTAACTTCTAAACAGAGCAAAGAATCTCCGTCTTGAACTGGGGGAAGAATAACCTCTTTCTCGGCTAAATAGGGATAGACATTTCTCCAACCTCTTTCTAGAATCGCCTTACCCGTTGCTCTGAAGGGATGACCTTTCACGTCGATGTCAATCCTTGTTCTCAAATCCTTACCATCTGGGGAAAGCGTGGCTAAGACTCTTCTAGCAATGACCTCATAAACTTGCCTGTGTTTCTTAGTTGGAAAATCCTCAGGAGATTTGGGTGCTCCTGTAATATGGATGCAAGGATGAGCTGGATCCTCTTTTTTCCCTTCAATAGGTTTGTCTCTCATGTTGGCTAATACCCACTCAGCCTCATCCCTCAAAGGAGGATAGGATTGAATTATCTTGACCATCTGGACGAAATCCTTCTTGCTCCACCCTTTGGGGTATTTTTCGCTCTCAGTACCAATGTACGAGATGTATCCTGCTTCATAAAGCTGCTGAGCTATACCTCTCCTTCTGTCTGCAAGTGCTCTTGGAGAGAGGCCTGTTATTGTGCTTACTTCAACTTGCATTGAGGTGCCGTTAAATGGGGCTGGAGGTCTTACTACGGTCTCTCTTGACTTTACTGAAGCAACACCTTTCTTTCCCTCACAATCTTCCTTTATCTTTTGAGCAAATTCTTTGCTATCAATCCTCTCTTTACCGGGAGGAGGAAGAGCTTTAGCTTCAAAATTCCCCGTTTCATGCTCAAAAATCCCTATAACACTATAGTATGTCTCAGGAATGAAATTTCTAATTTCTCTTTCTCTATCTACCAAAATGGACAATGTTGGGCTCTGAACCCTTCCACCACTCAATACCTTTACCCCTGTGTGTTTTCTGGTAGAAATCGTCAGAGCTCTAGTTACGTTTGCACCCCACTCAAGGTCAACCACTTGCCTAGAGAATCCAGCAAGAGCCCTCGGTCTATCAAAAGGCTTTAACTTTTGAAATGCTTCTTTTATCTCCCTAGGAGTAAGTGCTGAAAACTCCATTCTCCTAACATCCTTTTTTCCCTCCCATCCCAACACCTTAAGTATCTCAAGAGCTATTGCAGAGCCCTCTGTATCCAAATCGGTTGCTATAACCACTAGATCAGCATCCTGTCCCATTTGCTTTATGGCTTGAAGGTATTTTCCTTTGCCTCTAATCTTTCTATATATGAGGTCATTCGGTTCCATGATTATGGGATAAAACCACTCTTTCCCAGGAAAATCAAGTTCCACAACGTGTCCGGAAGCAGGAACAACGAAACACTCATCGCTATTTGAGGTAAAACTATATGTCTCCACTTTTCCAACCTTAACTTTCTTAATTTTTCCTTCAGAGAGGATTTTAGCTATCCTTTCAGCGACCCTAGGTTTTTCGGTAATTATTATGACCTTCAACCCAGGCACCTTATTTGAGGTGGCTAAAAGGTGCTGATCACTTAAGGGCCTTGTTGGGTAATTCAGAAAAACCCCTCCTGTTCCACTAACCCTTTCGGAGTTTGTGTGTAGAGTGGTTTAGATCGATCACTTAAATCTTTACTTTAATACCGTGTTCTTCCTCTGCATTTCTAAATAACATGTAAAAGGCAGCTATATAGACGAAATAAATTCCGGAAGTCATGTACAAGGGTACATCCAGACCAACGTTTTCCATAACATAGCCACCTATTTGCTGTGAGAAAGAATTCGGTAGACTCCTTGCTAAATGAGTTATTGAGGTTATAGAAGCTCTCTCATCCTCTGGACTTAGCCTCATCAAGAGAGCAGAGATTAAGGGATGTGACATGTTCATCAAAATAGTTCTTGGTATGTAAAGGCTTGCAGCCACGTAGAAACTAGGCGAGAAGGGAATAAGAATCAATAAAGGAATAGAAACACCCGAAGGTATCAATATCCCCTTTATAATTCCCATCTTCTGGGCGAGGGGAGCACTAGCAAGAAAAGCAGGAGCACCTATTACGCTAGAAATAGCATATAGTGTGCCTATGGGGCCAGACTCTACCCCAAACTTGACGCTAAAGAAGTAAGGAAGTAAGGGGATAGAGAGGCCCGCTCCAAATCCCACTATGGCGTTCACAAAGGAGAACTTAGCTGCGATTGTTCCTGCTTTAAATTTGAAAATCGGCCTAGAAACAGGCTTAAATCTTTCTTTAACCAGAATTATTGGAACTAAAGATATGAAACCCATTAGCAAAGGGAAGACCAAGGAGCACCTGTAGGCTCCGAAGTATCCTAAGGAGCTATAGCGAACTATCAGTTCAGGAACCCAGCCCAATAGACTCCCCAAAGCCATAGCTATATTTCCCAAAAATGCACTCAGTCCATATCCTGCCTCCATTCCGGCCTCTTCTATGGTTTCCGCAAAAAGAGCATTCCATGCGGGAGCAACTATGGCTCCAGAAATTCCACTGAGCAAGGCAGATGCTGTTATCACATAGAGAGAGGTTGACATTAAAATGATTAATGTGGAAAGAGATCCAATGAGAGATCCAACCACCGTCTGTTTCTTCCTACTCATCCTATCAGCAAGCATTCCAAAGGGAAAGATGAGAGCGGTTGTAGTAATTCCTTGCAAGAAAGAATAATACCCGATGACGGTGGCTCTATATCCAGCCTGCTTCAAGAAAAGCTGCCAAATGGATCCATACAGACCCCAAGAAATCCCAGACATAGTAGAAGCGATTAGTAATAGCCTCGCATCTCTTCCCAGTCGTGCGTAGGCTGAGAAGTACTTCTTAATTGCCATACTAATGACTCCTCCTGCTTTCGCAACTTGGTGTTTTCATCCGATCCAAAGATCTCATTATATATAAACAAAACTCCCTAATTCTTAAATTATTGGATAACTTCATCATCCAAGTTTCAGGTTGCATAGATAAGTCTAGGGAAATAGCTTAATTTATGGAGATCTAAGGAAATACATGAGAACAATTATTCTGATCAATGCTAGTACAATATATTCAATCAAATTTTAGGATCCAACTAAGATCAGGCCAAAGCCAAGTAACATGCTTACTATTATTCCAATTATGAATGCGAGCACTGCTATCGCAATGGATTGAAACCATCCGATGCTAAACCAAGATTTAATTAACCATATCCAAGCCAAAAGCCCTATTAACCATCCAATGGGGGGAATCAACGACAACAGCGATGTAAGCACAGCTCCGATTAAGGCGAGCATTAGTACAGACAGAAAACTTCTTTCTTTGTCCTTTGGTAATACTACAATTTGGGATATCCAAAGCACAATGGCATTTATGATTAAGCCGATAACAAACCTGATTAATACCCGGCCAAAACCGAACAATAGTTCAACCATAACCTTATTCATTAGGTGCTACTTATAAATGGTTCGAAGATTTTATGATGTTTTATCTTAGTTCACCTTATTCCTCCAGTATCAAGATAGTTTCTAAAGCAGTTTTTATGGCCCGTTTAACGGCTAAATTCCGTCTAGGATCTTCTTCTTCAAAGACACCTTCTCGGGTGCTGAGATTTGCGACAACACCGAGTATAGTGCCTGCTTCTAGGCCTCTTAGGTGAGAGACTATGAAGATGGCCGAACTTTCCATATCTAAACTTGTTATTCCGAAATCTCTAAGTTCTGAAAGGAATTCAGGACTTTCTGCATAGAAAGAATCATCAGTGCTTATAATACCGATGTGATGCTTGTAGCCCAATTTTTCGCAGGCTTGAACGAGGGCTTTAAGAACCCTGAAACTAGGAACCGCTGGAAATCCATCAGGAACATAATAATAGGAGGTACCTTCATTTCTCATAGCTCCTTTTGGTACGACCAAATCTCCAGGCTTAACCTCTGGTTGTATGCCTGCGGAGGTTCCCACCCTTATGAACACCTTAGCTCCAACATTTGCAAGTTCTTCGACAGCTATGGCAGCTGAAGGACACCCAATCCCTGTAGAAGTAGCAGAAACTAAAACTCCCTTATATTCCCCCGTATAAGTTAAGAACTCCCTGTTTCTTGCGACCTCCCTTGCGTTATCTAAGAATTCGGCTATCTTAATCACCCTACCCGGATCACCTGGAAGTAGAACGTACTTTGCTACGTCTCCGGGTTTCACCTTGAGGTGGTATTGTAGCTTCCCCTTAGAAACCTCTCTTTTATCGACTGACACAAAATCACCATCGTTATCTAGAGCTCATTACCCTTAAAATTAACAACCAAAAGGATAGACAGCATCGATATACCTAAGCAAAAAGAAAGCTGCCCTTTCACCTCATCTTGAAGAATGGTGAAGTTACTTCAAAGAAAAATCATTTAAAATATGGTGTAAGGTTTACCTTTGCATCTAAATGAATGAGAAGACTGACAAGACTTTGAAAGCTTCTAAGCTTGTTTTCATGGTAGTTATAGGATCTTTATTCGTCACATTCTTGGCACTATCTTACTTGATTGGCTTTTTCCTTCTTATATTGGCGTTAGCGCCAGGCTTTTTCCTGATGCTATATTTCTACACTAGAGACAAGTATGAGCCTGAGCCTAGAAGTCTTATAATTAAGATATTCATTTTAGGAATTCTAATCTCAATTCCAGCAGCAATCCTAGAGTTAATCATAGTATCTGAAGATGAAAGCCTCTTCAGATTAATCCTAGATTACTTCATAGGAATAGCTCTTGTAGAAGAACTCTTCAAATTCTCAGTCTTTTATTTAGGAGCCTATAGAAAATCGGAGTTTGACGAACCAATGGATGGAATAGTTTACTCAGTAGCAGCAGCCTTAGGATTCGCGACCATCGAAAATGTGCTTTATGTTGCAATGGGTGGAATTGTTGTTGCCTTATTGCGAGCAGTCTTGTCGGTACCTGGTCATGCCCTCTTTGGCGCAAGCATGGGATACTACTCGGGGCTTGCCAAATTCAATCAAAACAAAGAGAACAGACTCCTCGCTAAAGGAATTCTGCTAGCAACTATATATCACGGACTATATGATTTATGCGTCACGATAGAACCCTTTCTCTTATTTTTGGTGGTAATTCCTATGATGATTTGGCTAGTTATTAGCGTCAGAAGAAGCATTATAGTCGCTTTAGAGCTTTCACCACACAAACCCATAAGCCAGACTAGAGTTGAACGATTACTAGCAAAGTTGGAGGAATCTTACAGAGAAGGAAGGATTAGTAAGGAGACCTACGAAGAACTAAAAAGAAAATTAAATCTAAGGTTGGCTACAAATGACTTATTAGGATAAGCTATTCTCAAACACTCAAAACTTTTTTGGCGTATATTCCTTCAAGGTATATCTTAACAAGCTTCTAACTAAAAGATCTATTATAAAATCAGTGTTTGAGAAAGTATTATCTCCTAAAAGAAACATTCCACCTAGACCAACTTCAAATAGTCTTTCTCTAAGATCCTTAGGTATATGAGCCATTCCAACATCGAGCTTATTCAAAATTTTCTCCTTGTATCTAGTTTCTTTCAATAAGGGGGCTGCACACCCAATCAGCTTCAAGTAGGAAAGTGCATATAGAGTCATTCCATTTCTAGAGTCTTTCACCAAATCATAAGTCTCTAAATCTTCTTTCGTTGGCTCAAGGAGGTATGATACGTATGCTACCTGATCCTCCAAGAATCCTTTGTTCACGAATAACCTCGTGACTTCATAATCCTTGACTGCTATGGAAGTTAGGTACAGGATATTGTACAAGAACTCGCTATTTAGACCAAGTTCGATCCCTAGAGAGAGGAGAGACGAAGGAATGCGGAATTTGTAATACTTAGGAGAGCCATGTAGCACCGAGTGACCAACTTCATGTCTTATGCAACCATCCCTGACAAGAGGTTGAACCTTTCTTAGAGAGTCCATCCTAAGGATAATCCTAGGTCTTCCTCTCCAAGCATCATGGGTAGCGATAAAACGGTTGCCAAATTCGGCAGATGCTATTTCTAAAGTAGCCCGCTCTTTTTTCATGAAATTCATGGCCGAATCAGAATCAGCGAATAGGTAGAGATCAAGCTCAAGCCCTTCCTTCTTCCCTATCTTTTTGTAACACCTTTCAATAAGGTTGATAATGTACTCAATTTCAGCATCATCAATTGAACCAAACTTTCTGAGCTTAATGGTAACTTTCATTCCTGATCCCTGAAGTTATGAGATTACTAAAAGATGACAAATGGCATAAATAACCTTTGAACAGTCCTTTGTAAAGAAGAATTTTAAGTCTGGCCATTTTTATGCATCTGCCCGAAGTCATTTCACAATTAGAGAGGTATAGAAATGGGCAAAAACATCATATGCGTGGACATAGGTGGTACGTTTACAGACGTCATAGCCTTAGATGTAGAGACAGGAGAGGTAGTGAGAGAGAAAGTTCTATCAACGCCTAAAGAACCAGAAATCGCGATGTTAAGTGCAGTTTCTAATGTTTTTGAGAGAATAAAGTACAAAGAGGTTGAATTCATAGTACATGCAAGTACAATAGCCACAAATGCAATCTTAGGTCAAATAGGGCTTGAACTTCCAAAATGTGCGATGTTGACTACGAAGGGCTTTAGAGACATCATTGTGATAGGTAGACAGCAGAGACCAGAACTTTACAACATCTTCTTTCAAAAACCAAGGGAACTCATTCAACGCAAGTACAGGTTTGAAATAGAGGAAAGGACTGGGCCCGATGGCAGCGAAATAATGCCTTTAAATCAGGAAGATGTCAAAAGGGCTATATCTAAGATAAAAGAAGAAGATATAAAGGCAGTAGCTATTTGCTTCCTCAACTCTTATGCGAATCCAACGCACGAGATGAAAGCAAAAAACCTCGTAGAAAAGGAGTGTAAAGTATTTACAGTGGCTTCAAGCGAGATCTGCCCAGAGTATAGAGAATACGAGAGGTTCAGCACAGCAGTTGTAAACGCAGTTCTTATGCCCATCGTCTCCTCATACTTAGGACGCCTCAGACAAGGACTTGAGGAAATGGGTTTGAACTGTCCTCTCTTGATGATGAAATCAAGCGGTGGTCTTATCTCTAGCCAAAGAGCTGTGAGGATGCCTGCAGCGATAATAGAGTCTGGTCCCGCCGCAGGAGTCATTGCAGCAACGTTCTATGCAGAGTTGATTGGTTTAGAAAACATCCTGAGCTTTGACATGGGAGGAACTACAGCTAAAGCTGGCACCATAGTGGACAGAACCCCCGAGGTCACTAGGGAATACGAGGTGGGGGGCAGAACTCATAAGGGAAGGTTGGTCAAGGGAAGTGGTTACCCGGTTAGGTTTCCATTCATAGATCTTGCAGAGTGCAGTGCTGGAGGAGGCACCATTGCATGGGTGGATGAAGGAGGCTTTCTGAGAGTTGGTCCCGTAAGTGCTGGATCGGATCCCGGACCTGCTTGTTATGGAAAAGGAGGCAGCGATCCCACTGTAACAGATGCAAACGTGATTCTTGGAAGGTTAAATCCAAAATATCTTCTTGGAAGGGCATTGAAAATCCATAAAGAGCTGGCTGAAAAGGCAATAAGGGAGAAGATATGTGATTCTTTAGAATTAGATATAGTGGAGGCAGCAAACGGAGTAATTGAAATTGTGAACTCTGAGATGAGCAGAATTTTGCGCATAATGTCAGTTGAGAGGGGACTTGATCCAAGAGAATTTGCTCTCATGGCCTTTGGAGGAGCTGGACCAATGCACGCTTGTTGGCTTGCTGAAGAGTTGTCCATAAATCTCATAATTATACCCCTAGATCCAGGACTCTTCTCTGCATGGGGCTTGATGTCTGCAGATGTAACGCATGAAGTTTCCAAACCCTTGATGACGACGTCAATTGATCATGAAAGGCTTGAAGATCTCTTTGAAAGTCTAGAAAAAGAGGCAAGAGAGGTTCTTTTGGAACAAGGAATCAAAGAAGGAAAAATATTCCTCTTCAGAGAGCTGGATGTGAGGTATTTAGGACAGTCTTACGAGTTACAAGTTTCAGTTCCTTCTGAACTAAACGAAAACTCTCTGAACAAGGTAATAGAGTCCTTCCATGAGAAACACAGAAGGATGTATGGTTATTACATGCGCGATGAAGAGGTTGAGTTTGTAAATGCAAGAATAAAAGCAATTGGAAGGATCATAAGGCCAAATATCCCGAAACAACCACTTCAAGGCGCTGTTCCAGATGAAAATTCAATATTGGGCTTTAGAGAGGTGTATTTTGGCAGAGAAGAAGAGTTCCACAAGACTCCAATCTACATTAGAGAAAGGCTTAAACCAGGAAACATGATTGAAGGTCCGGCCATAATCGAGCAATACGATACGACAACAGTGATTCCTCCCGGATGGAGTGCAAAGGTTGATGAGTTTGGTTCCTTGAGGGTGGTGCGTTAAATGGATCCTGTAACTGTTGAGGTCATAAGAGGAGGGCTCGTTTATGCTGCCGAGGAAATGGGAATAGTTCTGAGGAAGACAGCTTACTCTCACAACATAAAGGAGAGAATGGACCATTCTTGTGCGATATTTGACAGCAAAGGGAGGTTGATTGCTCAGGCTGAACACATACCTGTTCATCTGGGTTCGATGTCAATCGCCTTGAAGAACTGCCTTAAGGAGATCGATTTCACTCTTGAGGAGGGAGACATGGTGGTCTTCAATGATCCTTACCTGAGCGGAACGCACCTCCCAGACATAACACTGGTAGCACCGGTATACGAGGGGAAGGAGCTGCTTGGTTATGTTGTAAACAAAGCTCATCACTCTGATGTAGGGGGAAAGGCTCCTGGTAGCCTTCCAGGAGATGCTAGCGAGATATATCAAGAAGGGCTGATAATCCCTCCAGTAAGGCTTGTAAGAAAAGGAGACATAGCTAAGGACGTCCTAAAGCTGATATTGTCAAATGTGAGGACTCAGAAGATAAGGATGGGAGATCTTAAAGCGCAAGTAGCTGCAAATCTGCTGGGAATAAGGAGATTAAGAGAGATCGCACAGAAGTTCGGAATAGGTGTGGTTAACGAGGCTATCGACGACATACTTGATTACTCGGAGAGGAGAATCAGGAAAAAGATATCAGAGATAAAAGAAGGATCTTATGAGGCAGAGGACTATCTGGAAAGCACTGGAACGGAGGATAAACCCGTAAGGCTGAAAGTAAGGGTTCAAGTGAAAGGAGATGAGATCTCTTTTGACTACTCTGGTACCGATCCTCAAGTAAATGGACCGGTGAATGCTGTTCTTGGAGTAACTTTGGCTGGAATTTATTACGTCTTAATGTGCATTACGGATCCAACAATTCCCATGAATGAGGGCTGTTTTAGACCTGTTTCTGTGAACGTGCCAAAGGGATGCGTGCTGAATCCAGTAAGACCAGCCCCCGTAGGAGGAGGAAACGTTGAAACGTCTCAGAGGAATGTAGATGTGCTCTTTAAAGCTCTTTCAAAAGCCATTCCCCAAAAAGTTTGTGCAGCTGGCCAAGGCACGATGAACAATGTTTGTGTTGGTGGAATAGATGCCTCAGGGAAACAGTGGGTCTTCTATGAGACAATAGGTGGGGGGTATGGAGGGAGGCAGGGGCTTGACGGAGTTGACGGAGTTCAGGTCCACATGACAAACACAATGAACACTCCGATTGAGGCAATAGAAGCATCTTATCCCATTCTATTCTTGAGATATGAGCTTAGAAAGGATAGTTGTGGGGCTGGAAAGTGGAGAGGAGGCTGTGGTATAGTCAGAAGCTGGAAACTTCTGGGAAAGCATGCTTCGCTCTCCATAATGGCAGAAAGACATAAGATAGCACCATGGGGTCTCTTTGGTGGAAATCCTGGGATGACAGGCGAAGCTCTGATAATTAAACCAGATGGAAGTAAGATGAAATTACCCTCAAAGTGCACCGTAACGCTGAAAAAAGGCGACGTCTTCATAATTTTTACTCCTGGCGGTGGGGGGTATGGAAAACCACAAGAGAGAAGCCAAGAAGCGATATTGAAGGACTTTGAGAATGAGTTACTTTCAAAGGAAAAAATTATTGAAGATTACGGTTTTGAGCCTTCTTAAAGATTATTAAGAAGAATTAGATTGCGAGCTATCCATCTTAAAATGATTTATTTTAGAAGGGGGAGTTTATGAAGATAAGAAGACTTGTTCCAGACGACTATGAAAAGATTATTGAGCTATGGAAAGTGGCAGGACTACCCTATAAACCAAAGGGGAGAGATAGTAAGGAATCTATTGAAAAACAAATGAAAGAAAATCCAGAATTCTTCATCGGGGTATTTGTTGGGGATAAACTCGTAGGAACGGTTGTAGCTTCCTTTGACGGAAGAAAGGGATGGATTAATAGACTAGCAGTTCACCCAAAGTACAGAAGAAGAGGAATAGGAGAACTTTTGATTAAGAAGGCAGAAGCCGTTCTTAAAGAAAAAGGAGCATGGATAATTTCTGCCCTCGTCGAAAAGGAGAACGAACCTTCCTTGAATTTATTCAGAAAGTGCGGTTACAAAATATCTAATGATGTAATCTATGTGAGCAAGAGAGATAGCGATCTTGTTTGAAGAGCTGTATAAGTTCTTCTGTCGTAGAGCTAACTAATGGATGATTTTCGACTTAACATGGATCTTACGGCCAGACCTGTTATAATTAAGGTGACTCCTGTAAAAATTAAGAAGGCTCTAATAGCAATAAGGACATAGGAGAGCGCACCTATTTTTATCCCAATCTTTTTCTTACCAATAATGTCCGAAAGCCTTAATGTAACTTTGGATCCTCCAATCTCAACTGGCACTGTGACTTTACCCACAAGAGGATTATCTATCGATATATTAAATGAATAGGATGCGATTGGGACATCTATTTCTTCTGGAAGGAGATTTGAAACATCTATTTCAAAACTATCCGTTGAAGGAAGGAATATAGAACTCAAAATAAGCAAACAGCCCAGAACAATGACCATAAACGGAAGAGCCCTTTCAGCCCAGAACAGTCTCATATGTGATTAACCACAATTTAAGCTAAAGATTTTTCCTAACATCTAAAGTTTTAAGGTCGTTCTGTCCTCTAAAATGGAATGGGTATAGAGTTAATCGACCTACCCGTAGAAAGAAGAAGAGGTATAGGCTTCTGGATTTGCTTACCCGCAGCTCTTATTGTGATAACTACTGGAATTTTTACAATGATTAGAAATGATGTGCATACACAACTTAAAATTAAGTTTGTGCCAGGATATCAGATTGGTCTGCTGGAATCTGGCCTTATAATACTTGGATTTCAGGCAGTTATGTACGGTGTTATGATACTTTTTGGAGCTTGGCTTATTAAGAATAAATATCCTGAATTCGGAGGTATACTTTCTATAATGGCTTCCTTCTTGAACCTCTTTAATTACATGGTAACTTCTTCTTTAGGACTTGGTAGGAGTTATCTGTTCATGTTAGGCACTCTTACTGGAATGACAGGCGGCATTGTATCATTAACTTTGAAAAGGTAAATGACCCTACGCTTTCAAAGCTTACCCTTTCCTGCTAAAACGATCATGTACCTAGGATAGCTCATGTTCCTCGGAAGAGGAACTTCTGCACTCAATATCATGCTCGCTAGCTCCCTAAATTTCTGCTTAAATTCTCTGTATTCATTTCTTTCGATAACTTCTCTTCCTTTTTCGGTAAGGTGGAACCTCCTTTCCCCGTTTGTCTTTACAACCTCCTGGAATATCAATCTATAAAGAGTACTTCTACTGGCATATCTCCCCAGCTTCTTAATTCCACCATACTTCTCATTAGCTTCTATTAGCATGAGAACAGCGAACTCTTCGTTCTCATATATCAGCTCCATCAGTTTCCTCAGCAGCTCATTTTGAGAATAGGGAAGTATAATGGGCTTAACCTCCTTGTGTTCCATAGCCTAATAAAATAGGTTTTAGAAATCAATTTTAATTTTTTGTGGGAGACAACAACTTCGATCGGCGGTGTAAAGACCCAGTTTAGAATGTGTGATGGATGAACCTAAGAAATCCTTATTTAGTTTCGTAGTTGATCCACATATATGGCATCTCTGAGCCCTCTTATCGTGATAAAACAAGGAAACGACTTGTATGAAGCAATTATGGAACTATTGATTATGTATACCACTGACGAAGCTTTAGTCTTGGAATTTGAAGGTGAAAAGGCCCTTTTCGTATTTGGAACAGAGCGGTTTGTGTTCATAGTTGGTAAAGAAGTTGAAATTTACAGTCTATCAGATTTAGCCAAAATGTTTGTAAAGGAGGGAATAAAACCAGATATAGCAACAACAGAACCATTCTGGTATCCATCCAGATACTTAGATCAATGGTTGAGGATTCTAAAACAGCTCGGTCATGATATGACCAAATTAAAACCCATTCCTTATGATTTAGAACAAACGGAGGGCTAATAAGCCATCATATCTGGTTGGCTATTGAACTTGCGGGAAGATAATCTCCCTCTTATCTTTGTGTTTTGAATTCGACTATTTGCCCTAGTTATGGATGAGATTACTGACCTTAGTCAGGCTTTGTTGTGCCAAAGAGCCCCTCGATAATAAATAACCTCACGTATCTTTAGCCTTTGCGAATTGGCAAGATAATGCTTCCTAAAGAAAGTAAATACTCAACAAAGGGAATAATTTATTGTTACATCTATCGCAAGACGAAAAGGCACAAAAACCATTTACTTGCAATACTTGACTGAAAGATATGATGTGATTGAGAACCAATGGGAGCCCAAAAACAATTATGTTAAAAAACGAATTCTGGTGATTCCATCCTCAACAATGAACCTAAAGAAGAGACTATCGCCCCTAGCCAAGTTGCTGAAAAACAAAAACTTAGCACTAGTAGTGGTTTCATGGATCCTTTTTGCCTCCGCAGGACCTCTTTTCTGGCAGTTTGAATCGGATTACGCAAAGAGACTGGGAGCCTCTCCTGAAATAATTGGCATGATGAATTCTGTCTTCACCCTAATCAACATGTTAGTTCAAATTCCTGGTGGTTATCTAGCTGATAAAAAAGGGAGAAAAAAGCTCGTTGCATGGGGAACCTTTCTTGTTGGTTTTCCAAACCTAATCAGGGCTATGGCAGGGAGCTGGAGAAGCTATTTTTTGGCCACAGCCGTGTCAGTTCTAGTGGGTAATATTTACAATCCAGCACTCGTGGCAATATATCAAGATTCTCTTCCGCCAGACTCAAGAGCGTTTGGCTGGTCCCTAATAAACGGCATATCTTGGGCAATCCCAAGCACCATAAGCTCGTTGCTCGGAGGATATCTATACGAAAAATACGGATTGCTTGGTTTAAGGGCTGCTTTGGTGGCAAATGCTGCCGTTTGTTTCATAAACGGCATTTTAAGGTTTAACATGACTGAAACCTTAGAAAGAAGATCAGAATCTTCTCAGCAGACATCCCTTTTAGGCACAATTTCAAGTTTGAAAAGAGTCTTTTCATGGGCTTATGGTTCAGTGAAAGTTCTCTTAACCTTAGAAATCCTTTTTGGTGTAATTATGGGGATATCAGGTGCTTTCAGGCTTTTGTACGCTCTATATGTGATTGGAATAAGTAGAACTCAGTGGGGGATAATAGGAGCCGTCTATAATATGTTGTATTTTCCGCTTAGTCTGTATACGGGGAAGATATCTGATAAAGAGGGAAGAGTAAGACAAATGAGGTTAACGCCCATCATATGGGCGATTTCAAATCTGATATTTTTGACGGCCAAGAACTTTCAAGCAGTACTATTTTCTTGGATCTTAAGCGTGGTTGGCGATGCTTTTTGGAGACCTGGTTTCTCAGCAATTTGGATAGATGTTATTCCAAGGAAGAGAAGGGCTAGGATATTTTCAATTAGAACTCTTGCTGGTGGAATAGCTTCGACTATAGCTTATACCATAAGTGGCTTCTTATATGCAAAGAATGAAATGTATCCTTTTATTGTGGTTATTTTAGTTGAGCTATTAATGATACCTCTCTTATTATACCTAAAAGAGCCCGAGATAAAAGAAATCTAGGGCGTGCCCCATATAAGGTCGCACTTTTGGGCTACCTTTTGGAGAATCTCCGACGGTATTGAGAAAAGCTGTAAGGGATCCTTTACATATATGTAAATGAGATAACGCTTTGACAGCCTATCTAGACTTGCCATGGCGTACTCTGGTTTTTTAGGAAGCCTTTTTTCATACTCTGAGAATACTTCCTCGAGGATCTTCTCAATTTTCTCCGTCTGAAAATCCCTAGGAAATTCTATAGGCAGCACGTAGCATGTTAAATCCTTGCTTTTTCTCTTAAAGTTGGTTATTCTCAGGCCCATGACATCCTGATTGCTGATCAACACATGATTGAGGCTGGGAGTAAGGATCTTTGTGTAATTAATGGACACCTCTTCAACTATCCCCTCTACGCCGTCCATTCTTACATAATCCCCGACATTGAAAGGACGTGAGATAAGGACGTAGAGTCCAGCAATGAAGTTTCCTATGCTCTTTGTGGACGCAAACCCGATGGCAGTTCCAGCTAATGCTGAGAATCCAACAAACCAATCACTTGGAAGCCCACTAAGTTCAAATAAAGCAGCAACCCCGCCAAGTACGATTACAAATCTGCTAAGGGTTACCAGAGCATTTTCAGCGGTCGGAGAGAGTTCAACTCTGCTTGCGTACTTCTTCAAGTACTTAGTGGTTAACCTCTCTAACACCGTTGTGGCGACTAGGATTATGATGACCTTTAGCGCAATTGTCAAGTAATTGGGAAGCTCTTCAACTAATTCTGACATAAAACTCACCAAATTGAGGTACTTGAATACCAAATTCCCTCCTTAAAAGGAAGGAGTTTTTAAGATTTTTTGTCTTCAGATAGCGCCTTCTTAAGCGCATTGCTTATGTCTTCAAAAAGAGAGGGCTTTAAAGTACCAACGAGAAGAATAAGCATTCCTATTACAAATATTGCATCGCTAAGAAATGCTTTGTCAAATTCTTCCTTTTCTATTTTTCTTATAAGCCTTCTAAGGGCTTCTGCAAGTAGTATTATTTGAATCGTAGCAAATATGCCTTTTTTAGCATCTATCTTAGACCAATCTTCTTCCATTGATCTTTATGCAACAGACACACAATAAAAAAGTAAAGCTTCTTGGGGCCTACACCCTAAGGAGATACCTCTTAAGTTCCCAATTTGTGATGGCTCTTGAAAATTCATCCCATTCCTTTTGAAGCTCATCCAGGTAGGCATTAAAGATCTCTTCTCCAATAAACTTCATTAAGACATAGTCATTTTTAGCTTCATCTATGGCTTCCATCAAGTTATGAGGTAACGTTTCAAACTGATCAGGCGTCATGTAGGCATTCCAATCGGTTGGATCCCCAAGGTCAAGATTTCTCTCTATACCGTCCATTCCAGCCGCAAGCACAGCAGTAAAGGCCAGATATGGATTACAAGTAGGATCAGGCGCCCTAAACTCTATTCTACATCCATTGTTTTTAGAAGCTGGCACCCTGATTAGAGCAGACCGATTTCTATATCCCCAGCAGATGTAAACAGGAGCTTCATATCCAGGAACCAATCTCTTGTAAGAGTTGACTGTGGGAGCTACAAAGGCAGATAGAGCTTTTGCATGGTCTAATATACCCGCAATAAAATGTTCTGCTGTCCTAGAGATTGAACCCTCTTTAGAGTCCCAAAACAGATTGTCCCCCTTTAGGTTTGATAAACTAATGTGAAGATGCATTCCAGAACCATTTATTCCATTGAATGGCTTCGGCATGAAGGTGACTTGCAAACCAAACTCCAAAGCTACATTTTTCAGAATTTCTTTGTAGACTAGGATAGAATCAGCTGTCTTGAGGGCGTCGGAAAATTCAAAATCTATCTCATGTTGCCCTGGTGCAACCTCGTGATGTATGGCCTCAGGTCTTATTCCTGCCTCAGACAAAGCCCTTGCAAACTCGATATTTATTTTCACAGCTCTATCTTCGACTAAATCAAAGTAACTTCCGTCATCATACTTCTCCTCTGCTCTGAGAAGAAAAAATTCGACCTCTGCACCTATGTTGAAGGTTAATCCCTGTTTTCCAAGCTTATCTAGAGATATTCTCAGTAATTCTCGTGAATCTCTCTCAAAAACTTCTCCATTGGGCTTTAAAATTACGCAAAAGAAGTTTCCAACCACTACTCCATGATGCTTTGATATAAAGAAACTATTAAGATCAGGTTTTAGAAACAGATCAGACTCTTCTATTCCAATAAATTTCAATGAGGACCCATCGAAACCTATTCCCTCTTCTAATGCTTTTTCAAAAAGGTCTGATGGAATAAAGAGGCCTTTAGGTCTGCCAACAATATCAATGGTTCTGAGCAACAAGAACTTGATGTGTTGTTCCTCAATTTCTCTCTTTATCATTTCAACACCCTTTGATTCCTGAATTATCATTAGTTTCTCCCATAGAATTCTAATGAATACCAAACAAAAATTTCTTTGAAAAGAAGACATTACCGTTTTCTACCACAACGAAATTTGGATAACATAGAGACGAAAACTATTATAATTTATTTTGTAACATTCAAAAAACAATAATAATACTCTTAAAGGGTCTGTGCATATGAGCTACTTTGTTGAGAGAACCAAAGAAGGGCAGAATGCATATAAAAGCTTCCTAATAGAAGATCCCAAGAAAATCACAATACTTGGAAATAAAATAGCCCTTAAAATTCTCGAAGAACTCGGAAAGAAGCCAGGATGTCCTATGGACATAGCAAGAAACCTAAAAGAACTTGATGTTAGTGAACAGACAATTTATTACCACATTAAGAAGCTAGAAGCTGCTGGCTTAGTGCGTGTAGTTGCTACAGAGCAAAGATCTGGAGCAGTAGCAAAGATATATGAGCCAGCAGCTAGTGTGATATCAATTAAGCTATTTCCTTCTAAACCAATTAGGGATCTAAAGATTAGATCTGCTGAGATAGACTTCTTATGGCCTTTCATCAATGAAGGCTTTTTCGACTCTCTAATTATTTTAGGAAGCCCAGATCCTCACGGAAAGTATAGATCTAGAGCTTCTGATGGTTTTTGTGCTATAAACCTCGCTATGTTCTTTGGACAATTCACAAGAGATTACAAGATTCCTTTTTACAAGCTAGATACGCAGGTTAGGGAAGTTGATCTTGAGAAAAACCTAGTGATTGTCGGAGGACCAAAAGCCAACATAGTAAGTGCAAAAATAAACGAACACTTACCAATATTCTTTGATTATTCGGAAGAGCTTAGAGAGTGGAGTATCGTTTCCTCCTTATCGAAGAAAATCTATAGAGAAAAGCAAGTCGGCCTTATAGCAAGGATAGATAGTCCATTTAAAGAAGGTAAGGAGATCCTATTATTTGCTGGAATGGGGTTCAGAGGTACGCGAGCAGCAGTGCTAGGCTTCATTAGGCATCTTGACCAGATTCAGGGAGGAAACTCCTTTAACCCTAAAGTTATAGCAAAAGTGGTTAGGGGCGTAGACATAGATGCAGATGGAATAATCGATGATGTAGAATTTCTTGAATAGTCTATGTGACAGACAAAAAGGATTATGGCATCAGAACGGCTTTAAATAACTCTACGGATCTACTTGATGAGGTACAACAGACTCCGGCCATCTTTTCTATCAAGATCTGAGAGAAATAATTTACTGCAAGCCTTTGAAATTCAGCAGGATCAAAACCTAAGTGAATATCACACATTTCATCTTTGAACTCCTTAAACTCGTGTTTACAAAGATCGACTATAATAACTCGCCCATTTGGCTTTATACTCTCTCTCAGGCTTGATAGGGCCTTTTTTACATCCTTGACATGATGTAAGGTGAGTATTGAGATGATTACATCGAATTTATCTGGCAAAGCAAAAAACCTTGAGGAATATAAGACGCTTTCTCTTATTTTCTCCACAATTCCAACGATTGGAACTATATCTTTCCTTTTAGACGTCAATACCTTGAGCATGTCAGGAGTCAGATCCATCGCAAAGAAACTTGCGTTTGGCATACTTGACTTGATCCTATCAGTCATTTTTGCCGTTAAAAGACCAGTTCCTGCCCCGACATCAAGTATATCTATTAGATCTGTGCCAGAATAAAGGCTAATGGATTCAAGCACGGAATCAACTATCTTCTCTATACCTTCATGTCCGAGATACTCTAACAAAATAGCATCTCTCTTTCCTGCTTCCCTTACTGAAAAATGCCGAACCTGATTTAGATAGTTATCTATATTGTTTATTTTAAGTTCTGATAGCAGGTCTTTTAAATCAAAAGACTCCAGGTACGATTGCACGTAGCTGTACATCCTGAAAAGTTGCACATGATCTTTAAAAGACTCCTTTAGCAAAAATGCAAGGTCTCTTTTTAATTTTCCAGATGACATTTTCTTAGATGAGAATCTTCCTAGAAAGAGAACTCGAAGAATATAAGAGGAATCTGAAAAGAGGCATTAAAATCGTAATAGAAGGAAAAACTCCTGCTGATGAAAATCTCATTAATGAGGCTGCAACAGAAGCATCCCTTATCTTGGCTGAAAAGGGCATCAAAGTACCTGATCTGAGTGAAATTGTTAGAATAGGGAGAAAAAGGCTTT
Source organism: uncultured Nitrososphaerota archaeon (assembly GCA_964480775.1). Taxonomy (GTDB): domain Archaea; phylum Korarchaeota; class Korarchaeia; order Korarchaeales; family Korarchaeaceae; genus QMVU01. The sequence goes on from CAYZRF010000001.1 coordinate 128,237, forward strand.
CCAATAAGGCAATTAGTTTGGGAATAGAAGTAATAAACAACGCTATAAAGGATGTGATTGGAGCACCTGGTGTCGTAGGAACTGCTGCCGTAGCGTTATTAATCGCAAAGGCAGGAACTAATACTAAGACATCTAAACTCAGAAAGATGTTAGATCTAATAAGAAAAATCGAAGGCACGATTTCATCAGAAGAACTTATCGAATATCTTGTCTCTACTGGATTTGAAATATCTAGAGAGCTAAGCGAGGTGAAGTACTTTAGAAAGATAGAGGATTTACTAAGAGAAAAGGGATTGGAAGATAAAATGAAAGAAATACTCCCTCCAATATACGAACCCTTCGGAAAAATTGTAGGAGGAGGTAGATTAACTGGAAAGTTTGTAGTTGGAGAGATAGTTGCTTTTGGAGGAGCTATTGGGCTTAGTGAGTTGTTAGAAATGATTGAAGAATGGTCAGAGGGAAAGAGACTTCTTACTCTTATAAAGAGCTTAGAACTAACCGCTCCTCCAATAATTTACGTTTTAGGAGAAATAGAGGAGGCTGGAGATAGAACAGCCCTATCTATACCCTTTGCTTCTGCCTATTCGGTGTACTTGCAAGAGAAATAACCTTAACATGTCTCTCCGTATGATTAATGAAGTCTTGGGCTTCTTCTCACCAAGGAAGGCAGTTATTTATTAATCAAACCGTGGGTTGGGTTAAAGATGCAGATAGATTTAATCCTTCCAACTGTCTCTCTAATATTCCTTAACGTAGTACTTTGGACTTATCCGCACGTAGAACATAGAATGAAGCGATTCATGGAAGCTGGAGAGTTTTCGGTGAAAGATGCTTTAGGTTTGGCCCTTGTCATGGCAATTGCTGTCGCAATCTTAGCAATATCCCCAAGCGCCCTCCTTTTAGTTCTTTCTATGGTAGGAATAGGTTTTGTGCTCAATCTCACTTCACTAATTGTCACTGGAAACCGTTGGCTATCAATAATTTTGCCAAGCATCTTTTACTTGTGCTTCTTCTTTTTCTGGAATATAAAGCTCTTGAACTTATTTGCAATAATACTGGCGTTTGGAACTTCATTGATTTTGGCAAGCACTTTCTCTTGGAGGTCTTCTTTGGCTTTTGTTGCTATTCTTACATTAATTGATGTCATTCATGTTTTCGGTACAAAGATGATGGTAGAAGTCGGTCAAAAAGGAATCCAGCTTGGATTACCGATTATGCTTTTGTTGCCGACCTATCCCGCGAAGGGGTATTTGGGATTTGGTTTAGGTGACTTATTTGTGGCTTCTTTAATTACAGTTAGGAACTGGGAAAGATTTGGAGGAAGAGCTGGATTATTAACCTCAATTCACATCGCTCTATTCTTAGGGTTGATGATTCCAATCGTTGAAAGATTTGGGGCTTTGCCAGCTACCGTCTTTATCTCTGCTGGTTGGGTTACATCATATCTCCAGATGAGAATATTAAGCGACAAGAGCAAGAATTCATAGATTATCCCCCATCTGGCTCATAAGTGCTATTTTTGGAGTAGTTCTCATATTCTCTTTAAACGTCAATTATTTATCATTCTAGATCTGAAAGAAGAGCTGGTGCAGAGATAATTGAAGGCACTCGTTACTGGATTCGAAAAGTGGGGTGAGGAACCTGGAAATCCAACTGAACGTCTTGTAAACATACTAGATGGAAAGAAAGTAGGTGACATAGAGATTCACGGATTTCTACTTCCAGTTGCCTTTAATAGGGCAAGAAAAGAAATAATATCAAAGATCGAGGAGATAAGACCTGATATAATAATTAATACGGGCCTAGCTGCGAGTAGACTTGTCATATCAGTAGAGCGGGTAGCTGTAAACATAGTTGATGCTAGACGCCCAGATAACGACGGTATAAGACCCATAGATGAGCCCATAGATCCTGAAGGTCCCTTTGCTTACCCCTCAACCTTACCTACGAGAAGGATCCTTGAACGCTTAAAGTCAAACGGGATCCCAGCGAAGCTATCTTACTCTGCAGGAACGTATCTATGCAATTTCGTTATGTATCTGTCCTTGAGAACCATAGATAAGCTCGGAATTCGGTCTCTATCCGGTTTTATTCACGTTCCACATTCACCAGATTTAGCCGCAAAAAAGGATAAACCTACACCAAGCATGTCTATAGATTTGATGGAAAGAGCCATTAAGATAGCCCTAGAGGAGAGCGCCGCTAGTCTTTCTCATGTTGCCTAAAACCAAATGCTAAATAGTAGAAAGAAGTGGAGGTAATGTACTCTCTCTATAAATATGGGCAAAGTTCCATCTATGCGATAAATGTTGCCAGTTTCAAAAAGAAACATAGCTCTCAGTGAAGCTCTTCTCACAACATTTCTCTGGTCTTCTTCTTATATCCTAATTAAGCGTGGTCTAGTAATAATCAGTCCTCTTCTATTTGCTGGTAGTAGGTACTTTCTCGCCTTTCTTTGCCTATTGGCTGTTTTTCTCCTAACTAAGAGGAATTTACCAGCAATAAAAAGGAAGAAATGGGTTAACCTCGCATTTTTAGGCCTTTCAGGATATGCAGGAATGCCTGCGTTCCAGTTCTTAGGTTTACTTTATCTTGGAGCGACTGATTCAGCATTCATCTCAAATTTCAATCCGCTATTGTGGCCCTCATTTCTTGGATCGTAAAAAAGAGGTCTCCTGGAAAAACGCAGTGGGTAGGATTTATTCTCTCGGTAGTTGGTGCAACCATCTACTTTCTCCCAGAAATAGGGCTTAGATCAATGGATAAAGCTCTAGGTATGATATTCACCGCCATATCTGGTCTCTTTTGGGGAGTTTACATGGTGTTAGTTGAAAAAAGAAATTCTGAAGGATTGGACTCTCTCACAAGAACTACCATCTCAATGGGCTTAGGAAGCGCTCCACTTCTCCTCCTTTCCTTTGTAATTGAAGGTACAGGGCTTGTAAAATCATCTTGGATATACATAGTGTGGTTAGGGGTAGTGAACACAGCGTTAGCCTTCACTTTGTGGATTCATTCTCTTGAGGAGCTAAGAGCATTTGAAACAGCAGTTTTGCAGAACACCATGCTAATTCAAATAGCTTTGCTCTCTATGCTATTTTTGGGCGAAACGTCTTCATCAAACAAGATAATTGGAATGATACTTGTACTTACAGGAGCTATTTTGGCCCAAAGGAGAATCAAAAACGACTCACAATAAATAAAAGGGACTTCACGAGATATTCCGAAAATATCATCCACGCTCCATTAAAGGGACTATCCTCTCGAGTACATAGTTAATGAATGTCTCCTCATCTATCTTACTAAAAATGGTCACGACGCAGTTTCTGGTAAGTCCAACAACCAACCCATATTTCTTGTCCTCGAATACGACATACCAAATTTTCCCATGCTTGAGGTATTCATGGTATAAGGTGGTATCCTGGAGAGCGTTTCCATAAAGGGCCAACTTGTTTATATTTGGCAGATCGACCTGATCGAAGTAGATAACTTTAGTAGCCTCTGGATTGGATTCGTGTAACTCTTTTAGGGTCTCATGAGTTATCTTTGCCTCTACCACAGCCCCAGGTCCAGGAATAATTATCTCACCTAGCTTTGAGGCTATGTTGTTTGCTATTCTCCACTTTTCAACGACGAAAAGAAGCGTCGTTCTTTCATTCTCTGTGAAGAAAAAACCTGACTCTCTTGTAAATAAGTTGTATCTTTGTTCTCCCCTATAGGTGGTCGGAATTACCTTATCTTCAGAGTATATTCCCCACAAAAGATCTTTCCTAAAGTCAAGTTCTCTTATTTCACTCATCAGCTTTATTTCTTGTTCTCCATATTCTTCTACTCTTTCCATTTTCCAATCTTTTAGCTTTTCAGCAATAAGTTCTAATGGAATCCTCTCCTCAAGCTTGAAAAGCTTGCCTGCTAAAACCATCAACGTAGGAATTCACAGATAATATTAAACAATATCCTACGAACGTAAGGCTTTGTCCACCAGCTTTTTTGGATGTATATGTTTTAAAACCCATAGAAATAAACTTTCTTAATTCTAAGGTCTACATGGCGATCAAAGCTAAATGAAGAGCTTAATTGAAGAAAACATGTTCATACAGAGGATAATGGTAAAAAGGGAAGGAACTAGCGAAATAGTTAGTAGCTTAAACCTGCAAATTCTTTTTAGGTCAGCATATACCCATGTCTTCCAAGGTAGGAGGACGGATTATCAAGGAGACCAGCAATGCCATCAACTTACATCAAGGAAGTCGTGCTAGAGGACTTCATGTCCTACGAGTATTCTAGAGTACCTCTTAAACCAGGTCTTAATATAATAACAGGGCCTAATGGGGCCGGAAAGTCCTCGATAATACTAGGAATAGCCGTAGCGATGGGTCAAACATATACTGAGAGGTCTAGAAGGCTTAGGGATCTTATTAGAAGAGGAAAAAACGTTGCTCGTGTTACAGTAGTGCTTGACAATAGGCCAGTCGATGGAAAGAGGCCAATTCCCTTTTCAAGAAAAGATGAGGTCAGGATATCTCGATATCTAAGGTCTGACGGTACTTACTGGTTTGAAATGGACTATAAACCAATAGACAAGGCAGAAGTTGTCTACAGATTATCTCGTCTTGGAATAAACCCTAACAACATGTTAATCATAATGCACCAAGGTATGGTAGGCGATTTCAGCCGTCTTTCTGCAGAAGATAGATTAAAACTCGTTGAAGAGGCGGCTGGTCTACATGAATATCGAGAAAGGATCTTAGATGCTAGGAAAAAATTAGAGGAGATAGTTAGTGAAGAGGAATCTCTAAAGGATCTACTCTCAAAAAGCGAAAAAACAATGAATTATTGGGAAGAACAATACAAAAGGCTTCTTGAGAAGAGAGAAATCAAAGAAAAGCTTAGGAGCCTAAGACAAGAACTTGCTTGGTCCAAGTGGTGTCTTCAACTTAAGAATGTGGAGAAAATAAGGAGTAGGATAGCTAAAAGAGAGTTAGAAGCTGATAAATGGAAAAATAAGCTCATTAAAGCTGAAAAAAAGGCTAAAAACGCAAGAAAAGTCCTAAAGAAGTCCTGGGAGTCCTTAGAGGATGCCTTTTTAGAGCTCTCTGTTGAAGAAAGGGCGCTAGGTAGGATAGAAGCATCGTCGAAAGAATCAATAAAGGACGCGATGAAAAGCGTTGAAACCGCTAGAGCAAAAGTTGAGGCACTAAAAGCCTCTTTCTTCAAGAAGCAGGAGGAGCTTATAGAAGCATCTGTTGAGAAAGCACTGAGCGATTTTAGGCTAAAGATGATACAGACAGAAATATCAAGACTTAGGAGAAAGTTATTGGAAGCAGAGCAAAAGCTTTCAGAACTAGAGAAAGAAGCGTTGAATATAGGTCCGAAGGTAGAGACCGAAAGATCTCCTGATGAAATAATACAAGAGATAAGATTTGCTTCAGCTAGACTTTCTAGCTTAACAGATGTATCTGACGAAACTGAACAGATGTACTTGAATTATACGAAAATGCTTGAAGAGCTAAGGGAAAAAGCAAGAATTCTTGCAGAGAATAAAAAAGCGGCTATTAGAGAGCTTGAAGAAAGGAGTAAATTATGGAGAAGAAGGCTAAGGGCTCTAATAGGTGAGGTAAACAAGACATTTAACGACATTTTAGAGAGACTTGATGCCAGAGGCGAAGTCAGACTCTCAGATTTAGAAGACGTCGAAAAGGCGGGCCTGAGAATCTTTGTAGGGTATAGAGGAGCTCCTCTTGCAGAGTTGGATCCCTTCACGCAGAGCGGAGGAGAAAGGAGTACTGCCATAATAGCTTTTCTCCTATCCCTTCAAAAACAAATGAAGTCTCCTATAAGAGTAGTAGATGAGTTTGATGTTCATATGGATCCAGCCAACAGGGAGAGAATGTTCGAGCAAATATTTGAAATACTTAAAGAAGCTGGAGGACAGAGCATCTTTGCTACACCTAGAAGGCTAGTTGGATTAAAAGCGGGTACACACATAATCGTTGTCCAAAATGTTGAAGGAATCTCAAAGATAAGAGAAGTTAGCTAAACAAACAACCTTTTATGACATTCTATCCGCTTTGTGGAGAGTGAAAATTTGAAATAGAAACATATAAGATAACCTACTTAGATGAAAATCCCTCTAAACTTTTATTTTTTCAACCATTACTCCAGTGGCCAAGGGTGACATTCATGTCCGTTTCAGGTTCTGACCTTAACTCTCTCTTAGAAGGATGCGTAAAACGTACACCCGGAATGGAAGCAGTGGCTCTTGTAACTATGGATGGACTCATTATGGCATCATCGCTTCCATCTGGCTCTGGTGAAGAAAGGGTGGCAGCAATGTCTTCTGCCTTACTTAGTATTGCATCGAGAATAACTGAGGAGCTAGAAAAAGGAGAATTTCAAAGAGCTCTTGTGGCTGGTTCAGAAGGATTCATCGTTTTGGTTCCATCTGGTGATAACTTTCTTCTAACCGCTGTATGTTCTAGGGATGCAAGGTTAGGTATGGTTCTTTTTGAAATAAACAAACTAGCAGAGTTTTTGTCTGAAAGGCAATAACTTCATATGTAAAAAGATAACCCAAAGTTTTTTTTTAAAACAAAAGTATTATCCCCACCTTGCCTTTTGAACAGAATTTGAAACTGAATTTCCTTAATTAGTTAAATTTGTATTTTGATTTTTTATATGGGGTGGCTGTATCTTATAATTGTAATTGTAAGATTATCTATACTATCTATCAATAGAAAGCGAGGCACGATAAATGAAATCCAAACAAAAGAGAAGAAGAGAGATACTGCTTAGGATACTGGACTTATGCGAGAAGACCCTGAGAGAGGAGACAGATCCTTTTCAGGTCGATGTTGTTCAGCTATTTAAAAAATTAAGACAACTTCTCCCAGAACTCGAGACAGAAGAAGAACTTTACTTGGACTTAGAGGCAGTCCTTGGTCTAACTTCAGTAATACTGAAGCAAGAGGAGTGGATCAGATATAGATCCTCTCTCATGTTTTTGGATCCACTTCTGGTTCTTCTAAAAATAGAGAAACTGGATGACAAAGATCTTGCTGATGTGCTTCGGAGGAGTTGGAGGCCAATCGTTGAGGCTAGAGGAGTCTCCCCCTTGTTTCTTGAAAGGGCTGTTGAATACTGGAGGACCCTTCCAGCCCTCGAAGAAAGAAAGTTGGAATTGATAGAAGAGAATGAGTCAACAGGAACTCTTTCTCTTTCAGAGCTAGCGGCTCTAGGATTCGCCTCTGAGGAGGAATTCTTGTCCTTTCTGGAAAGCGAAGAAAATAGACTAAAGAAAGAAGCCAAAAAGAGAGGAGGCGAGGTTCCATACTGGGAGTTTATTGGTGCAATAACCTTTGAAGAAACCATAAAAAGAGCCTATCTTGTAAGTTTTCTCTGTAGCTATGGAAAAGCTACAATAAGAAGAGATCCTCTCTCAGGCGAAATGTGGCTTGTTCCTTTGGAGAAACCACTAGGAACCAAGGTTTCCCTCGCAATACCTATAGATGAAGAAAGGTGGAAGAGAAATGTCAGAAGAGGCAGAGCTAAGAGCTAAGTTGAGAAGAGCAGCTCACATGCTCTTCTTTAGAACCCACTCTAAGCCAGGAGTGAAGGGCTGGGAGCTCAAGAAAGGTCTTGGAAGAAACTACCTTCAGGTAATAGACTTACTTAACAGGGAATTGGAGAAGATAGGTCTTAGGGTGGAAGCAATCTCACAGGAAGGAGAGAAACCGAAAGATGAGCAAGATCTTCTTTACAGTAGCTTCTTTGTTACCTTCAAGGATCCTCCAGACTGGCCAGAAATAAGAGGTTCAGGATGGAGAATAGATGAAATGGCTGCCTTAACGGCATGTCTCTCTTTAATCCTATCAAGGGGTGGTAAGGTAAGGAGGAAGGAGATAGATGAACTACTTGAGAAGAAAATACCTTCATGGAGGGCTAGAGCCATAGTTGAGAGGTTCTTTAGAATGGGATACCTCTCCCTTGGTGAGGAAGACGAAGTCATTGTAGGTTGGAGGAGCAGAGTTGAGATAGATTTACAAAAACTCATGAGCCTACTTCTTGGCAAAGAGACAGAAAGCGCTTGATCAATTTTGATACCATAAACTTATATCTCAACAGTTTCCTAAACTGACACAAAGGTGTAATTTGTGAGTTCTGGGATCTTGAAAACTGTAGGATCCTTTTTGGACCAAATGGGTGTTAAGTACGCCCTAGATGAAGAGAAAGGGCTAATCTTAAGCAACTGGTCCATAGAGGACAAGCCCTTTACCGTAGGCGTATGGGCTGCAGGTCCTTGGTTGATAATCAGAGGCTATATACTTCCAAAATCAATGATTCCAGGAGAAAAAGAACTTAAACTTTACAAAGAACTGTTAAATACTCACTATATCTTAGCAGAGGTCAGATATGATATAGATGAGGAGGGAAACATAGGAACAACCCAATCAATCCCCTTAGAGGGCCTTAACATAAGCAACTTTCAATCAGAATTTAATGCAGTTCTCTATGCAATTAAGTTCTTTCTAACAGATATAGCCGGGAAACTAGGTATAGAAATAAGTTAAGAGCGTATGAATTGGTTATATACGATTAGATCAAAAAGATCAGGAATGTATACAATAACCCGGGCCACTTATGTTTAACATAGTTAATTCAAATCATCAAAAATCCTCTGACCCCATGCAACGGAGGCTGAACTCCTCTTAAAGTATGAAAAGAAATGTAATCCCTTCTCAAAAACTTCAACGTGAAGCTTAATTTATTTTTAGGTAGTTAAATGGTAGGGGTTGTAGTTGGTATTAGAAGGAGAGGACTTGATCTCATTCTTGAAAAAACAGATAGATTTGGAGAATATGATAGTAGAGGAAGGGAATAAAAGTGTTAAAGGCGTTGAAAACGTGCTTGTAAGGGAATTAATAAGAGGAATAGCCTTGGATTCCATGAAACACGCAAACATGTTAGAGGCAATGATTGCCCTAATATCTGGGGCCAAGATCTTTTTAACCGAGGAGGAGAGCGAAAGGATTGGTGAACAAATAAAAAGACACATAGCGCTTGAAAAACAAGCAATTGAGACCTATTCAACTTTGCTTGAGCATATAACTGATGAGAGGACGAGATTACTAGTAGAGTACATTCTTAAGGATGAGAGAAGACACCACGAACTACTTCTAAAAATAGACGAGATTATTGTCAAAGCTGAAACTTTAAAGGAAGAAGACCTGTGGGAAATGGTTTGGAAGTATTCAGTTTTCCACGGAGCTCCAGGAGGGTAACACTAAATTCCAGTGAGGTAAAATGATCCGATATAAGTTCTTAGTGACAGATATGGATGGAACCCTTGTGACGTTAGACATAGACTGGGATGAGTTAAGAGAAAGAGTCAGAGAAATAATAAAGACAGATCATCCTCTGAAACCTTTAGGACCCAGCATTCTAGAGACAACAGAGGGAAATGAAGAACTTAGAAAAAAGGCGTTTGATCTTGTAGAAAGCGAAGAAGTTAGGGCAGCTCTTGGTGCTTTTCCAGACCCAGAACTCAAGGCAATGCTTTCAAGGCTTAAGGATAAAGGAGTAAGAATGGCTCTCATCACATTTCAATCGGCTAAACCTGCTACTATAGCCCTAAAGAGACTCGAAGTGTTACCGTTCTTTGAGTTCTTGATAACTAGGGAATACTCACTAAACAGGAAGAAACAACTCTCAATAGCATTAGAACGCCTAAAGGCAGATCCTAGAAGGACTGTTTTTGCTGGAGACTCCTCTTGGGATGTCTTAGCTGGAAAAGAGCTTGGTTGTTATACCGTGGTTGTACGAAGAAAAATAGAAGGCGCTGATCTTTTCGTTGAAAAATTTGTAGAGCTTGAGAGGGTATTTTCGGATTAATACAACCTCCATCTCTCTTTAAACCTTCTTGAAGCCAAACTCTTTCTTTCTTCATAAAGAAGTTCATAAAATTTCGAGGAGAGCCTTGGCTCTTCTGCTAGAATCTTCTCTATTGTATTCTGAGGAAGTCCGCTAACCAATGCTATAGCTGCTACCTTACCAAATTTGGAGATTAAGAAGGCAGATCTCCTTAAATCTCTCCAAATCCTTTTACTTTCTTTGTTAAGAGCTCCTTCTTTTGATCTAGTGAGAACTAATCCAACTTCGAATTCATCAGCATCGGTCATGCCAATTAACTTAGAGCCACAGATCGGACACATAAGTTCATCATCTAGTCTATGTAGCTCGATCTCTTCGATATATCCCTTACACTCAAGACAAGCAAAAGTCCTTAATTGACTTAACAACTCCACTTTCATCTTTGCAACTTTCAAAGTTCTCTTCCTCTCCAAAGGAACCCTTTCCAACTTTCTTGTTATGAGATCCACTCCAATCTTTGCAATCGGGGTTGGATTCTCAAGTTCTCCTACGCATATCACTTCAACTTCTCCACTGTTTATCCTCATTAGTAGTCTTTCTGCACCTTTGAGGTCTATATCTCTCTCAATGGCCTCTCTAAAAGCTTCTTTATAGACGGGAGTATCTCTTAAGGCATCTATTAGGTTATCGACGAACTCTCTGCTTAGTGTGGCTCCTTTCTCCAATATTCCCATCTTTCTAGCTGCCTGGGTTATCCTAAATCTAAAGAAACCACTCTTCTCCATCGTTCTCCTCACAAGCGTGGCGATGTCTGGTCCGCTTTCTTCTCTAAGGATCGTTGAAACTTCCTCAGGAGAAACTTGACCCTTAAGGTATATCCTATAAGGATCTTCGCTAACAGCAACGGGTTTTGCAAATCTTTCGGTCAACGCCTCAGAAATAAACCTGGATAGAGCTCTGTTTATTAGAGTTCCACCAAGAACGTGAACTGTTACAAGGTCTTTGTAGGATTCGACAACAATTCTTCTGTCGTTTGGAACTGGGAAACCAGATTTACATTGCTCAAGAATTGGTTCTATGCCTCTAGCTATAAAATCAGGCGTAGACTGGTACTTTCGAGATAGCTCCTCCGCTATCTCCGATAAGGTCTTTCCTTCTTTAAACCTCTCCTCAACAAACCGCCTAATAAATCCTACCTCTTGTGCCACCTCATAGGGAACGGGGATTTCCTCTCCAACCCAGCTTGGAACGGCTCCTAAGGGATCCTCAGCTCTCTTTATATATACACGATCCTCAAAAACTTGAACTACTGTCCAAACTTCGCCAGCCATTATGAACTTAACCCCGGGCTTTCCATATTCTGCCACGAAAGGCTCGTCTAAAATACCGACTGGCTCTTCTGAGTCCTGATCTATTACTAAATACTGTTTCACATCTGGTATCATAGACAGGTTCTCGAAATAGTATGTGTAAATTCTCTCAGGGGGGCCCACCCTAAAGAACTCAACTTCCTTGAAGGAGAGCCCTAGAAAGGGACTTCTCATATGGGCCATGAACCTCAAAAGCTCCACAAATTCTTCAAATCCCAAATTTCTGTAGTTATAAGCTCCTTTAATAATTACATAAGCTTCATCTACGGCCCATCTCTTCTTTATAAGAAGAAAACCAGCTATCTCATGCATTAAAGCATCTAGAGGTTTATCAGGGATCTTCACAGGCTCAAGCTCATCCGACATTGCCCTTCTAGCTACAACAAGGGCCTCGATTGCATCATCAGAGTTTTGAACTATAACCGTACCTTTAGAAATAGCACCTACTCTGTGCCCACTTCTTCCAACCCTCTGAACCAATCGAGTTGCCTGTCTTGGGGAGTTGTACTGTATCACCATATCTATGGATCCTATATCTATGCCAAGTTCTAAGCTTGAAGTCGCTATCAAAGCTTTTAATGTCCCAGATTTTAGTCCTCTCTCAGCTCTAAGCCTGCTCTCTAGGGCCAGAGACCCGTGATGCACATTTATCGGAATTGAGACATCCCAGAGCTTAAACCTGCTTCCAAGAACTTCTGTCATGGGTCTTGTATTCGTAAATATTAGGCAGGATTTAGAAGATTCAACGATTTTCTTTATACAACGAAGCCTAGCTGCAACATCTGGATATGTGTACAATTTTGAAGCGAGTTTAACATCCTCTGGGGTGGGCTTTGGATATGCTATCTCAACTCTCATCAACTTGACTATGGGTACGTATATCATCTCATAAGAGTCTGAGGATCCAACCAGAAAGCGTGCAACATCCTCAGGGCTGCCTACTGTAGCTGAGAGCCCTATTATCTGGAAATCTCCTTTCTTCAACCATTTTAGCCTTTCCAGGGCTAAAGCAAGCTGAGCACCTCTCTTGCTCTCAGCTAGCTCATGGATCTCATCTATGATAACGTGTCTCACAGTTAGTAGGTTCTCCCTCAGTTTTCTGCCAATGAGCATTATCTGCAAAGTTTCAGGCGTGGTTACTAATATGTCAGGAGGCATATCGGCCTGAGTCCTTCTTTCTCTCACGGAAGTGTCTCCGTGTCTTACCCCTATTGAAAGATCCAGTTTACTGCACCACCATTGTAGCCTATCCATTAAATCCCTGTTCAAAGCCCTCAGCGGGGTTATATACAGAACTTTAACCCCTCTTATCCTCTTTTCTTCTAAGAGTTTGCTTAACACAGGAAGAAAAGCTGCCTCTGTCTTACCTGTTCCGGTTGCGGCTATTAAGAGCACATTTTTGCCCTCTAATATAGGTTTAATCGCCTTGGCTTGGGGATCCGTTGGTTCCATGAAACCTTTTTCCTCTACTAGTCTTTTAACTGGCTCTGCAAGCATTTCGAAAGCATTAGAGTTTGTGGAAGAGAATTCCATGCCCTATACTGATGATATGAACATCTTATTTATTCTAACTGATAATTAATCGTCCCTTAAAGCATGGTTTTATTACTTTTACAGACATTTTAGAAGCAGATGAGTTCTTCTAAACCAGAGAAAGTAGCAGTTAAGATAATGCTACTTCTAAAGGGAAAATACGTTCTAGGCGAGGGAAGAGTTAGACTCTTAGAAGAAATTGACAGATTTGGGTGTATCTCTAAAGCCGCAAAAGAACTCAATATACCATATAGGGTTGCAATTCGCCATATAAGAAGGGTCGAGGAAAAGATAGGGGAGAAGCTAGTTGTCACTAGGAGAGGAGGAAGAGGAGGGGGAGGTAAAGCTGAACTCACTCCAATTGCCAAAAGCATCGTGGTTACTTACAAAAAGGCCAAGATCGCCGTAGATAGGGCTCTTAAAGAGATTTCCTAACTTATAATCTGTTTTTACAAGCTCTTATCCATGCTTTATTGATAAGGACCCTGCCTCTCTTTGATTTAAGTGTAATCTGGGATTCTTCTCAACAACATCCCTTCTACAGTAAAGGGTTTGCTCCTCATCGCCACATTGTAGGCATCTGTTAGCTTAGATTCCCTTTCTGCATATATCGTCATTAACAGACTGCCTTTTTCTACCTTATACCCTACTTTGGCATGTAATAAAACTCCAGCTCCTTTCTCAGAAGGAGCTCCAGCAGCCAGTGCTATCTCTTTTATGGAATGATTATCAACATCTGTCACATACCCATCACAAGGAGCCCGTATCTCTGCTGTATACTGACCCAAAGGAATTTCCTCTGGTTTAACGTCTGGGTTACCGCCTTGAACTCCTATGATTTCTCTCATCTTCTTCAAAGCTTTTCCTGATGCTAAAGCCTCTTCGGCTAGCCCTTTCCCACTTCCTCTTGTAGCAACGCCGGCCATCTCCAATAACATGCCAGCTAGAGAAGTCGATTTCTCAATCAAACTTGCTGGTCCCTTTCCTTGAAGCGCTTCTAGTGCTTCTTTTGCTTCCAGGGCTGGCCCAATTGCATGTCCTACGGGTTGTCCTCCATACGTTATTCCACATTGGACTCTAACTCCAAACCTCCTCCCAAGTTCTACGAACTGACTAGAAAGGAGTTCGGCTTCCTCAACATTCTCTACTTTTGCTCCTTTACCAGTTGGAATATCTATAACAAGTGCTTTAGTTCCAGTAGCCAGTTTCTTAGACATTATTGAGGCCAACATCTGACCTCGCGGATCTATTCCTAGAGGATGCTCGACTCTTATGAAAATATCATCTGTTGGAGCGAGACCAAGCTTTCCTCCCCAAACAATGGCTCCTCCGACCTTCAAAGCTATCTCTCTAAACTCTTCTGCTGTGAATTCAACAGGAGCAAGAACTTCCATCGTATCAGCCGTTCCCGTAGGGCTTGTAATGGCTCTGCTAGATGTCTTTGGTATAAGGACCCCTAATGATGCAACGATCGGCACAATGAGAAGGCTAACTTTGTTCCCTGGTACACCTCCTATGGAATGTTTCTCAAAAGCTGGTCTTCCAAAATCAATTTTTTCCCCAGTTTCAACCATTGCTTTAGTCAAAGCTTCTATTTCATCCATACTCATTCCATAGAACTCTTGAGAAAGCAAGAATGCAGCTATCTCCAGATCTGTGAGGTTATAACTTACAGCATCTTCTATGATAGATCTTATTTCCTCCGAAAGTAGCTTTTGCCCTTCCATCTTCTTTTTAATGTAGGGAAAGGAAGGAGGTCTACCAGCTAGGGTAAGGGAAATAACGCCACCATCCTTTACTTCTAGAATTTCCATAACTTCTTGAGATAAGGCCGCCACACCAGGTTCCACATGACTTCTAGACACCGAGAGAAAGGCCGAAGCCCTTCTTTTCATATACTCAACTTTAACCCTGTCATTCATTCTCATTCCTTGGGTAGCTGCATCTTTTTCGTTAATTAGAACGAGACGTCTTCCAACAGGGAATCCCAAAGGTTTGGCTTTAAGCTTCAGCATATATATCATGCCTTTTTAGCTGAATGGGGCTTAAAAAGCTGCCTTTATCCTAAAAATACCAATAAATCAGAAAGATCTTGGCTCATGAGCATTTTATCCGAATAAGTTATCGAGAAACATCATGACCGCGAAGCCTATTACTGCTCCGAAAGTGGCAATTCTTTCATAACCTTTACTATGGCTTTCTGGGATCATCTCATCACTTACTACGAATATCATTGCACCGGCTGCAAAAGCCATTGCTATTGGAAGAATGGGTCTTACCTTTGAAACAAGCGATATCCCCAGCAATCCTCCTACAGGTTCAACAAGACCACTTAAAGTAGCATACCAGGCGGCCTTTCTTCTCTTAAAACCTTCTCTTAACATAGGAAATGCAACCGCCATACCTTCTGGTACATTCTGAAGCGCTATAGCGATAGAAACAGCAAAGCCAGTGCGAATATCTCCTCCACCAAAACTAACGCCCACAGCCATTCCTTCAGGGAAATTGTGTATTGTTATTGCCAAAATCATTAGGGAAACTTTAGAAAGCTTAGAAGGAGGGCCCTCATATCCTTTAAAAATGTGTTCATGTGGGATCAAACGATCCGCAATGTCTACAAACAAAGCCCCTCCCAACAAACCAATGAAAACCCTTCCTATACCTGCCATTTCAATAGCTGGAACTAAAAGGCTGAAGGCCGAAGCAGCCAGCATTACCCCCGCCGAAAACCCAAGAGCAGCATCTAAGAACTTATCTGAAATATTTGAGGTGAAGATCATAGGTAAAGCTCCGACGGCCGTAAATAACCCAGCAAAAAGACTAGCAAGAGAGCCTAGGAGAATTAAGTTATCTGAAAGCACATAATCACCTAACAATTTTTCATAAAAAGGTCTTCCTTTTTCCGTAGCTTGACCTTGTAGCGTAATAAATATAGAACCCAGTTTTCTTTTAGACCAATGATTCAACACGAGACTCTGAAAATAGGATCTGCGAATAAAATCAGTGATTAAGAAATATTTTCTAGCCATGGTTAAATACCTTGAGTTGCTAATTGGCGTGGTTGCCCATGGAAAGAAGAAGATTGGGGCGGACAGAACATATGAGTAGCATAGTCACGCTTGGATGCTATGCTTTCTCAAAAATTTCGCAAGAAGAAGCAGATCCGCTCATAGAGCTTGCTCTCTCATATGGAGTAAATCACTTCGATGTTGCACCAAGCTATGGAGAAGCTGAGAGAAGAATTCGTCCTTGGCTTGAGAAAAGAAGGAAAGAGATTTTTCTTGCCTGCAAAACCCTCAAAAGAACGAAAAAAGAAGCAGAAAAAGAGCTATTCTTAAGCATGGAGAGGCTCGGAGTCGAATACATAGATCTATATCAGATTCACGCTTTAGATGATCTTCAAGATCTTAAAATAGTAATGGGATCAGGAGGTGCCTTAGAAGCCATGAAAGAGGCCAGAGAAAATGGTCTGATAAAATACATCGGAATAACAAGTCACAGACCTCCTACGCTGATTAAAGCCCTTGAGGAATTTGACTTCGATACAATCATGTTTCCCTTGAACTTTGTGCTTCGGAGACATAGGTGCAAAGAAAATGACTATGAACCCCTCCTTAAGATAGCCGAGGAAAGAGATCTAGGTACAATAGCCATAAAAGCCTTCGCAAAAAGACCTTGGAAGACGGAAAATAGGCGATACCAAACTTGGTATGAGCCTTTTGATAAGCAGGAGGAGATAGAACTATGCCTGCGCTTCGCCTTATCTCAAGGAGTGACCACAGTGGCTTCAGCAGGAGATCCTAAGCTACTTCCGTTAATTTTAGAAGCCGCGGAAAGATATAGGGAACTTACTAAAACTGAGCAAGAGGAGCTGATAGAATTCGCAAAAGACTTAACCCCCATATTTCCAAGGATCAAATAAGGCTAACAGATTCGATTCCCTTTTTGTTAAGGTTTTATTCTATCCTCAGTAGAGAGCAATGTTGGTGCCCTTGAACAGAAGGATAACGTCTCACCCAATTCTTGAATTCCCAAGAGAGAAGTTAGTCGCATTTATGTTCGAGGGAAAGAGAATTGAGGCATATGAAGGGGAAAGCATAGCAGCTGCGCTATATGCATCCGGTCTCAAGACATTCACTTGGAGCTACAAACGAAACAGACCTAGGGGATGGTTCTGCGGGATTGGAAAGTGTTCTTCTTGCTTGATGACAGTAAATGGTATTCCGAATGTTAGAACGTGTATAGTGCCTGTGAAAGAAGGTTTAAACGTTCAAAGACAAAAACAAGGGTTAGGAACGCTCCCTTCCAGTTTGTACGAGAATCCAGAGGTAGAAAAGTTTGATGTTGAGTTGGCCGTGATAGGTGGAGGACCAGCAGGTCTTTCTGCAGCCATAACAGCAAAAAGACTCGGATGCAGCACCCTTGTAATTGATGAGCACTTTAAGGCTGGAG
>CAYZRF010000002.1:0-137952 GCA_964480775.1 uncultured Nitrososphaerota archaeon
AAATCTGCAGGCTTCATAATCTCATCCTCTTAACTTGCGAGCATTTCATATAACTACACTTTGACGCTACCTAAGTATTAAACAAAAAAGAGGGGAAGGATAGTTAGTTCTTTCTTTTCTTAAGTTCACGTTCTATGGCATTACTCAGCTCTTTAGCCAGCATGAAGGCGATTTCCCTTATCTCCTCCTTTATCTCTTCTTTTAAGGGGTTCTGGAGGGCTTGTTTTTCGGACGTTAAGTATCCCAGCAGGACAGCGGTTTTGTTATTAAGTTTCTCGGAACCCTTAAATGGGTAGGAACATGGAGAGCATCCTAATTAAGAATTTAGAAGCAGTAGTTACACAAGATAAAAACAGGAAAATCCTGAGGAAAGCAGATATCTTGATAGAGGGTAAGTACATAGCTAAAATCGGAAAAGATCTCCCTAGCAATGCAGATGAGATAATAAATGGAGAGGGAATGGTAGCAATACCCGGACTAATTAACACCCATACTCACATTCCTATGAGCCTACTTCGGGGCATAGCTGACGACATGGAGCTAATGAAGTGGCTTAACACGAAGATCTGGCCAATAGAGGCTAACTTAGACCCAGAAAGCATAAAAACAGGGGCATTACTGGGCATGTTTGAGGCAATAAGAACAGGTACCACAACTCTTGCGGACATGTACTTCTTTGAGGACAAGATTGCTGAGGCCGCCATTGAGATAGGGATGAGAGCGATTTTAGCTTCGTCATTCATGGACTTCGGCACACCTCAAGCAAGAGACAAAGAAAAAGCCTTCAGAATAGCTAAAGATTTTGTTAAAGAGTGGAAAGATAAGGAAGAGCTTGTCATACCGTCCATAGGGCCCCACGCCCCCTACACATGCTCTCCTGATCTTCTGCAGGAAAGCATAGAGTTTGCACTTGAAAACGATTGTCTAATTCAAATTCACCTTGCCGAGGATTATTCCGAGGTTGAAGAGATAAAGAGGAGGTATGGGAAAACTCCAGTGAGGCACGTAGCAGATCTAGGGCTCTTTAAAGCCAAGGTTATAGCTGCGCATGTTGTATGGCCTGATGAAGATGAAATAGGCCTTCTGACAAACAAAAACGTGCTAGTCTCTCACAACCCGATTAGCAATCTGAAAGTAGCCGCTGGCATATCTCCAGTTCCAGAAATGTTATCTAAGGGCGTATCAGTTGGTCTAGGAACGGATGGACCTGCTAGCAATAACACTGTAGATATGTTTGAAACAATGAAAGCCGCCGCCCTAATACACAAATGCGCTAAGAAGGATCCAACGGTTATGAAAGCACAACAGGTATTTGATATGGCTACAATTATACCAGCAGAAAACCTAGGACTTAATGTAGGTTCTATAGAAGAGGGCAGACTTGCTGACATCGTTATACTAAATACAGATATGCCGTGGTGGACCCCGCTCCACTCAGTATTATCTCATCTAATCTATGCTGCAAGATCTACTGATGTAAACACGGTAATCATCGATGGAAAAATAGTGCTGAGAGAGAGGAAGCTGATAACCCTAGATGAAAGGGAAATAAGGACAAAAGCTTCAGAAATATCCAAATCTATACTGGGGAAGTCAGGAGTTTCCTCGGAACTAATGGAATGATGACTAGTCAACAACTAGAATCATTACTCGAGAAATGAGCCAACATTTCAGCATAACTCTCCCTAACAACAGCCTTAGAAACGCCAAGGATATCGACCAACAGATCTGCTCCTTCACCTTCAATCTCAACAAATTCTCCGAGATCTCTAACCTTATCTAAATAGACCTTGCAGTGCCAACCCTCTAAGATTACAGGAGTTCTCTCTTTAACTACCTCCACTACAATATTCATTCCGTTTTGGACAAGTAGCTTGATTATCTCTTCAAGTGTGAAAGGCAACTCAGAGACTTGGATGCCTATTCTTTTCAGGATATCTGTAGCCCGCTTTGATCTGATGTTTTCCTCCATCTCGATTCTTCTTTTAGAATACCGTGATAGACCTCTTTTTCCCTTGAAAGTTAATTTTAGCTGCTCGTTCTCTAACCTTATTCTGAAAAGCTGATCTCTTTTCAATAATCTCAAATCAGGGAAATCAAAGATAAGATCCCTCTGAGATATCGGCTCATAGACAGAAAACCTTATTCCATGCTTCTTCAATAAATCTAGAAATGCACTATGCCCAATCCTCAACTTAACTTCGTTTTCAATGATCTGATCTTTCAATTTGGAACATCTCACATTCTCTTTCTGTGAGCATCTTGCGAATTTTAGTTTAAATTGCTTATCAATGATGCCTATTTCTTCTAATGTCATCACGATTTTTGAGGAATTTAGCAGTCAGAATTCATATTAAAAGCCGTCCATATGGACGGCTTCTTTAGGAGAGATTACTTAGGAATGTGGTGCGGGGGGTGGGATTCGAACCCACGAACCCCTATGGGAGCGGATCTTAAGTCCGCCGCCTTTGACCTGGCTCGGCCACCCCCGCGCGCCACTAATAGGGATATCAGCTCAGTGTTTTAATATTTTTTACTATCCTCAGTCTGGATGGGGTAGCGCAAAGATGAGTGAAACCCACGAAACTTCACAACCGTTGCTGCTAACAAATGATGAATTATTAGCTTCAGCCTTTGAAGCAATTGGTATTAAATCGCTTTTAGTGAGGGAAAGAAACGAAGTTTTACGAATCCTTAGGGAGGGTGAAGCTAAATTACCCGATATAGTATTCATGAATGAATCCGTAGCTGAAATGATTTCAGATTATAGGGAGAGGGTCTTGCAAAGGAGACTGTTCAAACCTATCTTTGCAATAATACCAGATTTAAAGAAGCCGAGAGGTCTCAGATTGGAAGAACTTCGTAACTTGATAGAGAAATCTCTCGGTTTTAAGGGATTAAAAGTTTAGTCGGGGGATGATATGCCGAGACTAGTTGAACTAATTGTGGAGGCTGACAGAAGGTCTAGAGAGATTTTAGAAAATGCGAGAAAGCAAGCAGAGGAAATATTAAAGGAAGCAGAAAGAAAAGCAAAGAAAATAATCGAAGATGCAGAAAAATCTGTTGAAGCAGCGCTTAGAACCAATATCGAAGAAACCGTCGAGAAGGAGGTTGAAAGAATAACCAAAGAGATGACAAGAAAACTGAATGAAATGGAAGAAACGGCGAAAAAGAATCTAGATAGCGTTGCTGAGGTTGTATTGAGGGAGGTAGTTCTAGGTGAAGGAAATCGAGACTAAAATGGTCGAGAAAGGCGAACTTGCAGAGATGATAGACGCTCTTTTAGAGGAGTCTAGGAACAAAGCCAATGAAATGATCGAGGAAGCCAAGAAAAAGGCCGAAGAGATCATAAAAGAGGCAGAGAAAAGGGCAGAAAGGATAAAAAAGGCAAAGGAGAGAGAAATAGAGCGAATGATGAAGGATGAGCTTGCCAAAAGAAGTAGCGCTGCTGAAGTGAGGATTAAAAGAGACACCATGGCAATGCAAATGCGATATCTTGACCTCCTTTTCGAAAAAGTAAGGCAACAACTTGCCCTCATAGCAGAAAATAAGGTTCCAGAATGGAATTATGAAGAGATACTTAAGAAATATGCAAGAGAAGCAGCAGAGAACCTTGGTACTGATACAGTTTACTTATGGGGCAGGGAAAAGGACATTCCTCTTTTAAGAAGAATAGCTAAGGAACTAAGTGAGGAATTGAAAGTCAACTTTGAGGTGGATACGGCTAGAAAAGCCCTGATACTCGGAGGGCTTATAGCAAGAGATGAAAGCGATTTAAGGAGATTCTACAACACTTTTGAAGGGAGACTCATGGAATACAGGGAAAAGAACGAACCAAAACTTATAGACATGCTTTTTGGGGGGAGTGATGAATGAGTAGTGGTGAATTGGGTGTCGGAGTAATCAGACACATAAAGGGTTCAGTAGTGATAGTGGATGACATGAGAGGAGCAAGAGTAAGGGAAGTTGTCTTGGTAGGAGAAGAGGAACTTACAGGAGAGATAGTTAGGATAGAAGGCGATAGGGCGGTTATTCAGGTATATGAGCCTACCACAGGGATGTCTCCTGGAGAACCTGTTAAGAGGACAGGAGAGCCTCTTAGCGTGGAACTAGGCCCTGGTTTGCTGGGACAGGTTCTTGATGGTCTTGGAAGACCTCTCGAAAAAATCGCTGAAAGAGCAGGTTCTTTCATAGAAAGAGGAATCAGAATTCCAACACTCCCTAGAGATAGAAAGTGGGAGTTCAAACCAGTTGTTAAGAAGGGAGACAAGCTAGACCCTGGAAGCCCGATTGGTGAAGTCCGTGAGGGAGCCATAATACATAGGATAATGATTCCTCCCAACTTTAGAAGAGTAGAGATCCTCGAAATAGCTCCTGAGGGTAGCTATCACATAGAAGATGTAATTGCTACTCTAAGAGAGGACTCGAGAGAAATAGAACTTAAAATGTATCATAAGTGGCCAGTTAGGGTTCCGAGACCCTTTAAGGAATATCTGGGTGCAACTGAATTACTAATAACAGGGCAAAGGGTCATTGATACTTTCTTCCCGCTCTCGAAAGGAGGAACCGCAGCCATTCCGGGAGGTTTTGGTACGGGCAAGACGGTTACTTTACATCAGATTTCCAAATGGGCGGATGCTGATGTAGTTGTTTACGTAGGGTGTGGAGAAAGAGGAAATGAGATGACAGATCTTCTAATACACTTCCCAAAGCTGGTTGATCCGAGAACTGGAGAGCCTCTAATGAGAAGGAGCATACTTATCGCTAACACCAGCAACATGCCTGTTCCAGCAAGAGAAGCAAGCATATTCGTGGGCATAACTTACGCTGAGTACTATAGAGATATGGGATATCACGTTGTTTTGACCGCTGATTCGACTTCTCGTTGGGCAGAGGCTCTCAGAGAGCTAAGCTCAAGGCTAGAGGAGATTCCGTCAGAGAGAGGATATCCCGCATATCTCCCAGATTACATAGCGGCTTTCTATGAGAGAGGAGGAAAAATAAAAACACTGGGAGGAAACAGGGTAGGATCGGTCAGCATAATAGGGGCGGTAAGTCCGTCCGGTGGTGACCTAAATGAACCAGTAACACAACACACAGTTAGGTATGTAGGAACTTTTTGGGCACTTGATACAACTCTTGCTTTCAAGAGGCACTTCCCAGCCATAAATTGGCTTCAAAGCTTTTCTAAATACGTGGACAATGTTAGAGAATGGTGGTCCAAGGAAACAGGTATAGATATGTATGGTTTAAGAGAGGAGGCTATGACGATACTTCAGGAATCATCCCGTCTTGAAGAGATAGCTAGCGTGGTTGGAGAAAGCGCTCTCTCTGATGAAAACAGGCTAATTATTCTAATTGGGGAGCTCATAAGGGAAGGATTCCTTGTTCAAAACGCATATCATGAGGTGGATACTTACTGTCCGCCTCGCAAACAAGTTCTAATCCTAAAGACACTGCTAGAATTCTATAAGAAGGTCAAACCATTGGTTGATGCAGGCGTTCCCTTCACGGAAATAGAAGAAATGGAAGTTCTAGGTGATCTTGGGAGACTGAAGTTCGTAAAGGAGGATCAGGTGGAAAAAACCATAGAAGACATCATGAGAAGGCTTGAGATAGAACTTTCTGAAGTTAAGAAGGCGGTGGTGTGAGATGAGCATCAGCGGATTGGTATTTAGGGGTATAGAACAGGTAAAAGGTCCTCTCATAATTATGAGAGGAGTCCCAGGAGCAAAATATGGAGAGGTTGTGAAGATCTTCACCGAAGAAGGAAGGGAGTGGACTGGCCAGGTTCTTGAAGCTGGTAAAGATATGATTGTAGTTCAGGTACTGGGAGACCCTGAAGGAATTGAAAGCGATGTTATGATTAGGTTCACTGGGACAACCCTCCAGCTCCCTGTCTCGAGCGACATGATAGGGCGCATGTTTAACGGTGCTGGGGAGCCTATAGACGGAGGCCCCCCCATTAGACCCGAGGACTACAGAGAAATAGATGGTAAGCCAATTAACCCAGTAAACAGAGACTATCCAGACGAGTTCGTTGAAACTGGCATCTCAGCGATAGATGGAATGCTTAGTCTCGTCAGAGGTCAGAAGCTACCAATATTCTCGGTCTCAGGACTACCTCATAATGAGGTAGCTGCCCAGATAGCGAGGCAAGCGTTCGTTCCAGGGAAAGAAGAAAGGTTCTCAATAGTTTTTGCAGCCATTGGCTTGAAAACAGAGGAAGTTAGGTTCTTCATGGAACAATTTGAGGAGCTGGGGGCTCTAAGTAGATCTGTCATGTTCCTCAACCTTGCAGATGATCCAGTCATAGAAAGGCTAACCACACCAAGAGTAGCTCTTACAGCAGCCGAGTATCTTGCTTTTGATTTGGGAATGGACGTACTCGTAATAATGACGGATATGACTAATTACTGCGAGGCTCTAAGAGAGATAAGTGCTGCTAGAGAAGAGGTTCCAAGTAGGAAGGGTTACCCTGGGTACATGTATAGCGATCTCGCTTCCCTATATGAAAGGGCTGGGAGGATTAAGGGCAGGCTGGGCTCAATCACCTTTATGCCAATACTAACAATGCCTGGAGGAGACTTCACTCACCCAATACCAGACCTCACTGGCTATATCACCGAGGGCCAGATCTTTCTAAGCCCAACGCTCTATAACAGGGGAATATATCCGCCTATAGACGTGCTTCCAAGCTTAAGCAGACTTATGAAAGACGGCATTGGTGAAGGAAAAACAAGGATGGATCATAAAGCAGTTTCGGATCAGCTGTATGCCACTTATTCAATGGGAACCAGGGCTAGAGAACTTGCCAGCATAATAGGAGAGGCAGGTCTAAGCGAGAGAGAAAAGAGATTCTACGAGTTTGCAACGGAATTTGAGGAGAAATTCATAAAACAAGGATTTGAGGAGAGAAGAACAATTGAAGAGACTCTGGACATAGCTTGGGAACTCTTAGCAATGATACCTGAAAGAGAACTCACGAGAATAAGCAAAGAAGTGATGAAAGAGTTCCACCCGAAGTACAGGGCTGGGTGAACTTAAGTGGCCTTTAAGGCTGTTGGGAGAGTAGCTCCAACAAAAGGCTTCTTAATAAAACTGAGAAAAAGGGTTCAATTCTTCAAAATGGGTGCTGAAACCCTAGAAATGAAGAGAGATAAGCTGATTAAAGAACTTTCAGCGCTACAATCCCGGTTGATTGAAAGGAAGCTTTTGGAAGAAAAAATGCTAGAAGTGTACGATATCTTAAAGACAGCATATGCAGTGTCTGGAGCAGAAGGAATGAGAAAAGCAGAGCTTCTAAGCAGACCTTTCTTAGTTGATGTGAAAACCACTAGCCTCATGGGAGTAGAGATCCCAGAAGCAAAAATAATTCAAGAGGGCTTCAAGCCATTTCCGTCGCTCGAAGCCCCCCTCCTTTCTTCACTAAGTAAGCTTCAACAACTGATGGAGGACCTAATTGCTGTTGTAATGTTAGAAGCCGCTCTTGAAAGGCTTGCAATTGAAGTTGCTGACACCATGAGGAGGGTGAATACTCTTAGAAAAGTCATAATACCTGAACATGAAAGAGCCATCAAATATATCGAAGATAGGCTGGAAGAGGAAAGTCTGGAGGATTTCCTTAGGATTAAAAAATATAGAATGTTAAAGAGAGGCGCATGAATTATGATAAGCGGAAAAAGACTATATTCTGTAATTAGGAGCCACGGGCTCTCTTTACATCTTTTATCCTACAAGCAGATTATCGCTCTGATAGAATCTGAAAATTTGGATCAGCTTATTTGGAATCTTTCAAATACAGAGTATGCCAAATTTCTGAAAGCAGAGGAAGATCTCCTCTCAAATAATAGCGAGATTGAGAGGAAAATTAATAAAGTAATGTATGACAGGCTTTTTCACATAATATCTCTATTTGACAATAGGATGGCAGAACTAGTGCGTGCATATCTCTCAAAATACGACCTAGAAATATTAAGAAAGATCATCTACGCAAAAATATCACAAAAAAAGATGTTAGAGCAGGAAGCTCCCCTCAGAGAATTCCTCCCAGGAACTACGGGATTACTAAACGTGATCGAAACCAAACAAATGTCCACACATCCTGTGTTTAGACCAATTATTAATGCCTTAGAAGATTGGCAAAAAAGTGGAGTAGAGGACATTGCACTTCTAGACGTGTTGTTAGAGAGTTCCTACGCTAAAATGCTCACACAAAAACTAAAATCCCGTTTTATAGAGAAAAAGGTAAAAGAAATTTTTTACAGTTATATTCAAGAAAGGCTATTGCTTGTAGGTCTGAGAGCACTATACTCCGGTAATAATGAAAAAATATTGATATTGCGCAAGTTCATAGGTTTAGGGGCTTATAATGTGTTATCTACTGCAGGAGACTTCGAAATTGCTTTGAGGAATCTATCTACAACAAGCAAATATTCTAAACTCGCTAAGAAGATACTAGATGTTCATGCAGACATAAAAGAACCTTTCATTTGGGAATTTGTGCACTTTGGCGATTTGTTAGAAAGAACGGCGTTTGCTGCGAGACGGAACTTTATAGGATCAGCTTTCTTGATTTGGTATGTATTTAGAACCGAATGGGAAGCACAAGCGCTAAGGACTATAATAATAGGAAAGAAAGAGGGGATTTCGACCGAAATCCTCCGGAAGATTTTTTTTGTTGCTTCAGATCTTTCCAAGTATGAGGATAGCCACTAGCAACCCATAGATGGCAACGCCCTCTGCAAGACCACCAAGAAGCAGAACTGCACCGAATTGTTCTGGTCTCTCTGCTAGGAGAGCAGTTCCTCCGATTGCAACTCCATAAAGTGCTATGCCTGCAGCCAAGGTAGAACCTGTGACTGCTATGCCAGCGCCTAAGAACGCCCACTTCTTGGCGGAGTTTTCAACCCCGCCCGTTTCTTCAGCTGCAACTGTCGTTATGATGCGCCCAGATATGAATATAATGAACAGAGGAACTAGGATAAGGGAGTAGAGCAACACCTTCCTCATTGTCGGAGACATAAAGATCCTCCCTATTTGCTAACATGGTTTTATTAAAATATTTTCCAGAAATTTCTATCCCAACAAGCTGTCAATTGTTTTCATCGGTCTGCCCCCTTCTCTGAAGAACTTAGTCATAAATTCATACAATGTGAGCCTGGAAGCTTGAATGAACGCAGCCATCCCTTCTAATCCCATAGCGAACAAGTTCATTGATGCGTTTGCTATCATGAAAGTAATCAGGCTACCACCTTCTCCAACAATGGACTCGGCAATTACACCAAAGGATGCATGAGCGATGGCAAAACCAGCTAATCTGAGGTAGGAAAGAGAATTCGCTAGAAGTCCGATGGTTCCTTCCAGTATTGCCTCAAACAATTCCATCACTCCATCGAATAATCCGTGACCCTTAAGTTTAGGCTCTATGAGTATCGTAATGGCTGTTATTCCCAGCATAGCTCCTGCAAGCTTCATATAAGGATCCCCAAACGAAGCAGTAACATTGCCTTTGGATCTGTACACTGCATATGCGGCAAAGTCGTACATAAGTACCGTAAGCAACCCTCCATATCCAGACAAAGAAGCCAGATACTCTCTCTGAGCGACTTTATTGAAGATATTGGTTATGAAAGCTATGTTAAGATGGATCAATCCAAAAGTAATTGCCACAAGGAGCATCTTAAACGGCTCATGTATGGGAGACACTAGAAGGGGATGGTATGCCTCGATGAGAAAGACCTCACCATAAAGCGCTCCGAAGATCATTGAGCAAATTCCGGCTGGAATTAGCACCCCACCAAGATCCTTTAGCGACTGACCTCCCTTTCTACGGATGAAGAGACCAAAGAGAAGTAGAGCCAGTCCATGACCTATGTCCCCGAACATTATGCCGAACATTATCGGGAATAGCAAAGATACAAGTATGGTCGGATCTAGCTGCTTTGCTTGCGGATATCCCATCATTTTATGCGTTAAGAGCCTAAATGGAGCAACTAAAGAGGGAAGTCGGACGTAAATAGGACCTCTTTTATCCTCTTCAAATTCTAATTCTACAAGGGAGCCAAGCCTTTCTTTCATATGATCTTGGAATTTCTTTTCTAGAGAGGGTGGTATCCATCCAGAGATGGCTGAAACATTTTCTCCTTCATAAATATACTCCGACACTTTTGCTTTCAACAGGACTCTTTTTACATCCAGCATTGCCGCGTGGATTTTACTTCCAAGTTCTTTTAGCTCCTGCTTAAGTCTCCCCATTTCTTCATCTCTTCTTTTAACTAGCTTTTCTAAGCTAGATAATTCCTTCTCGAGCTCTCTTTTCTTCATAATTAAGGGTTCGGCCGTTTTTGCGTATTCTGATAGCATTCTATCAAGAGAAAATCCTTCAGATAGAAGAACAGAGGCAGATAGAACCGAATTTCCGGTATCTGCTAAAGAATCTCTAAATTTATCTAGAGCCTTGATGATTTCATTATGGGCCTGCTTTATCTCATTGAGCAGAGTTGATGGTATTTCTTCTCCCTTAGATCTCAATTTAGATGTTTCTTCTAACAAAGATGCAATACTATTTGATTTTGTCTTGAGAGCCTTAAATTCATCTAATATCTTTTCTCTAAGGTCCGCTGGTAGAAAGTTAATTTCTTCTTCAATTTTAGAGATTAATGTATTGAGTTCGTTTGAAATTAACTCTCCCTCTCTGATTCCAGGTAAAGCACTCATAGCTTCCCTAATAGCACCATTTAATGATTCTGTTAATTCTCCAAGAGAATTTAGTGTTCTAAAGATCTTCTTGTGAGATTCCTTTGCCTTGGCCCTAACTCTTGGTTCTAAAGATGAGAAAATCTCTTCTTCGAGCATAGATAATTCAGTATTAACTTCTTCTAACTTCTTTTTCACTTTTTCAATGTCTTTTTCATCTGGAAAGTGCTTAAGCAGCTCTAGCTTTTCATCTGCTTCCTTTAAAAGACCCTCAATTTCTTCCAAGGAGAAGCCATAGGATCCTTTTACTTCCTTAAGTTCAATTGCTCCAACAGTCTTTTCTATCTCGTTAAGCCTAAGCTTTAGCTTTTCAAGAACATCTGAATACTGTTTATCTGGTATTTTGATTTTTTTGGTTGGTTCAAGCCCTGGTTTATCCATTTTTGCTAACTCTATCTCATTAAACTCAATTAGCGCATCTATAAGCCTGTTCACGTTCCACTTGGGCGTATATAGATAGAAACGTTTAGTTTGAACTGCTCTGAACATCTCTTCACACCTTGGTCATTGCTATGTCCAATACGTCAGCGATACATGGTAGCTTATAACTTTAATAGTGAACGTGTTTCCTGAGCCGAAAATGCTACCTAGGCTACTCTTCTTCGTTGGTACAAGACCAGAGATCATAAAAGCAGCCCCCCTCTTTCATACGTTAAGGAAAAGTTCAGAGCTGCAAGTGGATCTTGTACACACTGGACAGCATTATGATTGGAACATGAGCGGTATCTTCATTGAAGAGCTAGGATTGCCAACTCCATTATATCACTTGGGAGCTGGCTCAGGTTCCCAAGCATTTCAGGTACGGGCAATAATTGAAAAGGCGGAAGAAACAGTTGGAACTTATCTTCCAGACGCCATATTGGCTGTCGGAGATACTAATTCAACTCTAGCGGTCGCTATATTGGCGTCAAAGATGGACATACCTTTTATACACGTAGAAGCAGGTCTGAGGAGCTTTGACCTTACAATGCCTGAAGAAATAAACAGAAGAGTCGCCGACCATGTAGCATGCTTAAACTTCGCTCCCACAGAACGTGCAGCTTCTAATTTACTAAATGAAGGATACTTTCCGGAGCGAACGTTTGTGACAGGCAATACGGTAGTCGATGCTCTTCTTAAGATGCTTCCAAAAGCTAGGGCCGAGTCTAAAATCATAAAAAAACTGAAGATTGATCCTTCTAAGTTTATACTGACAGTAACCGTTCACCGAAGAGAAAATGCTGATAACCCAGAGAGACTCGAATCAATTGTCAACGCACTAATTGAATTAAAAGAAGTTCAAATTGTCTGGCCACTTCATCCAAGGACGCGGGATAATATGGAAAAAACAGGGCTCCTGAAGCGTTTGTACACGGCAAAGCACATAAAGATAACAGACCCACTTTCTTACCTAGATTTCTTAAAACTATTAGATAGCTCTACCATCGTAGCAACGGACTCTGGTGGAGTGCAGGAAGAGGCAGCTACCCTAAAGGTTCCATGTGTGGTGTTAAGAGATAGCACAGAAAGACCAGAGATCATTGACGAAGGAATCGGAATGATGGCTGGAGCTGATCATCTTAAGATAGTGAGGTGCATCAGAGATTTCCTGTACAACAACACTTTGCTAGAGAGAGTTAAGAGTGCTCCAAACCCGTTCGGTGATGGAACTGCATCAATTAAGATCTCAGAAATCCTTCTTAATTGGTTAGAGGATCAAAAAGTAGCAATATTGCCCCCAAGGTTCGATTCAGGGGCTCCCGTTTACACATCATTCTTAGTGAACAAAGATCTGTCTGGCCACACCGTGCGTGAAGCAGAGGGGGATTTAGTAAAGATAATATCGATATATTCAGAGGATGGGAGTTTCATGAGACCCAATCCAAACTTGATCCTAGAAACTCGGCAGATTATAAGAGTTTTAGGAGAAAAACCCCTGATAAACGACTTCAAGAGATTATGGAAGCTATGACCTGAGAAAAAGGAAATCTTTGCTCTATAGGTAGCAATATCTATCTCAATGTAAATGACGGCCCTTTAAAGAGATTACATTACTATTAAACCTCATCTTCTCAAAAATCATGGTTTTTCGAAAATAATATATTCCATTTCCTTTCTCTTTCAGAACATGTGAAGCGAATGAGCGCTATGATATGGGTATTAGAGTTTATAAAGAGGAGTTGGTCTAAGGTTAAGACGGTAGTTTCCTACAGCTGGGAGATTACTAAGAACTAAAATAAGGATAGAGGTGGTTATTTATGTCTGAAGGAGCAAAAATCCCAGTTCTTATACTCAAAGAAGGTACCAGTAGGACTAGAGGGCGCGAAGCCCTCAGGTTAAATATTTCTGTGGCAAAGGCAATAGCCGACGCTGTAAGAACGGCCCTTGGTCCTAAAGGAATGCAAAAAATGCTAGTAGATCCTTTTGGGGACGTGATAATTACTCACGACGGCGCTACCATCATGAAAGAGATGGAAGTCGAACATCCAATTGCTAAGATGATGGTGGATTTGGCAAAGACACAGGATCAAGAGACCGGTGATGGAACAACTACCGTAGTTATTATGGCTGGTGAACTCCTCTCTAGGGCAGAAGAACTAATTGACATGGGGATTCACCCAACAATAGTGATTTCTGGTTATAGAAAGGCTGAAAAGAAGGCTCAGGAGATACTCAACGAAATAGCAATTAATGTAAATTGGAACGATGAGCAGGTTTTAAAGCAAGTCGCTGAAATTGCAATGGGTTCTAAGGCGGTATCCTCTGCTAAATCTCATCTATCGGACTTGGCCGTTAAATCCTGCCTTGCTGTTGTAGAGGAGAGAGATGGAAAGAGAGTCGCCGATATAGACAACATAAAACTGGAAAAGAAGGAAGGAGGTTCCATTTTTGATACTCAGTTGATAAAAGGAATAGTAATAGACAAAGAAGTCGTTCACCCAGCCATGCCAAAAACCGTGGCTGACGCAAAAATAGCCCTTATTTCGAGAGCTCTAGAGGTTAAAAAGCCAGAGATAAGCTCAAAGATAAGAATAGTTTCTCCATCTCAAATCAAAGAGTTCCTAGATCAAGAAAAGGCTATGATAAGAGATTTGATAGAGAAGATAGCATCTACCGGAGCCAACGTGGTCTTCTGCCAGAAAGGAATAGACGATGTAGCCCAGCACTTCTTAGCAAAGAAGGGAATTTTAGCGGTTAGAAGGGTAAGGAAATCTGATATGGAAAAGCTTGCTAAGGCCACAGGTGCAAAGATTGTGGTTAACCTAGAGGACATGTCCGAGAAGGACTTAGGGCACGCAGAGATGGTAGAAGAGCGCCGGGTCGGAGAGGATAAAATGGTATTTGTCGAAGGATGCAAGAACCCCAAAGCAGTTTCAATACTGATAAGAGGTGGATCGAAACAAATAGTTGATGAGACAGAACGTGCTCTACACGATGCTCTTTGCGTAGTAAGAGACGTCATTGAAGATGGAAAGATAGTGGTTGGGGGCGGAGCCGTTGAATTAGAATTAGCGCTTCGCCTGAAAGAATATGCAAACACCTTAAGCGGAAAAGAGCAGGCCGCGGTCCAGAAATTCGCTGAAGCTCTTGAAGTCATACCAAAAACATTAGTGGAAAACTCTGGGATGGATACCGTAGTTAAGATGGCTGAATTGACGAGACAACACGCTCTAGGAAATGTCTATCAAGGCTTTGACATATTCACTGGAAATGTTGTAGACATGAAAGAGAGGAACATAATTGAGCCATTAAGGGTGGTAAGTCACGCAGTTAAGTCTGCAGCAGAATTCGCAGAGACTATCTTAAAGATAGATGACATTATTGCGGCTGCAGGAAGGACAGAATTTCCAAGAAAGGGAGCTGGAGGAGAAACGTGAACCAAGAAGAAATAATCGGCCCTAAGAAACTAACTCGATACGAAAAGACAAGAATAATAGCTCTTAGAGCTCAGCAAATTGCCGCTGGTTCCCCTCTTTTTCTTAAAGATGAAGAGATACCAGAGGGAGAGGTGGATCCTGTCAAGTTAGCCGAGCTAGAACTCAAACTAGGACGCTTACCGCTTCTGATAGAGAGAAAGAAGATAACTGGGGAATCCCAGCTGATCCCTGTGAATGAACTCATTGAAGAGGAGTAATGTTTAATAGCTCAAGCTGGTTCTCTCCTACTACCCATCCCCATGGGTAACATTACTTCATAATAAGTCAGGAAGGCGAGAGATATGTCAAGCGAGGAAGTGGGAATTGTATATGTTGGTAGGAAGCCTGCAATAAACTATGTTATGGCTACAACCCTCCAAATCAACAGGGGAGTAAAGAAAATAATCCTTAAAGCACGTGGAAGGGCAATTTCAAGGGCTGTTGATGTGGCAGAAATAGCAAGACTAAAGTATTTCCCAGGAAAACTCAAAATCACAGATATAAGGACGGGAACTGACGAGCTAATAGAGGAAGACGGAAGTAGAAGGGATATTAGCGTCATTGAGATAGAGTTAACAACAGTCTAAGTGTGAATGGAGGATGCAAATATAAGGGGATCAACCCCCAATTTTTCTCTTTTTTAGAGTGTTAAGAGTGTAAGGAATTTAGATGCCACCACAATTTTGGGTTGATGCGATATCAGAAGCTGTCTTAGAAAGAGAACATAGGCTAAATAGGGACTTAAAAGTCCTTAGAGTTGAATGTGGGATAGGAGCGAGTGGGTTTCCTCACATAGGGTCTGTTGGCGATGCTATTAGAGCATTTGGAGTGAAATTGGGACTGAATGAACTTGGGGTAAAGAGTGAACTCATTGCGTACAGCGATGATAGGGATGGTTTAAGGAAAATTCCAGTTGGAATCCCCAAGGATTATGAGAGATACCTTGGAATCCCTGTAACAGACATTCCTGATCCGTGGAAATGCCATTCAAGCTATGGAGAACACATGAGTCAATTGCTTCTTGAAGCCCTAGAGATGCTTGAATTAGAATTCACTTTCATTTCAGCAACTCAAGCCTACAAATCAGGTCTCCTAGACAAATCAATAGACACTCTTCTACGAAATCACGAGAAAGTAGATCAAATAATTAGAGAGGAAGTTGGATCCAGCAAGCCTCCGGGCTGGATACACTATTGGCCTGTTTGCGAGGAGTGTGGGAGAATTTACACAACTAGGGTGACAAAAGTTCTTCCAGATGAAGGAAAGGTTCTTTATGTGTGTGATCAAGAGTTTAAGGGAATTAAGGGATGTGGATACAAGGGAGAGGCTAGTTACTTAAAAGGGACTGGAAAACTAGCGTGGATGGGCGGTGAATTCGCTGCTCGATGGGCCGCTTTAGGCATAACGTTTGAGCCTCACGGTAAGGACATAACCGACTCTTTCAGGGTTAACTCTAGAATTTGTAAGGAAGTGTTGAACTTCGACCCTCCACTTACAATAGTCTATGAGATGTTCCTCGACAGAACTGGATCGAAAATATCCAAATCGAAAGGCAACGTTATAACACCTCAACAATGGCTTAGGTATTCTCCATCCGAAGTCCTTAGGATGATAATGTTCAAAAGATATAAGGGGACGAGAGCGATCTCACTTGAGCTAATTCCAACGTACATCAATGAACTTGAAGATAAGCTTGCTCAATATCATAACTTGGATAAGATTAAAGATACCAGAAAAAGAATCAACCTAAAAAGACTAGTTGAATACACATACCTTCTAGGAAAGGTTCCTGAACCTAAACAATACAGATTTGGGACGATACTAAACGTGATCTCAATTCTTCCGTACAGGCAAATGGATGAAAAGTCTCTATTTGAACATGTTTCAGATATAGTCGGAAAGTATTATGAGATCCCTCGAGAAGAACTGAATGCAGATGAATGGTTTATTCAATTATTCCGTAGCGCTCTTAACTATCTAAATGAGATAGTACCCTACATGCATGTTGAAGTACCTAGCATAGACCCTCAAACACTTGAGACGATTGAGAGGTTTTTAGAATCAATAAGAGAAGATATGGATCCAGAAGAAATTCAATCCCTAGCTTTTTCTCTTGCCAGAGAAAGCGGAAGATCTATTAGAAAATTCTTCTCAACGGTTTATTTCCTACTTTTGGGGAGGCCCTCTGGCCCCAAGTTAGGACCTTTAATTTACAGGCTCGGAATTGATACATCAAAATCGTTAATATTAAGTGCTATTCAAAAAATAAAGAAAGGTAATGGAGAAAAATAGTGAGAGAATTAAGCGCTTATTGGAAATAAGAGAAAGCATGAAAAAGAGCATAAGCAGCCTCAATGATACCGTGCAAGAGCTTAGGGAGATATTAGATAGATTAGAGGATCTTCTATTAGAGGAATCTCTCGTCAGCGCTGACATAATGCTAGAGAAACGCCCACCTGAAGAGGTTGAAAAGAGAACAATCGAAGTAAGGCTTGGTGACGTTGAAATTGGGAAGATCTTTGTAAACCCGATTACAAAAACATTAATCTTCAAACCTTCCGAAAGAGTGTTCATCCCTGCAAATTCCGGACCAATAGAGTCATTCTTGAAGAGGAAAGTCATAAGGGAGTTACGTAAAGAACAACCAACTCTAAAGTTCTTAATAGAAGAAGGCAAAGCTGGAGAAGTAAGCAAAATTGAAATATCTAATATAAAGGAAGATCAGCTAAATGACCTTATAGGAAAACTCATATGGTCTGTAAGAAAATCAGCTGAACTTGAAAGGTGAACTCTTAATTTCTCTTAAGGGTCTCTTCAACAACCTTTCCAGCCGGAGCCTCTTCTTTGAATATACGAGCAGAGAACCTGTATACGTCCACATCTTCTCTAAGCCAACATCCGGACTGCATACCCGCCTTAATACAGGTTTGATCTAAGAATTCTTTTGAATTCCACCCGTACTCTACGGCAACCTGGGGTAAGAGAAGCCCACCAAACCAGCCAGATCTCACTATAAGCCCATGTTTCCCGACCACTACTTTTTCAGGTAGCTTCTCTCTAGAGTCTACGATGATCTTTTCAGGAGGAGATAAAATAGATACTTCAACCACCACAGAACTAAGTTCTCCAATGCTTAGTGGCGGGAATCTCGGATCTTCAGTAGCAGCTGCAATGGCCGCTTCAATCGTTGCCTTATACAGCGGCAAAATAGGCTCAGGATAACCAATGCATCCTCTTAGTAGGCCTTTAGGGTACATATTCAGGGTCACGAAGACTCCAAAGTTAGATTTCAATACCCCATAGGGAGGATCTACTCTAATCCTACTACCATCCAAAAGGTATGTCTCTATTGCTCTTCTAGCTATTCTTACGAGATAAGCTCCCTCTTCGAATCCAATATCCTCAATATTCATAGTTCACTACCCGTTCTTCAAAACCGATATCAATGAAACCTTTATTCGGGCTTGGCATATCCGCGCTCTAACAATATGTCTCTAAGCTTATATACGGCTCTTTTAACATCTGCCTCTTTTTTAGCTCCAGTACAAACCAAACTACCAGAGGCAAATACCAAGAACACCACTTTGGGACTATCCATCCTATAGATTAAACCTGGAAACTGCTCCGGCTCATAAAGAGTATTTGGCATCTCAAAAGCCAATCTTTCGATATCTACTTTAAGGAATAATTTTGCTGAGGCTACTATATTCTCAGCCTTTATCAAAGGCTTTCCTTCTATCTTTATCCCATGTTGCTTCATCAGCTCTATTGCTTTTTGAACAGCAATAGCGCTTTCCTCTATAGACTTCGTTCCAGTACACACAAACTTCCCACTATTAAACACTAGGAGGGCAGCTTTTGGTTCTTTTAATTTGAGAACCAATCCTGGGAACTTATCTGGCTCATACCTAGATTCCTTTATTTTAGTAGCTATTTCGTTTAAATCCAACCTTTGCCGTATGTCTGCAGATGAAACTACGTTTTGTATTTTTATTTCAGGTTTTTTCTTGATTTCTGGAAGTCCTTCACTCTCCAACCCCATTACCAGCCCTATGCTCTTAAGAGGGGACTTTTTAAATACCTTGCTAAGATAATCTCCTTCGTTTTTTAGCTAAAAGAGATCGCTACAGAGCGTTTGTTCCAGAAAATTCATGAAGAAAAGGTAAACTGAGAGAACAAGGCGGATGATAGGCCATCTGATTCAAAGGACTACTTTTCTTCTTTCTTGATGATATCTTCTATTAGCAAATATCCAAGAATACCTATCAACGTAATGCGTACCCACTTGTTCTGAAGCAATGTTAGAAATTCTCCTAGCCTAGGAATAGGGACTCGATACTTGACCTTTCCAATAATGTCATCAACGGTTCTAAACCCCATATCTATGTGTGAATTAGCATCGCCCTTTGTGTAAAAGATTGGTGAGCCCCCCGCCCATTCTATTTTAATTATCCTATGAACTACAGGTTTACTTGCCCAAGAGGCTTGAAATACGATTATATCTCCCTCTTTAAGTTCGTAAGGGTCTGCTTTAGTTACTATTAGCAAATCACCTTTCTTTAACGTTGGATACATAGAGTTAGAGGTAGGAACTGCGAGAGGATATTTTACCCCAAGCAAGAAACGCAATCCATAATTTGCAATTATGAATACAACGGCAAAGATAACTATAACTTCTATAATAGACTTTGCTATCTCCTTTTCCTTAGTCAATGCGGATAACCTCACTCGGCTTTCACGTGTCTAGGAACGGCACCAGATCTAACTTTCTTCAAGATCCTATATCCGCATTTTGGACACCTAAAATCCTTGAAGTACTCCTCCATCTCCTCTCTATGGAAAGTGTTTCCACATCTCATGCAAACATACACTCAGACCACCTCTATCCTATCTTCTGGGATTCCCCATTGAACTAACATGTCCTTAAGTTTGCGTTTATGGTCGCCTTGAAGTAGGAGCAGCCCTTCTTTCTTCTTGTAAGTTCCACCACAACCCAACTTTTTCTTTAGGTATTTCACCAATCCCTTGACGTCAGTGTCGTTAGCATCAATTCCTTCAACTAACGTCACTTCACGTCCATACTTCCTCTTTTCAATTTTTATTACAACTTTTTGCTGTTCCTTGGCTATTTCGCCGCAGACGCACAACTCCTTTGGGAGTCCGCAGACCGGGCATCTTTCTCCGAAGCTCATTACTTTATATCATGACCTCCCTTGACAGGTCTGGATATTGCGGCCTCTTTAGAAAATTTATTTTTGTTGGTCACTAGCACCATCCGATACTACAGCAGCAGCCGCCTTTTCGTCTTCTTCCTTAAGAAGAGGCCTTACTTTCTCTAGAAATTCACGGTATCTGTTTCTAACAGTCACTTCAGTCACTGAGGCTGCTTGTGCTAATTCTCTCTGAGTTCTATGTATACCTGCCTCTTGACATGCAAGGTATACGGCAGCGGCAGCCACACCTACAGGTTCCCTTCCTAACGTTGCTCCAACTTCTCTTGCTATCTTGAGTATTTTTATTGCCCTGGTAGCGATGGACTGTGGAAGTTTTAACTTGGAGCAGATCCTTGGAACATAAACTTCAGATTTTGGCGGTGGAATCCTAGTACCTAACTTTCTGAACAAAAATCTAAAACTACGACCCACTTCCTTTTCCGTTAAGTTGAAGAACGAGGCTATCTCTCCAAGAGATCTCGGTACCTCAGTTCTCCTACAAGCAGCGTAGATAACAGCAGCCACCATAGCATCCATGCTTCTTCCTTTAACAAGACCTGCGGATGAGGCCATTCTGTACAGTTTGGCGGCATCTTCAACTGTATGGGTTGGAAGGTCTAATTGCTCCGCAATGGCTCTTATCTTGAACAATGCAGGCATGACATTCTTTTCCTTCCTACTCCTAACGTGTTTCTTTGTTCTTCTCAAGGCTTGAATGGATTTCTGGCTAATTCCCTTTGAGAAAGAGATCTGAGTATCTAGCCCATAGGCGGGTCTTGTTGGAGTAACTGGAGCCCCTGCCCTAGCTCTCTCCATGAATTCTTCTGTATCAAACGCTCTCCAATCTTTATCCTCAAGAAAGAGGCCTTTTGTAACTACTAACCCACACTCAGAGCAAACAAGCTCTCCAGTATCAACATCTTCGATAATTTTAGTACTATGACACCTGGGGCAAACTATCCTCTCTTCTATAAAGGGAGAGTCTTCTCTCTCCTCCTTATCTCCAGAAGATGAATATTCGAACAAGAAATACATACCCCCAGAAAAGTATTCTCCACTATGCGTTGGAGAAGTGATATATAAATTTTACGTTAGATTAAATAAACCGTATTGAAATCAAGTAGCCGATTATACCAGTAACTCCGCTCATTATCAAATTAACGAGATCGTTACCTAACCAATCATATCCTTTGATTAACTTTGCTTGAGTTCCACATTTATGAATCCTTGACTCTGTTATCTTATTACACTTGGGACATCTATAGAGTGCTTGCCATTCAGCTCCAATTACACTATCCAAAAAGCTCCCCAAAAAACCTGTTATTGTAGAAAACAAAATAGGATCAGATCCTATCAGACCAACTGCCCCAGTTAATACTCCAAGCAGAGAAGAGGCAACTATTGCTACCGAAAAACCAAGGAGACTAACGCCTCCAGATGTGCCAGCATCAACTCGAACCCAAGGGCGTGTTACAAGTCTTGGAGGGGAGGGGTTTAAAACACCAATTTCATTGCTCAATGTGTCAGCTATGGATGCAGACACAGAAGCGAGATAAGCAAAAAGCCATCTCTCAGATCCTATAACTCGCCACAAAATAAGAAAAATCACGGGCATCAAACCGTTGGCCCAAACATTTTGCCAGCTCCTTGCACCGCCTTTGGGCTGAGCGGCTTCTTTTTGAACCTTTCTTTTGTATTTTATTTTTGTTGCTATGCTTCCAGACAAATAAAAGGCCATCATTGGCAAAAAAGCCTTTAAGTCACCAAGAAGAACTATACTCCCTCCGACAATAAAGCCACTTATTAGCCCAAGAAAATCTACCCAGCCCTTTCTAAGACTGATAAGCCCAAGAGCTAGAACTATTAAGAGCCCTATGACCTTAGTGTACACTCTATATC
This sequence comes from uncultured Nitrososphaerota archaeon, assembly GCA_964480775.1. Classification (GTDB taxonomy): domain Archaea; phylum Korarchaeota; class Korarchaeia; order Korarchaeales; family Korarchaeaceae; genus QMVU01. The sequence continues at coordinate 21,767 of CAYZRF010000002.1, forward strand.
CCTTCTCTTAACCCGCTAATTAAATACTATATTATAAAGATCTCGATGCAAAAAGGTAGTGACAAGCACAATGTTCTCCTCAATTAATTTGAAATTATCCTAAGTGAAACATAGTGAAATTTCTTCTACATAAACTCAATTACGGCAACTTTCCATAAAATGTAACAATTTAAATGTTGGTTAGAATCCTTTGAAAAGGGGGCCGTAGTCTAGCTTGGTCTAGGATGCCAGCCTGAGGTTGAGATGTTTATTTTTCTTCTACCGGCTAAGGGCGCTGGTGGCCCGGGTTCAAATCCCGGCGGCCCCATTTGAAAGAACATATTGAGAATGTTTTTCATCAGGGCTTTAAATTGTAAAACGATGTGATACCATTGAAAAAAACAAGAATACTTGTCCAAGGCGATCCTGTCTGTGATCTAAGACTAAGAGAGGAAGCTAGGCTTACCATAAGCCAACCGAAGGGCTTAGTTGTAAGAGAACTTTCTAAGAAACTATTTGAGGGGAAGATAGTTTTGGCCGTCGGAGATGCGGTCTTCAAGAACCTAGTTAGTGAGGGAGTTGAGCCAAACCTCTGTGTAATAGATCTAAAGGTCCAAAGACAAAAGATTGAAGAACCAAGGGACTTGCTGAAAAATTACACGATCTTAAGGACGAAAAACCCTCAAGGATTTATAACTAGAAAGGCGTGGCAGACCATTAAGAAAGCAATGAAAAATGTGAGCTCTGGTCAAAAAGTTGCTGTGTTAGTTGAGGGAGAGGAAGATCTCCTTGGATTTCCAGTTGCAATATTGGGACCTATAGAATCCTTCCTTGTTTATGGACAGCCCGGAGAAGGAGCAGTTATAGTTTGCATAGACGAAGATGAAAAGAAACGGGCCATAAAAATCCTAGAAGAGTCATTTGAATGTTCTAAAACTAGTTTTCAGGCTTTCTCGGAAGTAAATGATGTCTAACTCTCATAAATGGGTGTTTTCCGAATTCTTTTACCTCGGGTCCAGACAGTATAGTTTTTCCAACGGCTAAAACAGAATCGGATTCATCAACCGCAATGATCTCTTGATAAGGTCTGATCCTCAAGTCTAAGTCCTTAACAAAGTGTGTGAAAACAGAGGTTCCTCTTGCGACAACCTCTGTAAATTCCTTTTTTATTACAACTCTGCTCTTTGGATAGGGTAAAACTCTGATTAGTTTCTTAGCTCCCTCCAAGCTGGGGATGAACATGCCGTCATAGTGTCTTATCATTCCAACCCTCTCGTCTCCATCGAAAACTTGTCTCGGCATGCCAGTCCTTTTAGATCTTACAATTATAGGATGTTCAAAGGCTTCTATGGCTTCAGGACCGAACTGATATTGTAGCAGATGAGACAATATCTCTTCATCGCTAGGTTCTTCTTTGGGTTCAACTTCCCCTGGAACATGTGTTTGACCAAAAGGATACGTATATCTCAATCCGATTGGTACTTGGCCATAGAGGTTCGTTGAAAAGAAACGTCTCGCTTTAATTACTCTAGAAAGCAATTTCTTCGCCCTTAAAATCTCCGGACGGTTTTTGGTCTCTTCTCCCGAATAAAAGATGCCTGATTTTTTAGAAAAAGGCTCTCTTTTTTCTAATTCATTTTTAAAATGCTTTAATACAAACAAAAGAGCCTTTAAAAGGCTTGGATGATACCGTGCTCTCATCTGAACGAGTTCCCAGAGCCATCCTCCTCTAATAGCTTCTCTAATCTTTCTAATCTCTTCAGCACAAACGTGAAGGTTGTGCCTAGCTAGGAAACGTATTTTATCCTCTTTAGATAGGGATCTAACCTCCTCTGGTGTATAACTCAAACATTCTGGGCAGCTGCATGGAAATTCTTCAAGATCTTTCAGATACATAGTTCCTTCAGGGGTCATGTACCTTCCATCTTCAGCAAACAAGGCATAAGCAGCGGAATCAAAACTATCCGCTCCTAAAGCAGTGAAAAGGGCAAAAGTTGAAGGATGTCCTATTCCCCAAAAGTGAAGGGGTCTTCCAGCGGGCAATAGTTCTCTCACAAGGATTAGATATTCCACCTGAACGTTGTACTCATATCTTTCCAAAGCGACTTTTAGCGAGCCAGCTCCGAAATATTCGAAATTGATAGAAGAGATTTCTTTTGCACACTGTGCAAGTAAGTCATGATACCTTGCTCCTTGAACCGTTCCAAGCCAAATCGTTCCATTTAGATCATCTTTAATCTGATCCAATTCTCTAGCATTTTTTATCGTCTCTTTAACGCCTTTTTCGGCTTCCCGATAAGATATTTGTGCCGCCATGGGCACATCTATTATGCTTCCAATGTCAGAACCAATCTCATGTTGAAACCTGATTATGTCGATGTTAGAGACCTCCACTTCCCCATATTTGTACAACTGGTAAGCCCCAGAATCAGTCATTATTATTCCATCAAATCCCAAGAAATCGTGTAGGCCGCATTCTAGAACCTTTGATCGAATATCTTGGCTTCGATATATTATGTAAGAGTTTGTTATTATCTGCTTTAATTTGAAATCTCTGAAGATTTCCTTGGCTGGTATTACCGGCTTATTTGGGTTGTAAACAGGGAAGAAAGCAGGTAGTTCAAGGGAGCCACTTTTAGTTTCTAGTGTGCCTAACCTTGCTGAAGCATCTCTGGCTCGTACTGAGAAAAAGCCAATTTCCTTCATTTTTTAACCCTCAACACCAATAAAAAGCTCAAAACTAAAAAAAGGAGAGGGGAGATTAGCCAGGGAGTTCCTCGTGCCCATTGTTGAATTTATAAATCAGTGAAAGGCCCTTTTCAGTTATGAAAACTCTTTCACCTCGAAATCGTTTCTGTCTTTCAATTAATCCGTGAATACAAAGATATCTAAGAACGAACTCCCTATAAGACCTCTCTGGAACTAGTTCTGAGGCCACGACACCGTCTTCGCCAGCCTTCTCTAACTTCCTTAGAATCCTTATATGGGCATTCAGCAATTTATGATTCTGCAAGGCCTTCCCCCTTCATCTTGGGTTACCTAGGAACCCCCCTCTCAGGGGATCGCCCGGGGGCGCCGGGAACCCTTGTTGAGGTATAAGTAATGAACATTATCTTAAAAGTTAACATGCCCTAAGCAACTCCAAAAAAGAAACTTGAGCCTTGAAAGAACCCACAGATCTTTATTTGAACATAAGGAAACAGTTAGTATTGAATCTGAAGTAATGATGAGTGTGTAAATAGAATACGTCTCAAGTCGAATTTTTCAATGACTATTTACCCGATGATACATGATCCATAGATGACGATAAAAGACGGCGATCTAGTACTTTTCATATACAAAGGAAAAAGAGAGTTGAGAAAGGTTGTAAAGCGAGTGAGAAGAGGGGAGTATTTTCACACTCATTTAGGGACCATATGTCACGATGATGTGATTGGACTTGAGTGGGGAAGTTCCATCAAAACGTCAACAGGAGGCAGCATTCTAGTTCTAAAGCCAACTCTCTCAGATCTAATGGAGCAAATACCTAGGAGAACTCAAATAATTTATCCAAAGGACGCTGCTTTCATGATAATAAAGTCCGGAATCTCTCCAGGATCATTGGTTGTTGAAGGAGGAACAGGTTCGGGATCTTTTACTCTTTGTCTTTCATTTGCTGTCGGTGAAAGCGGCTTGGTTGTTAGTTATGAGACAAACAAAGACTTTCTAAAACTCGCTTCAAGGAACCTAAAGAGATTTGGGGTCAAGAACGTAGTCCTAAAAAACAAAGACATAAGGGATCTTGATGAGAGAGAAGTAGATGCCATATTTCTAGATATTGGTAACCCTTGGGATGCGTTTGAACAAGCCCGTTTAGCCTTAAAGCCGGGAGGAACAATCTGCTGTTTTGTTCCTTCATACGAACAGATGAGGAAAGTTGTTCTATTAGGTAAAGACAGCGGCTTCGGAGTAGCAGAAGTATATGAGGTGCTACTTAGAGAATACGAGGTGGATGAGAGGAGAACTAGGCCCAAGCCATGGATGATAGGACACACAGGGTTCATCATCATTATGAAAAAGATAATTGATAGTGGATGTCAACAAAGTCAAATTACGCAGTGATAGAGTCCAAAAACTTCTCAATACTCTTGAATATCTTCTCTGCCACTTCTTTAGATTCCCCTAAATAAGTAGTTGGATCTAGGAGAGAGCTGATTTCATCCTTTGAAATCCTCTCAATGACAGCTTTTTCTTGAGAGAGTAGATCAAAAAGACTCTTTCTTTCGTTAATAGCTCTCATAGAGAGATTTCTTATTAATTCATGGGCTTTTTGACGTCCCATTTGACGCCTAGCTAGTTCAAGCATCACTCTTTCTGCCATTATTAGGTCTCCTACCCTCTTAAGGTTCCTTTCCATCGCTTCTTCCTTGAGAACCATATTTTTAACCACGTATTCTAATGATCTAAGTTGTTCGTCTATTATGAGAAATGCTTCTGGTATTATTATTCGTTCAACAGAACTGTTTGTAAGATCTCTTTCATGCTCAAGAACTACATTTTCGAAAGCAGCCACGGCTAAACCCCTCATTACTCTGGCTAGCCCGCAAACCTTTTCGCTTCTTATGGGATTCCGTTTGTGGGGCATCGTGCTAGAACCAACTTGCTTTCTCTCCTTGAACGGTTCTTCTACTTCTGCGATCTCAGTCCTTTGCAGATTTCTTATCTCATTGGCAATTAGTTCAAGTGTTGAAGAGATTAAAGCGAATGTGGATATTAACTCAGCAAGCGAATCTCTCGGTACGATCTGGGTTGAAATGTCTGCTTCTCTCAAACCTAGCTCTTGCATGACGAGTGACTGAATTTCTCTGCCCTTTCCATAAAAAGAAGCCATTGTCCCTATAGCACCACTCATCTTGCCCCTAACAACTCTAGACTCAACTGAGTTGAGTCTTTCTAGGTTATTTTTCATAATACTAGCCCAGACCGCAAGTTTAAACCCGAATGGCATTGGAAGAGCAGCTATTCCGTGAGTTCTTCCTAAGCAAATTAAGTTTAGAGCTTCTCTCCCTCTCTTGATAATATTTCTCGTTAGAGAAATAAGTCTGTGTTTCACTAAGGTGATTGCCTTCTTTAATTGGAGCGCTAAGGCCGTATCTAATATGTCGTTGGACGTTGCACCAAAGTGCACATATTCCCCGTAAGGACCAACCTGTTCTGCTATTGCTAGAACGAGTGCCATGGTTTCGTGCTGAGTGACCTTTTCCAACTCAAATATTCGTTCTGGCTGAATCCTACCATCCCTTACAGCTTTAACTATATGGTCAGCAGCTTCCTTAGGTATAAGTCTAACCTTAGCTTCGGCCTTGGCAAGGGCCGCCTCTACTTCCGCCATAAGCTTGTACTTTGTAGAGATCTCGAAGATCTCTCTCATCTCTTTCGAACCATATCTATACTCTATAGGATGAACAGGCATCTAACTCATCTCCCTAGCTAACTGAACTATCTTACTAGCAATTTTCTCTCCAATACCTGGAAGTCTCGCCAACTCGGCCACATCTGCGCGCGCTATCTCAACAGGAGAGATGTATCCCGCATCATATAGAATACGACCCCTTCTTCTTCCAATTCCAGGGATTCTCACGATATCCAACAACTCATCCTTCACCCCGTACTTTACCCTATCCATAAGCCTCTCGAGATACCTGTAAAGTTCTCGTTTTTGAAATAGCTTGACTATTTCGGAAAACGAATACACTAACCACACCGCATTTTGAACTACATTGTGAAGATCACCAGGCTCAACCCTAAATTTCTCCTCTATTTCTCCCATGGACATCTCACTTATCCAAGCCCTAAGGGTTAGGGCGAGCTTAACTGTTTGTAGTAACTCGTACGATGATGCAAGAGGAGCATCTGCAAGAGGAATAAGATATTCTAACTCGTCTATTATCATCCCAATTTTATCGTATTCCATTCTCCTAAGGCCTATTTTCGGCATATCTGGTAGCATCCCAATAAACTGCAGGACAGATAGCTCTAAATCATGTACTGATCTTTTCAAAAGTCTATTTGCGGGCTCCATGGCTTCCACCATCATAATAGCGCTCATTGGATCTATGTAAAGCTGAGAAACCCTTTTCCCTAGCTTTGTTGCAAGCAACGATCCCCCAACTCTCTCAATCATCCCGTTTTTCTGTAAGAACTCCAAAATGGGATCGATTATCCTCTTTATTAGTCGACTTCCTCCTTGTATGGAGAATAGAGTTTTATTAAGGACTTTTCCTATCTCTCTTTCATTTGTAGGTTCCTTCAAAGCTACTAAGGACAAAATTTGAGCTCTTAACTTCGTTATGCTGTGGAGGCTTGAGGATATTGGCTCTGGAGAAGCAAACAGGTATTTTTCTAACAACTTTTCTGCTTCTCCTTTGGATCTAGCTATGACAAGAGCCTCCCCAACCTCATCGTAATCTGGCCTACCTGCCCTGCCTGCCATTTGCTTGAATTCCATTGTGGATATTGGTCTTGAATAGCCCGCCGTACTATCATAACGCATGTAAGAAGCGATAATAACTCTTCTAGCGGGCAGATTTACGCCAGCAGCAAGGGTTGGAGTAGCTGTGAGTGCAAGTAGCAACCTTTTCCTGAATAAATCCTCTACCGTAGCCCTCATTCTATAAGAGAGGCCTGCGTGGTGAAAAGCAACCCCCTCTCTTATCACACTTGCCAATTCTCTTGCGAGATGCGATGATGGCTCATCTTCGACGAGTTCTTCTGCCTTCGTAGAAAGAATCTCCTTATCTACTTTTACATCATATTTCCTAAATATTCTGGCTATTTTCTTGGCTCCGCTGACCGCTGCTTTCCTTCTCATATAAAAAACTAAGACTTGGCCCCCATCTAAACAATCTAAGATTAAATCGGATAGATCCCCACCGTTGTGCACTCTTTGGCGTTTACCATCGTGAAAGACTATTTCTCCTTTGTAAAAAACACCATATCTTAAAGGAACTGGCCTCCAATCTATTACTATCTCTTGAGCTTCTAGCCACTTAGCTATTTGATCTATGTTTTGAATAGTTGCACTAAGCGCTATTCGTCTGGCCATTTCGTTTAAATCCATAAATTTGGCAACAGTCATCTCTATAGCTGGGCCCCTGCTCTCATCTGCCACATAATGTATTTCATCAAAGACAATCGCACTAATGTCATCGATCCACGATGCTCTATGCCTGAGTATTGAGTCAAACTTCTCATACGTAGTTATGATTAGGTCATCTTTCCTTAAGGGTTCTTCAGACGAATCATAGTCCCCTACACTTATTCTAACTGAAAAACCAAGTGCTTTGTATCTTGGATAAAAGCTTGAGAATTTCTCGGAAGCCAAAGCCCTAAGAGGAACAACATAAACGATTTTTCCTCCTTTATACAGTTCATTGAGCATAATTAGCTCTGCTGCCAAAGTCTTGCCGCTTGCTGTTGGAGCCGCTAGAACGAAATTCCCAGATGAAACAAGCCCTTTTTTTATGACTTCTTGTTGGGGAGGAAAAAGCTTGATGAAACCCCACCTATTTAATGCGCTCTTTATGTTTTCTGGTAGCGGAGCCTGTTCAAGTAACAATCAATTCACCTTACTAAGGAGAGATATCCAGGTCTAGGTTCATATATGTGACCTTCTTCCCTAAGAACTCGGAGATCCTTCTCAATGATTTCCTCTTTTATACCTAACAACCTAGCTATCTCCTGAATGAACTCCACCTTGGGAACGGGACCTTTTCTATCCTCTTCCATCTCCCTAAGGAACTCGATCTCTCTAGCACGTCTTTCTGCCTCTGATATGTACTTCCCAGCCATAACTCCATATATGTCGTATCTACCGCTGACAACGTCGTATCCAACCGTGCTCAGCATTATCTTCATGAGTTCGATGGCTTCCTTGGCGTCCTCCTCAGTAACTTCTCTCCTCAAAAACATCTTTGCTCTAGCTTCGCTAAGCCTAATCAAGGCCTCTAATTGTCTCGGAGTTATTGCAACAGATTCAAAAGCCATCTCTTGCTCCTTCTTCATACTCATTTTTCTCATTTCAAGGTAAAATTGCTTGATCAATTCCGCGGCTTTTTCAGACATAACTGGCCGGATCCTCTTCCTGGCATAAGCAATGTACTTTTCTAAAAGATCTGGAGGGATTGGAGGCTGAGCTTCCTTTCCTGTCCCAGCTCTAAGGGCAAGGATATGGTCTGCTATTTTCTCATCCAGAGTTGCGTCAGGAACATCTCTAATTACGAAAATCAGATCGAAACGTGATAAAATTGTTGGAGGTAAGTTTATGTTCTCAGCGACAGATAAATCCGCATCATAACGCCCTCTCTTTGGATTTGCAGCTGCTATAATCGTCGTTCTCGCATTTAAAGTTGCAACGATCCCAGCTTTTGCTATGGATACTGTGTTATGTAGAACAACACCATGTGAAACAAAGTTATGAGTCGGCTCTACTGTGACATCGTAGACCCATTTCGTCGAAAGATCTCCTTTGTTTGGCACGACCTCTACGCTTTCTATGGTTAGAAGATTGAAGCCACCATCCTTCATAACAAGCTCCTCAATCTCATTACAACTTTCAGAAAATAACGTACAAAGCTCAGGAAGCCTTTGAACGCCTAATGTTGACTCACCACTTTCAACTTCGATAGCCGGCTTGGTTATCAAAGTATTCTCATCATAAACAAAAACAGGATGTTCTGGCGTTACAATTACCTCTTTACCATTCGAAAACTTCAGCTCAACAAAATATGAAGGAGCCAAGTGCCTACTTACCCTATCAATTCTCGATCTCTTTACCTCAAATGTCCTAAGATCAACTGTAAAAACTTCAATTTCTTGATCTAGAGGCAAAATCTGACAGTTTACACCGTTAATGACTTTTTCCGGATGCTTCTCCATGAGTTCATCTACAAAATGTCCAATCCATTTTTTGGTTCCATCTGCGAACTGTATTTCAGTTGAGGGATGATATGACTGCTGCTCCATCGCTTCATGAATGGCTCTCCTATCATCTTCATTCATCTTATCGAACTCGTCTATGCAAGCGATTCCACCATCCGCAATTACGAGAGCCCCTGCTTCTAACGTCCAACCTCCAGTTGCGGGCTCTCTGATCACAGCAGCAGTCAAACCAGCAGCTGTAGAACCTTTTCCAGTTGTATATAATCCTCTTGGAGAAACTTCTGCCGCATACTTCAAGAACTGGCTGTTATGGATGATGAATCCATTTGCAACAAAGTTCTTTGTTCCAGGAACCTCTATATCGTATACCCACCCATCATGCTTCCTTATCTTCTTTATCTCAACTACTCTTTCCCAATCTACTGTTGACTCGGAAATAAAGTCTAAAAGACTGAGATCTTGTCTTATGGTGGCAACTTCTACTTTTTTGAAGGTAGAGGATCTCCTCCTTAACTCCTTTCTGAGTTCTCTAGAAATCATACTTAGATGCTCCTTTGGAATCTTTGAAATGCCAAGCTCATATCTTCTAAGCAGGTAGGGCTTTATTCCAGTAAGAGATGCGAGGGTTGACCTAGGAATCTTCATTTCTTCTCTAATCTTCTTTACAAGCTTTCCAATACGAGGCACGCCAGGGTCCTGTTTCGCTTTTTGACCCTTAGACCCCGCGATCTTAGAGGTAAAGCCATCAAAAAGCGGAAAATCTTCTCCTACTAAACCTACGAACTGTTTAAGAGAACCTCCTTTTAGAATTATCTTACACGTTCTGTTGACCTCAACATAAGGGACTATCCCTAGCCTCAAGAGAATGAGCCTAATCTGATGTGTTAGCCCCTGATTATACGTGTAAAACCATAATTTCTTGAGTTTTTCAGAGAAATTAGCCGAAGAAGCAACATATCCCCTAATAAAAGGCAGCGCTAGTTCTTTCTGACAATATATCATCCATTTTGGTAGTTTTCTGGCTATTTTTTTGTCTTGTAGAGAGGGAATTAACGAGAGTATATCTTCATACACACTTTTGGAAATAAAGAACCCGATTTTCTTGTTTTTCCCTCTATTCTCATATGTACGAACTCCTCTTGCTTTCAAACAACCCTTTATGAGTTTTATAAGTCTGTTTACGCACTTCTCATCAAGTTGAATCGTAACTAAGACTGTGGTTTTCCTCTTTCTAAATTGTGCTTTTCCCAAGAGGAAGCCTAAAACCTCCATTAGTTCCTGATCAACTTTCAACGAACATTTTGGAGGATCTTTGTTGTGCTTAGTTTCGAAAAGTCCCAAGGTAGCCACATAAGATCCCATCAGCAGATCCTGTGCTTTTACGTATTGAGGCCTTCCGTTCTTATCTATTGTTAGAAACGGATGTGTCGGAGTGACTTTTATAGAAAGACCCCTTTCAGTCCTTATTTCTAGTAAATTACTTGAAATCTTTCTCTTTGCTATTCCCGCGCATTTTTTCTCCGTGATTTTCATGTCTTTTGTCATAGTAAGTACTTTGAAATCACCTTCTGCAGCATATCCATCTTCTAATCTTTTATTCCCCTTTTTCAATAATTCTTCAGCCAAATCATCAATCCTGCAAAATTCTCCATCAACAAACACAAGAGTATCCCCAGATACACACTTAGCGACACCAGGGTCTCCTACCAACAAAAGATGAAGTTCACCTCTTATTTTCGTCCCATCTGGAAGGACAAGAGGATTACCTCCAAAAAGAGCCAAGACAATTGCCTTCTTTATATGCCTCCAACCGTAGATTGCGGGCGCTATCGAGTTTAGTAGCTTCTCCTCAATGTTTGGGTCTTCTGCTAAGTTTAAAATGATCTTCTCGTCCTCAGGGGAGATATCAACTTTCTCATAAACTTTTGACGGAACTTTGACGTTGTTAAGATCCAAATACCTCTTGTAAATTAATACAGGCTTTGTGGAAATCCTTCTAGAACCTGATGCAGGTTGGAGCTTTATTACCCCGGTTGCAATTACCTGATCTCCTGGCTTCACTTTGTCTACTAAATCATCCCAAAGCTCCGCTTCAATATGCTTAGGCATGGCTCCTGGCGGCAAATCTTCAGGAAGCTCCTGTATCCTTATGTGCTGCCAGTTAATGTACTCGCTATTCCCTTCATCAAATAGGAGCCTACCTCCACAATTAGGACAGACCTTTGGAATGGCTTGCTCTCCTTTCATGAGGTCGATCAAGTACATTTCGTCACAGCTTTTGCACCGATAAGCTGCTTTCGAGATCCTAGCAAATATCTCAGAAACTCTTATTACAATCCCCTTTATCTGAACAAACCTGTTAAGGACTTGGGAGTGTAGTTCTCTAATGCTAGTAGTATCTGGAAGGTTATCAAATCTTGCGTGAAATATCCCTTTCACGAAAGTAACTTCTGAGGAATCGAGGTCTCCGACTAACGTTAATACAATTTCCTTAATAGCTTGAGATGCGGCCTCTATGTGTTTCTCTGGGTTGAAATGCAAATCTCTTGCTAACTCTCTTGTCAGAGGGTAACCAAACAAGTCATGATAATCTATCACGAGAGAGCGTCTTCCATTAGCTATCATCTCATCGATAGCACGTCTGTATTTGGCTTCGCCAGATTTGTCCCTATATTCCTCTAGGAACCTCTTATAAATGAGTTTCAGACTTTTTATATCCGCAGGAAGTGAGGGGGAGCTTATAAGACTCATTTTTACCTACTTCTCCTCCCTTAAATCCATTCTCCACTTATCTATAATCCCCCTTAGAACTAGATATAGCACCCTTTCCTCAGGAGTAAGGTGCTCAAGAATGCGCCACTCCATATCATCAACATGAGAGAGCAGAAGATATCTGACTATTTTCCTTAGCCTTGCTGAGCTTAAATCAAAAAGATTAGATGTCAAACGTCTTATTTCAAGAGGGTCTGACCCTTTCGTAATATTTGCTCTTTTGATTTCACTTTTTAGCCAAGAATATGTGTCCTCTGGCATCTTAAGAGGCCTTGTTGTCATTTGTTCCTTATGAATCATTACCTCTACAACCCTGACATCTATAGGATCCTTTCTTTCTACAAAACCTTCTTTTTCTAACTCTTGGAACAACCATACGGGTATACTAACTTCCATCCCCCTCTTTAGCCTCCAAGGCAACTCAGGATGCTCAGGTAAGTCCTTCTTAACTGTAGCATCTATTCTAGCCAGGCTGCGAATTATCTGAAGGTCTTCTGAAGAAGGGGGAAGAATCACATGCATCATGAGATTGCCACCTGTACTACCTAAAAGATACCCCCTGTTATCAAAGGCTTCCGGTCCGAGTCTTTTATTAAGCACCTTTCCTGCTTTTCCAGCGAGAGAGTATGGAGAGTCCTCCTTCAAAACTCTTGCTTAGAAAAAGACCAAATCACAAAGGAGCATCTCTGTTAGCTGACAGAGTAACTGATTTTCTTAAGGACAAAGGAATTGAGGTCATGGAATGTGAAGATTCCATGGAAATTGATTCTAAAGAGTTTGATTTGGCCATAGCTGTTGGGGGAGATGGTACGCTTCTACGTCTATTTCATAGGATAAAGGGCAGTATTCCCATTCTTGGCATTAAGGATGGTTCATATGGTTTGCTTATGGAGCTCTCTGAGGAAAACCTGATCCAAGGATTAAATAAACTAGTTCTTGGGAAATTTTGGATAGAGGAGGCCGCAACTATAGAGATTCCAAAAACAAAAATACTAGCCCTCAACGAAATCCTTCTTTCAACCCCTAAAATAGGGAAAGCGCTCAAAATAAGGATATCCGTGGATGGCGCTATAGTAAATGGGTTTCTTGGGGATGGTCTCTTGATATCCACACCCCTTGGTTCTTTAGCCTATGCCCTTGCTGAAGGTGGTTCTTCGATAGATCCAAGAGCAAATGTTCTAGAGGTTGTTCCTGTTAATCCTTGGCCACCTAGTATGTTAGTGCCCACTAGCTCGATAATAGTTCCAATGGACTCTTCTATCTTAATAGAAGCTGACAAACCCATGCTTGTGGTGCCAGATGGCTGCATAGAAGAATGTGTGCTCTCGGATGAGAGGATAAATGTAAGGACATCTCAAGAAAAAGCCAGACTCGTTAGGTTTTCAGCAAGCCCTCACCATCATTACTCAAGGATAATAAGGAGGATTTCAGAGGCCAAGAAGATAGCTGAAGGGAGATTCTTGAAGGAAAAGATGTTCTCATAGAAAGAAAAATTTATTTCCATGAGTTTTACATAGAAGCTTGCGGGGGTGGCCGAGCCAGGTCAAAGGCGGCGGACTCAAGATCCGCTCCCATAGGGGTTCGTGGGTTCAAATCCCACCCCCCGCATTGTTGCTACTTTTTTCAAATCCTTCTTCTTGGATTTTCTGAATCTTTGATAAAAAGTAGGCCAAGAAAGCTGGGGACAGGTTTACCTGTTTGGTTCTACCTACTAGATTTCTAGTTACCAGACCCATGTTTTCCAAGCGTTTCAACATTCTGGAAATCTTACTCTTTGAAAAACCCACATTTAAGGGTATCTCACGTTGTTTCATACTCCCTCCGTTTCTAGCGAGAAGTCTTAGGATTTCTATCTCTTCTGAACTTAGTTGACCAATTATGCCTTCAATCTTTTTCAAGTCTTTTTCATCCAAGGTTTGTTTAGCCAAATCGATGTCAGAAACTGTTGGCAATTTTGTCTTTAGAGTTCCTTGTCTAAACAGAATCCAAGAAATTATGAAAGCTGTTAAGGCAGAAAGGATATTTGATGCAAAAATTAAAAATAGAGGGGTCTGTGTAGCTACAGGCCCTGTAGAAGAGGTATTTGTTTCTTGTTGTTGTTCTATTATTTCTTCCAAAATATAAGTGCAAGAAAATACAGTTCGCTCGGAAGTCATGACATCCGAAGTGGCTAGATCCCATATAACAGATGTTCTTCCAAGAGTGATTTCATCACTAATTTGTAGCGGCATTGGAGTGAACAGCCCCCGATATCTATAAAACTGCCTTAGATTAGAATTTGGAGGGAGATACACCCTTAATACGGAATCTTCTAATGAAAGAGTTACATTCGGTTGATAGAACCGATAATAGAAAACTCTTCCTTTAGGGTTGTTCAAAACTCCTAAAACGAAAACACCTTTGGAGGCTGATAAGGAAATTCTTACATCTCTCTTCTCCCCTGGAGAGATCGGCTCATCAAATGAAATGATCATTATGTGAGATAGGTACATGCTCTGGGTCCAAGCGAGATGAATGCCATGATCTGCCTCCCAATACGTAATATTTCCTTCTCTGGGAGGAATGTCTTGCCTCTCCAACAATGGAAGGGAGACGGCACGAACTTCTGCATCATACCCTGATGGGACAACTAAAGTAAACATTATTGTGATAAAACATGAATCATTTCTTTCTAGAAATGCTTCAATGTCAAACCTTTCAATATAAGGTACAGTAGGAGCTCCTGTAACAAAGATACTCCCCAGCGGTAGCATCGTAAGCAATGCCATCATGATCAGAGCGAGGTTCTTCAATTGGGTCTACACCCAGTCAATGCGTACATTAGAAGATTTGATGTAAAAACTGTTTCGTTATATGCTGATAAGATTATCGTCAGTAATTTTAGACTTTAAGAAGCGACAAGGTAACTTGAGGATGATGGTGTCGACACAAAATAAAGATCATTCGAAACATAATGAGAGGAATTTATTCCTAACAAAAGAGAAATTAGAGGAGATCATAGACTGGACAAAAGCCCTTTCTAAGTTGGCAGAAGATGAGAGTTGTACAATAATAGTTGAAGGCCAAAAAGATATGAACTCCTTAAAATCCTTGGGAGTAAAGGCAAATTATGAATCTGTAAGAGAAATTATACAAAGCCTCAAGAAAGGCCTACAAGACGAATTTAATGGGCACTCATACGTAATACTTACCGACTTTGACAAAGAAGGAAAATTACTGCATCTTCATCTCAAGACGATGCTTACGTCCCTGGGAGCTAAAATAATCGAGTGGCCTAGAATACGCTACTTAAAGATAGGTCTTCCTCCCAAAATAGAGGAGGCTTACAATTTCGTAATTGAGAGGAGAAACAAATGAGTGAAGAGAGATTTAAGGTAGAAGTAGAAGCACCTCTATATCCTACCGAGTCTAAAGAAGCCGTTATGCAAGCGATCCTAAATATAGTGCCTGCAGAAAAAGAAGAAATAATGATAATAAAGGGCAATCCATCTCTTCTAAAATTAAGCAAAAAAGGGTACCAAGCGTTAACAAAAATACATCATTTACTTAGAGAGGAGAGAATCTTAGATACAGCGAGAGATATGCTTATTTACAGCCTAAAGAGAAGTGGAGTGATGATGTTACTACTCCACAAGCAAGCAGCATACGTAGGCGAACTAAGACTATGTTCTTCTGAGGATGAGTCGCCTTTAGGAGTTATAAGGGTAAAATTAAACTTCAAGGGCGATTTAACCTTATTTTTAGACTGGCTTGCGCCTAAAACAGTTTCGGGAAGAGTACCTAGGGAGATAGAAATATATGAGCTTTTAGGATCCAAGACTTCACAAATTAACCGTTAACAAGTCTTTTGCAACAAACGCATTTTTGAACCGGCTTTTTGCCTCTTTTTCTATTTCATCCAAGTCTTTGTTTTTGTATCTAGCACTAAAGTGCGTAAGAGCGAGATTTTTAACTCCTGCTTTAATAGCGACGTTACATGCCTCTCCAACCGTGCTATGTCCTGTTTTCTCAGCTCTGTCTCTAAGGTTATCCCGAAAAGTGGAATCATGAATTAGTAGATCAGCACTCATTGAATTGTGAATAACAGCCTTACATGGCCTAGTATCGGAAGAATAAACAAGGAATTTTCCCTTTCTCGGAGGACCCATGACATCCTCTGGATACACCACATGTCCTGTTGGAGTTTTTATCACCATGCCCTTTTGCAACAAACCTCTCATAGTTATGGGGACGCCAAGTTCGTTTGCCTTCTTTACATCAAATTCTCCAGGCTTATCGGCTTCCTTAACCCTGATTCCAAAGGTCTGAGTATCTCCATGAGAAACAGGAAACATTTTGACCTCATATTTCCCAAAATCAAAAGAATTTTCGCTACTTATCTCAAATACCTCTACCTCAAAGCGAGGTTCAAGATAGGCTTTCCTTACCAACTCATAAAACACATCTTTCAAGCCAATTGGAGAGTATATCTCGAGCCTCTTCTTTCTTCTTAACAAGCTAAGTGTTTGAATTAGCGGAAAAAGGCCTAAAAAATGGTCTCCATGAAGATGAGATATGAAAATCCTTGTTAATCTAGCAAAACCAAGACCAGACTTCATAATTTGCCTTTGAGTTCCTTCTCCAGCATCCAATAGAATGTACTCACCATCGAAAAACACAGCTATTGATGGATGGGCCCTTTCTAGCGTAGGAATTGCGCCGCCAGTTCCTAAGAAAATGACCTTCATTAAACTTCACCAACCTATTTTTACATAAAGCAATAAGCTAACTGGCAAATCTCTTTGCTTTTCTGCTCCTATATAATTCAAGTATTTTCTCACTCAAAGCGTTAGCTAGCAAACTGATTCCAAGCCCTATCTCAGCAGAAATCTCGTAAAAGAATCTTTGTCTTTGCGTAAGTAATTCTTTACATCTTTCAACGTTCTCAGAAAACTGTGCCCACATATCCTTTTTGTTAAGTGCTATCAACACATCTATGTCAGAAAAATTCCGAGAAATCTCTTCAAGTAACGATATCTGACTTTTTACCTCATATCCGCACGTTTCAGTAGGATCGATTAGGTAAACTATGAACCAAGCAAGACGTTTGAGAGCTAGAATTGCTTGAAGTTCTATCTTATTTCTTTCTGATAGTGGTCTATCCAGAAGACCTGGGGTATCTATGATTTGTACCCTCAAGGCTCCTCCCATAAGGTAAAAATGCCCTACTAACAGGGATCTCGTCGTAAATGGGTAAGACGCAACCTCGGGCTTTCCTGACGAGATCTTCCTAACCAATGTACTCTTACCAGTGTTGGGCATTCCTGCTATTACTATCGTGGGACTACCTACTTGGATATCTGGAACTGTTCTAAGTTTTTGGTATGCTGTTCTTACTATATCAATATCTGATGAAACGGATTTTATTATCGATGAAATCCTCCCCATAGCCTCTTTTCTAATTTTTTCCATCTCTTTAAAGTCATCTACACCCTTTAACCTCCCAATGTACTGTCTACTAATTCTTCTAGTCATTTTTCTTGCCCAGTCTATTCTACTCAAAGCCAGTCTCAACTTATCGACGCCAATCAACACATCAGATAGCTCTCTGTAAAATGGATGTAATGCGTCAAATGATGGAAACGAACGGATGACAGCGTTTAATCTACCAGAAACTATGTCAGCCATTGAAGCGATGCGACCTATTTCTCTCGTCCTAGCATTGTTGATGGGATCCCCGCTTTTCATGCTTTTCGGCTTGAAACTTCTCTTAAAAGCCAAATCTAAAAGTTCTTGAGCTTCAGGAGGGCATACTAGCGTGCTAAAAGGAGAAGCATAAATGCGTTCTTTCATTAGAATCTCCAAGAATTATTCTAGAAGGGCCCTAGACATGGCTTTAAGGTAGACCTTGGAGAGATTGAGGACAGAATCGAAGAGCACATATTCATCTCTAGAGTGTTGGTTCCCTCCCACCGGTCCTAGTATTGGTAGAGCTATCTTACCCACCTGGTGGAGGTAATTAGCATCGCTAACAGTATGATAGAGTTCAACCTCTGGTTCTTTTCCGAGAACATCTGTATACGCTTGCTTCAACAAGAGGAAGGCAGGACTGTCCTCCGGAACCTGATATGGTGAGGCATAAGGTGTAGGTCTTTGCATTAGTCTTATTTCCGTATCTGCACGAAAGTCTGGTGCCTTTCTAAGATAAGAAACAAACCGCCTTTTTTCATCCTCGTCGGATCCCGAAGGATAGTGCCTGTCCATTCTAATAAGGCATTTTTCTGGGTGCGTAACTATGAATTCTTGGGATCTTATTGCAAGAGGAGCAACGCTTCCTTCTACTTTTGGTTTAGATGAGTATTTAACTGCCCAAAGAACAAGCTTGCAGGCCTCAATAACGGCGTTGACTCCTCTTTTTTCCGTTCCTACTGCAGCTCTGCCCTTAACTGTGATATCAAAAACGAGTCTGCCGTAGGCTCCCTTCATAAGTTTCATCTGAGTGGGCTCACCTACCACTCCTAGCTCTATTCCCTTCAATTTACCACTTTTTGCTAATTGATATGTCCCTCTACTATATCCTTCTTCATCACAGACAGAAGCGAAAGCAATTCGTCCCTTAAGCTCATCTTTTACATCTGAAATTGCCCTAAGTGCCTCTATCATGGCAGCAAGACTCGACTTGGAATCCAAAGCCCCAATTCCATATACATGATTCCCGTCTATCTCTCCCCAAGGGTTCCTACTCCATCCCTCAAATAGCTCTATTGTATCCATATGACACATGAGTAGATATTTTAGAGGCTCATCTTCGGGCCCAAAATATGCTATAACGTTCCCACCACAGCCCTCTACTGGTTGTCTTTCCACTTTGTTGGCTATTTTCGCCAACTCACTTATTAAAAAGTCTGCTAGCTCGACCTCTCTTGAGAAGAAGCTTTTAATCGAAATTATCTCCAGCAACAAATCCTTTAATCTGTTTGAGTTAATTTCCAAACTCATGAGACCCTTCCCCCTGGCTTCTATGCTAACTTAAGAGGAATGAATTTCTCGATTTTGCCTTCTTTACCTATGAATAAGATGTCAATACCATCTCCTGACAACGCATCTCTCTCAATAGCTCCTCTCATAGCTCTTTCAGCAACCTTTATAGCTTCCTCGCTGCTCATATCTGGAGAGTAAGAGCGTTCTAGAATACCTATAGCGAGTTTTGCGCCCGAGCCTACTGCTGCATACTTGTCCTCGAGTGAACTGCCCGCAGGGTCTAATACAAATAGCCTGGGTAAGTCGTCTTCTAGGCCACCCACTATCATCTCTGCAAAATAGGGAGAGTACATTCTCCTTTGATACAATATTACAGACAGAATTCGAGCTATATTAGAGGGTTTTGCCCTTCTTCTGGTGTCTAGTTCATATAGTCGCACGTTGAAAATGAGACTATCAACTAGAGATTGAAAATCAGCAGGAATACCAGCAGAAGCAACTCCTACCACATCATTTAGAGTAAAGACCTTTTTCACAGATTTACTAAGTATGTATCCATCTCCGTAAGAGACTCTTCTATCTGCTGAAAGCACTACTCCATCCTTAGTCACAAGACCAATGGCGGTTGCTAGTACCATGTGTATCTCCACAATTCATTGATGCTATGAAATTAAATCTTAGCGGTAGTTTACCTCGGAAAGGTAAATTGTTGAAAAGCCTTAAGTTTTGGATCTTCAAAAGAGAGAAAGCCCCGGGCGGGATTCGAACCCGCGACCTCCGCCTTTTTGAGTCTTCTTAACTTACCAAGGCGGCGCTCCGCCGGCTGAGCTACCGGGGCAACCATGCTTTGATGTATTCTTCATTTGTTTAAAAATGTTGTTTAATCTATCCTTAGAGCCAAGTTATAAATTCAAATCTCTTTTATCTTCTTTTGATTATTTTTCTGCTTTGCTTCGATGTTCTACGGTTCCTAAAGCTGAAATTATCAAATGATAATGTATGTTCCTAAAACCAGCTTTCAATAACACTTTCTCTAACTCATGGCTAAACTGGCACGGATGTTTGCATACCGGAGGCATTTTAGCCTTAAAAGCGACTAACTTCCATTCTTCAATTAAATTTGTCTCTGGTAGATCAGTTATGGAATAAAGAAAAGCAAGCACAAGATCTGAGACGAGTTTTAGAGCTCTTTCGCTTCGAATTCCTCTCATAAGTGCTGCTTTCCTAATTGTTTCTCTTAACTCGGACTCATTTAAGAAATAACAACCTCTATCCCCT
The DNA here is from genome assembly GCA_964480775.1 of uncultured Nitrososphaerota archaeon. GTDB lineage: Archaea > Korarchaeota > Korarchaeia > Korarchaeales > Korarchaeaceae > QMVU01. The sequence continues at coordinate 41,675 of CAYZRF010000002.1, forward strand.
TTCTGTTCATTCAATGCTCCAAACAGAATGAGACTCATGACATTAAATACTTGCTATCAAAGGAAGGAGCTTCGATATGCTGTGAAATTAGTATTCATAAGTTCCATAAACAAGAGGCATAAATAACGAGGCTATACTAGGTCTATGGGTTGAAATGCGGCCGCCGGGATTTGAACCCGGGTCTGGGGCTATCCTCAAATGCTTTCTTGGAGGGCCCCCATCCTATCCAGGCTGGACTACGGCCGCTCAGATACTCATAGTTGGAGGAGATTAAAATTTTTCTCTCATTGAAAAAGGGCTCAATATCTGTACTCTTTACCTCCTTGAATAAAACCGTAACCTACCAACCTCCACCTACCGCTAATCCTCATAGAAACAGCCATTCTTTGTCCGATATCTGCGCAAATCGGAATCTTTAATCTTAAGCCGTAAACATCTTCGGCGCCCTTTGACTCGACTATCGCTGGAACCGTCGCTGTTCCAACGTTGAGTTCAATTAATGTCCTTACCTCGGGTTTTCGCACGCTCAACTCTTCTTTTAGTCCCACAACCCTCTCTAGAAAAACGCACTTTGCATCTACGTACTCCCAAACGGGTGGAAGTTCTCCTGGAAGTCCAACTACATTTCCTACCATGTAGTCTGCTTTAGTTAGCGCCGGATCCAGCTTCGTTCCGACACCAATAAGACCACCAGGTCTAGCATATTCCAAATCAATGTTTTCGCTTCTCAGGCTTGTTATTTCAGTTGTAAGGGGTCGATACTTTCCTTCATGATATAGACCAGGGAGAATTTCGATTTCATCACCGACCTTAAACTGTCCTTGTATTATTGTACCACCTAGAACTCCTCCTTTTAGCTTTTCTGGCCGAGTTCCTGGTTTATTTACATCAAAGGACCTGGCAACATACATTTGGGGTGGAAGCTTTGGGTCTCTTTCGGGGGGCTTGAACCTCTCTACCATCTCTTTAATCAAGTACCCGAGATTCACCCCATGTAGTGCAGAAACTGGTACTACGGGAGGAACTTCTTCCAATTCAGAGGAGAGATACTCAACTATTGCTTCATAGTGCTTTACAGCTTCTTCATCAGAGACTAATTCTATTTTGGTTTGTACAGCTATTATCTGCTTTACCCCCATTATCTTTAGAGCCACTAGATGTTCTCTAGTCTGTGGCTGAGGAACTGGCTCATTGGAAGCTATAACTAATAAAGCTGCATCCATTAGAGTAGAACCAGCCAACATAGTTGCCATAAGTGTGTCGTGTCCTGGGCAATCAACGAACGAAATCTTTCTCAATAATATAGTTTCAGATCCATCTTTAGGGCATTTTTTCCTTGTAGTATAACACTCGGGGTCATCTTCAGGGCATTTGGAACACTTTCTCAACTCAGCATTTGCGTATCCCAACTTTATGGTAATGCCTCTCCTTAACTCCTCACTGTGCTTTTCAGGCCATATTCCTGTTAAAGCCTGTACAAGCGTAGATTTTCCATGATCTACATGTCCAGCAGTACCTATATTCATTTCTGGTTGTTTTGGTTCTTCTTTACTCATTCTTCTTATCTTCCCCTCCTCCCTTCTCTTCCTCCTTTTTTCCAAGATAGCTATCTAAGGGCTGTGGTCCCCACTCTATCACCTTTAGGTTAATTTGTTTTACATCTTCGAGCAATATATTTCCACGGACTAATTTAGTCCTTCTGTCTCCCTTGTGTTTAGGTCTAAAGCCCGGTCCTTCAGATAGAAGTATTTTCTTCCTTATTGTCCCATGTACTCCTGGGTGGAGGGGGAAGCCGTCTTTGTCTCTACCTCCGGTGATTTTCAGCCTATACCCAGGCAAGCCTATGGGTTCTCCAGGAATAATGTCTCCTATTTTCTTACCCATCAGAGCACTGGTTTTCTCCTTATCTAAGTCTAATCTATAAGTTTTTCCTGTCTTAGGGTCGCCTATACATAGAATAAACTCCATTTTCCAACCTCCTCTCTTTTACTTTTGACATTATTAAGGTTCAACTCCTTCTTCAAGATTTAATTTTAGTTCTAATATCCTCTGATAAAGTTCTTTCTCTTCCTCAGATAGAACAGAGAAGAAAATACTCCTAGATTTTGGATCATATATTGGCTTAACATCTGAGTAAAGAATTTGCCCCTCCTTTACATTTCTACCAACAGTAGCTCCTCTAATCGAAATAGCTACCTCTTGACCAGCTATAGCCTGCATTTTTCTGATTCCCTCTTCTTGTATTTCCATAACAATGCCCACCCTTTTCCCTCTCTCATTTAATAGGTAAGTTGAAGGTTGTAGCTTTCCCTTTAGTATTCTAACACCTACAATGGCTGGATTGCTCCTTCTAAATACGTATCCAGGAAGAACCTCTAATTCACAAGGATAAACAAGACTAGACAGCACCCTTAACTTCTCTTCTTCCCTTAGTTTCTCCAAATATTCTTCTAATTTTTCTATTAACCCATAAATCACGACATCTTCTATTAAAACGATCTGGTCTTTCTCTAACTCCCTCTTTAATTGACTTGGCACCTTTACGTTAAAAGCCAGGATGATTCCATATTTTTCATCTTCTTTCTTAACAATAACGGCCTCAAAGATATCTTTTTTAGTTATATCACCAATATTTGCCTTTCTTATAGGTATATTCCTCTCTCTAAGTTGATTAACTATGGCTTCTAAGGACCCTAAGGTATCGGCTTTTATGATGATGCCGACCCGATCTGTTGATATTAAGATCTCGCCAATTTCTTCCCTGATTTCATTTATTGCCTCACCAAGTAGGCTGGAATCTCTGACCACAATTAGAGGAGATCCAGCAATTGCCTTGTCTAAGCCTGGTCCTGCTATCATGATGCCTGATGCTGCTTTTACCTCATCAACGTTTTGAAACCTAGATCTAGGCGTGACTCTAATCTCTGCCAAAGGCTTTGGTCTAAGTAAAGCCCTCACATTAGTGACTATGGGGCCAGCAGTTCCTCCTAAGACTATGGTGTCGCCTTTCCTAATGGTTCCATCATAAATAATAGCGGTTAAGACTGTACCTAAACCTGGTTCCTCTTTAACCTCCAGAACCGTTCCTAAACCTGGACCGCCTGATAATCTGAGTCTATCAAGCATAAACCTTTGAACAAGGCCCAACAGTATGGCTAGTAGATCAGGTACGCCCTCTCCTGTTAGCGCGCTTGTTGGAACTACGGAAAGAACCTTAGTGAAGTCTTTGACTCTATCATATCTTTCTGCCTCAAAACCCAGCTCGGCAAGCTGATCTATGACCCTTGACAGCCTTTTCTCTAACTCTATCTGAACATTTGGGCTTTGTTTTCTAAAAGATTCAATAAAAGACAGTTTTGAGTGAGATTTCCAACCACTTAAAGCATCTATCTTATTTAGAGCTACAACGAATGGTGTTTTACGTTCCTTCAAAATATTAATTGACTCCATTGTCTGAGGTTGAACACCCGAGATAATGTCAATGACTAAAATAGCTATGTCAGCTACAGAACCACCTCTTCGCCTAAGGTTTGTGAAGGCCTCATGTCCTGGAAGATCAATAAATAAGAGTCCTCTTGTTTTTAGCTCAAACTTTAGCCCAAGTAGTGAAAAAACAGGTCCGCATATCTCTTTCAGGACAGAGGCAGGAATCTCAGAGGCACCTATATGTTGCGTTATAGATCCTGGTTCTTTGGCCGTTACACGTGTCTTGCGGATAAAATCAAGTAATGTAGTTTTTCCTGAATCCACATGTCCTAGAACCGCTACGATGGGCTGTCTAAACTCAGCGCTAAATGTTTCATTTTTGTCAATCATCTCCTCAGAGGGACAATTCATGTCTTAATAGACCTCTCTTTCTTCTTTCTGTACTCTAAAGTCCATTTAACCTTTTCAGGGCTTCTTTTAAGCCTTAAAGCATTTTTAGAGCATTTTGATGAGCAAAACAATAAAATACGTCCATCGTTCCTTACATACATGAGCCCAGTCCCTGGTTCAACTTCTTTTCCACAGAAAGCACATTTTCTTAACAGAACTGACGCCAATTCTCACACCATCCCTTACAAGCACAATATCTAGTGAAAAAATCATCTTGGTTTTAGCCTTCGAGCTTCAATCTCGGTTTCTCTAAGCAGCAATATGTCACCAATTCTCACGGGACCCGCCACGTTTCTAGTCAATACCCTTCCTCTATCCTTTCCAGCAAGTATTTTAGCTCGAACTTGCGTTATTCCGCCCGCAACTCCAGTTCTTCCAATTATTTCAACAACTTCTGCTGGATAAGCCTCATCTTCTGACATCTTTCACACCAAGTAAAGAAATTATTAGAGTGACTCTTATTCTTTCCGTCTATTTAAGCTCCTTAATCTTATCTATTATGGCCTTCATCAAATTTTCTGCTTGTCCGGGATCGGTAATGGCCACAGATGATGCTGAGACATCTATTCCCGCCTTTTTGCCAAGCTCTTTCTTGCTAGGAACAAAAGTATATGGCACATCTCTTTCTTCACATAGAATGGGAAGATGGGCCACTATCTCGGGCGGATCTACATCTTCTGCTATTATTACTAGCTTAGCCTCTCCTCTTTCCACCATCTTTGTAGTTTCATTGATTCCCTTCCTAACTTTTCCATCTGTAGTTCTTACGAGTTCTACTAGCTCGTATATCTTCGAAACTATATCTTCAGGTACCTCATACTTAACGTAGAAGGGTTTGTCACTTGGGTTCATCCTTCATTCCCTCCTCTAGGATCTTCACTTGAAGTCATACACCTTATTAAAAGTTCCTCGTATTTTGAGGCACTTGCTTCATTAGGCCTCTACACAAAACCCAGTTTAATAACCTTCCTTTCAATAAGTATCTCTTTCTTCTCTTAAATTGTGCAAGATCTGAAGCTCCAGAAAGAGCTAAAGCGGTCTTCATCTCAACCACAAATTGATTGAGTAGCTGGAGGATTGCTGTTTTTCCTCCGCTATAATAAGCTCTAAGAAATGGTAAAGCCGCCCCTGAGTAATTCGCTCCAAGAATAATACATTTAGAGGCATCTAATCCGTTTCGAACCCCACCAGATCCGATGATAAATACGTTCTCCGTAGCTGAAACTGCCTCTATTATGCTAGCTGGGGTAGGGACCCCCCATGTTTCAAATGTTCTTGCAAGAGATTTAATGAGACTTCCTTCTTGGCTTCTATATCCTTCTATGATGGTCCAGTTAGTACCACCCAAACCAGCAACATCTAGGCCAGCAATCCCCGTAGCCTCTAGCAGGGCTGCTGTTTCTTTTGATATCCCAACCCCAATTTCTTTAACTATTACGGGGACATCAAGCAGGTCAACTAGATCAGTTAAGGCGTCTAATAGGCCTTTGAATGATGAAGATCCTTCTGGTTGTATTATCTCCTGCAAAAGATTAAGGTGAATAGCCAGAGCATCAGCCTCAACCATGTTAATGGCTTTGGAAGCGTTTTCAACACCCGAAGTTCCAATTATGTGACTTGCACCGAGGTTGGCAATGATTGGGATGTCTGGAGCAGCATCTCTTGCGACCCTGAAAGTCGAGGATAGAGAGGGATCCTCTAAAGCAGCTCTCTGGCTTCCTAAACCTAATGGAATACTGACCTCTCCCGCTGCCTCAGCAAGAGCGATATTTATTTCTTTAGCCTTCTCATGCCCTCCAGTCATTCCCTCGATGATAATAGGAGCCGAAATTTTCTTTCCTAAGAAATCTACGCTTAATTTAACGTTCTCTGGAGAAACTTCAGATGCTGCCGAATGCAGAAGGATTACGTCTTCAAACCAATTCCACTCCTTAGATTCTACATTCTTTTCCTTAGCTATCATTAAATGACTTAACTTTCTTTCAGAGGTCTTCATTCACTGTACACCGCCGCAGAAGCATATCCAACTACGGCTGAAAAATCTCCCGTAACATCCCCGCTAGTTCTGTAATCTAGGATAACAACCCTCTTTCCTCCTAGCAGTTTAGAGCCAATAAGCATAGTCATAACAGGCCCATAGCCACACATAGATATGTTTAGTTCTACAACTCTTTTATAAACGGCTTCCTCACTCATACTTTCTAAAGCATGAAGAACGAAGTTATCTTTTCTTCTGGCCTCGATTTGAGGTTCGTAGTGAGTAAGATCAGAAGAAGCTATAATGACGACATCCTTCTTAGAAGAAGTAACTGCATCTAAAATAGCCCTTCCTAAGAGTCTAGATGATTGGAGATCTTGAGCTAGCATGATAATAGGGACGATTCTAAAATTTTCGCCATAAATAGCTTGTAGAAAGGGGATTTGAACCTCTATCGAATGTTCAAACCTATGTGAAACGAAATCCTCTTCTGCTAGCTCACATCTCTCTTCTATGAGTGTGCTGATTTCAGAATCTATCTCAACCCCCCCTAGAGGAGTCTCCCAAACCCCTTTCTTCATCAAGGATATTGGTCCACCCAATCCAGTGTGATTTGGCCCTATTATAATGAAGGTTTCTGGTGCACCATCTTCGGCAAGCGTTTGATAGGCTTTTGCAGCGGTTGGACCTGAATACATGTAACCAGCATGAGGAACCATCAGTCCTCTTATCTTCCGAGGTCCTGAGAGGTTTGGTTTAGGTATACTGGGTGAACCTATGCTCTTAAAAGCCCACTCAATCATGCTGATCAACTTAGCAGGATCTATAGGGTAAAACTGACCTGCTACAGCGGGTGGACGTTTCATCTGATATAGATTCACCTCAAACCTACAATTCTCGTGGCAAACTCCTCATAATCTACATCCAACTCTCCATCTGGAGGGATGTCTCCTCTAACCCTCAAAACTTCTCTTGTCAATAGCCAAAAGACTAGAGCTAACGACCTTCTACCTTTGTTATTGACTGGGATAGCAAGGTCTATGTTACTAAGCACGTTGTCTGCATCCACAAGGGCAACAACTGGAATACCTGCTTTTATGGCTTCCTTGTGGGCCTGTTTATCCACCCTTGGATCTGATAAGACGATCACATCTGGCTCAATGTATTCTGGCGAGCTTGGATTGGTTAACATGCCAGGCAAAAATCGACCAGTTATGGCCTTTGCTCCAACATATTTGGCGAACATTCTTACGGGTTTGAAACCATATATTCTTACTGAAGTAGCCAGAATCTTCGAAGGTTCAAATCTAGCGAGGAATTTTGCAGCAATCCTAATTCGTTCATCAGTTTTGTCTATGTCTAGTATGGCTAACCCGTCTGGTCTTATCTTGTATATGAATCGTTCCATGTCTTTGGTGTGAACTTTGGTGCCTACCTGTACTCCAGAAGATAGGTATTTCTGCCTAGGAATTAGAAGCTCTTCTTCCACGACATCAGGCCTATCATCAACTTCGCTCATTATCCATCCCTCTTCAAAGGAGAACTCTACTTATAAAACTAAATCATGCCTTAGATCTACCGCTCTCTATGTCTGTATGGAGAGAACCTGAGGTACTCAGGTGCTAAATCGATATGAGCAAGGAAAATTCTCCTACAACAATATCTATCTATTCCTAGATCATCTAAAACTTTCTTAGGACTCTCTCCAGACATAACTCTCCTTGAATATTCTCCCCATTTATCACCTATGATTTTGCCGCAGGTGAAACATCTTATTGGAAACAACTTTACGTCCCTCTTCTCAGCTACTGGCGCTCTAAGGGCATAAATAAATTTTATTAAATCGATTAAAAGACTTTTCTGTCAATTTAATGATCAAATACTTCAGGAGAAGGAAGATATGGCCATATGGCTCATTTAACTTTTCTCAAATAAAGAAATTCTTTTTTCTAATTGATTAGCTTGTTTTAGTTATCACTAAAAGCATGCAATGGTTAGAGTAATGGAGGGGGTAGGATGAGTTATGAGCTTTGGGTCGAAAAATACCGCCCAAAAAAGTTAGATGACATAGTTGACCAAGAAGAAGTCGTAGAAGCACTAAAAGGATTTGTTAAGAGTGGCTCTATCCCTCATTTGCTGTTTGCAGGACCTCCTGGAACAGGAAAAACCACTGCTGCGATTGCTCTGGCAAATGAGATCTATGGTCAAGAAGACTTGGTTCAAGCCAACTATCTCGAACTCAATGCTTCTGATGAGCGAGGCATCGACACAATTCGCACGAAAATAAAGGATTTCGCAAAAACAGCGGCTACTGGCGGAGTACCTTATAAAATAATACATCTTGATGAGGCTGATCATTTAACACCCCAAGCACAGCATGCCTTGAGAAGAATCATGGAGATGTATTCGTCGAGCACCAGATTCATACTTGCCTGTAATTACTCCTCTAGAATTATAGAACCAATTCAATCAAGAACAGCTGTGTTCAGATTTCTTCCTTTACCAGAATCCGCTATAAAAGATCGACTGAGATATATTGCTGAAAAAGAAGGAGTTGTCATTTCGGATGAAGGATTAGATGCAATTGTATATGTTAGTGAGGGGGATCTTAGGAGAGCGATTAACACTCTACAAACCATATCTGTTGTGGGAAAGAAAATAGATAAGGATCTTGTATTCAAAATGGCTGGTCTAGCTAGACCTGAGAAGGTTGAGAAGATGATAAAAGCAGCATATGAAGGGAATTTCTTAGAAGCAAGAGAACTACTGAGAGAATTGATGCTACAAGACGGAGTTTCAGGAGAAGATCTAATTAGACAAATTTACAGAGAAATTTCCATGTCAGATAAGTTTTCGGACACTGAAAAGGCAAGATTAATCTCATATATAGGAGAGGTAGATTTCAGACTGGCTCTAGGAATACATCCAGATATTCAGCTTGGATTTTTGCTTGCGCAGATACATGAACTTGGATCAACGAGGTGAAGTGCTCTGCAGCTATGGACTGAGAAGTACCGTCCAAAGAGGCTAGATGAAATAATTGGCCAGACATCAGCAATAAGAGAGATCAGGGAGTGGATTGAAAAAGTTAAGAAAAAGACCAATAAAAAGGCTCTCCTTCTCTATGGCCCACCTGGAACGGGGAAAACTTCGGCCGCACACGCCATAGCAAATGAGTTAGAATACGATGCTGTAGAAATAAACGCAAGTGAAGTAGCGGCTGGAGAGAAGCTAAAATCAATAATTAGTAATTTAGGGGCCGTCTCTCTTTTTGGCAAAGGAAGGCTTATAATAATTGATGAAGCGGATGCACTTTCTTCTGCTGAAGCCAGAGAAATAGCTAAGTTGGCTGAGAAGCTTGTGTCAATCTGTCCGATAGTTATTACGGTTAACGATATGTACAGAAACGTCCTCCCAGAAATTCGAAAAATATCTGAGCCAATAAAATTCAACAGATTAAGGTGGACAACAATAAGATCAATACTCGCTTCAATAGCGAGAAATGAGGGCATAAACATAAGTATAGATGTTCTAAAGGAGATAGCTGTCAATGCATCTGGAGACTTGAGAGCAGCCATAAATGATCTCCAAGCTATCTGTCAAGGGTCAACAGAACTTGCCTCTGAGATAGGAAAAATAGTGGGCCAGAGAGATGTTGAAAAAGGCATATTTGACCTACTCAAAGCTGTATTGATCTATGAGAACTGCGGATATTCGAAAATAGTGATGAGAAATCTGAATCAAGATCCTCGGTTTGTCTTCAGGTGGATTGAGGAGAACCTACCTCTATTCTATAAAGACCCCAAATCTCTTCGTGCCGCATACGACGCCTTGTCGAGAGCAGATCTCTTCTTTAGAAGGGCCTCAGAAACAGGTAAAATGGGTCTCTTATCATATTCCATCGACATGATGACCTTGGGGGTGTGCTCTTCAAAAACACAAAAGCCATCTGGCTGGGTTAAATTTAGGTTTCCTGAAATAATTAGAAGGAGATCAGCAACCAAAGAAATTAGGAAAGAGGAAAAGGAAATAGCCATATTAATAGCTAAGAAGCTTCACATATCATCTTCAAAAGTGGTGGAGGAGATTTTCCCCATAATTAAAGAGGACATTAAGAAGAAGGGATCTCTTCTAGAACGCATTTCTCACGAGATAGGGGTTCCAAAGGAAAGACTTAGGGAAGTTATTAGCTGATTTTTGTTCTCTTTTGTTACTTTTCCTTCAGAGAAAACAGATCTAGAATCTTTCTAGTGACTGGATTTCTCTTGTTCAACTTAAAAACCCTAATCCTACCTAGCTTGTATTCTTCCACAATTCCTAGCTCCAATAGGCTACCTAGATGCCTTCGAGTGACCTCAAAGCTGAGATGTGCCTCTTTAGCAAGGCTTGTTATGTTCAACATTTCAAATTTGGCTAAAAGATATAAGAGCCTAATTCTGCCTTTTGATGAAAGGCTCTGTTCAATTAACTCAAAAGAGGGTTTCTGATCAACTTCAGACATTCATATCTTCACCAACTATTGAGCTTTCGATAAGCTGTCTTACTCTCTCTTCAAGTGATTTGGCTGGGAAGGCGTTCATTCCGATCAGAGTAGTTTGACCTCTGTATCCCTTCCCAGATTTTCTTAATTCGATAAAACCTCTTTCTCCAAGACTCCTGATTCTTCGCCATACTGCAGTGTGCCCATAGGGTGGAACTCCGTACTCCTCACAAATCACTCGATACTCCTCTTCTACCTTACCCATACGAACGAGAACATCTTGGCTTTTTATTAGCGTCCTAGAAACTGCTAGTAGTAGTATCTTCTCATGTAATGGAAGATCTCTAATTTCCTCATCGGTACATTGCCTCTCCTCCATGGGTCTGTCAAAAGAGCCAGCTATCCTCACATACTCGGGTAATATCCTGTCACTACCATCCATTTCTGCTAAAAGTGCTGCTTGATGCAATAAACCGATGGCATATCTGGCAGAACCTCTGTTTGGTTTAGACGCCAACTCTGCTATCTGCTCTAATAGCTCTTCATCATAAGAATCCTCTCTGAGAGCGAGTTTGGCTCTGTATTTTAATATATCAAATAGTTGTTCCTTAGAATAGGGCTCAAAGGTCATTTTAAGTGTTATAAAGCTCCATAAGATCGGTTTTAGCAAGTAGGGGGGAAACCATTCTCTAACGATCAGAATGATGGGGGGAGGTTTGATGGGGCTTCCCTCATGTATCCTAAATATCCCATATATGAGTTCTTCTCCCTCCTTTTCATTGCCCCTAAGTTCCTGAAGCTCGTCTAATATTATGAAAATCCTCTTCTTAGAGGACATAAGCGCGTCCTCTAGGGTTGAAAGCCACTCTGATAAGCTTAAACCTCTTGAGGGAAATTCAGGATAAATTGTCCTTATGATCTCCCTCAAAACTAAATTTGGGGACCCTTTCTTCTTACAATTCACATATGCTAACTGAAACTTGTCACCAAGTTCTTTGGCAAAACTCTTTACAAAAAATCTGGAGACTGCTGTTTTTCCGACGCCGATCTTACCTTTTATTAAAACCACTGGACCTGAGCTATCCGCGTTTTCTTTTAAAGAACTGAATGCTATCCTTAAAGCTTCTAACTCCTTTTCTCTATGAGGAAGAGAAGGAGGAAGATGACTAGGCATGAGTTTTTCTTCATCCTTTATGATCTTTCTTAAGTTAATGGCCGGAGTGCTTTCCATAATCAGGTATAGATATAAGATCTGGATTCATAATCTTTTCAGACTACTTAGTCAGTCGAGGGATCTTCCCGAAAAGTTTTCTGAAGTACTTTTGTCTGGCTTCTTTATAGAAAATAAAGATTGAGAGCAAGAGAGATAGCAGTGGTAAACTTGCTATAAATAGCTTAAACAACCCCGCTTTTCTTAGAAACCACTCTGCTTCGGAAATGAGTTCTTCAAGATACTTGTTGCTTAAAATTTGAAATGCCCTCTCCTCATATTTAGCAATTGAAACTTTCTCCAGAAGCTTCAAACCTCTCTCTTTGTCGAGCGCATAGGGCAAATCTTTTCTTAGCTTATTCTCTAGGTTCTCAAGCGTTTCCAAAATCTTTTTCTCATCATCACCTATGCTTTTTATATCAAGAAATAGATCTTTAATCCCCGCTACTGACGGATCTCTCCTTTCAATCGACGGATCTCTAAACAACCAAATCAAAGTTAATCTATCCTCTTTCCAGTCTACATAAATAGAAGACTGCCTTGGAACAACTTGGATAGCTGAATATCCTTTAGGAAGTGTTACGGTGAGTTTTAAAACATCTACTAAGACTAGAGGTAGTGGAGGCCTTAAGATTGTTACCCACTGAAGAACGCCTCCTCTTATTAGCTGGAGAAATCCACCTCTGAACTCATAGTGGGCCCAATATTCTCCAGCTTTTCCAAGAACAGGCTCTCCTTCTCCGGTCATGTTAAAGCTTATTGATATTCTACTCCAATTTGGTCCTTTAATGAAATCAACTCGAGGTTCAACATCAGCGTTAAATCTAATAGTACTTGTTCCTTTAGGCTCGCCAGCTTCTGCACATTTTTCCTTGACGTATGTAACTAATCTATTCCTGAAATACTCTCTCAGGGTTTCATTGTCGAAAATAACAGCCAAAGCAGATCCTGAAACGCGATATGACGTGTAATTGATTACAACATTAAGATTTCTCTCATCGACAAAATACAATGAGGCATCTGCAACTCCGAGCACCCTCATTTCCTTGGAAGCTTCTAATGGCTCTGATAGAACTGTAAAGAGCGATACGATCACAATTATACCGAGAATCGCAGTTTTTTGTCTGTTCAAGCTAGATCACCACCCAATTCACCAAGCGGAATCTTAAAGATAATTGTCATATTGTGAATCTCGTTTAAGTATTAGGTCAGTCAATACTATAAACGAACCCAAGAGGTATCATGTAGATGACCAGGACCAACATAGATGAAAGTGCCTACCTAAGATGGCTATTGAAGTATAATCCATTTATTCATCTATCAAGTGAGAGTCTAAAATCTGTCGGTAATTTTCATGTATGGACTGAAACTGATAAGACCTTTTGGAACGCAGTAAAGGAGTTCTTAGAGAACAAGAAAAAGAACCTAGTCTTTTTAGTAGGTGAATTTGGAAGTGGTAAGACCCACAGGTTAAGACTTCTTTATGAGACTCTAGAAGAGGTTCCTTGCATCTACATAAAAGTGGATTCTCAAGATTCGCGTGATGTGATGAAAGGAATAGAAGCAGCACTACATTCTCTTGAAATAATCCCTGCAAGGCACCTAAAGAAGGTTATTCTTTCACTTGCTGGGAGAAAATCAGACGGATATGTTAGCGATCCCGCAACAGCAGCTAAGGAAGCCGCTTCAATGATGAACAATAGAGAAGAAGCCATCCTTTTGATAGATGAGATAGAAAACGTGATATTAAATAACTCAGAAGAGGATGCTAAGGCTTTCACAAAATACCTCAAATCCCTCTACAATGCCCTTTCAGATGGAAAAATGATAGTAGTTGCTTGCATACCAAAGGCATACGAGGCTATTAAACACCTATTGTGGGGTCTTGATCCGCCTCCAACCGTAGTTAGAGTAAAGAATATCACCGACGAGGAAGCCAGAGAGATCATTGATCGACGACTAAAGTTAGTTTTTGATTTCAAAAAGGAAGGAAGCATTTTCGGAAATCATTTTCTAAGTAAAGAAACGATTGCTGAACTGAATAAGATATCTAAAGGAAATCCAAGAAAGTTAATGCAGCTTTTCAGGAACATCCTACTTACAACTTCGAGTCTAGACGATAAAGAAGTAAAAAAGGCTTTAAGGACGTTAAGCGGTGTGAAACAGGAGGCTGAGACAGAAGAGAAAGAAACTCCTAAGTACGAGGAATATATCAGAAGAATAAGGGCTAGAATTGGAAATAGGAAATTCTTTTCCCTAATAGAGGCTGCAGAGGCTACCAGGCTATCTCTAATTGACATAAAATCTGTTTTAAACGAATTAAAGGCTCAAAATCTTATAATTAAGAAAGGGGTAAGATATTACTTCACTGAAAGTGCGCTTAAGCTTGTAGAGATGGCTAGTAGCTAGTCTGGGCGTGAAGTTTTATAGATCTATTCCTCCTTTTTTAAGGGCGGGGGCGAGGATCGATTCGAGCCCGGCGAGATATTATGTTCAATGAGCGTGATCTTGAGTAGTGAGCCCCGCCCAATTTAGGGGAATTGTTAGCTTATCATGAAGAAGAATTTGAGAACAGCACCTTTCTGTTCCGTAACATTATTAAATTCCTAATGAAGCTAACCAAAGGGGCCGGTAGTCTAGTGGCTATGACGCCGCCTTGACGAGGCGGAGGTCGAGGGTTCGATTCCCTCCCGGCCCACTATCTTCTTTCGAATAATTGGTCTCTCCAATAATAGCTGTATTGAGACCTCGTCATTGTCTCTGAGATCCAACTCTTTCCTAAGGTTCTTATCACTTATGATCTCTAATACCTCATCGCTATAATGGCGTCTTTCAGCGTAGATAGCATAACAGATCAGAGCATTATTTATTCTAATGGGAAGGGCGACCACAAATCCAAAAGTTCTTCCTTCTTCCTTAAATCCTGGAATGTAGACCGCAACCGGACATGAAACTCTCCATTTACGAACCTTTTGCACATCTTGTGAGGCTTTTATCCTCAGGTTTAAAGTACCAGGGAAAGGTGTCCGACCTAGGAGTTCCTCAAAGGCTTTTAGATAGCCTTTTCGCGTGACGTAGTAAGCACCCTCTCCCATTCCCGTAAACACTTGTCCCTTAACGATAAGCTTTCCTTCAAGCAAACGAGTAGAGAATATTGGGTCTAGAACACGATAGATTCCTCTAAGAGCCCTATATCCCTTATCATTTAATCTAACCAAATATTCTCCCTTCTTTCCTCTTTCAATTATGATATATCCAGAATTATAGGCCTCACGAAGCCACCTGCTGAGCGTAGCCTTAGAGATCTTTAGCCTATGGATAAGTATTTTGCTACTAACTGAACGTACATGCCCTGAGAGCTTGACTAGCTCTATTAGAAGGTATTGGGTTCTTGCCTTCATTCCAATGGCTTCTTCCTTCATTGATTTCACCAAGCTCGTTATTTTTATGATTAGAGGAAAGACCCAGTTCTTTTATAAAATAAAAGCTCTGAAAAAGTTTTATCCAGTAAAGATCTCCCTACATCGACTTTGTGTCTTATTGGAATTAAAGAATTTGGATATGCAAACTGCGAGATCTCTTCGACTAAGATTTGCATCCATTCTAGAAATCGATCTGCCAGGCGCAGGTCGTTATTACTAATTGCGATCAAAATCTCCCTTCTAAGTTCCCCAATTACATCTGCTACACCTAAAGCATAGGTAGGTATTCCCACACCTAAATCTTCGGGGCTAGGAATAGGCTTATCCTCTACAATTGATAATAATACCTCAACTTCAACTAGTTCTTGCTTTACAGGCTTCAAAATGTTGTTTATCAAACATAACAGTTCTCCATCCGAATTATTAGGACACAACTTTTCTATTTCCTTGATTTTCCCTTTAATTGTAGTAACTAGATCCTTAACTCCTGAAAGGTCACCTGAATGAATTAAATTCATTGCTCTTCTGCAAGAAGATAACAGGTTCCTCCTATCGTTAAGGATTTTATTTCTAATGTTATCCAGCTCATCTAATTTCGTCCTTATACGTTTAAATATCTTCCTAAAGCGTTCTCTTCTATCTTTTGGAAGGGCCATCTTTTGATTGAAACTTTTGAGGTTTATTAAGTCTTTATTTTAAATCAAAGCACACCATATTCTCCATGGAACGTACTTGCCGAAAAGAGTTACATTGCAGGAATATGCAAAAAGAATGCTAGAAAAGCAGGGTTATAAGATAGTATTGAATCATTCAGCTGTAAAACCTTGTTATTGGTTCAGAGAGGCTATGATGAAAGGTAGAACTTGCTATAAACATAAGTTCTATGGGATTCCTACTTGGAGGTGTCTCCAAATGACTCCAACAGCTTCTTTCTGTAATTCTCAATGCATATATTGCTGGCGCCTAAATGCTAGTGACGTTCCTCCAAGATTCCGCTGGAAGGAGATTCCTGATCCTGACGAAGAGTGGGATGATCCAGAAGAAATAGCTGAGGAAAGCATAAAATTACATAGACTTCTTATCCAAGGCTACAAGGGTGTGCGTGTTTTCAGCAGGGAATGGTTGTATGAGGCTGAAATCCCGGCCCACGCCGCAATCTCTTTGACAGGAGAGCCAACTTTATACCCATATTTAGGAGAACTTGTTGCTGCTTACAAGAGAAGAGGGATGACTACGTTTATAGTGACAAATGGAACTTTACCAGAAAGATTAGAAAAGCTCTCTACTGAGCCAAGTCAGCTTTACATAACAGTACCAGCTTGGGAAGAAAACCTGTACAAGAGAGTTACAAGACCTCTGTGGCCCGATGCTTGGCAGAGACTTCTAAAATCTCTCGATTTGTTACAATCCTTTTCGTGCCCTACGGTTATGAGGATAACCCTTGTAAAAGGCCTTAACATGTCTAATCCGGAAGGATACGCAAAACTTATTGACAATTTCAATCCGACTTACGTAGAACCGAAATCGTATACTTACGTAGGATATTCACGCAGAAGACTACCTAGAGATGCAAGCCCCTCTCATGTAGAGATTAAAGAATTTGCTGAAAGGTTGGCCGCCAAAACAGGTTATAAGATCTTGTCAGAGGCTCCGGAGAGCGGAATAGTTTTGTTATCTAGGCTTGATAAGCCAATCAAATTGTCGCCCGCGAGGTGATTTTTTGAGAGTTACACTACTAATTGGTGGGTATGTTTTCGATAGGGTTGTCAAAGAAGGTACGCAATTAATAACGGAATACGTACACACGATATTAGAAGCAAACGAAAAAGGTCACGAATTTGCTATAGTTGCTGGAGGAGGAAAGCTTGCAAGAGATTATATAAACATCGCTAGATTATTAGGAGCTTCTAAATCAGTTTTAGATGATATAGGAATATTGTGTACTAGGCTCAACGCATATCTCTTGATTTCTGCCTTAGGAGGTAGGGCATACCCTCATCCACCATCAAACTACAAAGAGTACTTATCTGCTTTTTTAACAGGTAAAATAGTCGTCTGTGGCGGTATGAGTCCAGGCCAGTCTACGGATGCTGTTGCTGCCTTGATTTCAGAGTATCTAAATTCCGATTTAATGATCAAGATGACTTCAGCAGAAGGAGTGTATGATAGACATCCAAGTGAAGCCGGAGCTAAATTGATCCCCAAAATTACATATTCCAACGCCAGAAAAATAATTTCAGAGTATTCTTATGATCCTGGAACTTATGAGTTGATCGACCCAATTGCTCTAAAGATTTTGGAAAGGAGCAACATTCCTTGCCGAATAGTTCATGGTAAAGACCCTAAAAACATCCTTAAAGCTATCAAGGGTCAGGATATAGGAACACTAGTTTATGGTGAATTGTGTTGAGTTTCAAAACTTGGAGGCGTAGAGGAAAGAAAGGAATTCCGAAGATTAAACTTTCTTATAAGACGAAGTTTATCCTGCTAGAAATAATATATGGAGCAATACTAGGCGCTATGTCTTTTATAACTGCGTTTTTGATAGCGGAATTTTCAGTCTGGGTATTTCTCCAGTGGATGTTTGCCGTAGATAGAATACTAATACTGTACTACTTATTCTTTGCTCTAATAAACGGGCTATTTTTCTTCATTCCGATCTATAATAAGAGACCCATTCAGTTGATAGCCGCGGCTGTACTTGTAGTGATTATATACTTGCTGTTGACGAAACACTTCGCATTTGATCCGATCGTTACAGTTTTCGGCCCACCAAACTACTAACTAATGTATTTTAATGAGAAATGGTGCTCCGGCCGGGATTTGAACCCGGGTCTGGGGCTCGAGAGGCCCCTATGCTTGACCGGACTACACCACCGGAGCATGGTTTTTCCATAACATATTCTTATTTAAAACTTGATATTATAACTCTTCTGTGAAGAAAATACCATACAAAGGTCAAAACTTGGTAATATGTATAACAGGAACTCCTGGAGTGGGTAAAACGAGCGTTTCTAGAAAAGTTGCTGCCCTTTTAAATGGAAGGGTAATAGACGTGGGCTCATTGATATTAAGAGAAAAATTATTTTTAAGCTATGATGAGTACCGAGACACGTATGTAGTAGACGAGGAAAGCCTAAGAACTCATCTAAAAGGAATGTTGACTAAAGAAAGACATAAAGGTGCGATAAGTATCATTGACACACATTTACTAGGGGTCCTTGAAGACCTAGATGTAGACTACATCATAGTGTTAATATGCGACCCACTCCTCTTGTTTAACAGAATTCTATCAAAGAAAGTTTCTCTCAGAAAGGCAGTTGAAAACGTAGTCTCGGAATTTCTAAATCAAGTAATAGTAGAGGCGCATCAAATCTTCAATAAAAGTAAGATATTGATTATAGATACTTCTTGTAAAAGCATTGATGCAATAGCAAGCGAAATAATAGACCTTGTTATTTACAGAAAGTTATCAACAAACAAAAATGCTAAGAAACTCACAGATTGGTCTTTTAGAGCGCCTTGGATTTCAAAAATTCTTTCTTCCGCTTATAGTAGAACTTAGGAGCAAGTGAAAACAAATAAGTCAAATCTTCATCTTCTAGCTCAGGCGGTAGATACTCTGGCTCTATTTTGATTCTTGGAATCTCTGAAGAGTTTCTAAGTACTACGATACATTCACCAGTTCTTAAATGATGGATTTGATGAGCGATTTTTCCAATAGCCTTTACAGATGGTCCAAGCAAGCTGTGGATGAAAGATACATCCTGAGTAGAGCCCAAAGCGTGAATAATTTTTGTTGACGCATTTCTTATGATGTGCGAAGATAGACATGAAGGAGACTGGGAGATCACTATGAAACCCTCCCCATACTTTCTTAATTCGGAGATCATTCTATCTCCAATGGTCAGTCCACTAAGGTCTGTTAACATAGGCAGGACTCTATCGGCTTCCTCTAACACCGTTATGTGCCTTACTCCACTAGTTCTTCCCTTCTCTTTGTTGTAGTAGTATATTCTTCTTAGTAACGTGAAGACAAACACCTCTCTGACGCCTTGTGTAGCAATGTCTCTTAGTTCTATGCTAATTAAGCCGCTCATAAGATCTTCCATTCTAGGTAAACTCTCCTTACACAGAACTTTTCTGGCCTCTCCTCTAACCAGGGGATAAATTCTCCTCAGAAGAGCTCTTTTACTTTCCTGTTCGGCTTGGCCGGTGGTTTCAAAAGCAGCAATTTCCTCATACAAATCGATAAGTGTTGGTGATTCTCCCTTTGTCGCCTGATCTCTCAAACGAATAAGTCCTTTCAATAGAAGGTATGTTTGTGGAGGAGTTAGGCCAAAAATGATAGTGAACTGCTCTGCAATTTCGTCTAACATGGATTCACCGGCATCTTCGAGGCCTTCTAGTACGTTAATCGACAACAAATCACTATCTATTTTAGGAGATATCACTCTGCCGCCCATTAAAAGAACTATGTCTCTATATTCGTTCTCATAATCAAAAATAAGAACAGGAATTCCAATTTCCCATATTTTTGATACCAGAAACTTTGAAGTCGTGGTCTTACCAGAACCAGTCCTTCCGAGTATGGCGGTATGATGACATAAGTCCTTTAGGCTTAGTTTAACTACTGAACCGTTAGGTTTTCTACCTAACTCCACTGACAAAGATTCGACTGGGTTTGTTGGTACACCTTCTTTGAGAATTATTCGAGCCAAAGCTAGCTGAAAACGAAAAAGAAGACCATCTGAGAGAGTTCTTAAGCGAGAGCCCTTCAAGGCTACAACATCCCAATTATCTCCTAATCGAGCTTTTATCGTGCTCTCCGCTCTGTCCAGCATCGATTTTGCTACTTTTAATCCTCCTACATCCTTCTCATTTACCCAAAGCAGGATTACTCTACTTTGAAAAACCTCTGCACTTTGATCGTTGTTCGAACACATGGTAAGATCTATCCAATATTTCTGGGGTTTTTTAGGAGAGCACACCATCATTAGAGAGGAATTAATACCCATATGGGCTAGTATCTCCGCTATTTGAGAGAATTTCGTTTCTATACTATTATCTTCAGAAGAACTAAGCTCTAGAGCCTTTACTAAGACACGATCATTCTTAATGTGAATTAGAATCTTGTCTTGAGTAAACAACACTTCGCTTAGGTTAGGATTTCTTTCGATTCTACTGCTATGAGATAAATCAGCTCTAAAATATAACACAAGAAGCGGTACGAAAATAACTAAAATCAAAACTCTAACATCAACACTCATCAAAATTGGTAAGGCTCTTTTGTAAACTTCATACGCGATCAAAAGAGCTAGAAGACAAAAAGGGAATAAGTTAGATACCTCTTTACTTCCTAACATTTGTTGTCATTCCTCTCTGAGTTAATTCTCCTTCAAGCATCATAGTAAGCATCTTGGCTCTCTTCCTTATGACAGTTTTATGGCTATTTATCGCTCTGGCTACCGCTTCTTGTGTTATATTCCTTAGTCCTAATTGTTTTGCAGCTATGTAAACAGCAGCAGCCGAAATTATCAATGGGCTCTTGCCAAGGAGATTGAACCTTGCTAATTCGTTTGAATGAAGTAGTTTGATTATCTTTAAAGCTCTTAGCTGAATTCTGTCAAAATGATTTGGAAGATGAGACCTATAAGAACGTCCTTTGCTAAGCAAGCCCCCTTCGTCCAATTTTCTTAGGACATAAGCTATGTAAGCTTCATATCTCCTGTTTCCTCCTTTAATTCCGAGCGTTCTTTCTATCTCATTCATCTTCCTTATAAGAGTCTGTTCTCCACACGCACATCCTAAAGATTCAAGCAAGGTTTTAACTTCTTTAATTGTTACAACTCGGTTATCGTTTCTCGAAGCTAAAACCAATGCTGCTGCTGCATAGTACACCTTATTTCTTGCTTTTATTCCGCTCTTCTTCAAGAAATTGCCAAGCATGTAAGAAGCTCTTTTTTGTATCCTATAAGGAATGTTGATTTCCTCTCCTAGCCTTCTTACTATCCTATAGACATAATCTCTGATTATACCTTGATTATCTATGAATTCATCGCAACCAAAATTATGAAATGCATGAACACGCCCGCATTGGCTGCAAGCTATATGATCCTCAAACCAAACAAGTTCTCCACCGCAATAAGAGCATATCCAATTCATTATTTTATCGCATTATCTAAACAAATGCAATTTTTGTACTTATAGGACCTAAAAGGTAGTTTTAATGGACTACAAGTAAGTAGACTCCCATAAGAAATAGTTTTACTGTGTTCCAAATCCTTTTATACATAGGTACACTTCTAAACCTTCAGAAATCTCAGAAAAAGCCTCAGATTTCAGGTTGATTATGGCCACCAGCCCTCCAAAAGATAATATTGCCCTTTTATTTTCATTTTGAATGGAAAGCACTTTACCATGTAGAAGAATACCGTTTTCACACTTTGTATTCGTATTCTCAGTTGTGAAAAGTGAAACTTTCCCCTCCATTCCAACTTTAAATTTTCTAAAACTTTTAGGCAGTTCGATTTTGATGTCAGCTACTTTACCACTCAAGTAATAACGATGGATAGATTGTGCTTTGTCAAATTCAATATTATTTATCTTCACTTGTAGTTCCATCACTTACCTGCAAGAGTTCTTGAATTCTTAAACTTTCCTTAGATGTCATTTCTTAAAAAGGCAAAATAGCCCCTCTTTATGTTTCAAATGAGTTTCTATCATAATTATGATTATTTTACACAGCTACTGTTTGTACATGCTGAACTTAAAAAGAAGATAGCAAAATTTCTTGAAAATAGCAATTACAGTGGAGAAATATCTCAGCTTAAATTAGAGATAAACAAACTAGTAAAATCACTTCTCTATTCGCTGTTATGGACCAAAGAATCAACTCTTTGGAAAACTGCTCTGAGAATAGCTAACAATCCTCTTCCAATAAACGAGAAGAATTCATTTAACGAACTTTACAGAACAATACTGCTTTCTACCATCTGTACTAAGTTAATCTTTTCAGAGATCAGCGCCATAGTGGCTTCGAAGAGAAGGCGAGAAAGTTAGATTACTTCAAGTTCCTCCTCTTTTTGTGGCTACATATACTTGCAATAGCTTCTCACTAACAACCACCATATCACCGATGCTACTTACTGTATTATAAGGAAGCAACAAATTTCCTTCCGCATCCTTCATTAGAAGCCTTGTGATTGATTTTTCTGAGCCCTTTATTTCCTCAATTATTATCGATAGCATCTTTCCAGATAATTCGTCACATATCAAATCAACAACTTTACCTATTACTGCCCCTTTATCGGTGACAACGGTCTTATGAGCTAGCTTTTCAATCGAGTATTTCGCCATTCATTCATCACCATAATGTACGACTTCATTTATGGTGGGCCGGGAGGGAATCGAACCCTCGACCTCCGCCTCGTAAGGGCGGCGTCATACCACTAGACCACCGGCCCAACTGGCGCCGGGGGCGGGATTTGAACCCGCGCGGCCCGAACGGGCCATCGGCTTAGCAGGCCGACCCCCTACCGGACTAGGGCACCCCGGCTACATTTGGAAGAAGTTCAGTGCTAAAAAAATTATTCATCCTTTTTCCAAAGAGCAGGATATAAATTCCTATCCATGATTACTCTTATGGGTTCAGCCACAGTCCCCCTATCCATCTCAATGAGTTCTTCTGAACTCACTAAGCTCCTAGCTAAAGCAACAAGTTCTCCCTTAAGAGTAAAAATTCCAACGGAACAATCTTTTCTCATCTCCTTAGAGAAGGCGCAGATTCCTGGAGCCTTAACACTTGCACCATGTGCAACTGACGCCACTGCTGTGTCTTTTATGATAACTTTAGGTAGAAGTTGTGCTACTATCGTCTCAAGGGGGATTATTTCATCCCTAAGATAGGCATCATTACCCGTATTTTCCCATAGGATCACGGCTCTTTCCAATTCTTGAAGAGTAATACTGCTAGCTTCTGTCAGAGGACCAGCCCTAATACGTCTGAGTTCTCTCATACTTGCCCCGCATCCCAAAAATTCTCCAATATCATGAAATAATTTTCTTATGTAAGTGCCAGCCTCTACAGAGACTTTGAGCAGAACATACCTCCCATGCCTTTCAATCAGATTTATTTCGTAAATTCTTCTTGTTCTAAGCCTTCTCTTTACTGTGGCTTTAATTGGAGGTCTTTGAAAGATCAAACCAGTAAATTCTTTCAGTGCAAGAAGTAATGAATCGTCAGAAACTTCCCCATGCAGGTAGAGAACACCAACATACTCCTTTCCAGCTTTTGTCAGTAGTTTTGCTATCCTTGTGGCTCTTC
Source organism: uncultured Nitrososphaerota archaeon (assembly GCA_964480775.1). GTDB lineage: Archaea > Korarchaeota > Korarchaeia > Korarchaeales > Korarchaeaceae > QMVU01. The sequence continues at coordinate 64,967 of CAYZRF010000002.1, forward strand.
CTAATAAAATGGGCAACACTCCGCTTACCTTGGGATCTCCCTGAGCCTTCCTTAAGGAAGGCCCACTAGGGTCCCACTATGCCCTATTTTACCAGAAAACCTCAAAATTTTCCTTATCTTTTGAGTTACCGCATGAGAAGTAGGTCCTTGGGGTTTATCTAAGTTTATAACCCCATGGTCAAGGTACAGGTCTATTGGCCTTTTCTCTGGATAGAAGCCATAAGGTCCCGGCTCACAATCTTGTTTTACAACAAGTTCCTCCTCCATTCAATCACTTTCTCCCTATTCAGCTTTTACAACTTCTTTATAGAGATCTGTTGCTTTTATTGCTTCAAGAACTTCCTCATCCGTGGCACCTTCTGAAATTTCGACCCTCACAGGAAGTGGAAGGAGGTGCTTTATGTTCACTCTCCTCCTCCGAACCCCGGTCAATTCCTTTGGTCCTGTAACTTCCACGAAATTCTTGTCAATTATCTTTACAACGACACATTTCTTACCAGCTTCTCTACCAGCTATTTTGATACAGACTCGCCCAATCTCTATTAGACCCATATCTCATTCCTCCTATACAGGCTTTATGAAACTGACGCCTTCCCTTTTAATAGGCTTTCCCCTTCTTTTAGTGCTCTCTTTAGAACGATCTTTCGAAGACATGAAGGACAAAGGTTGCCCCCATATGGTCTGTTAGGTCTTTTTTTACTCTTTGGAAGCTTCTTCATGAAAGATCTAGTCCCCGTTGGCGTTGCATTAAGGGGCTTTTTACATATGGCGCACCTAGCTGGACCCTGACGCTTTGCCTTATAGTGATAAACTACCTTGCCTCCCGGAGTTCTAACAGCCACTCTCCTCTTTTTCAGCCTTCTTTTGGTTCCTCTAACATTTAGTTCGATTATTCTCATTACTGTTCAACCTCCAGAGTTGTGCCTAATACTTTCTGAAGTATAAATGAGAATAGGTATGATACTAGCATATAATAACCAAAGTATCCCAGGACATTCGTTGAAAGCGAACTATTCCTCCTAAATATAACCAAAAAAGGGATTTCAATCGGTAGTTTGACGATCGGAACCTCTCTGTATAAAGGAGACAGCAACTGCCAAATTATTAACAATGGAAGAGTTACGTAAAGCATAGGCTTCATACTCATGCTAAAGCTTTCAGCCCTAGCTCTGTCTACGTCTGGTTTGAGTTTCTCCATTTTCTTCTTTATTTTCTTGTCTCCAGTGCGAAGGAACTCTCTTTGAAGTTCATAGTACTCCTTCTGAATCTGGTTTAGTCTTCTTAACTTTTTGTAATCAATTGTCTTCTTGTTGACTAGTTGAACAAATAGAGTGATAAGAAAAGCCAATAATGTCAGAAAAGCGAAAGAACCAGGAGGAAATACAATCCAATCGAGCTTCAAGAGAATCCCTCCTATACTCCAAGGAATGCTTTAAGCCTTGGATATAGCTCTAACATCCTTTCTCTGGCAATGACTTCATAGAACGATATCGTGATCGTTACTCCAAGCAATAACCCGCTACCCGTTCCTATGGCCCCCGCGAAATTGGCTCCTGCTGCAAGAAGTCCAACTAGAGCCCCTCCAAGTATGGTAACGCTCTCTATGTAGTCTTCAATTACCTTCGCTATCACCTTTGAACTTGCTCTCCTTCCTGGTAGAACAAGTCCCTGTTCAACAAGTTGCCGCGACACGCTTTCAGGATCCATTCCTGCAGTAATAACCCAAATCTTTGCAAATATCACGCTAGAACCAACCATTATAGCTAGATAAATAAGAGAACGAAGAGGATCTTGGATTATATCGGTTGGGCCTCGAGGCGTGGCGATATAATAGGCTAGTCCTCCAACAGGAATTGGTTGTCCTCTGGGATCCAATTCAAAAGTGCCTAGTATGTTCATCAGGGTTTGTTGCCACCCAGTTGCTGTTTCTGAGAATCTAGACCATACTATTTTGGCCATGAGATCTATGTCTCCCATAAGAGCAAGAGCGAATATTATTGGAACATTGCTAACATAAAGCAATCTTATCGGGTATCTCGTTCTTTGTCCTCTCATTAATGTATGACTAATTGGAACATTGACCCTAATACCATAAGTTATTACTACAACAAGTATTACAATGATAGTAGAAGCGAGACCGATCAAATCGGGCAAGCCAGACCTATATATAGCCCCCGACTTTTCTATGATTAAGGCCGACAAGACTCCAACAACACGTCCAGTCTCAGGCACTTTAATGTTTGGAGGGGCAAAAATATTCCAAAAAACGCCAGTAGTCACGCCAGCAAGAATAAAGAGGCTAATACCACTACCAATACCCCACTTACTCACCAAATCATCAAGCATCATCAACATCAAACTACCAAGGGAGAGTTGAATGATGACCAGTACATTTCTACTTAGCTGCATAGCACCAAATCTACCACCTATCACATAGAAAACACTGTAAGTTATTATGAGCACTATTGAAAGGACCCTTTGAATTGCTTGGAAAAGCCTTCTGTCTTCAGGATCAGTTAGGTCCAAGCCTATGATACCACTACCTACTAAGAGTTCTATCACTATACCTGCTGTAACTATCGGTCCAATTCCGAGTTCTATGAGACTTCCGAAAGAACCTGCAAAAATAAGCCTCAATTCTCTGAGATAATCGTATCTTGTTTCTGGAACACCCCAGAGAGGGATATTTGATAGCAAGTAATATACAACAAGCACTAAACCAGTCCATATTAGCCTCTCCTTAAGGGAAGGCCGCTGTTTAGGTCTTTCTACGGTTGGTATCCCTTTATTTATGAGAAGAATAATGTTTCTAACACTCAACTATATCACCACCTCACTGGGCCAATATGGCCTTTCCCCCAGCCTCCTCAATTTTCTTTATAGCACTTTCTGAGAAAGCTTTACACTTAATTGTTATGGGAGAACTAAGTCTTCCCATTCCTAAAACTTTGTCATATCCTGCCTTTGTAAGATCAACCTCAATTAGTCCCTCATCTGTCTTACTAGCAAGGTTAAGCCTCAAGAAATGTCCAATTTTCTCTTCTATCTGTCTAAGATTTATTGTCTTTTTTGGAACAGCCTTTGGCACTTTAAAGCCTCTTCTACCACGCCCAAAGTAGTCCAAATCCTTCGCAGCAGTCCATGTCCACTTGTGCTTATGAAGCCCAGCTTTGCCTCTTCCACCCCTTCTTCCTCCTCCTCTGTGCTGTCTAAGCTTTCCATATCCATGAAACCTGCTTCCACGATATTTCTTAGTTTTCTTCTCTCTCCTTGGAATCGTCTTCATATCATATCATCCTCCTCAATAGTTCATTTATATCATTTCCTCGATACCCAAGCTCTCCCTTATCCTTCCATGCTCTTTTTGTGCTTCGTTTGAATCCTTTTCTCGGCGGCCTGAGTCTGAAGTAGGGCTTTAACCAGCCTATTTTATGAAATTTAACCTTATCATTAATTATGGCTCTAGCAAGATCTTCTATGCTGTTGAATTCGGTGTTTTCTGATAACCACTCATCTGTAAGCTTTCCACCATTTTTTAGCTCACCACGTTCTCTAAGAAGAAGAGAGAGGGTATCCAAGTCTATTTCTCCATAAGTTGAGTAATCCTTAATCCTGTTCAACATTCCTAGCTGGGTTGGTTCTTTAGGAATTATTGTAGCTCTAAATTTTCTTTTTAGATGAAGCATCTCCATTGTCGTTCGAACCTCTGGTCTAGCGTCAATAAGGCCTCTTATCCTTATAACAGCCATAACTCTGCCATCGGAGCCCGTTCCTTTCATTTATAATTCCTCCAAGACCAAATGATCGATTTCAACACCTCAGATCTTGAACCCACTTTTAAGGATTCATATCTCTGATCTAGACACGAACTCTCTTTCCCCAACTGGTAACTGAATTGCCATCAGGTTTCTAAGTGCATTATGGATTGCAAAAGCATAATTCATTCTATTTCTCGTATTTCCCCTGGAGAAGACCCTTATATCTTTAATTCCTCCAAGAGATAGGATCACCTTAGCAACCTCGTTTGCAACAAGCCCAGCCCCCCTAGGGGCTGGAATAAGTTTTACTCTAACTGAACCCATCTTTCCAGAAACCGTGGCTGGTATCGAGTGCGGTCTACCACACCCACATTCCCAAGAACCACAACCCTTTCTAACCCTAATTAGATTGAGCTTAGCCCTTTTTATCGCATCGTTAAAAGCATCCCGAAATTCCTTACCCTTTCCTCTTCCAACCCCAATGTAATCAGATCCGTCCCCTATCGCTATTACAAGTCTTAAACTGCTAAGCTCTCCAGCATCAGTTTGCCTCTGTACCCTTCTAACCTCTATGATCTCTCGTCTTAACTCTGGTAGCAAAATGTCAACTATTTCAGGTTCTCTAATAACAAGCCCCTTTTTGAAAATTTCATCCAATGACTTTATTTTTCCCTCAGCAACTAGCTTTCCAAGCCTGGTTCTTGGAACCCATTCTTCTTCTAGACTCAAATCATGGCACCCCCATTCTAAGCATTAAGCTTCCCTACTTCCTCCCCTATCTTTTCTAAAACTAATTGAAAGACCTTAGGAATCTCTTCGGGATCAACTTCCTTCTTCCGATATTCAGAAAATATTCTATCATAAAATTCTTCTCCTCTCTCCTTTAAAGCAAGAGCTAGTTCGGCTATATGTTTACCTTCTATCCTTTCCTGCTCAGGTAGGATCTCATCAGAGTGAGGGATCAAAATTCCAGCATCTAAGGCTCCTTTAAGTGCGGCATAAAGTCTAGAACCCCTTGTTGAAGGGTATCTTCCTATGTCCAAAATCGCCTCCTTTATGCCAGCCTTTATCGCTCTTAGAGCAGCCATATAACCTGTAAGATATGCTGCAGGAAGATTTTTACAAGAAAATGACCAACCAAATTTCTCCAATTCTTTAGAATATGCGTAAGCGAGGACTTCATCTCCTTCCAACTTAGATTTAACAAATTGAACCGTGACGAACCTGTCACTCCTTCGGACAACCATTCTGATTTTTCCACTTTTTAGAAGAGCAAGTCTTTTATGATAGTCTGTTTTTCCTTCCCTTCTCCTTCTAAATTTAACTTTGTATCTAGCTGATCTTGCCAACTCACTCACCTCTCGCGGGTACCACCCGTCTTCTCACATGAGATTTCAAGTGAGCGACGCTTGAAAACGTAGAAAGTCGGGGATAAAGCTCTCTGTATTCCTTTTTGCTTATTATCCCGCGATCTCTCATTTCTCTAAGGGTTTTTCTAAGAGCTCTTATCTTTCTCATCCACCTCATCTTCTTACTTAATCTAGCATACTTACTACCCTTATAGCTCCCAGGACCCCTTCTCTTACCTTTTCGAGCTCTGGCTCTTGCTCTGCTTGTTCCTCTTTTTTGAAGTACTTTAATTGCCCCTTGAGCAATTAATCTATCTATGTCTCTTCTGGTAACTGCTTCCTCTATATCTTCTATCTTCTCTGGGTCAAATTTAATGCGATCTATCCCCACACCAGCCACCTTGGCTGCTATTTTCTTTTGGTACTTTAGATCGGTCATGGTTTCTCCCCAACCCCCCCTCTTGTGACTTTAATTCCTAACTCCTTTGCTTTCTCAATCAAAAGGAGCCTTTTTCTCCTTCCAACGGTTTTACCGATGTATACAATGACTTTTCCCCTTACTTCTTTGGGGATTCTTTCAAGATCAGAAACGCTATGAACTACCTTGGGTATAAGTCCTGTAGGATGCAAACCCCTAATCTTTTCTGGGTTCTTATAACCTATTGAAGGAACTTTTGGTTGGCCTTTCTTTCTCATCCTTTGCTTATTATCGATGCCGCGCGGTCTTCTCCAAGAAGTAAGACCATGACCATGCAAGTATCTTCCTACGTTTAAGAACTTGGGTTTTTTCTTCTTTAGCTTTAGAAGATTCTTTGATGAAGCCTTGCTCATTTTTATCCCTCCTTAAGAACGTATATACCATCCATAAATACTCGCGGATCCTTTCTTCGTATCTTGGTGGCCTGCCTTAAGTTCGCAGCCGTTTGTCCTACTTCTTCCTTTGAAATTCCTTCAACAATTATTTGATCTTCTTTGACGGTCACCTTAGTCGAGTCCCCTATTATCTTAGCCCTTCTTGGTTTCTTTTCACCAAGAAAGTTGTGTATGAGAATCGTTCTGTTAGCTTCATCCACTTCTACTCTAATTGGAAAGTGTGCAAATGCAACAATAAGCTTTTTCCTGAACCCCCGTGTTACTCCTATCATCATATTTTTCAAATGAGACTTCATCGTGTTCAGATAAGATCTCTCAAATTTCCTTGGATTAAATACTCTTAAAACCACCTTGTGAGTCTTATCATTTACTTCTATATGCAAGAGTCTAGAATTAAATTTCTTTCTCAATTCACCTTTTGGACCCCTAACTACAATTTCTTCCCCTTCTATTGATACATTAACTTCTTTTTCTATGTCAACTTCTAATGATAAGGAGAAATCAGCGATTTTGTTCCAAACCTTTGTTGGAATTTCAGTTTTGCTCATTTTGTAATCACCCTAATAACAGTACGCTATGAGAACCCCGCCCACTCCCAATTTTTTGGCTTCTTTATGAGACATGACCCCCTGGGAAGTCGAAACGATTATAACGCCTATGTCTCTGGCGGGCAAGAAAAGCTTCTCCCATGGCTCAAAATCATCTTTCTTTACCGAGAATCTGGGCTTTATACTCCCTGCTTTATTAATTTTCCCTAAAAGCTCGACTTTGTATTTTGCATGCCCTCCTTCGTATACTCTCTCAAATCTTCCAATGTAACCTTCTTTCTGTAAAATACTCAGGACTTTTCCAATCAATTTTGAGGCTATGTCGATCGTAACTTCTCTTTTTCCAACTATAGAGGCGTTTGTTATCTTGCTAAGGGCATCTGCTAGAGGATCCATTCTAGTCATTTTACTTTCCCCTCACTCATACTTCTTCCATCCCATAAGGGGCGCCACTTCCCTGAAACACTGCCGACACAGGTACAGGTTGTACTTTCTTATGATGCCATATCCCACCCTACCACAGCGTCGACATCGATAAGCCCCCTTGCCTTTCGTTTTCTTTCTGGCCTCCATAGCCATACTAATCACCTTCCTCTACTATCTCAAGATTTAGATAATTCTTAGCGAAGACGATTGCCTCCTCTTTCGAGATAAGATGTTTTCTAGGAATATGACTTCTTTTAACTCTTCTCCTTTTTACCCTATAACCAGCTCGTTCTAATGCAACATTGACATCCATACCAAATACGCCAATTTCGGCTTTATACTTAATTCCAGGGATATCAATGTGTTCCTTTATACCAAAAGAAAAGTTACCGAACTCATCAAATGAACTGGCTTTTATTCTCCTCCCCACGCCCTCCACAATTCTATCCAAGATTTCTAAAGCCCTCTTTCCCCTAATAGTGACAGAAACCGCTATAGGTTCTCCTTTTCTAATTCCAAAATTCCTTATCGTTCGTTTTGCTCTGTGTATGACTGGCTTTTGACTGGAAAGCTCCTCCAAAATCGAAGATGCCTTTTGTAAAATTTCACCACCACGACCTGGACAAATATGTAATGTTACTGAATGAACTCTTGGCATTAATGTCGGATTTTTCCTCCATTTTTGGATAATTTCTTCCTCCATTGATATAGTATGTAGCCCAGAACTCATTCTTCTCTCACCCTTATAGCTGGTACGCCTTCTCCAACCACCATTATATTTCTAGCAAGAACTCTGTACACCCTATCTGGCTGATCTACGTCTTTGGTCTCGATAAGATCACTAACTTTCTCTACTTTACAAATTCTACCCGCGTTCTCTCCTCTGAGAATGATTCCAACAAAACCCTCTTTAAGTGGGAAATACCGAAGTATCTCCTGACTAGGGACTTCTATCAGAAGAGAATCTCCCACAGAAAGTCCAGAATATTCACTGTCTCGATCAATAACAAAAGTTCTACCATCATGGGTACCTATCTGAAGTTTTCCTTCTTTAAATGTTACTTTCCTTTTGATTTTAACTATTTTCTTATTAGCATCCTCCTTTGGAATTTCAATGGACTTTATGAGGTGCTTAGTGTCAGGAACTAGTCGTAAGTAAAGATCCATTTCTGGGATAGAAATTACATCCATCAATCCTACAATGAATTTGTAGTCGTATCTCGGCTTTCCATCAACAAAGACTTTTTTCTGAGATATTATCTTACGGGCCTCTTTTCCAGTTAAGGCTAAACCTAAAACATCTCTTACCAAGATAAGGAGAGGAATTCCATCTTCTATCCTGTGAGGACCAGGCTTAGGTCTCGCTGCCCACTTTTTTATTCTTCTTGGAACTGGCCAGTGTTTAGGGCTGGCCAATCTTTTGAGATGTGCGGTACTACCTTTTCTACCCATTTAGCCCCCCCTCCTTTCTAATGCTGCCTTTCTTTCCTCATCTTTCAAGTCTAATTCTATAATCATAACTTTAGAAGGATGAATGGGTATTGGTACTTCCGTTCCATCAACTTTTCTTCGTCTTAAGCCCTCTATGTGAATCCTGTATTTCTTTCTGTCTACTTTAATTACCTTGCCTTCATGCATCTTGTAATCTCCTCTTAGTATTACAACCTTGTCTCCAACCTTGATCGGGAAAGACCTTGTAAGATATTTATCTCTGAGTTCTGGAGACAAGTGAGCTGACATGATCTTGCCTCGATGGTGTTTCGGGGCTCTATATAAGTACTTTCTTTGTTTCGATGGTTTAGATGATTTAGGTCTTTTCATAAACAACACCTCTTCATACAACGGTTGCTGCTAATGCGCCCAGGGCTGGCCAACGTTCTATTGCTTCTTTAGCAATCGGACCCTTAACCTCGCTACCTTTAGGAACTCCCTCGTTGTCTACTAGAACTGCAGCGTTGTCCTCAAACTGAATCCATTGTCCGTTCTTCCTCCTGTAAGCTTTTTTCTGCCTAACAACTACTGCTCTCATTGGTTTGTGCATGAGTTCATTTTTACCCTTTTTTACTACAACTACCACCATATCTCCGACACTTGCAGAAGGCAACCGGCCCTTTCTACCTTTGTATCCCACCGTACCAACTACTTCTAATATTCTAGCGCCAGTATTGTCCGCACATTTGATTCTGGCAAGTGTTGGAAGGCCACGAGTTATTTTAGGTTTAACGCCTTGAACCTTGCGTCTCCTTGCAAGCCTTCTAGCCAAGTTTCACCCTCCCTAGTCTCGCAGGAGATCCAGCCTAACAGGTATAAAAAGTTTGAACATCCTTTAACTGAAACTTAGTTTACCCGCAATATCCCTTCCAATTATGACTCCGGAGGCAGAAGCTTGGAGAAGTCCTCTAGACACTCCAGCAGCATCTCCTCCAGCATAAAGACCCTTTACTTTGAGACTTTCAAGATTACTTCCTAGCTCTAGTTTTGCTGTGTGAAGCTTTATCTCCACACCATAAAGGAGCGTGTGGTCCGAGTATATTCCAGGCATTAATTCATTTAATGCCCTCAAAGTCTCAATTATATCAGTAAGATACCTATATGGAAGAACAAAACTAAGATCTCCTGGAACAGCCCCTTCTAAGGTTGGCTTTACTATGCTTCGTTGGATGCGGTTAGGAGTACTCCTTCTTCCTCTTACAAGGTCTCCTAGCCTTTGTATCAGAGGCTGATTTCCTGCTATGTTGTTGGCTAATCTTGCTATGTCTAAAGCGTATGATATCGTGTTTTCAAATGGTTCAGTGAACTTTGTAGAAACTAACAGGGCGAAGTTAGTGTTTTCTGTCAACTCATCCCCTTTAGACAATCCATTAACCGTCACGATCCCCCAATAAGATTCGGTTATGACCTCCCCTCCAGGATTCACACAGAACATCCTAACTTTATCATCAAAAGTCTTTGAGTAGTACACGAGCTTAGGTTCGTACAACACATCTGTAAATTCCCTCATTGTCTCTGCCGGCACTTCTACTCTAACGCCTAGATCAATCCTACCCCCTTCAACTCCAAGGGATAGGCGTTTTGCTTCTTTAACTAACCAATCTGCTCCAACACGTCCAGGAGCTGCGACAACAAATCTAGATCGTATGATTTCGCCCCCTTGAATCCGAACTCCATCTATTTTACCATTCCTTGCGATGATGTGCTCTACTTTCTTTCCAAAAAGCATTGTTACTCCGAGATCTTTTAGAACGTGTTTAAAATTGCTAAGCACCTTTCTACTTCCGCTTAGCCCCATATGTCTAACCTTATAGGGAATAAGTAGAAACCCATGTTTGTAAGCCTTGCGCTTTAATTCGCTTATCTTATTGGAATTTGTGCCCCAAAGCTTTTTAGGAGCTCCCATCTTGACGTAAAGGCTATCAACATATGAAATTATCTTAATAAGACGCTTCTCTGGGACAAACTCATATAGAGAGCCCCCAACTCTGTCACTCAGGTTTATCTTACCATCACTAAAAGCCCCTGCGCCACCAAATCCTGACATAATTGAACAAACAGGACATAAGGTACATTTTCCAGTAATCCAGGCGGGGCATCTCCTTTCCTCCAAATCTGGACCCAAATCAAGGATTATTACGTCCGCATCTGGATGATTCTGCTTTATCTCATAGGCAGCAAATATTCCAGTAGGACCTGCTCCAATTATTACAACATCATGGGTTTCTGGCAAGACTAAACCCTCTCAGCCTTGCCAGTCGCAAATAAAAGCATTACTGAGAGAAAATTTTAACTCTACGTAAAATAAAAAATCGTAGCCCGTCCTCTTATTTTTAGATCCAGTTATGAAAAAAGACTCTGAAGAGATCGTAGAAGTAGACGAAAGAAAGAAGATAAAAGAACTTTTATCGCTCCTCTCAATAAGGAGCAGAGAGAAAGTAATTTGGGTTTTGGAAAACGAAAGAGTCACCAAGTATGTTTTCATACCTAGTCGTAGGGAGATCTGGGTAGTTAGCGGAGAAGGAGGGGACTACTTGGTATTGGGAGATTATTACTGCGCTTGCTTAGACTTCTACTTGGAATCCTTGGTCAAGATAAAGAGAGCTTATTGTTACCACATCATTGCTAAAAAAATCGCGGAATTAACAGGTAAATACCATACATACGAAGTTCCCGACTCTGAATTTGAAAATCTTGTAAACGATTTGTTAAAGCAAGCTCTAGACCTCTCTAAATAGCTATTTAGTGAAATTTTCTATTTTCTAGCATGATAGCGGTTTTCCAAAAATACAAAATTCAAGTGAATAAACATCATTTGGCAGTAACATTTATCATACTGATCTGAATGCGTAATGGTGAATTCCATTAATTCTATTATAGTGAGGTGTAGGTATTGAGTCCAAATCAAGAAGATGAGGCTATAGCCGGTTTTCAAAGGCGATTAATTAAGGAGGCTGTTGCTAAGAAAATAGCTGGAGATCTCCTTTTTTCACCCAACATTGGCCTGTCCATGAGGAAGTGGAGGGAGTATTTTGGGATTAAACAAAGCGACCTAGCTAGATTGTTAGGCGTTTCTGCAAGCGTAGTATCAGACTATGAATCTGGGAGAAGGAGAAGCCCAGGATCATTGGTGATCAAGAGATTTATAATTTCTCTAATAGAAGAAGATGAAAAGAGAGGAGGAAAAGTCTTCAAAACTCTGGCTAAAATGGCGGGAATTCAACCTTTCTTGAATTCTGTTGTGGATATGAGAGAATTTCCAATTCCTGTTGATATAGAGCCGTTCGTCGAATTAATAGAAGGTACTTGGCTTTACAAACCGCCTAGGGAATTTAGCATTAATGGATACACCATAATCGATAGTTATGCCGCAATCAAAAATCTTAGTGGTAGTTCAGAGTTTATACTTCTCTTTGGTTCTTCAACAGAAAGAGCATTAATCTTTACAAAGGTATCAGAAGGAAAGAGCCCGTTAGTGGCTTTAAAAGTGTTTGACTTAAAACCCAACTTGGTAGTATTGCATGGGCTCGGACCCGATGAGGTTCACGATTTAGCCATTAAACTGGCGGAAATCATGGGAATACCTCTGGTAGTATCGGGCATTCCCGATATAACTGCCCTAGCTCAGAAACTTAGGGAATTCTCACCTCTCTAAATTCGACAAAAGTCGAGTATATTTTAACCATAAATGAAAAATTTAAATAGGATGGGACTCTGGAAGTAGAAATAATCTATCGGGCTTCTATTCCCTCGATTGTACTGATTTTTCGGACTACCGATGTCCACTGATGTTTTGTAATAATAGTAGATAAGAGAATCAAAGGTGTTAGAATGAAATTAAACGAAATGGAAAAGTGTAGAATGCTGGAAATAAGCAACAGAGCACTAGCTAATGGTACAAAAGGAAGGAGTGAAACATTTGTTAAAATATGTTATGAATTATCAGGAAATGAGATCTCTATTGTAGACACCTGCACTACAAAAAGTGATGATTTATCTGTTTTGACAGAATGTGCTTCGGTTGATAAGATAGCTTCTAGAATAGTGTTTGCTACTTTGTTGTATTGGTATGGGGCAATAAGCTATTTATCCAGCCACTTAACTGGCTGTCATTTCGATTTTGTTGATGTTAATGGGAGTGTTTTTAAATTAGATCCTCAAGCGGCAGGGGCGATTAATTATGAGACCTAATAGGTCCGTTGGGATAGTTGGATGGGGAGCTTATGTTCCTAAATATAGGGTAACATCAAAAGAGCTTGCTAGAGCTTGGGGAAAGGATTGGAAGAAATATGCCGCTAGTATACTAGTTGAGGAGAAAAGTGTTCCAGGAATCGACGAAGATACGTTCACAATAGCCTATGAGGCCGCCAAAAACGCCATTAGAAGATCAAGGGTATCTCCTAATGAAATCAAGGCTGTCTTTGTAGGTACGGAATCCAAACCATATGCTGTAAAGCCAACTGCGACAATGCTTGCAGAGGCGCTCATGATAGGAGGAGAAGATAGACTTACTCTTGGTGCAGACTTTGAGTTTGCTTGTAAGGCTGGATCGGAGGCCATGCAGGCTGTTATTGGCCTGGTCGGCTCTAGAATGATAGATTATGGACTTGCTGTAGGAGCTGACACAGCACAAGGTGCTCCTGGCGATGCACTTGAATACACAGCATCTGCAGGGGGCGCGGCCTTTGTAATCGGTACAGAAGACAAATCTATTGCTAGAATCGTTGGTACTTGCTCCTATGTAACAGATACTCCAGACTTCTGGAGAAGACAGTTAGCCAAGTACCCTTCACATACCGCTGGCTTTACAGGGAAGCCAGCCTACTTTACTCACATAATAAATGCATCGAAAAAACTCATGGAAGAAATGGGTACAAATCCGAAGGATTATGACTATGCAGTGTTCCATCAGCCCAATGGAAAGTTTCCACTCAAGGTAGCTAAGATGCTAGGATTCACCGAAGAACAAGTTAGACCTGGGCTAATTACTCCCTTCATAGGAAATACTTATAGTGCTTCTTCCATGATAGGGCTTGCCGCCGTTTTGGACATAGCTAAGCCTGGAGAGACCATCCTAGTCACTTCCTTTGGTTCAGGCGCAGGAAGCGATTCCTTCCATATTGAAGTCTCCGATAGAATAGAAGAAGTTAGAAATTGCGTACCGAGAGTATTGGATTTCATTGAAAAGAAAGTCTACGTTGATTATGCGATCTATTCAAGAAATAGAAGGATGATAGTGATGCCTCCAGGCCTAGGGGACTACTGAGGTGGGTATATTGCAAAGACCAATAATCGCTGGTGTCGGCTTTACGAATATAACTGCACATTGGAAGTTGGGTTTAAAGGACCTAGCATCAGAAGCGGCTTTAAAAGCACTTGATGATGCTGGAAACCCCGAAATAAACGCTATTGTAGTAGGAAACATGCTATCTGGAATCGTAAACGGTCAGCAGAACCTTGGTAGTTTAGTGGCAGAGAGCATAGGGCTAAGTGGAGTGCCAAGCGTTAAGGTTGAGGCAGCACATGCCTCTGGTGCTGCGGCGGTTATGTGGGCAAGTTTAGCCGTTTTATCTGGTCTTTTTGACTCGGTTCTTGTGGTAGGGGTAGAGAAAATGACTGATGTAACTGACAGCGAAGATGTTAATTCAGCATTGGCAACTTCTACAGATTACGACTACGAGGTTTTCTTTGGAGCAACTTTTTCAGCCTTAAATGCGATGATTATGCGTAACTATGCGAAAACACATAATTTGTCTCCAGAAGACTTCGGATACTTACCTATTTTAATGCATAAGAATGCCAGGGATATTTCTCATGCTCAACTAAGGTTTCCAATAAATATGGATGGATATCTTAGCTCCCCAGTCCTGTCGGATCCTTTAAAATTGTTTGACTGTGCTCCCGTAGGAGATGGAGCAGCAGCTTTAGTAATAAAGAAGCGTGCCGAGGTCAAAGACTCAAATAAACTTGTTGAAATAATTGGTTTCAGTTCGGCAACAGATACTGTTGCTATATATAGAAGAGAGGAACTTTCTCGCCTAAGGGCCGCAGAACTTGCAACAAGAAAAGCTTTATCCATGGCAGGAATTGAATCAAAGCATTTTGACATAGTTCAGATACACGACGATCCTAGTGTAATGGGGTATCTAACTCTTGAGGCCCTAGGAATCGTAGAAAGGGGCAAAGCTCACAAATTCATAGCTTCAGGGGATGCTGATAGGTCAGGTGCCCTTCCAGTAAATCCAGAAGGAGGTTTAAAGGCAAGAGGCCACCCCGTAGGTGCTACCGGCGTTTATCAAATTGCAGAACTAGCTTTACAGCTATCAAATAGAGCTGGACCTTCCCAAATTAGTGATCCAGAAGTGGGCGTGGCAATAAATGTGGGCGGGACGGGATCTAACGTCTTTGTTCATATTTTAAGGAGGATTGAGTAGGATGTGGGCATATAGATTGAATATTCCTAGTCACTGGAGGCTTCTTCCCGAGAGATATAGGCTTGTTGGCGGTTATTGTGAAAACTGTGGGTACAAAATGTTTCCAAGACAGAAAATATGCCCTAAATGTGGATCAGATAATATAAAGGCTATTGAGCTACCAAGAAAAGGCAAAGTTGTCACATATACAATAGTTCAAGCACCACCTCGAGGTTTTGAGTACTATACTCCCTATGTCTTAGCTATAATTGAACTTGAGGATGGAACAAAGGTCTTTGGTCAGCTAACAGACATAGATCCTTCTGAGATCCGAGAAGGTCTTGAAGTTGAAATGACTATTAGAAAAATAAGAGTTAGCGGAGAATCTGGAGCCATTGCTTACGCATATAAGTTCCGCCCTCTAGAATGAGAAAACAAGACCTCCTTCCAAACTTTTTTCTTTACAAGTAGTAATGCGGTAATGATATGCCATTATCTTACAAAGGTCATGCAAAGGAGCTTCTTCGATCTAAAGGTATCGAAGATTATGACTTAATTCATGTCATTCGTAAAGATGGTGTTGAATTAGACGGTATACTAATACCTCGAGCCAAGCTAGAAGACGACAAACATATCGTATTAAAACTCAAGAACGGATATAATGTCGGAATCTCTGTAGAATCCATCTCAAAAATAGAGCTACTAGGTAAAAGGAGAGATATGATAGAAGGAGAGAGAAAAATTTCCATTAAGCTACCTGCAAAGCAACTACCCAGAGTACCCCTTATAGTTACTGGAGGAACCATAACATCAAAGGTCGACTATGCGACTGGAGCCGTTAAACCTTATGAAAGACCCGAAGAACTATTAGATTTGATTCCAGAGATATCAGAAATAGCAAATCTTTCATATATTCCTCTTATGTCAATTTTTAGTGAGAATATGACCGCTCAACAATGGATAAAAATCGCAAAAGAAGTCGAAAAGGAAATAAACTCAGGATCAGAGGGAGTTATCATCGCTCACGGAACTGACACAATGCATTTTACCGCGGCAGCATTATCTTTCTTACTAGAGGGGCTATTCAAACCAGTCATCCTTGTAGGTGCTCAACGCTCGATAGATAGACCATCTACCGATGCAGTCCTAAACTTATTTTCAGCAGTTAAAATGGTCGTAGACGGTCCCATAGCTGAATCAATGATAGTAATGCATGGAAGCCCTTCCGATGATTATGCTTATGCGATAAGAGGAGTTAGGGCAAGAAAGATGCACACTTCAAGAAGAGATGCATTCTTGAGCATTAACGAGCCACCCCTAGCGAAAATAACCCGAAAAAGTATTGAGATAATAAACAAGAGTTACAATAAGAAGCGCATGAATGGAGAAGTAAAAGCGACAGAAAAAATGCAAGATAGAGTCGCTTTAATATATTCTTGGCCAGGAATCTCCCCCGATTTCCTGGATTTTATTGTAGAAAAAAGATATGTTGGTCTGATTTTGGCTGGCACCGGACTTGGACATGTTCCAACAGCTCTTATTCCTAAGATAAGAGAGCTAACTAGAGATGGAATTCCCATCGTAATGACATCGCAGTGCCTTTTTGGGAGGACAAATTTGAATGTTTATGAAACCGGGCGTCTTTTACTTGATGCTGGAGTTATACCTGTAGGAGATATGTTGCCCGAAGTAGCTCTAGTCAAACTGATGTATGTGATGGGCAAGACAAGTGACATGGAAGAGATAAGGAAGATGATGGGAGAAAACCTAAGAGGAGAAATTAGCAAGTTCTTGAGCATAACTGCTTTTCCACCAGGAGATGTTTCCAATGTTCGATTATAAGGCCCTTGGTTTAAAGGTAGGAATAGAGATACATCAGAGACTAAACACTCACAAACTATTTTGTAACTGTCCATCTCTTCTAAGAGAGGAAGAACCACCTCTCTGGTTCAAACGTAGGCTTCGTGTTTCAAGGAGCGAGCTAGGGCTAATAGACCCTGCTGCTAAATTTGAGCAGTTAAGAGATAGGGAGTTCTTGTACGGAGTGTATCCAGATACTGTATGCGAAGTAGAGTTAGACGAGTGTCCTCCTCTTCCACTTAATGAGGAAGCTTTAGCTATCTCTATAGAAGTAGCCCTCATGTTAAGAATGAGTGTAATTGATGAGATTCACGTAATGAGGAAGATTG
This sequence comes from uncultured Nitrososphaerota archaeon, assembly GCA_964480775.1. Classification (GTDB taxonomy): domain Archaea; phylum Korarchaeota; class Korarchaeia; order Korarchaeales; family Korarchaeaceae; genus QMVU01. Next base: position 82,014 of record CAYZRF010000002.1, read on the forward strand.
TAATAGATGGAAGCAATACAACCGGTTTCCAGAGAACAGCACTCGTTGCCGTAGGTAATGAGAATAGCTACATTGAGACACCTCATGGCCCCGTAAGAATAAAGACGCTTTGTTTGGAGGAGGAATCGGCCTTTATAGTTGAGTCTACACCGCTTACAGCCAAGTACAAGCTGGATAGACTTGGGATACCTCTGGTAGAAATAGCCACAGAACCAGACATTTGGCACCCAGAACAAGCTAAAGAAGCTGCTTTAAAGCTTGGAAGGCTACTCAGAGCTACTGGAAAAGTAATGAGAGGTATAGGAACGATAAGGCAAGATCTTAACATTAGCATTTCCAAAGGAGCAAGGCAAGAAGTGAAAGGGGTGCAAGAACTCAATGCTATACCAGAGATCATAAATCGCGAGATCCAAAGACAAGTTTCATTACTAGAAATTATGGAAGAGCTAAAAGCAAGAGGACTAAATGATGAAGCCTTTAACAAGAGGATAGTAGAAGTGACAGACTTGCTTCAGGAGGTTTCTACGGGCTTCATTAGAAGGGCTTTAAAGAAAGGTGAAAGGGCTTATGGGGTTCTACTTCCTTCTATGAAGGGGATCCTAGCGAAGGAAATTCAGCCAGGCAGAAGATTTGGAACTGAGTTGTCAGATTACGCAAAGGTCTTTGGAGGCGTTGGAGGGATTATTCACTCAGATGAAGCCCTTTCTTATGGTTTTAGAGAAGAACTTATTGAAAAGATCTTGAAAAAGCTAGGAGGCGAACCAGAGGACGCATTTGTGCTTGTTTTGTCATCTGAAGAAGTAGCTGAGATTGCACTTAACGCAGTTTTAGAGAGAGCAAGGCTTGCATTGAGAGAAGTACCGGCAGAAACTAGAAAACCGTTACTAGACAGAAACACATCTTTTTCGAGGCCCCTCCCAGGTTCAGAGAGGATGTATCCAGAGACAGATATTCCTCCCATAAATTCAAAAGAAATTGTGGAAAAAGTCTCTCAAAGTCTACCAGAATACCCTGAGGACATTATATTTCGTCTCACAGATACTTACGGAATAAGTCAAGAGCTTGCCGAGTCGCTTTTTGACAACTGGAGATTTAAGCTATTTGAGGAGATCGCTAGCAATTATCCTAAGATATCTCCGAGCTTTATAGCGACCACACTTACCTCAACCATTACGGCCCTAAAAAGAGAGGGAGTTCCTATAGAGAAGCTAGAAGATCGGACGTTTAAGGAATTATTTGTATATCTAAATGAGGGCAAATTAGCAAAGGAAGCAATTCCAGAGATTTTAACCGAATTAGCCATGAATAAAGCCTCTTCATTGGAAGAAATAATCTCAGAAAAGCATATGACTTTAGAACAATTGGATGACATTATAGATACTAAAATAACTGAACTCAAAAGGGAAATCTCTGAGAGAGGCGAAAGAGCATATGGAATGTTGATGGGTAGGGTCATGGCAGAGGTAAGGGGAAAGATAGATGGAGCTATAGTAAGTGAGAGAGTGAAGAAAAAACTCAGCGAATTCCTTCAGAGAAATCAAAAGTAATCCATAAGCGAGCTTCTCTTGACTCCAGACATCACTTCTCTGAAGCTAGTACCCAAGGCTCCTAGCAACTGACCAAATGTTGTTTCCATGATCTCTAAATATTTGTCCAAGTCCAAATCTTCTTTCTTCGCAAACTCTACAGGTTTAACTCCGTTTTTGTCTTTGGTTTTAACGAAGGAAATGACAGATCCGGGTTGTATTCTTATACCCTTTCTCCTTTCTAGCATCATGGCGGCCTTCACGTGTTGGGGTGTAGTCTTGACGTAGCCATCAGTGGGTTTAGTTAACATGACTTCAAAGGCAACTTCTTGCAGGGAGAACTCTCCTCTTTCAAGTTTATTGCACCACCCTCTTATGACAGCAAAAATCTTTTGTTTAGCACGTTCTAGGTCTTTCTCATCTCTAACATCCTTAAGAATAGAGATTACTTCTTCAAACGCTCTTCTGACAAAAGCAGGAATGTTTCTTTTCTTTCCTAGCAAGCCCTTTATCTCGACGCTACCATCTTCAAAAACTCCAAGATAATTCTTTTTTAGTCCAGATAAAATGACATATCTATACACTTTATCTAGTTCTAATTCTATTCCTAACTTCTCATTTATTTTCCTACACAGTTCCTCTATCTTCTCTTGCGGAGCATTCTCAACAAACAAGCTGTCGGTATCACCGTAAATTACTCTCAACCCTGCTTTCTCGGCCTCTTCTATTGAGGCCATTATAGCTTTCCTACCAATTGCGGTAATCATTTCTGCTGTGGGTGGAGAGTAAAGCGGAAAGTTTTCGTACCCAAAAACCCCATATGAAGCGTTAAGAAGCACCTTTAACCCTCTTTGAACAGCACCATACCAGTCTCTCTCTGCAGGGCTTTTCGTTGGATCCTTTTCTATCTTCTTGTACCACCTTACCCTAAGGTCCCTTATCGTCTTAATCATGTCTGGAATTATCCCTAAACCCTTCTTACATACCCAGTGAGGAAGCTCCTCTACTGGTCTATTAGTTCTACACTCTTCGTGTGGGCAGTTTATTGTTTCAAAACTTATCCTCCAAGTCCCAATGATACTTGGATACATGCTAGCGAAATCAAGCACCGAAACATTGAAGTGTGGTCCAGGAACTGGTTCTAGTACAATTGCTCCTTTGTACTTTTTGCCTTCAATTGTTGCCTTAGTAAACGTTTCCTTTCCCCTAATTGCTTGAATCTCTTCTGGATTTGGTATCAACCAGCCCTTTCGTCGATATTCGTAGAATATCATGTTTGAAATCCATTTTGAGATGCCGTATCTGGATATATCCTCAATTGTTAGTTTTGAAATCCTTGAAAACACAAAAAGAAGTCTAATTAGAGAGTCGTTGTCTATTGTTCCGAGTTTTAGGGTTAGATATGCATCTTGAAAGGAATACTCTGCTAATTCATCAGGAGAAAGGTCTGGAATATTGGATTTATCGACTGCAATCTTTCTCTCATTCAATAGAGCTTCAGCTATTTCATCAAGGGTAGCTCCGATATAGGCGTTGTTGAAGATATATACCCTGATAGAAGAGTTTCTAAATAGCTTGTATAGATCTATGTGAATTCCAGTCTCAACCGTGACCTTGTCCCTTTCTTTTTTCATTAGATCAGACTTGATTCCAAGCTCTTTAGCTCTTTCCGCTAAGTAGGGCAGGTCAAAGTCATCTCCATTAAATGTTAGAATCAAGGGATAGGAGCTAATCACAGCCATGACTCCTTTGATTAACCCTTCTTCATGCTCATGGACGATTATCTCTGCTCCAAGCTCCGTTTTATCTTTTTTAGGTGGTCTTCCTCTCTTTAGAATGTGAACTTGTTTCAACCCATCGTTCCCACTAAGAGAGACGGAGATTATTGGCCATTTAGCGTCTTTAGATCTTGCAATCATCTCTCTTGGCGATGCTACCTCAATGTCTAAGGCAAGGATTTTCAACTTAGGAGCGGGTTGTCTCAACAGGGGTATAAGACGCTTCGCAAATTCTAACTCTTCTTTTCTACCAGAAAGAAGTTTAATTATCCTCTGATCCTCCACATCATACTTACATGCTACTTCTATCTCCTCAGGACCTTTTATCAAGTATAGAGTTCCTGGCTCCAAACCATTATCATATATGTAACAATTGTAATACTTGATGTTCGCTTCCCATACACGATATCCTTCGGATTTAAGGGTCTCTCTAATGTTATTTTGGGAACCACCAATAGCCAAAGGGTCCTTTGCTACTATCTTAGTTAGTAAGATCTCTTTATCCTCCAACACATTGAATTTACTAATTGTGGTAATTGAGTGAACTCTAGACATCAGGCTCTCTCCAAGAATATCTTTAATTCTCTCTGGAGGAGCGTCTGTAAGGAGATAGGGTTTATGTCCAGTCCAATCAGTCATAAAAAAGATTTCTTGCTTTTCGGGATCGAAAAACTTCAGTCTGGCAGCCTTGGAATTTCCTTCGTAGTCCACCGATAGCAAGTACCCTTTTCTGATCATTAAGTCACTATTGTCTAGATCTCCCATCGTGCTTTTTAGGATTCACATCGTGAATTCACTAAACTATCTTTTAATATTTGGATTGATTTCTGCAAAGGGATAGGTGTTAGGATATGGGAAAACCATCGAAACAATTGACTACAGCGTTTCTTCTGTTTCTAATGCTCCCTCTGATTCAAACTCATTCACAACCACTTATTTCAAGAGAGAGCGTTGTAGATCTAAAGATCCTTAAAGATTGCTCAATTGAGTTAAGAGGCGTTTGGAGCAAACCCATTCGACCTTGGGAAATAGCCTCTTATGTCGCTAGAGGAATACCCCTATCCTCAGATCTAGTATATGTAGGCAACTTATCTATCAAAAGACAAGAAAGTAGCGGCAAACTAAGAGGAAAGCTAACTGCTAGGATTTATCCTAGGCTAAATCCTCGTGAAGTTAGACCAGATATCATAAAAGAACTTCAAGCAGAAAACCTTCTTACAAAATCTAAGATAGTTGACCTGTTGGCAGCCATCTATGGCGAAGATATGGTGGTATACTACGGAATAGAGACGGAACTAAGGGATATGAACATAACCTCTGCACTTTATGGAAATCTTACAGTCACTTTTTTGATGATAAACGCAACTGTTGAGAGTTCAGCAAAATTAATTGACTCTCTGAACCTAACGTTCACTGCAAGTAGAATTTCTGAGGATCTCTACGTTATAACATATGCAGTCAATCTATCGACTTCGGCTATCTCTCTATCAGAGAAAGAAGGGCATCTAGCTCTTGATTTAGAGCCTGTTGTGAACTTTTTCCCTCCCGATACTGTTGCAACAATAAAAGTAAATTTGACTCATGACTCCTTAAGTCTCATCAAAACACATCCAGAGGCGACCTTACTGACTTCTCAATATGCTGAGATTCTTTTTATACCCCTGGAAAAAGATACGGTGGTATTATACTTAGATAAAGTTAGAGTATCCCCCTTAATATGGGCGTCCTTTATACTCTCAGCATTTATAATAATAATTATATCAACCAAAAGAAGTTTCAAATTAAAGCATCGTAAATAACTTTCATTAAAAATAAATTAACAATAATCTATAAAACCAAATAATGAATAGAAGACTGATTTCGAAACACCGCTTACCTTCCTTTTTAAACAAATTATGGCTGCTAAAATCTAAATAAAAAGAAGAATTCACGATTTACGCTAGACTCTATTGAAAAGTACTTTGGAACACACAGATCTACTTAATGATAAAGATCAGAGAAAAAAGGTTTAACTTTTAAATACAATAAGCCAAGAGTTCTCCGACGAACCTACAACTGGGATAGTGGGATGTACATTGCCATCATTCGGATATTCATATCAAGAACTTAAGGACAATGAAGCACGAGCATCAGGAAGAGACCTTAGAGTCTCTTACAAAGAGATGGTTGAGCTTCTATCTGCTATAAGGGGATTAAAGATAGATAAAGCGAAACAATTGCTAGAGGATGTAGCGTCCCTAAGGAGGCCGGTACCTTTTAAGAGATATGTAAAAGGAGTGGGTCATAGAAAACAGCTTCAAGGCTGGAAGATAGGTAGATATCCTGTTAAAGCGGCCAAAATTGTTTTGAAGATTCTGAAAAATGTAGAATATAATGCAACAAACAAAGGTTTAGATCCAGAACGCTTGTACATAAAACACGCCGCTGCTCACAAAGGACCTAAGCTTAGAAGATTCTTTCCTAGAGCTTTTGGACGGGCTACTCCAAAGGTAGAACAACTTGTTCATGTAGAAATTGTGGTGGAGGAGAGAGAATGAGCGAAGGAGCAAAGCCCATATACAAAAGAATAGTCGAGGAAGGATGGCTTAAAGCAAGACTTCAGGAATTCTTTGAGTCTACACTTAGAACGGCAGGATTTCATAAAGTGGATGTAGTAAAAACACCAATTAGAGAAGTTGTAACAATTTATGCTGATCGGCCTGGAATTGCAATTGGAAAAGGGGGAAAGAGGATTAAAGAGATAACAGAATCGATGAGAAGAGAATTTGGGTTCAAAAACCCCTATCTCAGAATAGAAAAAGTAGAAGAACCTTTCCTAAGCGCTCAAATAGTCGCTAACTACATAGCAAGAAGGATATTAAAGGGAGAGAGGCACAGAAGAGTCGCCTTTGCTGCACTTAGAAGGGTTATGATGGCTGGGGCTGAAGGAGTAGAGATTAGGATATCTGGAAAATTTGGAAAAAGAGCGAGAGAAGACAGATTTAGAGCTGGAGTTATTTATCGTTGCGGTGGCGACTATTTAGAGAATGTAGAGTATGCCGTGAGGAATATACTCTTACCTCAAGGGTCTATGGGAATAAGAGTTAGGATAGCTAAACCTGGAACAAGGTTACCTGGCAAACCTTCAATTAGGGAAGAGGAAATAGAAAAAATCTTGACAGAAAAATCATTAGAAGAGGAAGAGGAGAAGGAAGAAATATCTAAAGAAGAATCTGAAGAGACAATTACCGAAGAAAAAGTTAGAGAAGAGGTAGAGGAGGAGGAAGAGAATGCCGAAGATGAAGGCGGAGGAGTTAAGGAATCTGAGCAGGGAGGAACTTGAAGCAAGGCTTCGAGAGCTAAGAGAACAGCTATTTTCTCTTAATACCAAGTCAGCGCTCGGTACTTTGGAAAAAACTCATATGAGAAAGGAAATAAGAAGAGAAGTTGCTAGAATCCTTACAATCATGAGAGAGAGGGGCTTTCTTTGAGGGGGAAACACAAAATGAAAAAGTCAGACCTTCCTTATCATGAACTGATAGGTCTTAAGACTAAGGTTATCTTTTCACCAGATCCAACTCAAATAGGAATTTCTGGTAAAATAATTGATGAAACAGCAAATCTTCTTATAATAAGAACTGAAAAAGGTGTAAAAAAGATACCAAAAGATGGCAGGGTTTTTGAGTTTATTATTAGAGAAAAGCAGGTTGTCGAGCTTAATGGAAAGAACATTCTTGGAAGACCTGAAGAAAGGGTGAAGAAATTATGAGGAGACTTCCAGATTATTTAATTGAGGATGTAGAAAAGCCAACTGAAGAATGCAATGATGATAAATGCCCTTGGCATGGAGACATTTCACTTAGAAAGAAAACCCTAATTGGTCGAGTTGTGTCTACAAAAATGACTGGCACAATCAGTGTTGAAATATCTTGGCTGAGATATGTTCCAAAATATAAAAGATACGAGAGGAGAAGAAGGAAAATTCACGCACACATCCCGCCTTGCTTATCAGTTAAGGAAGGAGATCTTGTTAAGATCATAGAAGTAAGAAGATTAGCAAAAACAGTGGCCTTTGTCACGCTAGGCAAGGTGAAAGGAAAGCAATAGCAAAATACTACTTTTACGCTTGCTTTTTCCTCCTTATTCCGTATCTGGATACATCATAAAATGGCATCTTAACTACATTTACCTTGATTTCTCCTTTATTCTTGACTAGAAGTTGCGTATTTGCTTCAGATAGTTCGGGGGGAATATATGCCATGGCAATTCCTCTCTCAACGATAGGACTAAATGTCCCACTAGTGACATGTCCAACAACTTCATCTTTCCAATACACCAAATCTCCTCTCCTTGGACTTCGTCTTGATTCACTCAATAGACCAACTCTGATGATTTCGACTCCTCTCTCTTTTTGCGTAACAACAACTTCCTTCCCTATGAAATCATCTTTTTCCATAGAAACGGCAAATTCAAGGCGAGCTTCTACAGGAGTGGTTTTTTCATCAATGTCATTTCCATAAAGGCACATACCAGCTTCTAGTCTAAGTATATCTCTAGCCCCTAACCCACAGGGCTGAACTCTTTCTTCTTGAACTAAAGTTTCAAAAGCCTTTTTGGCCTTATTGATATCCCAAAAAACTATTTCATACCCGTCTTCTCCAGTGTAACCGGTTCTAGAAATGGAAGCTCTAGACCCGAAGGCAATAACCTTCATTCCCCTGTATCTCTTCAAATCCAAACCTTCTTCGACATGTGGTTCAATTATCTCTTTAGATTTTGGTCCTTGAACTGCTATCATTACAGTTTGGGAGGTTATATCCTTAATCTTTACATCAAGCTTCCATTTGTCTATGAGATGGAGAAGCCAACCATATATCTTCTCTCTTGTCGATGCGTTGGTAACTTCTAAGTAAACATCCTCTTCTAGCCTAAGGATGACCTCGTCATCTTTGATTCCGCCATTTTCATTGAGAAAAAGAGTGTACCTAGCTCTGCCGGGATTGACGTCCATGTCATTTGTTGTTGCTCGCTGTAAAAGTTTTACAGCATCTTTTCCTTCAATCAAAAACCTTCCCATATGAGATACATCAAATACGCCGCAGCGATTTCGTACGGCTAATGTTTCCTTCAGAGGTGAGATATAGTAAAGTGGCAAATGCCAGCCCGCAAATTCTACAAACTTTGCACCCATTTTAGCCTGAATTTCTTTTAGAGGGGTTTCTAGAGACATCGATGCTGTTGATATGACTTAATGTTAAAATTCTATGCCACCTTTAGGAATTATGTGTGACTGAATATGAAGGAAGGAGAACTCATTGAACTGCTATCTGGCATTGTAGGAGCTGAAAATGTCCTTACGGGAGAAATAGAGTTGGCATCTTATTCCTATGATGCTTCTAACATAAGAGGTTATCCTAGTATTGTTGTAAGACCCTCAAATAGCCAAGAGGTTTCTGAAATCTTAAAGATTGCAAATGAAACGGGAACTCCTGTGACCCCCCGTGGCTCCGGCACATCCGTAGTGGGAGGTTCCGTTCCAATAAAAGGAGGCATTGTCGTTGATCTACTTAGAATGGACAAGATCATTGAAGTGGATGAGGACAACTTACTAGCTACGGTAGAAGCTGGAGTCACTGTATCTGAACTCAATAAAGCAATCGAAAACAAGAGCTTCTATCCGATAGACCCGGAAGTAAGAGGACTTTCCACTATTGGAGGCATCTTGGCAGAAGATTCGGCCTGTCCACTAACGGCAGAGTACGGTACAGCAAGAGATAATGTCTTTGAGATTGAAGTTGTGTTGCCTGAGGGTAAAATAGTTCACCTTGGGACTAAAGCCCCTTCAAAACAAAGAGGTTTGATTGACTTAATGATAGGATCAGAGGGCACGCTGGGGATCATAACAAAAGCAACCGTAAAACTTTCTGCAAAGCCCGAGGCAAGATATGGTTTCTTCATTAAGATGAGCGATAGCTCTGATGCTATTTCTATAGTGCAAGAGGCAGAGAAAAAAGGAATAAGAATATCTGCTTTTCAGGCAATTTATAGGGATGCACTCAAAGAAATAGAAGAGGAAATAAGTACTGATTACATAGATTTCGCAGGGTTAATAGAGCTAAGGGGAGAATCTTTATGGCTTTCTTCTTGGATTCCAAAAATGCGTGAGATAATCTCTGAGTTAGATCCTGTGGAAGTTGAAGAAATTGAGGAGGAAGGGATTGAAGAGTATTGGGATAAAGTGTCGGTTGTTTATGAGGTAATGAAGAAAAAAGGATTGACAGGATTCTCCATTAGCTTCACAATTTATAGGGATAGGATGAGAGATCTTCTTCAAAGGATAGATCAAGCATCAATGAGACTAAACTTACCGTCTATCACGACATTTCATCCAACTCTCGGTTGGATAATTGCTACCTTTCTCTTTGGCCCAGAAGATAAAAAGGAGAGCGAGAGAGCCGAAAAGGCCATCGGCTTTGTTGGAGAAGAGGTCTCAAGGTTAGGAGGCTCCATAGGATTTGGAACAGGGATTGGTGTCTCGATGATTAACCAATACTTCAAATCATCCCCCGAAGCCGTTAGACTTTTTGCTGTACTAAAGAAATCCTTTGATCCTAAGAATATAATGAATCCTGGAAAGCTAATTCCCTCGAGGGAGATTTGAATGAGCGTCTTTCCCAAGCCACTACTTAAGAATCTAGATCTCTGCATAAAATGTGGGGCATGTAATCAAGTATGCCCCCTTTTTATTTCACAGGAAAAAAAGGAGTTCTTAGGACCAAGAGCCTACCTTCAGATTCCTAGGCTAATCGAAGAGGAAATGAAAATATCGGTTGACTTCATAGAATACACATACGAATGTACAATGTGTGGCCTCTGCGACAGCGTCTGTCCTGTTGGCATCCAAATCTCTAAGCTAATATTGGCTGTTAGGGAGGCTTTAATTGATCAAGGATATGTTCCACCTCCACAAATAGCTAGCATGCCAACAAAACTATCTGAAGAGGGGTTGGCTTTTGGTAGCAGGGAATTGAAGGCAAGATGGCTACCCCCAGACTACCAACCAGCTAAAGGAGGGACGTTTTTCTTCTCCACTTGTTTGTCTAGCGAAGCTCCCGAGTCTGCAACAGCAGCCTTTCATCTTCTTAGAAGATTTATGGATATAGAAACTATTGGAAGAGACGAACTGTGTTGTGGAGCCTTTCTAAGGCTGGCAGGCTATAAATATCTCTCCGAAGGAGCCTTAGAAGAGTGCGAAAATCAATTAGGAACCCTAAATATAAGGAAACTCGTGGTTTTATCGCGTCCATGTGTAGATTTCATTCGAAAGTTAAGGGAGATAGACGCAATCCATATAGTTGAGGCAATAAAAGAGGCCATAGATAATAAAAGGCTTAGGCTCAATGATTCTAAGAAAGAGTTAAGTTTGGGAATGGTTGGCTATTGCGATTCTCATGAGTTGAACTATTTTGCAGAGGATATTCTCTCTCAAATAAGGGGCATAAAAATCGCAGATATGCCTTCATGGGCAACATGTGGGGTGGGGTCACTTCTGTCTTTTAAGGCTGGATCGAAAGGAATAAGGGGACATTTCCTAAAAATATTCCAGCTCGCTAAAGAAATGAAGTTGAACTCATTAGTTTTCTTGGATTCCTCTCTATACTTGATCGCAAGAGAGATATCTAAGGGCAAAACTAAGATTCGTATATATGATGTTCCGCAATTTCTCGTAAGATTTCTGTGACATTGGAAGGACAACCTACACTTAGATATTCAAAGCCAGACTGTTCTACAAATTTTCTTTCAAAGATGTGCTTTCCATCAAAGAATATTGGATTCTCTTTACAAAGTGATCTTATTTTATCTAGATCCATCCTAAGAAGAATAGAATGTTCTGCACCAATAACTATGCAATCTGACCCTCTAACTGCTTCTTCTAAGCTACCACAGATTTTACCTATGTTTTTAGGAACTTCTTTTACCAGAGGATCATAAACCTTGATCCTAAAGCCTCGTTCCTTAAGATTTTGTATAAGCGCAAGTACGGGACTGTTTCTATAATCGCTCACATCTCCTTTGTAGGTTATGCCTAAGATTGTGATTAGTGATTCGTTGGGTTTCTTCCCACAACTTTTTATTGCTTTTGTTATTAACATAGCTGCGTGTTTTGGCAATTCTTCGTTAAGCTTTCTTGCCGTTCTAATGACATTCAAATTAATGTTATGATCTGAAACAGAACTAAGTAAAAAATAGGGATCCTTTGTTAGACAGCTTCCTCCAACGCCTATTCCAGGTCTTAGTAAATTTACCCTCGGATGAAGGTTAGCAAGAGCTCTTACTTCGTTTACATCAACACCAAAAGCTTCACAAATTAATGCAATGGTATTAGCAAAGGCAATGTTCACGTCTCTATAAGAGTTTTCAACCAATTTCACAAGCTCTGCTGTCCTCACATGCGTTACCCTTACGCTTTCTCTCGTAAAATTAGAATAAAGTAATGATGCTAGCTTACCCGATGATTCGTCAATTACTCCAATTATTCTGCTTGCCTCAGAAAGCTCCTTAAGCAATCTTCCAGGCATAGCTCTTTCTGGGCAATATGCTAGAAAGATGTCTTCTCCGATGAAGAGATTTTCTTTCTCTAAGAGAGGCAATATAATATCTTCTATCGTCTTGGGCGGAATCGTACTCTCAATAATAAGAAGAACAGGCAGATATCTCCCCTTTACATAAGAAAGTATGAGATTTAGAGCAGACAACAAATATCTAAGATCTGGTCTTCCATCTAACAATGCTGGCGTCTGAACTGCTATTATATAAACATCTCTATCCTTCAAAGCTACTCTAGCCCTGTTTTCCGGGATATATTTTCCAGATAGAAGACATTTTTTGAGGATTTCCTCAATGCCTGGTTCTGAAAATCTACTTCTGCCATTTCTTAGGTTTTCAATAAGCTCTTTGTTGATATCAAAGCCAATAACGTGATATCCTGCTTTACACAATAATAAAGCCAGGGGTAAGCCTATATATCCTTGGCCTAATACAGTTATTCTCGCTCTTTTTTCTTGAATTCTGGAAAGCAGTGACTCATATCCGTTTAGTTCACGCATGCTTATCATGATCTTCTAAAATAGAGATTTTTAATGCTTTTCCGAGAAAACAATGAAACTGATGAAATCGAGAGCACGCGATTCGGAGAAACTCCTTATCAACCGAGAACGTATCTTTCCCTCCAAATTCCCATGAGTTCCAAAAAAGATAGTCGTTCAAGGCGTTATCTATAAAACTAGAGTTCCTCTCTGTTCCCTTACCTTTAGTCTGGTAAGATAACCAGCTATACGGTTCCTGTATTCCTTAGACTTAACGTCAACAACTTTCGCAACTAGCATTTTATTGTGTTCAAAGTCAGTGCTCCAAAGTTCTGGATACTCCTTAATGAGCCTATATGCTATTCTCTTTATCGTTCTTTCCCTCACAGTACCCATATGATATCTACCTTCTTCACACTATTTGAAGACCTGCATTTAATTCTTTATGTTCCTCCACAGATCACATTCTATTCTAGAAATCCCAGATATCGGCAATACTTATCCGATCATTCCAAGGTTTTGGAATGAAAATTTGCGAATTTTTCAAATACAAGCAGAAATATAATCTCACACAACTGATTTATACTTCATTAATTGAAGTCACAGGATGTGACATGGAAAAGCAACTTAACTTACTACGTACTAAATATCTTCCTTTGATCGAGCAAGAAATAAGAGAGTTCTTCAAAGAAAAAATTTCGATCCAGAAAGATGATGTCGTTGTTAAATACTATGAAGAGCTCTCCTCCTATATTCTAAGAGGAGGTAAGAGACTTAGGCCTCTTGCCTTGATCTCCTCATATTATGGATTCAAGAACAGGCAAGAGGGCAACATCATAAGAGCATCGATCTCTGTTGAGCTGCTCCATAATTCTTCCTTAATCCACGATGATATAATGGACGAAAGTCTTAAGAGAAGGGGAGGACCCTCCTTTCATTATCAGATGGAGGACTGGTCGCGTCTATCTTCGACAACTCCGGCACCAAGAAATGCGGGTATCTCAATAGGAATCCTTGGTGGAGATAGCTTAATAGAACTTGGTCTTGAAGCTCTTTTGGAATCTGGTTTTCCAGAAAAAACCCTGATGAAAGCAGCTTTCGAATATCTGATAGCATATAGAAAACTAATTGAAGGTCAACTTTTGGACCTTTACCTAAGTACTGTTACAATGCCTACGGAAGATGAAGTTCTTAGAATGCTCTCCCTCAAAACAGGAACTCTGTTTTCTGCTTCGCTTGCAATGGGCGGCATACTGGCAGGAGCTTCAGAAAAAGCATTGAGATTTCTTAAAAACTTCGGTCGGAGGGTTGGCGTGGCGTTTCAGCTTCAAGATGATATCCTTGGACTATATGGCGACGAAAATGTTATAGGAAAACCAGCAGATAGCGACGTTAAGGAGGGAAAAAGAACTCTTCTTATAGTAAGAGCATGGAAATTGGCTGCTGAGGCAGATAGGAAAAAATTATTGGAAATTCTTGGAAATAAAGATATAGGTTCGGATGAATTAAATTACGTCAGAAACATAGTCAAAAATTTGGGAGTTCTTGACTATACCAAAGAAACCGCTTTAAATCTCCTAAGAGAGAACGAGAAGGATATAGAAGGTAATAAAAACATGTTTGAAAAGGATTTTGTCGAATTTCTTAAAGAATTGAATGAAATAGTGGTCGCGCGGTCTTTTTAAATGACTTGGCTACTATTTAACTTGCCTACCACCACATGACCCGAGGTGAGAGAGGACGGCGTGGGCCGATCTTTGATCCTTGGGACTAGTTGGTAGGCGAACAATCTAATGTAATGATACTTTCGTTTAGATTGTATTAGGGTGGACGATTGTCATGAATCAGTATGAGCCTACCCCCTCTCATAAGTACTTGGCAACATTTAGTATAGAAGTGAGGGGAGTAGTAGAGCCGAGTGATGTAATAGGTGCAATTTTTGGTCAAGTTGAAGGATTGTTAGGTCCGGAGCTTGAGCTTAGAGAGCTTCAGCAGTCTGGCAAGGTGGGAAGGATTGTCGTTAAACTAAGACGTAGGGATAACCATTCTGTTGGCATCATAGAACTTAGGTCAAACTTAGACAGGATAAGAACAGCTTTGCTTGTAGCTGCCATAGAAACAGTAGATAAGGTTGGTCCTTATCAAGCCTCACTGTCATTGCAAAAGATTGTAGATGAAAGGGAGAGCGATAGAGAGAAAATAAGGAAAAGAGCGATAGATATACTCAGGCACTGGGGAGCCAAGGCAGAGGAAAGTTATAGAAATCTCATCGACCAAGTAGTCAAAGAAACTGCAACAATGCGATTGACCTACTATGGACCTGAAAAATTGCCTTGCGGGGTTGGGGTAAGGGATTCTGGGGAAATTATTGTTGTTGAAGGGAGAGCTGACGTAAATAATCTGTTACGTTATGGTTTTGACAATGTTATTGCTGTAGGTGGGGCTGTAGAGAAAATTCCTAAGAGTTTAGTTGAGCTAATATCAAAGAAAGAATCGATAGCATTCGTAGATGGAGACAGGGGAGGAGAAATGATTCTAAGGTCTTTACTGGAACAGACCGACATTGACTATGTAGCAAGAGCTCCTAAAGGAAAAGGAGTAGAAAATCTGACAGCAAAAGAGATTAGAAAGGCTCTTTCTTCTGCAATCCCTGCTGAAGAAGCTAGGAACCTTCTTGGTCTGAAACAGGCAAAAGAAGAGATTAGAAAAGTAGAAACCAAGCAACCAACTGTATCTGAAAGAATACCTCAACCACTGATGCAATTCTTTAAAGAAGTAGAAAATAAGCGAGAAGCCATTCTTCTAGATGAAAAACTGAAAGTAATTGCTAAAGTACCAATTAATTCCCTTTATGAAACACTAGATAACTATGAAGGGGTAAGATATGTGATCTATTCTGGAATAATTACACAGAGGATAATAGAAAAGGCATTTGCTGCTGGCGTTAAAATGATAGTTGGAGGTAGTACGCACAACATATCGAAGATACCTGCGGGAATAAAGGTTGTGACTGCTGGCTGAGTGAGCATGAAAATACTATCGTTAAATGCTAAAGAAAGGGAGCTAGTGGTCAGAATAGAGAGGTTAGAGGATCTATATTGGTTAACTGGAATAATAGAATATGGAGATCTAGTTACAGCCGTTACCACTAGAAAAATAAGGGTTGGAGGAAGAGAA
The DNA here is from genome assembly GCA_964480775.1 of uncultured Nitrososphaerota archaeon. Taxonomy (GTDB): domain Archaea; phylum Korarchaeota; class Korarchaeia; order Korarchaeales; family Korarchaeaceae; genus QMVU01. The sequence goes on from CAYZRF010000002.1 coordinate 97,560, forward strand.
AGCAACAAAACAGAACGAATCCCAATGAAATTAACCTTGCGAGTTGAGAAGATAACAATAGATCCTTATTCTTACAGAACAAGGATATCTGGCATCGTGTTAGAGTGCCCAGAAAAATACTCCGTTAAGGGGAGACATCACACTATTAACGTAAGAGAGGGATCCACCATAAAGATTGTAAAATCAAAGTGGCATTCGGCATTTTTAACTTTGCTAGATAGAGCGAAGAAGGCAAACATTAAAGCAACAATCCTTTTGATAGCTATGGATGAAGAAAAAGCTGTAATTGGTAGTGTTGATGAGTACGGATTGAGAGAGCTGGCAGAGATAAAATCACTGATCCCATCAAAGGGTGCTGGAGACATAGATAGATCCTCATATGAGAGGGCCTATTTTAAGAGGCTAGCAGACACGATTCAAGAATATTTAGATCGATTTAATGCAGAAGCACTTATAGTAGCTGGTCCTGGTTTCATGAAAGAGAAATTTCTGTCTTACTTGTCTGAAAAAAAGCCGTCTCTTGCTTCGATAGCAAAAATAGGACAAGCGTCATCAGCTACAATAAATGGACTTGAGGAGATATTGAAGAGGGGGGAGTTCAAGAAGCTACTTCAAGATATTTCTATAACTCTACACTCTAAACTTATGGAAGAATTCTTACTTAGGGTGTCAAAGAAAAGGAATCTGATTGCTTACGGTCTTGATGATGTTAAGGCTGCAGTAGATGCGGGAGCTGTGGAAGAGATACTTGTACTTGATAAGCTACTTTTTTCGCCCGATTACAAAGCCGAGGTTCTCAACATATTGGATATGTGTGAAAAAACGAGGGCAGAATTTCATATATTTAGTTCAAGAAGTGAACCTGGACGCTTATTGCAGAACTTCGGTGGAATTGCTGCGTTATTAAGATATCCGATAACATAAAACAAAACTAAGACAAAAGTTCTAGGATAAGAAGAAGGAGGGCCCCTGCAGTTATTAATTTCCTTCCTTTGTATGAGAAAAGATCACTTGCCCACAAAACAAGCCCTACAACTAATATAGTTCCTCCTAAAATTTTTCCAAGTCCCATAACTGCTCCTTTAATTGTAAGAAGGAGTTGTTCAAGCTCTTCGATAAATCCTTCAATAACGGGGCCAAGATCTACTAAAGGCTTCGCGCGTACCTCCCTTAATGGCAAGAAAGCTCCGAATAAGACAGCTAAGAGTGATAAGACTAAGGACTTTATCTTCATAAGTCCTCTACTATTCCAAGTAGCAAAATAGGAGTATTTACTCGGTCCTCATATAAATTCTGAAAGCCGTCCTTTCGTGCCTTTTCTTCTCAGTATAATCTTTCTTAAGGCAGACTCAAAGGTCTCTCCTGGCTGAAGTCTGTATTTTAAGTAGACGCCTGTTTTACCCTTTTCTCTTCGCTTTGTAAGAACTCTAACTCTTTCATCAACTACTTCCTTTGGGATACCGAGTATACTTGCGACAATACTTTCTTTTCCTATCACGGATGCCTCATAGTGACCTTTTTCAAAAGGGATGATTAAAGCAAGTTTTTTGTTGACTCCAGGAACCCTCTCCTTCTTTTTAAGATCATTAAGGTTTATGCTGCCCCCAAACCTATAGAAAAGCTCTTCTCTTTCTTTTAATGGGGATAGTGGAAATGAGATCGTAAGGTCTCCTTCATAATGAAAATAGCCCTTAATAGCACCTATTGGTGTGGACTGTACTATTTCTTTATACAAAGGATCACCCAACTTCTCTCCCAAAAGGTCTTCGATGAGAGAAGGTAGTGTTGGGTTTAACACAACTATATCAATATCACTCCCTTTTCTAACATCTCCTCGGGCAATGCTCCCATATAGTATTCCTTTAATGCCGGCTCGAAGTAAGATTTCCAGAACAAAAATTGCCCTCTTTCTAAGTTTCTTTAGCAGAGACCAGCGATCTTTGTCGTATATTATGACTTTTTCTGGTGTTATCAATGAATGCATTTTATGTACGAGACGTACCAATCAATTTAATTTTCCCATTAAGGTTGCTTCTTAGAGAAACTCATGATATGCAGTATTTGCAAGGAAAAAGAGGCCATAATCTTTAGGAAATACTCAGGAGAATACTTATGCCTCCAATGTCTAAAGAGATCGCTTGAAAAAAGACTCAGACAAACCGTCGGAAAGTATTCTCTTCTTAAGGAAGAAGATAAAATATTGTTAGTTCTTCCAGGATTTGAGACAGAAAAACCGTCTGTGGAACTCTTTTTAGACATGGAAAGGAACTTTCCTGGGGTTTCAATTTCCTGTTTAGCTCTTAGCAAGAGTTCTATAGAAATTGCTAGAGGCCTTGGGCTTCAATTAGAACAAGAAAGGATCTTAACATCCTTAACCAGATGGGATTTAATTGTAGATGCTTCAAAATATGCGATTCAACTATCAAGAAATAGAGATTTTACGAAGATCGTAATCCCTCTTTTGCTTGACGATGTGGTGGGTCTATTCTTGCTTGGAGCATTGAGAGGCTACCCTCCTGCATTAGTAGTAAACGGGAGAATTTTACTTGGAGATCAAATCCCAGAACCTCCTGTTATAACCCCCTTTTTCCGAGTACCATCAGAAGAGATTATGCTACTGATAGGAAAAAACTGGAAACCGAGAGACACTCTTCTTAAAAAGATAAGAGAAATAGAGCTTGAATTTCCAGGATCAAGATTCAACATATTGAATTCCTATCTCAACCTCTTCTTGGGAAGAAAAAGATCCAGAAAGCCGACAGGATGATGGAGGGAAAAAGCGCGTTTCTCATTTCAAATACGATTAGAAATCATACATGAAATTCACACAGAGAGACCGCAAGAAGTCCCAATTACTAATCAAATTCAATTATTTTGATTTATAGAGATTATAAGAATTCTTACGTTATAGTAGCATTCTTTTTATAGATCCTCTCTTCAATGAGTTATTGAAATGCCAAAGAAGAGAAGAAACAGAGGGCGAAGGCTTAGTGGCGCAGGACATGAGGGTCTAGTTCAGTGTTCACTATGCGGAGCGTCCATACCAGCAGACAAAGCAATTAAAGAAACAAGATGGGTATCTCCTATAAGAGGTCAAATTTCTTCAGAACTGGAAAAACAGGGAACCTATGTATCTAAGAAACCTGTAACAAGGTATTATTGTGTGAGTTGTGCAATACACAGAGGTATTGTGAGACCTAGAGCAGAAGAAGATAGAAAGCTATCGCGCCTGCCAAAAACCCAAAAAGGGATCCCTCTGAAGTTCTTAAAGAAACAAATAGTTTAAGAGCAAATTTTTATTTCAAATAAGTTAAAATAATTGCTTATATTGCTGCTTAAATGTCGCTTAGTTAAGTTCTATATTAATTATGAGTCATAGTTAGGATAATAATTAATACATGACTATTAACTTAGAGAAATTTCTTTTTCTTCTCGGTTACGAGGTTTTAGAGAGTATAAATCTTCTTATCCTGTCCATCCCTTCCATTAAGAGTTCTTGATCCTCAACAACTGGAGCAAATGAGAGACGTACCCATCCTTCCATACCAAAATCGATTCCGGGGGCTAAGGCGACTTGCCACTCATCTAACAGTTGAGAAACAAATTTCTTTGAACTTCTCATGATTTTTCTAATGTCAAAAAATACATAGAAACCTCCTGCCGGACGAAGGTACTGAATGTGAGGTATTTTGCTTAGTTCATCGCACACTAGTGAGGCTACTTTCTGATACTTCTTCGGAGTCTTTTTTATCAGGAAATCTTGCAACTCTTCGATGATGCCTTCTTTACCTATCATTCTAACAAAAGCCAACTGCTGGGGGTGAGCAGGACAAAGCGTAATAGCCTGTTGAATGGTTTCAATAGCCCTCAAAAGCGAGGGGTCTGCCACCAGATAGCCCATTCTCCATCCAGGAACTCTTAGTTCTTTGGAAAGCGTGACAACCCAAATTTCATTCTCTCTTCGAGGTCTAGACAAATAAGAAGGAATTTTACCCTCAAAGTGAAATGCCCTATATGCAACATCAATCGCTACTAGCACGCCCTTCTCTGAGGCAATATCTACTATGCCCTCCAGCATTTTATCATCAAAGACTTGACCATCTGGGTTTCCAGGAGTCACTAACAAGATAAGTTTTGTTTTATTTGTGATTAAGTCCTTTAGCTCTTCTAAACTAGGTCTAAATTTTCCATTTTTTATCGTTTGCCATTTCTTTATGTTGACGCCAAGTCTACATATGATTTCTATTTGTCTTGTATAATTAAGATAACAAGGATTTGTCAAAATAACTTCATCTCCTGGATCTAATATTGAGAAGAAGAGACCAGCAGCCAAATCTGTGGATCCAAGCCCACTAAGAAGCTCTGCCTCTTCAACGTTTCTACCAAATATTTCCTTTTCATATACGATTAATGCCTCTAGATAATCAGGATCACCTCGTGTTGGCGGATACCTTGCTGCAAGTAAGAAAGCCCTTTGGTCTTCCATAACTTCGATGAGTGCCCTTCTAAGAGATTCCGGAGGAGAATCTTGGGGCCAACCGCCTCCAAAATAAATTAAACGTCTTGGATACTTCTCTGGATGCTTTCTAAAATCAGCAACTACATTCATAATTTCTCTAATCGAGCTTGGATTCTCTAATGAATATTTAGCAACTTGAGAAATAAGAGACTTCATGTCTCACCAGAAACTTCAGGCTTTCTGAACGTTAAAAGAATTTCCAACAAAAGGGGGGTTAGCAGCTTCCGTGTTTCCCGAGCCCTTGCGGAGCTCAGTACTCCACGGAACGCGGCCTGGCTTAACTTCCGGGTTCGGAATGGGTCCGGGTGTGTCCCAGGCCGCTATGGCCGCCCAACCCCCTTAACATCGTGTAAATGTAGGTCTATTTAAAAGTTTAATTCAGGATAAAATGCCTTAACCGTGGATCTTAAATATGATCCCAAAGTGTGCTTAGCTGAGTTGGTGAACTAAATGGCTAGAGTACGGCTTCTCGCAAATAGACAATATGATCCGATTACGTTTGAGGAGGAGATATTGAAATTTTGGTCTGAGAAGAATATCTACGAGAATATAAGGCAAATGAGAATGGAAGGCCCAAAGTTTTACTTCTTAGACGGCCCTCCATATCCTTCAAGCGAGGAGCCACATCCTGGGACTGCTTGGAACAAAATACTCAAGGACGTAATAATAAGATATTTCAGATCTGTTGGGATGAACGTAAATGACAGGCCAGGGTGGGATACTCATGGACTTCCAATTGAGGTTCTAACCGAAAAAAGCCTTGGAATAGGAAGAAAAAACGAAATCAAGGAATATGGGGTGTCTTTTTTCATTTCCAAATGTAAAGAGTTGGCTATCCACAACCTCAATGCCATGACCGAGACATTCAAACAGCTAGGAGTTTCAATGGACTGGAATAATCCCTATCTAACGTTCAAAAACGACTACATAGAGAGCATATGGTGGTCTGTAAAGAAGATCTGGGAAAAAGGAAGGATAAGGCTAGGTCTGAAAGTTGTACATTGGTGTCCCAGGTGTGAAACAGTTTTAGCGGACTATGAGCTCAACGAGTACAAAGAACTGGCAGACCCATCCATCTATGTAAAGTTCAAAGTAATAGGAGAGGAGAATCTAAACATCCTGATATGGACCACAACCCCCTGGACTCTTCCTGGCAACATCGCTGTGATGGTAAATCCAGAATTTCAATACGCCAAAGTTAGAGTTGGAAGTGAATATTTGATCTTGGCAGCTGAATTAGTAGATAAGGTCTTCGAGGAAATTGGGATAGAAGATTATGAAGTAGTTGAGACTTTTCCCGGGTTCAAACTTGAGGGACTGAAGTATGAGCATCCTCTGGTTGAGTTGGTCCCTGTCCAGAAGGAGATAGAGCATAAAGTAGTTCTCTCCACAAAATATGTCACCCTTGAGGAAGGAACAGGATGTGTACACGCTGCTCCGGGCCACGGCGAGGAAGACTTTGAGGTATGTCATGTAGAATATAAAATGCCTGTTTTATCCCCGGTAAACGATCAAGGCGTGTTTACTGATGAGGCTGGTAAGTACAAAGGATTGGAAGTTAGAAAAGCCAACGATACCATAATTTCTGACCTGAGAGAAAATGGTAGGCTTCTGTGGTCTGGGAAAATCGTGCACAAGTATCCAATATGCTGGCGATGTAAAACCCCTCTGATCATGAGGGCAACGGATCAGTGGTTCATAAGGTTAGAAGACCTAAGATCGAAGCTGGTAGACGAGTGCCTAAAAGCCAAATGGCTTCCATCATGGGCTGGAGAGAGGAGATTTAAGAACTGGCTTATGGAGGCTAGAGACTGGATCATATCTAGACAACGCTTCTGGGGGACCCCCATACCTATCTGGAGATGTAACTCTTGCATGAAAATCGAAGTGATTGGCTCCAAAGAAGAGTTAGAGGAAAAAACAGGCAAAAAAGTCGATGATCTTCATAAACATGTCGTGGATGCCTTAACTTGGAAGTGCGAATGTGGAGGAGAAATGAAACGAGTACCAGATATATTGGATGTCTGGTATGATTCAGGCGCGGCTTTTTACGCTAGTTTAAGCTTTCCAAAGAATGAGGAAATGTTTAGAAAATGGATGCCAGTTAATTTCGTTGTAGAAGGCTTGGATCAGGTTCCAAATGGATGGTTCTATTCTCTTTTAAGACTAGGTGTGCTACTGTTCGGTTCAGTTCCATATGAGAGAGTTATGGTTCATGGAATGATGCTCGATGAGCAAGGTCGAGAGATGCACAAATCTTTAGGAAACTTTGTACCAGTAATGCAAATAGTCTCAAAATATGGGAGGGATGCCTTTAGAGCCTTTGTCGCTTCTAAAACTCCATGGTCTGACATAAGATTTTCTTGGAGGGAACTGGAGAACTCTTTTAGGAAGTTGAACATAATCTGGAATGTTTATGCTTTCCTAGGATTGTATTGTTCTCAATATGATCTAGACGAATCCTTAATCTTGAAAAACCCAGACATACTGGATCCCGAGGACCGATGGCTCCTATCAAGAACTGAAAGAGTGATAGAGCAAGTAAAGAGTAGGATGGACGAACTACACCCACATGAGGCCTTTAATCTGCTGTTGGATTTCGTAATAAACGATCTAAGCAGGTTATACATAAGAATAGCCAGAGAAAAACTAAGATCTACGGAAGAAAAGAGAAAAATAGTGAGTTCTCTTCTGTTTATAGTCTTAAAAAAGACATTAGTGATGCTGGCACCTTTCCTTCCATTCTTAACTGAAAAAATCTATCAAGAATCCTTTAGACAAGACTCTGATCCAGAGAGCATTCATATGATGGATTGGCCCAAACCAAGACTTGACTTAGTGGACAACGAGATTGAGGAAGAAATGGAAGCTGCAAAAGCATTGCTTGAAGCAATAAATACTGCCAGAGCCTCTGCGAAAATAAAAAAGAGACAACCGCTTAAGAGAGCTCTTGTGGCTACGGAGGATCCAGTACTAGAAGAAGCACTTGCTAAGTTCTCTCTGCTGTTTAAGATAGAGGGCAACATTTACGAGGTTAAAGCAATATCTAAGGATAAAAGACCAGAGGGTGAATTCTCAGTGGTTGAGTTCGATAGAGGAACTCTTTACTTAGACATAGAGATGACGCCAGAAGTAATTGCGGCTGGGTTGGTAGCAGACCTAAGACGCAGAATTCAAGAAATGAGAAAGGAATTGGGATTAAGAAGAGGAATAGAGAAGATAGATTGCTGGATTCTAATGGACAGCAAAACAAGGGAGATGCTTGAATCTCTTATCTCTTCGATCATCAAAGATATAGATGCCAGAGAACTAAGACTAGTAGAAAAACTAGAAGAAGTCCCACAAGGTTGCTTCATGAAGGAATGGGATCTAAATGGAAGGAGGATCTCGATATGGATTCAGAAGGTACTATAAGAGTAGGAGGTTGGGTAAGCGAGGTAAGGGAGTTAGGAAAAGACCTTCGATTCATCGTGTTGAGAAGTTGGAAGGGAAAGATCCAACTAACCTTGAAGAGAGGGAAAGTTGATGATGAACTCTTTGATCTAACGGAAAATCTCTCTCAAGAAAGCGTTATAGAGGCTATAGGAAGAGAAGTCAAGGAAAAAATAGCTAAAGCAGCAGATGTTGAGATCATACCGGAGAAAATAATTATTCACTCCAAATCAGAGAAAAAACTCCCTCTAGATCCTAACTGGAAGGTAAAAGCTTTACTTCCTACTAGACTAGATAACAGACCATTAGATCTAAGGCGTCCAGAAGTTCAGGCGATATTCAAGATTCAAGCTAGCTTGATCAGGGGTTTTACTGATTGGCTAGACGAGCACGGTTTCCTGAGAGTGTTTACCCCCGCACTTATAGGTTCATATAGCGAGAGCGGCGCAGAGGTCTTTGAAGTAAAATATTTCGACAATACTGCGTTTTTAAGACAAGATCCCCAACTACACAGACAGCTTGCCATAATAGGTGGTCTAGAGAGAATTTATGATCTAGGAACAAATTGGAGAGCCGAACCAAGTCATACTACTAGACACATAACCGAGTTTAGATCTTTAGCTGTAGAGATGGCATTCATAAATGACGAAAGAGACGTAATGAAAGTTGAGGAAGAAGTTGTCGCAGCGGGGATCTCCAGAGTAATTGAAGAGAGGCAAAAAGAACTAAAAATACTAAATGTTGAACTTAAAGAACCTGCAAGACCTTTCCCTGAGCTTAAATTCCCTGAGATATACGAGATTTTGGAAGGATTCGGAAAAAAGATACCTTTTGGATCCTCTTACGATACAGAATCAGAGAGACTCCTGTGGGAGTACGTTAAGGAAGAGTATGATAGTGATTTCTTCTTTGTAAATAGATTTCCAATGGCAGAAAAGCCATTTTATGTAATGAGAGCAGAAGCACCATGGGCTAGAAGTGTTGATTTGATATGCAAAGGTCTGGAGCTGAGTTCTGGAGGGCAAAGAGAGCATAGATACGAAGTTCTTATGGAGCAAATAAGAGAGAAGGGGATCGATGAAAAACAGCTTGAATGGTACTCAAAGTTCTTCAAATACGGGGCACCTCCTCATGGAGGATTTGCCATAGGAATTGAAAGGCTTACAATGCAGATCCTGAACTTAGAGAACATTAGAGAAGCCTCGCTATTCCCAAGGGATCCAGAAAGAGTATTACCTTGAATCTAAAATCGTATTAGGTGTTCTCTGTGGATTTCTAGTATCATTCCTTCTACCTTAACTGGTTCAAGCCCTCTTGTTAGTTCTAAAGCTGCTTGCAATCGACTTTCACTTGAGGAATAAATCTCTAAAAGAGGATCCCCTGGCTCAACTCTGTCTCCGCGTTTGCCGAAAACTCTAACCCCCGCTCCTTTGTCTTTAGGTGCGCCAGCAGCTCTAGCGATCCTTGTTATGGCTCTATTGGAAACTGCAGTAACATATCCCTTCATGGGCGCTCTAACTACCTCTCTATAGGATCCAACTTCAATGTCCTCTGGCTTTATATTGGGATTTCCTCCTTGAGCCTCAATTATCTGCTTCATTTTATTGTATGCTCTCTTACTTGTAAGAATATCCCTTGCTAGATTCGAACCTTCTCCAATAGGAGCTATTCCACCCAATTCTAGCAGAATTCCTGCAAGAGCAATGGCTTTTTCAACGAGGCTTCCCGCGCCTTTCCCACCAGTAATGAGCGTGGTAAGCGCTTCCCTTGCTTCAAGCGCTGGACCAATGAACTCTCCTATTGGCTGTCCTCCGTAGGAGATCGCTGCCTCCACCCTTATCCCTAGCCTATCCCCAAGAGTAATCATGTTCCTTGCCATTCTTCTGGCGTCCTTCATGGTTTCCACTTTAGATTCAGGCCCCGTGGGGATGTCTAATACCATCCTTTTAACGCCCGCAGCATATTTCTTCGACATGATCGAAGCGTAGATTAGTGATTCAGGATCAATTGAAAGAGGATGTTCGACCCTTTCTATTAATATAGCATCAACGGGCGAAAGGTTAGCACTTCTGGTCCAAGTAATAACTCCCCCAATTCTCCTTGTAATTTCTATGATCTCTTCAGCGCTCAAATCGATGGGTGCTAAAACTTCCATAGTATCTACCGTTCCTGAAGGGCTAAGAATTGCACGCGTACTCGTTTTTGGTATCATTAGACCAGCAGCAGCCACAATGGGGACGATTAAAAGTGCATCCTTGCTAGCACCGGGAACGCCCCCTATTCCATGCTTATCCACAATCAGCGCATCCCCAAAATCAAGCATTGTACCTACTTCAGACATTGCTCTAGTAAGATATTCAATCTCATCCATATCTGCTCCATGGAACTGAAGGGCAGTGACGAAAGCAGCAAGTTCGACCTTACTGACAACTCCTTCATATATATCCCTAACGAGAGAATAAATCTCTTCTTTCGAGATTTTTTCGCCAAAAACCTTTTTCTTTATAGTTGCTGAAGACCTAGAGGGCTTTGCCAGCTCAACCTGTACGATAGATCCTTCTTTAAGATCTAAGAATTCGGCAACATCCCGAAATACACCAATCTCTCCCTCTTTAATGAATTCCTCAGATTCTGAAATGCTCAGAAGAGCAATAGCACCTCTACCATCTAAAGAAGAAATCTTAACTCTACTCTCAAAAGCAGCTCCTAATTCGTGGGCGTCTTTTGGACTCATGACTATCCTTGATTCCCCAAGTTCAGTCTTTAGCAGTACCACCTTCAGCTGAATCAGCTCAATCACCCATATGATAAATTAGTGAAAACACTTCTTTAGATCTCTAATTTCAATTTAAAAGTATCTCATATGTAATTCTTTAACTGTATGTGTTGCTCTTTGTCTACACAGGAATAAAAACCAGCCTCACTTAACCCTTAAAGAAAGGCATAAAATCGATGGCTGGTTCTTTTACGGTAGGAATTAAAGATGGAGCCGCTGACACATTGGATCGATTTCTTAGAGGACATTTTGCGTAAAGTTGCCAGTCAAAAAAGTGACATAGCCTTAATTCATCACATAACTCCGGATGGAATCATAGCCTCGCTTTTTCTGAGGAAAGTCTTAGAAAGCATGGATACTCCAGTAGAGATAACTTCTTCCCTCCCAGAAGATCTTCTGTTTACAATGGAAAGAATTGATGAGGCAAAAACCCTAATTCTCGTCGACCTAGTACCCTTGGGGCCTGGGCCGATTTCTGTTGCTCATGAGTTTTTTCCTGGAGGATTCCTTTTATTCGATCATGAGAGCATTAATCTTGGCTATGATCTAAAAAACACAATCCGCCTTAACCCACGAATTTTTTCGTTAAATCTTCCAACAAGCTACTCAGCCTATCTGGTAGCAGAAAGAATAGATCCATCATCACACAATCTCTCATGGCTAGTTCAAATCGGAATTTACGGCGAAATGACAGAATTTCCCAAGCAAGAAGCTGAATTAAACATGGAGACAATTCGATATGAGGAAGATATATCGAGAATTTATCAAGCAATATTTTCCCTTTCTTCAGTTCTTGGGGAGAGAGGATCCAAAATTGTTTTATCCACTCTAGAAAGCTCTATTGGAGAGTTTTCTATTCTTGATAGGGGAGATCCGCTTCATGCTATCTTCTGGGACGAGGCTAATCAATGTTTGGAGGAAATAGCAAAACAACTTTCGAAACAACCAAAAATTATAGAGAAGAACTTAGTTGCCCACCAAGTAAGCAACCCAGCCCTCAGGTTTATTATAGCTGAGCTTGGACTAATGAAATACAAACAAGAGATCCACGTAGCTTACTATTGCAACGATGTTTTAGCTAGGATTTGTGTTAGAAGAAAACCTTCGAGTGAAATAAACATCTATGAAAGAGTAAGGGAGATATTGAGTTCAAAAGAATCAAGTATCGTTGGAAGAGAGGATTTCGCAGATGTGTGTATAAGATCAGAGTTCCTGGAAGATTTACTCAAGTATATGATAGATTTGTCATAGTCCAGATGATGTTTTAATTTATGTACCGTTTAGGATCAGATGACATGATCCCTGCGAGGGTGACAAATATTGACCCTAAGGATAGGAGTAGCGACAGACGATGGGAAGACTGTAAAGGAGGGAGACTTCAGCGAATCGAAATTCTTTGCAATTTACGATTTAACCGGAAGAACGCCCATTAGAGTGGAATTAAGGCCAAATCCATTGAGAGGTAAAAGTAAGGATCCTATGCGGGTTCTTAGGATATTGGGTGATTGTGACGTTATCATCAGCATGGGATTTGCCCCAGAAAGCATTAAGGATATGGAAGCTAAGGGGATAATTGCACACGAAACAAAAAAGAAGGACGTAGATAAATCAGTCTTAGAATTTGCGGAGGAACTAGCCCGCCTTGGAATCAGATCTTGAGGAGTACATGTACCTTTTTCTTGTTACAGAAGATAAACCGCCATAGCACTTATTATAGGGACGGTAAAATTATCAAACGGCTCCAATGGACCCAATGTTAAGGCTTCAGTCACACTACCCGCTGCTGAACCTATAATGGCTTTGAACAAAATACCCGCCATACTTAGAGAAATGGTTGGAGATAAGTTAAGCATAATCAATCCTGAAGCAGCCCCTAGAAATCCGAAAATAAATAAAGCAAGAGAACCCTCCAGGCTTCTATCAGACCATGGATAAATATGTCTATTCTTAATCTTACTTGCAAGCAAAGGGGCCATACCATCGCCCCAAGCCATAACATAGATAGAAGCTACGATGACATCTTTCCTGTTCCAAAAAAGGCATAATAAAAAGAAAATCGATATAATGTAATATAAGGGACCGTAGTTGTGCCAACTCCCTTTTTTGGAGTAAAACATTGACTGTATCATAGGATGCTCTCTTTTTCCTAATAAGAGCAAGAGTAGCAGTGCTAGAAGGCCGCCAGGGATCAGAACTGGCCAATGAACTGAACTAAACCATCCTATAGCTACTATTGAATCTCCAGCGAAAAGGTGTATAAGCTTCCTAGTTACGCTTGGATGGAAGCCTTTGGCCTTTAGAAACTCTCCAACTTTGATTATGACCATAACATATGCGTAGACCATCATAAGCAGCAATATGTTCAATAAATTCGTACTCATCTCTCCAATTTTATAAAGAGAATATTAAGAGTTTTGTCTTGCAAGAATAATTAAGGAGACTTAAATGGAGACCATCGACTGGAAAAAGAGGGAAATAGCTTCTACATTCAGAATCCCTGAAGATTTTCCCTTGATTGTTAGGGTTGATGGCTGGAAATTTCACAACTTAGCTAAAAAATTAGATTTAAGAAGACCATTTGACGAGAGAATGATTAGATGCTTGGTAGAGGCCGCTAAAGAGCCCTTTAATCTTGGTTTTCCGGTAATTCTAGCCTATTCCTTTTCAGACGAGATATCTTTTCTTATTAGACCCCCTCTTCCTTTTAAAGGAAGAGTAGAAAAGCTTGTTTCTGTATTTTCTTCAATTGTTGCGTCAGCTTTTAGTATGACCCTAAAAGAGAGGAACGTAAGAGTCAACGTTGGCTTCGACGGTAGAGTAGTGGTCGTTAGAGAAGAAGAAATCCCAGAATACTTGTTTTGGAGGCAAGCAGAAGCTTGGAGGAACTGTATTAACGCATATGCTCAATATGCCCTCATCTCCAAGGGATTAACGCCTCAAAAGGCAGGGAATGAGCTAAAAGGTTTGAAAGCCCCAGAACTCCATGAGCTAGTTTTTCAACAACTCAGCATAAATCTGGCAAAGGTACCTTCATGGCAAAGAAGAGGTGTGTTGATATACCTTAAGGAATATGAGAAGGAAGGATTTGATCCTATATTAAACAAAAGAACAATAGTTAAGAGAAGAAGAATTGTAGAAGACTGGGATCCCCCATTATTCTCCTCAGAGGAAGGAAAGGCTTTCATAATAAGTCTCCTGAAGTCTTTCATGTTAAGGAACGAAGACTCTAGAAATGATTAGAATTCTGTATGGGAGCCAACGGGAATGTCAAAGAGAGCAGCCGTAGCAATATTGCTTAGAGATTGTGGTGAGATAGAGATATTGCTAGTGAAGCGCAGGGAGAGGCCACAAGATCCTTGGTCTGGTCAGATTGCTCTCCCAGGGGGGATGCAAAAAGAAAATGAGCATCTTTTACAAACTGCTATCAGAGAAACAGAGGAAGAGACCGGAATTTCTCTCTCATATGAAGAAGTTATAGGAACCTTAGAATCGACGAATCCTTCAAACAAACCAGAAATAGAGGTGATACCATTTATTTTCTTCATATCGAAGAAAAAGGAACCAAAACCTGGAAACGAAATAGAATTCTGTAGATGGGTTCCTATCGAAAAACTCCTAACAAACAAAGTTGAAAGTAAGCTATCGGATGGAAAGAGAGTTCCAGCATTTAGTTTCGAAAATATAGTTGTATGGGGGATGACTTATCGAATCTTACTGGATTTACTGAAATTTCTGAGAGACCTGAGAATTCTTGATATAGAATAGATAGTATTTTTCATGAAGAAGTCAATTTTTCTGCAAATTCTCTTGATAAGTAGCTAGCTCTCTCCCAAGCCATATCTCTTGACCATCCTTGCGATACTAACACTCTTTCTATAGCTTTTTCCATCAGAAAGATCTCCTCTCTTTCTATGCTAAAGTACTTCTCATTGATTTGCTTAGAAATAACAGCAATAATAGATATGATCTCTTCTTTACTCAACAATCTTATACCTGGTCTAAAATATGTCTTGTAGAGGTGGGGAGTAAATACACACATAAGAGCTTGAATTACCAAATTCCAAGAAACAAGTTCTATTTGTTTCTCATCCGCTCTAGTTCTAAATTTAACGTATTTAACGTCATCATAAATCTCGCTGATTGCTAACTCGTACAGCTCTTGGAATAAATCCAAGATGATCCATGAAAGGCATGCTGTGTAAGGTTAAAATGTCTTTTCACTTCCTAATGTGGTGAAAATAATTACTATTAGGGTTAAAAAGTGAGAATTCATAATAAACGGGATAAGACAGGAATTAAGAAGACTTTAGATTTGGAATCTTTTGGGTTGAGAAGCTGAATAACAAGGCTTAGATAACCTTCACTCAAACTTAGTAAGCCTACCACATAGTAGGGTCGTAATGTTTAAGATTTTTAACAAAATATCTTAGCACGAGAGATCATGCCCGATTTTGCTAAAAGAATGAGCATACTGGGTGTTGAGGGAGCGTTTATTGTGCTAGCTAAAGCAAGAGAATTAGAAAGACAAGGGCGTACTATAGTTCATATGGAAATAGGGCAACCAGACTTTCCAACTCCTAAACACATAATAGATGCTGCTAAAAAAGCCCTAGACAGTGGAATGACTTCCTATACCCCCTCAACGGGGATCTATGAACTCAGAGAAGCGGTTGCGGAATATGTATCGAGCAGCAGGGAAGTAGACGTGAGTCCTGAAGAGGTTGTCATAACAGTTGGAGCAAAATTAGCTATCTTCGGTGCTTTAATGGCTTTTGTTGATCCTGGTGACGAAGTAATAATCCCTGCCCCAGCATATCCCAGTTATGACAGCGTTACTAAGTTTGTTGGGGGAAAACCAATACACATTCCTTTGAGAGAAGAAAGGAAGTTCAGCCCAAGCGGAGAAGAGATCGCAAGTGCTGTAACTGACAGAACAAAGGTTATCGTCATTAATACACCATGTAATCCTACTGGGGGTGTTTATACAAAGGAAGACTTGAGAGCAATAGTAGATGTTGCTCAAGAAAAGGACTTGATTATAGTTTCGGATGAAATTTACGATGAGATCGTGTTTGACGGTAGAAAGCATGAGAGCGTACTCTCTGTTCCGGGAGCAAAAGAGAGAACCGTGTTAATTGGGGGATTCTCGAAAACTTGGTCAATGACAGGATGGCGACTTGGTTGGGCCGTAGCGCCCAAGGAAATTGTTGAGAAAATCGCTAAGATTCAGCTAAACACTACATCCTGTCCAGTACACTTCGTACAAATTGCGGCCGTTGAGGCTATAAGAGGACCTCAAGATGACGTTAGAAAGATGGTTCAAGAGTATCAAGAACGCAGAGATCTGATTTTCGAAGGGCTAAATTCAATCCCAGGATTCAGCATGATAAAGCCAGCAGCAACATTCTATGCATTTCCAAACATAAAGAAGCTTGGAGTTAAAAGCTCTGAACTCGCTGACATGATCCTCAACGAGGCTGGAGTCGCTCTTTTGCCAGGAACTGCATTTGGACCCGAAGGCGAGGGCTATTTGAGGCTTTCATTTGCTACCAGCAAAGACATGATAAAAGAAGGTTTGAGAAGGATAAAGGAGTTTGTTGAGGAGAAATTCCCAATCCTATGAAGACTATTCAATATTTCTGTACCAAATGCATCGAATATCGCTGGTTATATCAGGCAACCGAATAAACCTGTATGATCAGAGGTGGAAATTGTCTCTATTAGTAAAGGTAATGCTTTGGTCAACATAAATTAACCATAACAATTTTAAGCACGCTCTCTTTTTCCAGAGACAGGGATCTGAATGGGAGAGAGAGGCGTTCTATTTATTATCCGGAGGGATCGTTGGGTCTTCGGCCGCTAAACTAAAGCTCTTCGAGAAGGAGGACCTATTTCCTTATGCATCTCTTCTAAAATTGGCGCTAAAGGGTCTTTCCCCCTCGCAACGAAAAATTCTTACTAAACTCTTAGATTGGGAACTGGAAAGATACACAATGAGTTCTCTGGCCGCCAGACTAACAAACGAAGGCATACCTCTATCCACAGCCAAATGGAGTTTAAGAAACCTCCGATCCTTAGGCTTAATTCATTGCGGGGATGAAGGTAAGAAAGGCATTCCAGTTAGATTGACTTCTCTTGGCAGGTTGTTGGCAGAGATCGCTAAAAAAGATATGATAGATGAAGTAAGCAAATCGAACAATGAAATCAGAGAGGTCATAGAGGTATAAGGAGGTGCCAGGGTAATCCAGCGAAAAAATACTCTCGAGGGGAACGGCGGTGCCCCGCACATCTCTTTTTTCTATAAGCTTAGAGATATTATTATCCAAAAGACTAGATTATCAGGGAGATACCTATACTTGGCAAGATATTTGAAAGGAAAACTTATTACCTGCTGATATCTGCTCTGCTATCTCCAGTTCCGTCTGTTATAAGCTATTTACATTCTAAAATAGACTCAAGGCCGAGGAAGAAACTTCTTCTGCTATTGCTTGTGGCTCTTATTCCTGTATATGTATTTTGGCTCTTTAAATTGGGGATATATCTCATATTTCCTGCACTTTACATTTCAACAGTTTATTCTTCGTTTGCCAGAAGAGAGAACAGAGCCATAGGTATGTCAGAACGGTTCAGAGAAGTAGGAATGGATCTAAATAGACTGGTTAGATCAACACTCAAACCCGTTTCTATAATGGTGAAGCTAACAGAGAAGCTATTAGAGGAAATTCCCTCATTGATCTTCCTTTCCCTTGCCTTAGGATTCGTTACTCCCATTGCAACGACTTTCTATCTAAAGAACCGTAAAAAATCCCTTCTTAGAGACATTACATTCTTAGGGGCTCTTACGGCAGGATACGCTTGGGGAATCCTGTGGTTTATAAGGATAGGATGGCTACTATCGTTTCTATTTCTACCATTTGCCGCTTCCTTTTCATCATACAAAAGACGAACGCCACAGATTTTATTCAAAGAAGTAATTCCAGTGGTAATTAGGCCATCATTCCCCTATTCAAAGGTTGTCCATGTGCTAATACTTATCCACTCAATTTTACTCTCTTACCTATGGCTAAGGGACTCCTCTATAGTAAATCCAGATAACGCATATCATGTGTTAATAGCAAAAACACTTGCAGAAAAAGGCTTCTTCTTATGGGATTCCATAGAGTTCGCACCATCAGGTAGACCACATCTATATCCACCTCTGTTTCATGCATTGGTGGCAATATTAGGCAAGGCACTAGGAGGAGACTCATGGTCTTTTATCTTCGCCAATGATTTAGTCTCAGTTGGAATTTACTCCCTTGGTCTTTACGTGTCATGGTATGTGGGGAGAAAGCTCTATCAGGAAATGGGGGGCTTCATGGTATTTACAATTACCTCGGGCTTGTTAATGCCTGCTCTTTCAATGGCGATAGGTCTTCCATCAGCGCTTGTCTTTATATTCACTCCTCTCGCTACTATTTGGTTTTTAGAAGGCAGATTGTTGCCCTCTTTCATTTCATGCGTGGCTTCTTTTTATAGCCACACATCCGGGATCGTTATAACTCCTATTGCGCTTGTGTTAGCAGGAATACTTGCTAAGAAATTTAGCCAATCCCTCAAAATCATAGCTTTATCCCTTCTCGTTTACTTTCCATGGCTCATAAGAATGTTGATATTTATAGAGTGGTTTAAGATTCCTGAAGCAGACATACCAGCCGAAATAGAGTTTGCTCTCCTGATTCCAGCCCTATTTGGATTATTTTTAGCACTAAGGCATCCAAGAAAGCACGCTCTTCAACTAGGATATATAGCATCCTTATTACCAGTTCTCATATCTTATCCGGGAAGAGCAAGTATTCAGGGATGTTTCTCCCTCGCCCTGTTGGCAACTCTCTTTTTTACGAAAATCTTTCAAAGAATGCCAAAGAAGCACCTGAAAAAAGCTCTTACAGTATTTTTCTTATTCTTCTATGTATTTCCACTAGGTCCGTCAACTATAGTGCTGGAATCCATTATGTTGTTTGAGAAGAGCCCCCTTGGAGGAGAAATTTCTTGGAATACGGCAGAGAAGATAGGAAACTTACTTCAACTTCATGTTAATGCAAACGAAATAGTCCACTTTCAACAACCCTATTTGGGTTGCGCCGTCGCAACTTTTGTTCCCATAAGAATAGATGGTGGTGCATGGGGTGAAGTGGCCCCTGAGGATACAGGCGGAAGAATAGGTGAAAATATCAATACGTTGGTGATAAAACAGCTAATTCCAACTCAACAAGATGAGATAGAACCCATATTTCAAGTCTTAGGATCTATTGACTCGTTTTTAGTGATAAAATTGAATCAGGAAGCCGTAAATAATTCTGTACTAAGTGATCTGATGTCCAAGATATCGATGCATGCCAACAAAACCTATAACCTTATAACTATAAATAGAACAAAAGCCGCAGCTCATCTTTCATCGCTTGAACTTCTATTTATTGCTCTTTCTCTATTCTACAAGGATAAAGATCCCAAACTTTATCTAAAAATCCAAGAGTTAGCTCAGTTTTCTGGCATGCTTTCTACCCTATTAACGGAAGATTGGGCAAAAAATCTTTTAACAGACGAGCAAATACAAGAAATAAAAAGCTACCTAAAGATAGTTGTAGGTTTAGCTCAAATCGGTGACTTTTCGCCCTTGTTAGAAGAGAGTTGATTGACAGAAAGAAACTTCGTAATTTTTCTACATGAAATCTACGCCTTTAGCGGTTAAGATGCCCGTCAAGATAAA
The DNA here is from genome assembly GCA_964480775.1 of uncultured Nitrososphaerota archaeon. GTDB lineage: Archaea > Korarchaeota > Korarchaeia > Korarchaeales > Korarchaeaceae > QMVU01. The sequence goes on from CAYZRF010000002.1 coordinate 117,036, forward strand.
AATGCCCGCAATTAGATATCTTAGATATTTTTCTGGCAATAAAAGAGCTAGTCCTCTTCCAAAAACGACAGAAAATACTGAAGCAACGGCTAGACCAATTATGGTCGCCAGATAAACTAGTATGGGCTTTGGTATTTTAGCAGAAAAACACACCGCGCATAGTTGGGTCTTATCAGCCATTTCCATTAGAAAAACAGTTCCTATCATCGTTAGGAACTCTTTAATTGTAGATTTAGGCACTTACTTCCACCCGTCACGTTTCTTATGACTTCCTCTTAAAAGCCTTATGAATGAAAAAAGGAGCAAGCTATTTTCCTTCTTTTCCTACTCTGTGAATCCTCCTTAATGCTATCATATAGGTGATGAATCCAAAAACAAGCTGATTGGCAAATATCACTACATCAGCCATAATTAGAGTAATAGCAAAGGCTAGTTCACTTGATATCCCAAAAGCCTTTAAGATCTCGACGGAAATCCACTCTCTAAAGCCAACGTTACCAGGAATACCAAAACTGAGTCTAAGCATGATTATATTTAATGAATAAATGAGTGCTCCTAGCATAAATGGGATATCTATCCCCAAAGCATGAAAAAGTACGAATATTGGTAAAATATCGAAAAACCAGCTACCAAAAGATAAGACAAGCGCAGTCGCCATGAGCTTTTTATTTCTCTTTAGTAGCCTAAAACCCTCTATATACTGTTCAGTCATGCGTTTTTCTCTTGTAAGGTCTCTTTTAGAGAGTTTACCTATGAAATTTATGATGCTTATCAACACTTTCTCGTTTGTACTCACATAGAATGCAAAAATAATCAAAAAAGCAGTCACAGCAGTCATCGAAACAGCCTTAATCCCAGCACTACTCAATTCAAGTCCTGATATAAAGAGGTAAATCATTCCTAAGAAAACGCTCAACATGAACGGAAATAGCATCGTTATCCTGTGTAGAGCAACAGATAATGCTGCTTTTGGGACATCTACCCCCCTTTTATTTGCCACATAAATCCTGAAAGTATCCATTGATAGAAGCCCAGCAGGTATGACATAGTGAATGAAAACGCCAGCCCACGTAGAAAGATATACATCAAAAAAGCTTATTCCTCCTTCCAGAAACATGAACCAAGCAAGCGAATAAAGAATATAACCAATATGCACTAATAACAAAGAGAGGGCTACTGGAATAATGCCTATTTCTATAAGAGCAGCCTTCACTTGATTTAGGTCCATTTTAGACGCTAAAACAATGAAAACAAGCAGGCCGATGAAGCCAAAAATTGCTGTGATAAGTTTGGGTTTAATCTCTCTCACATATTCTCCCTCCTATGTGCCGTAGAAAGTCGATGCCATAACCAAAACCTCATTCCAGGTTGGAATTCCTGATGTTGTACCAGGTCTACTAATTTTGAGGGCCGATGCAGAGTTGGCTAGCTTTAGGGATTCTTCAACCCCATAATTCCTAGCTCTAGCAACTAAGTAAGTAGCATCAAATACATCACCAGCGCCCGTAGTATCAACAACAAGTGGAGAGAGGGCAGGAACTTCATATAACGCTCCTTCAACAAGAGCAACCGACCCCTTATCTCCAAGTTTGACTATGACTTCCGTAGGACCAAGTTTTGATAAGAATCTCATTGCTTCTATGATTTCTTCTTTTCCTGATAGTATCTTAGCTTCTTCTTTGTTAATCAAAATTCTCTTAACTGACCCAAACATTGGTTTAAGTTTGTTTAAACCAAGGCGTACTACTTTTATTCCTGGATCCCATGATAAATCGTCTCTAATCTTTGCAACAGCGAGAGCATTCTTTATTTCTAAAGATGCCACATGGACAAAATCTGCCCCTGATATTGCTGTGCTCCACTTTTGAATGATCTTTGAATCCATCCTAGCGTTAGCACCAGAGACAGAGATCATTCTCCTTTGTTTTCCAATCTCATTTATAACGACAACCATGCCTGTACTAGTCCCTTTGACTGTCTCAACATGACTAACATCAACACCAAGCCTTTGGAGTTTATCTATGAAAAATTTCCCTAATAGGTCGTCTCCAACCATTGCAAGGAGTCCGGCTTCTTCTCCCAGCTTTGTCACACATATCGCAAAGTTCGATGCTGCACCACCAGTTCCAACCATACTAGTTTGCACTTTGACATCGCTATCTGGGGCAGGCAACTTTGGTACAAACAACGTAATGTCAATGTTCGCATGTCCTACAGAGATGAACTTCAAGGTATCACCCTTACAACAATGATGGATAGAAATATCTTTTATTCTTCAGTTTTTTAGCCTCATCCCACTCAGCAAGGATGTGAACAGCCTCATTCGCTACTTTTATAGCCTCTTTCTCTCCTTTAATGCCAAATTCATTTCTCACTCTGTCCGCGTACACAGCGCATATAGCTCCAGCTCTCCTATCAAAGAGGCTGGCCAGGGTAAAAACGGTAGACGCTTCCATTTCAAAGTTAATAACTCTGGCTTTCTGCAAATCCGGAATTAGACTGTCCATCCAACTTTGCCAATAACCGCCACAACCTCTTCTTCCTTGACCCACATAGAAACTATCTGTTGAAGCAGTTATTCCGACATGGTACCTATATCCAAAAGATTCTGCTGCTTCTATTAAGGCCATAATAACTTCATAACTCGCAAGAGCAGGATATTCAGGAATTATGTATTGCTTACTTGTTCCATCCAACCTCACGGCTCCTATCGAAATGATTAGATCTCCTACCCTTGCTCCTGGCAAAATCGATCCAGTACTTCCAACCCTGATGAACGTGTCTGCACCTAGCCTAGATAACTCTTCTACAGCAATTCCAGCGGCAGGCCCGCCTATTCCCGTGGAACAAGTCATTAAATCCACTCCTTTGTACTTTCCAACATATATTACATACTCTCTATGGCCAGCGACGAACCACTTTTCATCCCACTCTTCTGCAATCTTTTCAGCTCTTTCAGGATCTCCGGGAAGTAAGACATATTTCCTGATGTCTTTTGGACTTGCTCTAATATGATATTGAACTCCCCCCTCTAGTTCTGGTTCTTCAGCACTTTTGAATTTCTTCAAGCGAATGCCTCCTGTAGTTTTGGTTCTACAACTTTCCAAATAAGATTAGCTACCTGATCGATAGATCCCCTTCCATCGACTATCTCAACCCATGGAAACTCTTCTGCTATTTTCAAGTAGTTTTGTCTGATTAGCTCAGCATCTCCCTTTCTTTCAAATATTTCTCTTCGATTTCCCCTTTTTTCTATTCTTTCTCTAGCGATAGACTCATCTACATCTATTAGAATGCATATGTCTGGGTGTGGGGCGCAAGAATTCACTTCTTTGACCCAAGAAACAGGTAAGAAAAGTCCCTGATATGCTAACGAAGATAACACGTATCTATCTGAGATGACTACACGTCCCTCCAATAGAGCCGGTAGAATCTCAGAAGAGAAATGATGAGCCCTGTCGGCAGCAAATAGGAGAGCAAGCATACAGGGCTCATGTTCGAGTTCGCCACTTAGTACCCTCCGAATAATTCGTCCAATCGGTCCAGATGTGGGCTCTTTAGTTACTAGAACCTCTTTGCCGAGAGATCTAATTCTATCGGCCAAGATCATGGTTTGGGTTGTAAGCCCAGCCCCATCTATTCCTTCTATACTTACAAATAGACCCCGCCATTCTTTCTTCATATCACACCCACAGAGCGGGGCAACATAATAATTTTGAATCTTAGTTAGGTGAATTAAGCGGTGCTTGAATGTGATACTAGTTGGGCCAGCAGACGAATTTAACAGGAGTATAGCGTCAAAAATGGGTATTCCCCTAGTAGATATGCAGAGAAGGGTTTTTCCTGATGGAGAGTTGTGCCCTAGAATTAAGATAGAGAAAGAAGATCAACTCAAAGGAGAAGAGGTGATTCTCTCACTAAGAATGCCTTCAAAGAGCTGTAATCCTAACTCCTATCTTATAGAGGTTATCCTGACGATAAGGAACTTAAGAGAACATGTGGGAGCTTCTAGTATTCAAGTTGTAATGCCTTACTTCCCATATGCTCGACAAGACAATATCTTCAGACCAGGAGAGCCACTAAGTGCAAAATACGTTGCAAATTTACTCGAAGAAGCTGGAGCTGAGAGGGTATATGCTGTGACAGTTCATTTACACAGAGTAGGTTCTTTCCCAGGTCTGTTTCAAAGGGCTCAAGGTGTAAATATTTCCGGTTTTCCATCCCTTGCAGCCGCCCTGAAACAAATGGATTTGATCGACCCATACATCATAGCTCCTGATGAGGAAGCAGTTGTATGGGCTAAGGAAGTAGCTGAGCATTTAGGGACGAAGGATTACACTGCGTTCATTAAGGAGAGAGATGTGGAAACTGGAGAAATTAAAACTACTATAAAAGAGATAAACGTAAAGAATAGAGACGCTGTAGTCGTAGATGACATTGTTTCAACGGGAGGGACAATGGCAAATGCCGTAGAGGCTGTAAGGAAAATGGGAGCTAGGAAGGTTTACTCAGCCTTTGTTCACCCAGTTCTTGTGGGAAACGCTCTAGATAGAATAATAGGTGCAGGGGCTAACGAAATTATAGCTGCAGATACGTTAATATGGGAAGGTTCTAAGGCAAGCGTTGTTGATCAGATAGTGGAGGAGATTAAAGGAAAATGAAGAAGGTGCCCCTAGGGATTTCTGCCATAAACTCTATTCTATTAACAATTTCAGCTATTTTACTTGCAACAGGATTGTCTGGAGTTCTAAATCTACCAGATTCCCCTTTGAACCCGATCTTAAGGATATTAGGTGTAAATATTGAGCTTCCTAAGCCAGCCACGCTTGGTGGGGCCGTCTCCATCATAGCTTCGATTATAATATTTGTTGCGGTATTAGGATTGGGTAGAGGCAAAAAATGGGCATTTTTCACAACAATATCTCTATTCACAATATCTTCAGTCTTTGAGGCACCAGCCGCTCTTTCTGGCTCTACTTTTTCGATTCTAATAGTTTTGGGATCCCTTGTATGTTTGACATACCTTGTGGTTTCACCTAAGGTAAGGGATTTCCTAGAAGAAGAGAAGCCAAGCGAGGAAGATTTTACCTTAGAGATGACATTCTAAACTCAATGTTCCAAGGAAGCTCTATTCTTGAGATGTTGTTATCCTTAGGATCAAATTCTATAAGATACGAATTAAATGAGTGAAGCGGCACTATTGGTACTCCGTTATATATCCCTGCTCCTCCAGGAATCCAGCAGATCAACATCGGAACTAGGCTTGTTCTACCCGGAGTTAGTACAAACTTCTCAAGGCTGGGAAGGGCTTGAGAAAAAGCCTCTGTTCTTTCCTTTTGTAGTAGCGCAGCCTCTAGGAGAGAGGATCTTCTTAAATGCGACCATCTTTTACAGTCGATTGAGAGCATAATATCATTAAGCTTGGCCAAAAGATCAATCTCACATCGTTTTCCTTTGAAAGAGAATCTAAAATGCTTATATGTAAAGAAGCCATGACTTTTTAGGATCTCTTCGCATAAAGACTCGAAACCTCTCCAATCCAGAAGTTGAGCAGTTCTCTCTACAGAAACACCTATCTTTACCAAGGAAATTGCTGCTTTTACACGAAAAAGCTGGTTATCTTTTATGGCCCCCTCTTCTCTTAAATAATCTATTAACTCTGGATGGATTGAATCTAGTTTTCCAGCGGCTAACATGCCAAATTGTGCAATAGCCACTAACTTTAGTTCATCCTTCTTCAATAGCTTCGATCACACCCTCTTATAAGGTCTTCCAACAGCTGCTGGAGGTCTTGCCTTAGCAAGAAAGCCCATTGATATTAGCAGGGTGGTAACATATGGGACTGAATAAAGCACTTGATCAGCTATTATGCCACTCGGTATTGAAAGGGAGAAGGCGTAGCAGAATCCAAAGATAAGTCCGCCTCCAAGCGCCACTATCGGATTCCACCTTGAGAAAACAACTAAAGCCAGGGCTATGAATCCTCTCCCGGCACTAATATTCTTAGTGTAGCCTCCAAGCCAATCTAACGCTAAGAAAATACCAGCCATTGCTGTTAGCACAGATCCAATTGTTGTAGCAATGACTCTGATCTTATAAACGTCTATCCCAGCTGCTTCTGCTGCAACAGGGTTCTCCCCTGCGGCTTTAAGCCTTAGTCCCCACCTAGTTTTTTCCAATATAAACCAAGAAAGTAAAGCAAGAACGATTGTAAGAATCACGAAAGGACTAAAACCACTTATGCTAGGAATTCTTGCCTCTCTAGGAAGTTGAGGGCTTGTCGCAAAACTACCCCAAGTAAGATAAAGTACTACTTCCCCTATTCCTAATGCAAACATATTCAAACCAACCCCGTCTATTATTTGATCGCCTGCTAGGTAAACAGCTATTAAGGCGTGCAAAAGCCCTATGATTAAACCAACAAAAAGTCCTGCGCCTATGGCAAACCACAGATTTACGGTCTTGTGACCTACATATGTAGAGAATAGGGCTCCCAAAAGTATAATGCCTTCAAGTCCTATGTTAACTACCCCTGCTCTCTCTGAAATTACCTCTCCCAAAGCTCCTAAGACTATGGGAACCATCAGTCTGAGCATTCCAGCATAAAATGTTGGATACAACAGAAAGGATAAGATCTTAAGCCATGGCAACTTCTTCCACCCCCTTTCGTCTTCTTAACCTTGCTCTTATCAAATCAAGAAGTCCCGGAACAGAAACAGAGATCACTATTATTCCCATAACAGCTAAGACAAGCTCGTATGGAACACCAATCTGTCCTCCTTTAGATGTTGCTACTTGGACTTCTAGGGCTCCACTGTTTAGAATCGCAAAGAAAAAGGACGAGATTATGATACCCAGCGGATGATTCCTTCCAACCAGAGATACAGCAATACCATCAAACCCCCAGTTCAAAACATTTGTGAGAGTTGTTGTTATAAAGCCAAACCTTCCTAAAACTAAAAAAGCACCAGCTAGACCTCCACACCCCCCAGCTATGAACATGGCAATAGAAGCTATCTTTTCTGGATTCACACCACCATACTCTGCGGCCGTTGGATTAAGACCTACAGCCCTTATCTCATATCCTAATGAGGTCTTCCAAACAAGGAAAAAAACCACGATGGCTACGGATATTGCAACAATGAAATCAGCCGTAAAAGAAGTACCTTGTACTAAGGGCGGGAATCTACTACTTTCGAGTACGTAAGCTGTCTTATAAGGAGCCTTCGGATCAAAGATGTGATATGTGCTGACGTAATTAACGATGTAAAATGCAATCCAATTTAGCATTATTGTTGAAACAACTTCATTTACCTTCCTCTTCGTTTTTAGGATTCCTGCCAGCCAACCCCAGAATCCTCCTGCAAGAAAGGCGGCAATAACAGCGACGAGGGGATGTAGTATTCTGGGTAAACGAAGGAAAGTCCCAACAATGTTAGCAACCAGCGCACCCATGTACATCTGCCCTTCTGCACCTATATTGAATACAGAAGCTCTTGCTGCTACAGCGAAAGAGAGTGCAGTCATCGTGAGAGGGATCATATAGCTTAAAGTGTCAAGAAAAGCTCTTACATGCTTGAAAGAGCCTGAAAAAAGAGCTTCATAAAAAACTAATGGGCTGTAACCAGCCAGAAGTATGATGATACTTCCTACGATAACTCCTATTAACACCGATAGAATGGATTCGGATATGGGTTTCACGTATTTTCGGAATAAACTTTCAATTCCTTTCACAACGACCCACCCCTTCTTATATCCTCTAATTTCACGCCTCCCATCATTAAACCAATCTCTTCAATGGTCAAATCCTCTGGTTTGGCAATCCCCATGAGTTCTCCTTCGTATATCACCCCAAACCTGTCACTTAGCATAAGAACCTCGTCTAAATCTGCTGAAACGAGAAGCACAGCTCGGCCCTCATCCCTCATTTTCAAAAGGGTTTCTCTTATGTATTCAGTGGCCGCAACATCTAAACCCCTTGTTGGTTGTGCTGCAACGATTACCTTTGGGTCTTTCATAAGTTCCCTACCCACAATTAACTTCTGCTGGTTCCCACCGCTCAGGCTGGATGCGGGTATCTTGGGAGTTGGTGCATCTACAGAAAATCTCTTTATAAGTTCCCTAGCCCAATCTAGGATTTTCTCTTCTTCCAAAAAGCCTATGTTATTAGCAAACGGGGTTTTCCTCTGCAACCCTAGTATTGAGTTTTCTGCAAGCGTAAATTCAAGGATTATACCTCTTTTATGCCTATCTTCAGGAATGTGACCTAGTCCAAGCCCATATAGGGTGTGTGGATCTGCGTTCGTAACGTCCCTACCTGCAAGAATAACCCTACCCTTCGAAATCTTTCTCAATCCTGTTATGGCCTCTACAAGCTCCGTTTGGCCGTTTCCCTCAACTCCAGCAATTCCGAAAATCTCTCCAGACTTTACTTGGAGACTAACTCCTTTAACCGCAAAATCTCCTCTGTCATCTAGCACCCATAAATTTTCTAAAATTAATTGAGGCTCACCAGGTTCTCCTGGTCTTTTCTCCAACCTAAATAGAACTTCTCTCCCAACCATCATCTTAGCAAGTTCTTCCATCGAGACCTTGGCTGTGTTCACCTCTCCAACAACACTACCTCTTCTTAGAACTGTAACTACATCGGTAATTGCTTTAACTTCTCTCAACTTATGAGTGATGAATACGATGGTCTTTTTTGCTTCTCTCATCTTCTTAAGAAACTCAAACAATTCTTCGACCTCTAAAGGAGTTAAAACAGCAGTTGGCTCATCAAGAATTAAGATCTCGGCATTCCTATAAAGCATCTTGAGGATCTCTATTCTCTGTTTCTCTCCCGTAGACAAATTTTCCACAGGAGTGTCTAAATCAACCTTTAGACCCGTTTCTTCCATTAACTCCTCTATTTTGCTTCTAGCCTGTTCTATGTCTAGAATTCCCATCGACTTAACTGGTTCCTCACCTAATACGATGTTTTGAAGAGCTGTAAATACAGGAATTAGTGTGAAGTGTTGATGAACCATTCCAATGCCTAACGCCATGGCATCTCTTGGACTTTTGATGTCAACTTCCTTGCCCTTAACGAAGATCTTGCCAGCTGTCGGACGCCTGGTTCCGTACAAGATCTCAACTAAAGTAGTCTTTCCTGCGCCATTCTCTCCTAGAAGTCCATGAATTTGCCCTTGTCTGACAGCGAAATCAACCCCTTTCAAGGCCACTGTACCGTCAGGGTAGACTTTGACCATCTCTTTCATTTCTATTGCGTAGTCCGCCAAGCCACTCACCACTACATAGGCAAAACCCAAATAAAAAATAAAGAGAGGGAGAAAGTGCTTTTTTAGCCTGGTAAAGCTCCTGCACCGTATTTCTCTCTAACTGCTGATATCTCTTCAATAGTTTCTGGGAATGGTACTTCAACTTCACCTTTTATGATCTTTTCCTCAAGCTCGTCTATTGTGTTCCATACGCTTTCAGGATATAGGGCCCTCATAGCTTGCCACTTGGCAATTATGTTTTCGGGGGTATCAGGAAGCTGGGTTCCTAGCTCCTTAGCTATGTTGATAAAGGTCTCTAAGTCTTCAGCTCTGCTAATGCCAACACCTTTTTCTTTCAAACCATAAAAGATTGGGCCACCAGTGAAATTCCCGTAAACTACATCTCTGATAGCATAGAAAACACCGTTGTCAACTCTTTTCATCATACTAGCTATGACATGTCCAGGATACATCCAATCTTGATCAGCGTCTACACCTATAGCAAACGGAGGACCATACTCTATACCCTGTTCCTCGCAATAATCGCTCACCGCATCAAGCACACCAAGACCAGTTAAACCAGCAACATTGTAAAGGACATCTGCTCCTTGAGCAAGCATACCCTCAGAAACCTGCTTTCCTAATGCCCTATCAATGAAGCTTCCCGTATATTTGTAAATTATTTGAACGTCTTTTCCAGACATATTTTCAGCGTAGTTCACACCCCAGTAGAATCCACCCTCAAAGTGATATAGTACGGGGATCTCCATCCCAAGAACGACTCCTACTTTGTTTGTCTTTGTAACTAATGCAGCAAGAGCGCCAACTAGAGCAGATCCCTCGTTTTCCTTGAAGAGAATTCCTCTAACATTGGAATCTGACGTTAGAGAGTCTACAATTGCGAATTTCTGGTCTGGAAATTCATCAGCCACTTGATCTATTGCATCAGTTAGGAGGAAGCCGACTCCTATGATTAGAGAATATTCTCCACTCGAGGATAGTTCCCTTAACCTAGGTAGATAATCGGCCTCGCTTCTCGGGGTTACATATGTTACTTCTACACCGAGTTCCTTTCTAGCACGTTCACCCCCCAACCAAGCAAGATCGTTAAAGCCTAGGTCGCCTCTACCCCCTATGTCAAACATAATTGCTACCTTTACACCCTCGCCTGGTTTTGGGGTTGGAGAGGGTGTAGGTGAAGGTGTGGCTGTCGGTGTTGGGGTTGGTGTTGGAGTCGGAGCTGGTTTTGTGAAGTAATAGGCCGCGCTAGCAATTACAATTAGGACAACAACAATCCCTAAGATTTGTGCTTTCGTCAATCTACTCACCTAACTTTGATCTTTTTGTGAGGGTTAAATATTTAACCACTACCCGCCACCTCTCAACTCCGAGCAGTATATTGGCTTATTAGAGACTCAAATCTATCAAAGATGACTTCAAGACCTTGAAATGTGTGCAAATATCTTGCTGCCTTTGCAGAATCAGTTGCAACAATGCTATACCCGAGATTCTTCAATGGACAGACCACCATGCAGGTATCACAAAATACTTTAGCTCCACTTCTTTCTATATGTCTACATATGTCTTTGTTTCTCTCAAAAACAGATCTAGATGTGAATAACCAGAAGGGAACCTTAACTTTTCTTCCATCCAAGAAGTTTGCTGCTTGCATTAACTCTTCCTTTGAAAGATGAGGACATCCAAGAACTATGATATCGGGAGTTGATCCCGTAGTGTTGAGCGATTCGAATGTTTCTTTTAACTCAGTTTTCCCAATTCTTATCTTATCACATCCTTCCTTACAAGGAAGAGAGGCTTCAGGAGTAATCTTATCTATATGAAATAGTTCAATACTCCCAGAAGCAGCACCAGCCGCACTCATGGATTTTAATTCAGCTTCCGAGACATCTACAATTCCTTCATATTTTGGAACGGATCTTGGAGCCAATCTACCGACGTAATAGGCCAAAACCCCAAAATCAGTTTTTCCATGAAGGGAGTTCTCTAGTCTTATTGAAAGATCTGGCCTTCTATTCTCCTCCAGATGCATTCCACATTTTGGCGTAAGTCCAACTATTGCGGAGACTATGGTCTTGACTCCCCCTTCTCTGTTTGTTCTTGCCCCAAGAACGCTATTTGCGAACACTACAGCACTCGACTCCCCCCAGCAAATATGCTCGCCTTCCTTGGGCTTGTTTCCAACTAGATAGGGGGTGCACGTAAAAGTAGGTTCAGCCCCCACACTCAATAAAGCTTTGACGATCCTAAGCTGTTTTTCAGCATAGTTCTCTGGTATTCCCATCTCACTCCATCTTTTTAGATCCATCCCAGCCGGGTTTGTAGTAGACCTGACCTTTACAAGCAGTCCCCGCTCTGCAATGTCCTCAAGGAACTCCAAGCCAGCATCTCCTATAGTTGAGTAGGAGACTCCACTTATGTGAACAGAATTTATCTTAGTGAAGCCTTTTGAGTCAGATATGCTTGCTTCTTTCTCAAGAAACCTTAAGAATCTCTCTGGTGCTTCTGCTTCAAGCTTGTATGTCTTTCTAGCAATTTGTATCTCTACAGGTATTCCCGCTAGCTCTGCACTTATCGTAACGCTGTCAGGATGCTCTAGAATTATCTTCTTAGGCTGTTTTCCCGCCTTTACGAGTCTAAAAAAAGTATATGCACCGACGGTAGAGCCAGTTGAATGAGGGAGAATTATTACCTTGCCTGCTATCGTTTTTCCTCTTTCTGGATGGTTCGGTTGAATTATTTTGCCGCTTCTAGGATCTATTCCGTCAAGCCAAGATATTGGCTTGGAGAGCCTCAAGATATCGTTCATAATACCACTCAAATCCTAGTGAAAGATCTAACTGTTTCCCAGTCTAGCCTTTTAACTGCCTCTGTTACTAACTTTATTGCGTTTTCAACGTCGCTTGCTGAAAGTATTGAGTTATGGGAGTGTATGTGCCTTGTTGGAACTGCTATAACAATAGAAGGAACTCCCTTGTAATGCAGGTGAATTCTAGCAGCATCTGTGCCTCCACTAACGGCAGAGAGCTGGTATGGGATCTTTAACTCTTCTGCAACCTGTATCACAAACTCTTTTAGAGGTTGATTTGGAATCATGCTCTTATCCCACGTAACTATGCTGGGACCTTCCCCCATCTTAGCAGGAGCCTCTCCAGGCTTAACTCCTGGAACATCTCCAGATATATCAACCTCGAGAACGATTCCTACGTGTGGGTTAACAACATCAGCAGTGGTCTCTGCGCCTCTAAGACCAACCTCCTCCTGAACTGTAGCTGCAGCATAAATTGCATTTGGATGTGAAGCTCCAGTCTCCTTCAAGCTCCTTATGACTTCCATGGCCATAAATGCTCCAATTCTATCGTCAAAGGCCTTTCCTAGCCAAAGCTCCTTCTCCCCAATCTTCAGGACTTCAAACGGACTCAAGGGAGCTACTGGATCACCTATCCTAATCCCTAGCTTTTCAAGCTCTTCTTTGCTTGAAGCACCCACATCTATGAAGAGATCTTCTAGCTTAGGAACTTTTTCCTTTTCTTGCGGTGTCATTAGATGGGGGGGCTTGGAGACTATTGTACCAACCACATCCCCTTTTTTAGTTCTGACGATAACTTTGTGTGCTGGGAGGGTTATAGGAGCCCAACCTCCAAGCGCTCTAAATTTAATAAAGCCCTTTTCGTCCAGACCGCAGACTATGAAACCCACTTCATCACAATGACCTGCGAGAACTATCCTAGGCTCCTCTGAGGAGCCTCTCTTCTTCAGTATCAGCGATCCAAGACCATCGAATAGGATCTCATCTGCATATCGAGAATATCTCTCCTTAATTAGAAGTATGGGTTCCCTTTCAAATCCAGAGGGCCCAAAGGACTCGCTCAACTTACCGAAAAACTTAACAACTTCCTTTTCCATAGTCATCCTGTAGCTTAGTTTCTTGAAATCTTTAACTTTATCCAGCCAATATGAATTCATGTTCGATGGCCGGAGAGTTAATGAGAGCCGATATACTTGAACAACCTAGGGCTGTAGAGAGAACAATACGAGAGTCCGAAAAGGAAACGGAAAAAGCAGCCCAATTGGTTAAAGGTAAGTTCATTTATATTACTGGTAGTGGAACTAGCTATCACGCATCACTTGTGCTGCAAAGAAGCTTGACTAAAATAGCTGATACCTCCTCCGTTGCCATACCCGCCTCTGAACTCAAGTACTGGATACCTGAAAACGTGAAAAGCAGCGCACTAGTAGCTATATCCCAGAGTGGAGAAAGTTCAGATATAATTAATGCAGTTATGGCCTTTAAATCTAAGGGGGGATCCATAATAGCTATTACAAATACTCCAGGAAGCTCTCTGGACAAACTAGCAGACACAACTATCCTAACAAAGGCTGGCGTTGAAAAGGCCGTAGCAGCAACAAAAACATACACTTGTCAGCTTGCAGCGTGTTTTCTTCTCTCTATCGCCATATCAAAGTTAACTGGGCACAATTCATCCGATCTAATGGCAGAGCTTCTGGCCCTCCCAGATGAGATCGAGAAAGAAATTATGTTAGCAGACAGGGACACTAGAAAGATAGTTCCCATTATGATAAAGAGACCTGTTGGCTTTATCTTGGGGACTGGACCAAACTACCCAACATCTCTTGAAGGAGCTCTAAAACTAAGAGAGACTTCCAACCTTTTTATCCAAGCTTTTGCAGGCAGGGAGTTCCTACATGGTCCTATACAACTAGTCTCGAACGAGACCCCAGTTATCATCATAGAGCCTGAAAAAATGCCAGCCGTCGTAAAGAAAGTTAGAAGCTACGGAGCCCCCATAATATCAATTGGAAGGGAAGCAGACTTACTTGTCAACTATGAGGGTCCAGAAGAATTTTATCCAATGCCATACATCATACCTCTACAATTTCTATCGCTTCATGTTTCTCTGGCCAAAGGCTTGAACCCTGATAAACCCGAAAAATTGGGCAAGGTGGTTAAATGAAGATTAAACTTGTGATTTTTGATGTAGATGATGTTTTGTATGATGCTACCCTTCAAAAAAGGAATGCTAGAGAAAATGCAGTTAGAGCAATGATAGATGCTGGCTTGCCAGTTGATTATGAAGTTTTCTTAGGTAAGCTCAGGGAAGTAATTGAAGAAAAGGGAGAGGACTATGGAAAACATTTTGACGAGACTCTAATACGCCTTGGTCTAAAAGTAGATCCTAGGATTATTGCTGCTGGCGTCGTTGCCTATCATGACACAAAGAGAGCCTATCTCAAACCCTTTCCAAATGCTTTCAAAACTATCCTTTTGCTAAGGGAAAAGGGGTATAAGGTTGGAGTTTGCACCGCGGGCCAATCGATAAAGGACTGGGAGAAGATAATTAGGTTAGGAATGCATCATTTATTCCACAATGCATGGGTGGGAGAAGCCTGCAAAGAAACATTCGAAAAAATAGTGAAAGAGATGAACATCGAATCTCCTGCTGTGGTTTTCATAACTGCGAATCCGCATTTAGTCAACGAAGCTAAAAAAGCTGGTTGGAGGATAATCAGAATAAGAAGAGGTAAATGGGCCATGAAAGAAGCTGAAAAACCTGACATGGAGGTGCAATCGGTTTGGGAAGTAGAAAAAGCAATAAAAAGCCTTTCAGAAGGGTGATTGTTGCAGGAACATTTGATAGGCTTCACAAAGGACATAAAGTCCTTTTAGGCACTTCTGCGAAGTTAGGAGAAGAGTTGTTGGTTTGTATTGCCGACGGGCCTCTTCTTATGAGTAAGAAGTTTAGAGAGAAGATACAAAGCTATGAAGAACGAAAAAAGAAAGTAGAACAGTTCTTAACGCATCTTAATACGCCCTATTCCATCGTCAAAATCTTGGATCCAATTGGCCCAGCAGGATCTGATAAATTAGCGGATGCCATAGTAGTCTCAACCGAGACATATCCTGGTGCCTTAAGGGTAAACTTTGAGAGAAAAAAACGAGGATTAAAGGAGCTAATTATAATAGTATGTCCACTTGTTCCTGCAGAAGACGGGAAACCAATAAGTTCTGAGAGAATCAGAGCTAAAGAGATAAACGAGGAGGGTCACTCTTTAATGGAATAGAATTAATTAAATCTTCAATATTAAAGTTAAAGGTCAGAATTAGAGAAAGAAGAGTATTTTTCATGGTATAATCATTTTTTATTAGCTTCTATTAAGATAATTCTGGAGGCGATGATGAGTATTCGGCAAGAGGAATTTGCCGATGCCCTAAAGAGGGTCATCTGAGCCCCAGGGGTGAGTGAAATATGTTTCCTTTGAGAGATGAAAATCCTAGCGGTATTAGGCCTCTGATAACCTATTCATTAATATTCATCAATGCACTCTGCTTTTTCTGGCAGTTAACTGTTGGAATTGATTGGAGCGCTTACTACTTCGGATTTATACCGAAGCTTTTCTTTCAAGACCCCATAGGAAACTTCTACAGGTTATTTACATCGATGTTTCTGCATGGAGGCTTCACACATATAATCGGAAACATGCTATACCTATTCATCTTCGGAGATAACATAGAAGCTGCTTTTGGAAGGCTCAAATACTTGTTGATGTACATTTTATGGGGAATTGCGGCGGCCTTACTACATGGAATAATTAATTTTAACTCTAACATACCAACGATAGGCGCATCAGGCGCCATTAGTGGGGTATTGGGGGCTTATTTTGTCCTCTTTCCACATGCTAACATACAAACTTTGGTTTTCTTCTTTAACATAATAACGGTTAGGAGAGTAAAGAGCTTTTACTATCTTGGGTTCTGGTTCCTTTACCAGCTGATACCAGCATCTTTAGGTGAGATCACAGGAGTAGCATATTGGGCTCACATAGGAGGGTTCATCGCAGGAGCTATTATGGCTCTACCAATCCGATCAAGGATCCTTAGAAGACGCAGAGAAACGTATCCCTATGGATGGGTTTACGAAGAGGAAGAAAAGTTTCCATTTTGACTAAACTAAAACAATTGGCCGCAATCCATCTTCTTTTAAGAGGATAGCAACGCTGGAACCCCCGTAATAACTGCAGCTGAAAATACTAACTAACAAGCCATTGAACATAGTTTTGACTCCCTCAGGAAAGAATTGATGAGCTCTAAATAGCATTTCTAAACCGTTTTTAGAAAAGAAATCCACTAATGCCCTTTTTCCGAATCTATAGATGCCCGGTCCTCTTATATTTTGGTCGAACCACTCTATAGATTCATCTGGATCGTTCCAAAGAATTTGAAACGCAATTGAGTGCTTTGGCTCCGTATCTCCCTTGGGTATCTCCCCTATCTGTTCTATCTTAGAAAGACCTTTTGCCAAACCTCCGTGAAGGGCTATCTTATTTTCTTCTATCAAAGCTGCATAAGGCATGAATGAAAAGGTTTCTGCAGCTGGATTGTATAAATCTAAACCATAAAATCTTCTAATCTCTTCATAGAATCCGTAATATATGTTAGTTAAAGGGGATTCGTGGTTACCTCTCAGTAGAATGAATCTGTCTGGTTCTAATAACTTCCAACACAACAAGAAAGACAAGGCTTCTATTTGTTTTGGACCCCTATCCACGTAATCTCCAAGAAAGAGAGTCGTACTTACGTTCAGTTCTTTTGCCTTTCTAACAGCATTAACCGCCGCATATAAATCACCATGGATGTCTCCGACTATTAAAACGCCTTTATCCTGTATTTCAACAACTTGCTTTTCTTGGGAAAACAGATCTCTAGCAGCATTAAGAATTCTTTTGAAAATTTCTGCTTCTGGCACCGTCTCTGGATGTTTTATGAGAAATAAAATGTCATCACGCCTCATATGGCTGCCCACGGCCTCCCTATCCCTACATACCAGCTATCAACCTCTCCGACCTCAACTTTTAGGATGTCTCGACCGTCAATCACAGCGATCGGTTTCCCAGAAAGCTTCCTGAGCTTTGAAACGGACAATTCCTTGTAAACGCTATGATCAGTTACAACAACAATAATATCAGCTTCCTTTAGAGCTTCATCAAGGTTCTGTGTAAGCTTTACTCCTATTTTGGAAAGTTTTTCGTCGCAACCCACAAACGGGTCGTGGACTTTAATAATTTGGAATCCCTCATCAAAAAGAGCCTTAATAATATCATAGGTAGGTGATAACCTCGTATCAGAAACATTTCCTCTAAAGGCTAACCCTAGAAGAGAAATTTTGGCATCCTCTCTTCGTAACCCTAACTTATTTAATCCACATAGAATTAGTTTCACAACTTCTCTTGGCATATTTTCATTAATTTTTCTGCCAGTTGCAGTCAACTTAAGGTTCACGCCGTGATCCTCAGCTACTTTCATTACAAAATAGGGATAAATTGGTATACAATACCCTCCAACACCAGGCCCAGCCCTAAGCAAGTGGCAATAGGGCTGACTATTTGAAGCTGCACGAATCTCCTCAAAATCGAGGCCAAGCGCTCTACATATTTTTGCTATTTCGTTGGCAAGTGCTATGTTAACGTCTCGGTAAATCCCTTCTACGAGCTTTTCCAGCTCAGCTGCAATTTCATTATCCATTACAATTACTCCTTTCTTGGCAACTACCGAGTATAGAGCAGAAGCAACCCTAGAACTTTCTGGTCCTATCCCTCCAACTATCTTTGGATAATTTTCAACAATATCTCTTATCGCTCTGCCCTCAGATATTCTCTCTGGGCTATAAGCTAATCCAAAGTCTTTCTCGGCCTGCAGACCACTGATTTCCTCTAGTATTGGTTTCAAAAATCCTCTAGTCGTGCCAGGAGGTACGCTGCTCTCTAATATGATAAGGTCTCCTTCCTTTAACCCCTCACCTATTGATATGGCTACTGCTTTTAGGGCAGAGAGATCCGCATGCTTCTTTTCATCCAACCCTATGGGAACGGCTATGAGCTTAACTTCTGACTTTAGCGATGCTTCTTTTCCATTGGTCGTAGCATTTAGCTTTCCTTCTGAAACAAATTTTGATATCGCTTCGTCTGCACCCGGCTCTCTTACAGGGCTTTTACCTGAGTTTAACACTTTGACCTTATTTTCATCAACGTCCACTCCTATTACCCTTGCACCAGCAAACAACCACGCAATGGTTAAAGGAACTCCAACATGTCCAAGACCGTAAGTGGATACGGTAATTCTCCCCTCTTTAAGATCCTCTACCAGTTCCTGGTTAGTTCGTTTGAGAAGATTCATTTTGTCATCAACATCGGTGCTATGTTCTCAAAAATAATATTTCTTATATTCGAATTCAGAAATCATGGTCCGTCAAGCTCGCTTCTTTTTGATTATTCCGGCAAGAAGCAAGTAGAGGTAGAGTAAAGAAGCAGCTCCAGCTCCAACATATGTGGCATACCTGGGGTCGCCTAATAGCTTCTCGGTAACAAAGGACTCTATGGCCGCCGCGGGTCCTAGAAAAATGATTGAACCAAATCCCAACTCAAAGCTCTTATCAATAGCCTTTTTCAAAGATTCATAGCGGCTTAACCCATTATATGGAAAGAGCACCGCCCTAGCCGCTTTAAAACCTGATGCACATGACATGAAGAAAGCAGATAACTCCAACAATCCATGAGGAGTTATACCACTATAGTAAAGTAGGAATTTACCCAAGCCTTTCATGGCTTTGCCAATACTTCCAACCATAATGCCGTTTATCATCAACAAAATTGGGGTTATGAAAACGCTAGCGCCTCCTCCGCACATGGCTATGCTTACTCTTACGTTGTTAAGGAAGATTAGTAAGAATAATCCCATCTGAGAAAGTTCCCCTATCTCTTCTCCAGAGGGAACAATAGCTTCTTTGAATAGATCAGCTAACCACCCAAACTTAAAGTAACCAAGAAGAGCCGTAGCTATGAATAGAACAACTGAAAACAAGAAATAGTTTAGATTCTCCATAAATTGAGTTGGAATTACGGAAGAATATACTTTAAGAATATTTTTTAGATTTATTTTATTCCGAAAACCAGATTTTATCAAAATCAGAGCCTCTAGGGCCTTAGCCTTGACCTGAAAGGCCAACTTGACTCTTGACTCTTGACATATCTCAGAAGCTCTTCTGTAGATATCTTTTGCTACTCTTATGACCTTTTCTTCTTTAAATGCAATAGTTCTCGTCAGAAGAGCTAGAGCAAGCAAAGCAACCCTCAAATGTTCTTCATCTAATAAGAAAGCATCAAGAGCTAGACGATCCACGCTCTCAGGATCAATGCATAGTTTTTCACTAAGAGAATCTCTAATTCTACTAATCAAATCCTCGCTCATTTCCTTGGATTCTTCCTCAAGCTCAGAGAGAAACGCCTTTATTATGGCTTTTTCTTGGATAAGAACACCCTCTGGAGCTCTGAGAATCTTTCTACACAAAGAAAAGCTTGGAATTTTTGGTCGTATAGCCTCTTCGGACACTACTATGGTTCCAGCCGCCCCGTCTCCAAGTCTCCTTCCATCCCTGCTTAGGAGGGGAATATACAAAAAAATAGAATCAGCAACGCGATAGACATTGCGAATAAAGGCTTGACGCAAAGAAATGGGCTCAAGATTCAAATCTAAAACATACAAACCCATTCTTCTCTTCCCAACCGTGGTGAATCGAGTCCCTTCCATCAAAGAAAGATAAAATACGTATGTCACCAAGAAAAGACTACTCGATGCCATGAAATTCAATAAGCCAGGGAGATAAAGAGAAAATAACGCCCAAAAAGGGATAGTAAGGGCCGCTACGACTATGATATCTATTATGTGGGCTAATATTCTTTGAATTACATCTCCTTTAATCAGGGAATAATCAAAGTCTGCTGAAGGCATTTGTGCACACCATAAGTTTTGAAAGATCTAATTTAATTGCCTTTATAGCTATAAAATTCTGTTTTCTATTCAAACTCAAGTTTTATATGTAATTCCTTCATCTTTTCAGTATCTATCCCTTTGAGTGTGCTTAGATATGCTTTAACCAATACCTTAAGTTGATTTATGATGAAGGGGTTCAGATCAACAATCTTTCTATTAACAGACAAGAACGCGTGATTTGAGAGACACTTCACGTTTTTTCCCTCAACAGCTCGCCTCAAGTACTCTTTGCAACTTTTAAATCCGCAGAGTCCACAATTCAGAAGAGCCGGATATTCTGGAACTCTCTTCAAAAGAAACTCCCACAAATCATCCATCGAAACCGTTGGTATTCCTTCTAGACAAACCTTATCAATTTGAGCAAGGGCAAAGCTTGTATCCGCAAACTCCCCTTCATCACCCGAAAGAACCTTTGGGAAAAACCCTCTAGAGAAGCCCAACATCAAAAGGAAGTCTCCTTCTCCAAGGTAAGGAAACATCTCTTTAAGGACTATATATGTCGAACTTGATGTCTGAGGCATCTTCTTTTGAGAGAACCAGAAGCCCGTTAATCTTGCCCAAGCTATTAGGCACAAACCCATTTCCTATAAGTGCATAGATCTTTACTTGTGGAGCGTTGCTGATTAAATGTTCAAATACCTCTATTGAGCGAGAACCCAAAAGCGCAACTACCCTCAATTCATTTGAATAAATGGGCGGTACTTTATATACACAGAGATTCCAGAAATTATTGCGCAATGATGAGCGCGAGCATCACTAGATTGGCTAGATGATAGACCCAGCTCACGCTGAGCGC
>CAYZRF010000003.1:0-110533 GCA_964480775.1 uncultured Nitrososphaerota archaeon
CTGTTTTAAGGTTCTTAATTAAGAGATATGAGACAAAAGCTAGTATTCCGAAGAACAGATCGATAACAAGACCAATTCCAACCAGGGTGAAGATAAACCAACTTAGGACAATGAAGCTTAGGCTATAAATGAAAACCTGGGGTCGTATGAAATAGAAGCTGAAAAGTATCAACAAGCAAGTAAACGCGGTAAAAAGAGCCCTAAAAGCACCTAAGAACGTTATTTTTCCCCTATACAACTTCAGTTCAGAAAGGGCTATAATCGTCAAAGAGAAGAGAATCCCTGCGTCTGCAACCTCAACCAACATCTCTGAGCTAAGAAGAGACATTGAGAATAGCGTTAGAAGGGTGAACAACCAGCTATACTGAGCAATTTTCTTTGGAACAATTTCGTCTTTCGCTAACTCAGCCAAATGTCTCGAAGCTGCCAAATAAGATGGAGTAAGAGTTGTAACGGCTGCTAACATAAATATTGCTGAATTTAAGGCCAAAGGAGCACCACCAAATCGTTGAGCCACCTCTAGAGGCGGTATCTCCCCTGTAAGACTGAATTTCGACAGCACCACAGAATAGATAAGGAATATCCCTATAGAAACTATAACGGTAGCTTCCATGGCAAGGGGAACGAACCTGCTTCTATCTAACTTTCTTCCTATAATGCTGACATCACGCTTAGTGTCAGCTACAAGAGCCTGAATTTCTTGAAAACCAAAAAGAACCAGATATATGTATCCCGCCGTGAAAATTGTGCTTGAAAAGTCAGGAAGATTCAGAAATCTCTCTATTGGACTGTAATCACCTGGCATCTTGACGAAGAAGAAGAGCGTTCCGAATAGAAGTGCTAAGAAAGCAATTATAGAAATTACTTGGGCTTTTGCGACTTTTCTCTTCTTCTTACTTTCATACCTTAACAGGAAATATAGCCAGTAAGTGAACAGGAGCCCAATTAAAGCGATAGCATAGTATCGTAAGGATCCCATACCAGCAGATTCCATGATCTGCGGAAGATACCTCATGAGGAAGTAGTAGAAAATTATCGCATTGAAAGCTGTAAGAGCCGTAGTTCCTATCCACATGCTAAGTCTACAAATAAAGTATGCCGCTCCTTTGCCAAATGCCTCCCTAACGAAGGCAGGTCCTCCAACTACAACCTTGCCCCTTTCTAAAGATTCTTTGTACATCCTACCATAGCCTACAGCAAGCATAAAGGATACTATGCCTGAAAGAACCGTTGCCCATAGCGTTGCAGAGGCAGAAAAGTTCTCAATGGCATAGGGTAAAACCGTCAGCATTGATGCTCCCATAGTTGAGCCCAAGCCTGCGACAAGAAGTTCAAAAAAACCATAGATAGGTTCTTCTTCCCTTGAAACTTCAGCGAACGTCTTTTTAGGGATAAAACCTGAGAGAATCTCACGAAACAAAACAGCGGTTCCAATTCCGAAAATTAAAGCCAAGGAACCCAACAATACTTTTGAAAGAGGCTCTATCGACTCAAGAAACAGTATGCCACTGACCAATGATCCAAATAAAAGCAGACAGAGCAAACCAGTTAGCATGTAGAGAGCTCTGAAGCCCCTTCTAACACGTGCGATCAATCTCTATTCCTCCTCAACCAAGCCAAGGGCGTATAATGTTTCACTTACATTTGAAAGGCTTGTTATGCACATTATTAGGAGCGCTAGACCTAGGAAGAAAGCCAAGAGGCGCGTTCCTCTAATGCTAGCGGAGCTTAGAAGATTAATTAAGCTGGCAATAACGGATTGAAACTCTTCCTCAGAACTTGGGATGATCAGGATCAGTCCAAAGACCAGAAAGATTGCAGACAAAAACATCTGCATTAACAGATAGAGAAACGTCAAGAACCTATTTCTTTGTAGCATTGGATGTCTGATTATGTAAAAGAGCTCCTTTACATCGCTATCCTTTTCTAGTTCATCCACTACTGTTGATAATTCTGCAGGATCATCTCCTATATCATCCAAAAGTGCTCTTGTGCTTTTCTTGAATTCTTCAATGGTCTTCTTTCTGATATCTTTCATACGTGAAATGCCGCTTTTATCAATTTTAAATGAATCGGAGAACCAAAGTTTTGCTCTTCTTAGCATAGGTAATAGTAATTAATTATCGAAGATTACGTCAGAGATATGACTGTCTTTCAAGTAATTCTCGGCAGAAGATCCATTAGAAAATATCTAGATAAGCCCGTAGAAGACGACAAGCTCTTAAAAATTCTTGAGGCTGCAAGATGGGCTCCATCTTCCAGAAATAGCCAACCTTGGGCCTTTGTAGTAGTTAAAAACGAAGAAACTAGGAGAAAGTTAAAGGAACTTGCTTATGGACAGGATTTCATTTTACAAGCCCCTGTAGTTATAGCAGTATGCTCCAAGAAGGGATCAAACTGGGTTAATCTAGGGTTAACTATGCAGAACATTTGTCTCGAAGCATATGAACTTGGTTTGGGCACATGCATAGTTGGGTGGTTCGACAGAGAAAAGGCAAAGGAGCTGCTAGGGGTTCCAGACGGATGGGAAGTAGCCTATCTTATCTCACTAGGCTATGCTGCAACGTCTCCTAAATCAACAAGGAAAAAATTAGAGGAGATCACTCATTGGGAGCGGTGGTAAAAAGCATCAAAACGATTTCGGCACCAAATTCTCAAATCAAATGTTGTAGAGAAACACGCATGCGTCTTATCTGCACTACTCAGGTTGTTGTATTTGAGAGCAATCGTCAAACTGACTTAAGTCGGGAGGCAGGAATATGACATCCCTTCTTGAAAAGCTCGTTGTGAAAGGCCACGTTATTAGGAACAGGATAGTGCTTCCTCCTATGGCAACAGAGCTAGCTAGCGAGAGAGGCGAGGTCACTGACGCTTTACTCAGACATTACAAGCTTAGGGCAAGAGGAACAGGCATCGTTATTGTAGAGCACACTTTCATCTCAGAAGAAGGAAGGCGCTCAAAAAACCAGCTTGGTATTTACAGTGACGAACTAATCTCTGGATTAAAAAGACTTGCCAGAACAATAAAAGAGGAAGGAGCTACAGCGATAATCCAACTAAACCATGCTGGAGCTAAAGCTCCCTCTGAAATCATTGGAAGAAGACCTGTGGGACCTTCTTCTGTTCAAGTACCAGGTAGTGAAGAGATTTCCAAGGAACTCAGCCGAGAGGAAATAGAAGAAATAATTGAAAAGTTCGTTAATGCAGCACGCAGAGCAATGGAGGCAGGATTTGATGGAGTTGAGATTCATGGTGCACACGGCTTTTTGCTAAGTGAATTCCTTTCTCCTCTAACAAATAAGAGGACAGATGAGTATGGAGGTAGCTTGGAGAACAGAATGAGGTTGCATCTAAAGACTGTTGATATGGTGCGAAGGCAGGTGGACGACCTTCTTTTCTTCAGACTCGGGGTGACAGATTACATGGAGGGAGGTCTTACCCTCGAAGAAGGGGTGAAAGTAGCTATGACCCTTGAAAAACATGGTGTAGATGTTATAGATGTTTCAGGTGGGCTTTGTGGATCAAGACCTCCTTGGACCGCTGAGGAAGGGTATTTCCTAAATCTATCTGAAGCCGTTAAGACTAAAGTAAGCGTTCCAGTAATTGGAGTGGGAGGAATAAAGTCTCCTGTCTTTGCGGATAAAGCTCTAAAAGAAGGAAAAGCAAACCTCATAGCTGTTGGCAGGGCATTCTTAGCAGATCCAGATTGGGCACTAAAAGCAATTGAGGCTCTAAGCGTTTAGAAATCTAACTTATCTCTTCACTAAAATATTGTTAATGAAAATGCTTCTAAAATGATAGGACAAACTCTGCTAATATCCTCGAAGTGTGAATTATGTCTCTTAGATCAGCTACCTCTACACCGCTGTGCATATATTTGAGAGGAATTGATAGAAGAGCCGTTTTTACCCCTCCTCTCGCTACTTGAATAGCCCAGGTATCTGTGCCTGTTCCGCGAGGGGATGGTTCTATTTGGAAAGGCGATTTGATTTTCTCCGCCACATTTCTCAGTTTCTCCACGATAACCGGGTGATATATTGGACCAATAGCTATTGCGGGTCCTTTTCCTAGTTTTACGACCACCTTGTCCTTAGTAGGAGGGGTAACTGCATGGGTTACGTCTACAACGACAGCAGCATCAGGCTTAAGTTTGTAACCTATCATACTCGCTCCTCTAAGCCCGATTTCCTCCTGAACCGTAGCAACTACGTCAAGCTCTACTTTTAGCTCAGATTTTCTTCCAAAGACTCTCTTAGCAGCCAATATGATTGAGGCAATCCCAGCCTTGTCGTCGAAGGCCATGCCAGTGACTTTCGTACCCAAAAGATTTGAGAACTCGCTCGACAATAGAGCATAGGTTCCTACTTCAATGCCAAGCTTTTCAACTTCTTCCTTATTATCTGCTCCAACATCTATCAATAGGTCTTCGATCTTGATCTCCTTAGCTTGTTCCTTTTTTCTTAAATGAGGTGGAATGCTTCCTATAACTCCAAGAACAGGACCTTTCTTACCTAAGATGAGAACCCTTTGTCCGTAAGGGACCGATGCATCCCATCCTCCAACCTGCTGGATTCTCAAGAAACCCTCATCATCAATGCTCTTTATCATAAACCCAATCTGGTCGATGTGGGCCACCAAAGCTACTTTCTTTTCAGCTCCCGTATTTAGCTTTCCAATGTGATTGAACCAATCGTCCACGTGAAATTCGTCCACATAGGGAGCTAGAAGCTTTCTTAGTACTTCACTAGCCTTTGATTCCGTCCCTGTTACAGTAGGAACTTCAACAAGCTGTTTTAAGACGTTACTTGCGTCTTCAATTTCCTTCTCCTTTACATCAGACTTCTCCAAAGCAACACCCTCAACTATTGTCGGTTAAAACGTTTAGATTTTTCTAATGCGATGAGTATACCTATACCTTGAGCTTTTTAATAGAAAAAGGAGAGAGAAGGGAGTGGACTATCCCCACTCTACTAACTCTGCTGTTACTGTACTCTGTCCGCTAGAAGACTCCCACTTAACTGGTATGGGAACTTGGTCTGATACCCAATATCGCGCTGTTCCTGTACTGGTTGTTGCTTCATACACGGTACAGCTAAATGTTCCAGCTGGAACCGTTATGGTCTCATGACCTACCTCTTTTATCTGAACTTCTTCTGATTCACCTTCGGTTGTGCCAGAGGTCTCTGTAGGAGCCTGATAGCAAGGTATAGATTGCCAAGGGCCGTTGTTTATTGACATTTCGGCTTTTATACACCCGAGAGTGGTTTTGTCAAACCACACCCTGTATCTAACCGCCATACCCTTGCTTTGCATATTCATTTCCTGAAGCCAGCAGCTCCTTCCATTCAAAGTAGTGCTACTAATTGTGTATGAAACCGTAGCTTCCGTAGTTTGACCCTGTGCCACGGTCCTCATCCTGTAAGTGTAATGAGATACTCCAGCATAATTGAAGATGTCGACTAATGATGACTTGCCTGGAGATGGTGTTGGGGAGGGAGACGGACTGGGCGTTGGGCTAGTTGTTGGTTTCGGGGTTTTCGTAGGCTTGGGGGGCTTTGTGGGCTTAGGAGGTTTTGTGGGCGTAGGTGTTGGGCTAGTTATTCCTTTCCCTCGCGTTAGATTTAGATATATGTATATTCCTCCGACAACTATAATTAAAACAAGGATTATGGCTACTATAGCCCCCTTGCCCATTTTCGGGCCCTCCCTGGGATCTAATTATTTCTATTTAGATGAAATTTTTATTTAAAGTGAAATATATATTTTTCTTGATTCCTGTTACTTAGTTTCTTAACATAAGAAAAAACTCTCTTGCTAAAGAAAAATCGATAAAATCTTAAAACAAAAAGACCTAAACCTGAACTATTTGTGTTTTGGCCAACGTATCAAATGGAAAATGAATGTAAATTAGCTTACCCATAGACTAGCTTTTTTCAATACCTTTTCCTCATCCACGCGTAATATTTTTCTATTTTTCATCAGAAGCCTTCCGTTAATTATTACATCATTGACGTTATTTCCGGAGGCAGAAAAAACCAAGTTTGAGACAACGTCGTTAAGAGGAGATAGCCTTGGTGTATTCAAATTAACAAGGATTATATCAGCTCTTTTGCCCTTTTCTATAGAACCTATCTCTTTTTCCATCTTAAGGGCATATGCTGCCTTAATTGTAGCCATTTCGATTGCATCTAATGCCTTTATAGCTGTAGGGTCTAGAAGGCGAACTCTCTGAAGGAAGCAGGCTAGTCTCATCTCCTCGAACATATCCAAATCGTCGTTACTCGCACAACCATCCGTACCAATCGAAACGTTTACTCCCTTCGAGATCAGCTCTTTGACTGGAGCGATTCCAGAACCAAGCTTAGCGTTGCTACTCGGACAATGAGATACTGAAACTCCCGTCTGAGCTAGTGTCCTTATCTCTTCATCGGTAAGCCAAACGCAGTGAGCTGCAAGCACGTTTGGACCCAAGAACCTCAGAGAATTCAGATATTCTACTGGTCTCATCCCAACAAGCTCCTTAATTTTCTGGACCTCTGCTTTCGTCTCGGAGAGATGTATGTTAAGCATAACGTTCATCTCATCTGCCATAGCTTTTGAAGCCAACAAAAGCTCCTTAGAACATGTATATGGGGCGTGAGGAGCTATCATACACCTTATTCTCCCTCCACTCGCCCCATGCCATTTTTCCACAAATTCTCTTGTGATCCTTAACTCCTGTTCTCTCTTCTCCTCAGAGGCAAGGTCTATCATTCCGTAGGAGAGGAATGCCCTAAGACCTGCGTCCAATACGGCTCTGGCTACTGCATCCTCCCTAAGATACATGTCAACGAAGCACGTGGTTCCTGACCTTATCATCTCCAAACATGCAAGCATGGCCCCCCAGTAGATGTCTTCTTCGGTTAATCTAGCCTCTCTTGGCCATATAGCTTCCTTCAGCCATCTATCAAGAGAAAGGCCATCTCCTACTCCTCTAAGAAGAGTCATAGGGGCGTGGGTGTGAGTATTAATTAATCCAGGTAGTGCACACGTTCTTTCCCTAATTAAAACCTCCTTTGCGATGAAGTTTGGCATTTTTTCCATTGGTCCAAAGTCTTCTATCTTTCCATCATAAATAGCGATGAATCCTCTTTTAATAACTAATCCTCTGGGAACAACTGGCAAAATCATTGTGTTTTTAATTAGCAAATCAACCTCTTGTCTCATCTACATTCAATTTACGGTATAAAATAAAAGCCTTGAAAAATAGAGATACAAGCTAAAACCCCAATGGTACTTATTCATTAAATAAGTAACAAGCCCTCCCTTTGGGAATCGCCAATTTTTTATTCACGGGCTATATGGCTTTAACTATGCGATCTCTATCCAAAAAAATGATCATCGTACTAAGACTCCTTAGACTGAAAGAGTACTCAAGTAATTTATTGGGAATTCCCTTCCTCATTTGGTTAATTTCCTCAAAAGAATTGTTTACTATGAAATCTATCATGATATTATCTGCCAATATATGTTTAACCGCATTTACGTTCTCTTTTAATGACATAGAAGACGCAGAAGATGATTTCTACGATTTGGTGAAGAGAGAAAGGAATGTAATAGCTAGTGGTTTACTTGGAAAGAGTTGGGCCTATCTCATATGTACCCTTTTGCTTATCACAGGTTTTGCCTTGTTATACTTCATTGCTCCTGAGCTGACTATGATAGCTTCGATACTCTCAGTTAACTCCTTCCTCTACTCCTGGAGGAAGATAAGGTTCAAGTCCATACCCTTCATAGATCTTGTGTCTCATGCGCTAGCAATAGGAATTCAACAATTATTAATAACATATTTTGCCTTCAAACCGTTAGATTCGGGAATAATACCGTATATAGGCCTTGTAACTTCATTTTCACTTGCGACACAGCTTTCGCAAGAGTTAAGAGATTACAGGGTTGACGAAATGACTAACATTAAAACAACAGCTCAAATATTAGGAGAGAGAAATGCAACCATTCTAATAGTAATTTTCAGTTTAATACCCACATTTACTGCATTATTTTTGCCAAAACCCCTCCCATACCTAGCTCCAATAATGGCTCCAGTGTATCTTCTTCATTTAAACAAAAGATTGGGTCTTCATCTCAAAAAATTGTTCTAGGTCTTTTTGATTATAATATTGAAAAGTAATAAAGCAAGATTCTGTGGACGAAAATTAATACCCAGATCTCCTCTCTGGATGAACGGAACTCGACCTATATAGCCCTAGAAACAGAAGACCGTTGTCTCCAACCCCTTCCTTCATAACTAGAAAGCCTATCTCCTCAGCTATAAGCTTTAGCTCAGTTATATATGACAAAATCTCAAACTTTTGAGAGAAATTCATTTTTTCAAGCGGCATTCTTAACCTACCTATCGTGATAAGATCACCTCGTCTTGTGCTCCTGCGAAGTTCAAGAAGCCTTTTCTTGAACTCATCAACAGTAATAAAGAACTTCACCAGTGCTTTTTCTTGGTTTTTCTCGTTTGAAAGCAAAAACCCACCACTTGCGTTGATTTGAAGTAATAAAATAAGCTTTTCGACCGCCTTTCTGAACTAGCTTGTGAAACTTCTTGGAAATATATTGAAACTCAGGGGAACTAATGGAATTCTTCAAAATTTTGAACGTAAATCACATGCTTATATCTCCTACATGAAGGCAATAGCGGTACCATGTCGTTCAGTTTTTTGATCTCGCTGAATTACATAGCGCTTTTATTGGACATTTATAGCATTCAGGCTTTCTGGATTTACAATATGTTCTTCCTAGCTTTATGAAGAGAAGATGTGCCTTTAGATAGTCTTTAGGCTTGAAAACATTCATTAAACTCTTCCTAACTTTTTCATACCCTCCCTCCTTGGGTGCAAGTCCAATTCTTCTTGAAACCCTCATGACATGTGTATCCACTGGAATAGTTGGAAATCCAGAAGAAAAAAGAAGAAGGACATCAGCTGTCTTTGGTCCAATCCCAGGGATTGATGTTAATTCTCTTCTGGCGGCATCTAAGGATTTTTCTAGGATCTTACTTAACTTTCCATCATATTTATCCATTATGAAGGATGATACCTTCTTAATCGTCTTTGCCTTCTGAGCCTGCAAGCCAGCGGGCTTTATGGCATCCATTAGCTCTTTAACACTTACCTTGGAAAGAGTCTCTGGTCTAACATCAAACCTAGATTCTAAGCGACTTAAAGCTGCCTTGGAATTCCTATCATTCGTATTTTGTGAAAGTATAGTAGCTATCAATATCTTAAATGGGTCCCCAGATCTCTTAGCAATTAAGGCCACAAACTCCTTATGTTCCAAGTAGAATTCTTTTTCGAGAATCTTTAGAATTTCTTGGGCTTTAATTCTGCTTTCACGAGACATCGAACATTACCCCAGTCTAAATTACCAAAATAATCTTCGAAGTCACTTTAGTGCTTCCTGAAAACTTAGAATATTTTATTAACCAATCCCGCTTTTTACGTCTGGATGGCGTTTAAAAAGTTCCCTTTTAGTGTGCTCAGTTTCTTAATGGTAAAAAGTTCTTCTCAACTAAAGATCGTAGCTAAATCATCGGCGAGGTATGGCGAATGAGGATAAACAAAAACATAGTAGTGATTGCATTCTCTTTAATTTTCCTCGTCTCACTGATCGCTTTTCCAGTTTTATATTTCAAGTATTATATCCCCCTGTTAGACAAGATATACGACTTAGAAAGAAACCTTCTTGTCCTGGATGGGGGAGTAAAATACAAAGATTATACTCTATTATTTTGGAAGTTTAGAATACCTTATTCTGATGGTCTGTTTTACAGAAACATAATAGTAAGCTTTTACGGAACAATATTCAACGCGTTAAAGTCAATTCCTCTTGATCCAGGGATAGTAATCTTTGGAGCATTTTTGTTGAGAACGAAAAGCTTCCTATTAGCCGCTTTATCTTTAATCGTATGGGCAATCTTTAGCCATTATGGTCTCCTGAGATTAAGAGACAAATTAGCTAATAGGGGCAGAGGGAACATAGCAACAATTTTAGACCTACTAATTTGGAGGTATTCGCTTATCTGGTTTGGCATTATGGTAGTGTACAACACACTTAAGAGAAAGCCCAAAGAAAAGTGGGATATAAGATCGTGGCACGCTCCTCCTTTGTTCTATTACTCCTTGGTTTTCGCAATACTCTTCTTTTCTTTACTAAGGGGGGCAGTGGGTGTTATTTCAGCGGCTTCAGCCACACCTCCAGGGCAATTACCCAATCTGGAAGAGGGGATGTTCTTATACGCGTATTCACATGGATATGACTTTAACTTCACTATGGACACAGCTAAGAAACTATACGTCATGCATTTGACAAACTTTGACGAATACCATAGGCTGGGATATGTCGCTGGAATAATAAAAGGAGCCATACCCTTTCTGTCTCTCGCGTACCCTGCATTGAGCGGATTGTTTTGGAGAATAATAGGAACGTTTTTCTTATGGCTTGCCTTTCTAGCTGTTCTTCCTGGACCCAGAGAAATAAATAGCTTAAAGCGATACAGGCTGGGACCTAGGCTTGCGGCTTTTGCTGTTTTAATTCAAGGCTTTAGAACCCTGAGGTTGTATTGGGGCCTGGTATTCTCTAACATGCTTGTTGGATATGGTCCCAACAGCCTCGATTTGGCTGAGACATTTGTAACACCGATTTGGAACCAATTTAAACTAAAGATCAATTGGTTTTGGTGGCTTGCAGCAATTATTATGGTGATCTACGTTGCTTTGCCACAAAGAGTGGACCTTGCAATATTCCAGAAGTTATTTCCACTTAGTTCATGGCTAAAGAGAAGGCTTGGCAAGGAGGATTTCAAACAAATAGCCTCTTCAATATCTGAGGCTACTGTCGCCCTTGCTTTGCTGGTGCTGATGATAGCTCTAATTTCTGGTTACACGAACTTTTTCTTCAAACCAAATGTGGTCACGCCCGTTCAAGAGGATCTACAGGCCCACCCTCAGAGACTCAAGCCACTTTGGGATGTAATAAGAGACGTAAACAGATTCGTCTATGATCTGGAGAGCATAGAGTACTCTTGGGTATCAACTGAGTTCGAAAATCCTAGTACAGAATGGATAGATTCTAACAAGTATTTGTTTGATGTAATGAGGGTGATAGACAAGGAAAGAGCATATCTTATATCGCGAAAAGAGATTGGACAAAGACCTTATGTGGTAATTCCCGATCCAGACAACCCATATACAATGAGAGAAGCAGATGCTGATTTCATAGTACTCAACATAGGAGGCAAAGAGGTTCCTCTATGGGTTGTAGAAGTTCCATTGAAGTACGGGTCTCCAGTGACCGATGATTTCTTCAGAATGAGGCAGTATTATACGCATAGCGATGTAGGATTTGTAACGATAGTGGCTGGAGAAGAAAATGTTACTGAAGCTGTGCAGGTTTTCAAGGAAAAGAGAATGTATTTTGGTGCCTCTAGAGCTTATGATGAGATAAAATGGGTGTGTAAAGTCAAAGGAGAGGAGATCTCTGAGGTTGGAAACGTATCTTACGATGGAAAAGGGATTGTTTGGATTTCAGCCCCTAAAATCTACTTTTTCGACCATAGATATGCTGACATACTACTTGATTCAGGTCCAAGAGCCCTCCGAAAAACTAACTCAGTATTCTATTGGAGATTCAAAGGATATGAAAGGAAAAACCTGACAATAGGGCTTATCCTTTACCGATCACTGCCCGAGAGATTCAACTATTACCTCATGCCTCTGGACAAGACGAACTACGATGAGTATCCTCTGCCTTTTGATAATAGAACTGTGTATCTCATGTGGGGAGCCAAGTTTTTCAGCACGAGGAACATCCCCTTTGCAATAGAATGGAAAGTTCCAGAAGATGTGGCTCCCCTAATTGATTATCCTGAACAAAGAGGAGGTGGCAGACTCGTTGCTTTGGCGCTTGGAGACATATACGACGGAAAAGTTGATATTTACCTTCCATTCAACGACTTCTTGAGCAATTACTTCAGGGCAGTTTATGGAGATCTAGTAAAAGCAGACTTTCCTGAAGAGCTGAAAAAGGGAGGCTTGAGGTATCCAGAAAAATACTTTCTTTACAGGCAGTATTTCGATTGGTACCTGCATGTTGAGGACGTTTCAACCTTTAGGAGTGGTGAAGACTTCTTCAGGCTCCATACCGCACCAGAAGGTCCAATTACCGAGCTTAGATATGTGATATATCCTGAAGGGTTTGTGGGCATATATCCAGTTGGAGTCATGGGAGCAAAAGGCCCAAACATAGGAGCTCTTTACGTGGTTAACAACGAGTTTGAAAACTTTGGAAATGTCAGATGCTATAGATTTCCGATTAAAGACTCTCCGTTTCTGTTCTTTTCTCCGAGCAAGGCAAAGAGCAATATCTTGTCTTTACCAGAAATAGAGCAATACATCAGACTCAAGAACCCAATAATAGGGCAGATCATCCTTTACAAGTTGAATGGAGGTTACTGGATGTACGTCCTTCCCTTTTACAGAGTTGGTGCGGGGGGTGTTGTACAAATAGTTAGAGTCTCGGTCCTCTTCGCACACTATCCTGTTGGAAGAGAAGTCGAATTTTATGTTGGTTGGGGTGAAAACATAGAAGAAGCTGTACTTACAGCATCGGCAAGGATGATGGGGATAGAAATGCCCGAAAACATTACGGAAATCGTGGACATAAAAGCTTTGGTGGAGGAGTTCTATAAGTATAAGGAGCAGGGTGACTTTATCAACGCCTGGAAGGTTGCTGAGAAGATAATGGAAATCCTAAGAGAGGCTGAGAGCGTGGAAATCAGAGGAAGGGGTGGGTAAGTTGTCTGGAAAATATATGATGGCTTTGATTATCTTGGGCGTCTTACTAGGTGTAGCTTTCTCTATATTCGCCATTTTTGTCCTCAGAGACGCCATGTTTTATGCCGCTCTCATGGAAGGTCTTGAGTTGCCCAAAGAATTCGTCTTCATTAGTCCTGTGTTAAGACTGGCACCAGAAATAACTCTGATTTCGTTTCTTTTGGTCTTGGTGTCTATATTTCTGAAAGCAAAAGAAACAAAATCAAAAGAATAGATGACCGCCTAAATCTTCCTAATCAATCGTATGGCATAGAAAAAGCTACACGTCCCAAGGACGGACACATCTCCATTTTCTTTTGCCATAATCGTTGTTTGGCATTATTCCATTGGAATTCATGAAAATTTTATATTTTGGATTATCTGAGGCCTGTTTTAGGTGTATGCTTAGTGAGAAACGCCCGCTTCAGTTTACTAGCGTTTATAATAGCCATATTTCTGTTTTATTCCCACTTCTCTACATTCATAGGGGCACAAGGTGGCAACACCTACTATGTATCACCAACAGGAAGTAACTCAAACCCTGGTACTAGGGATAAACCATGGGCTACGCCCGGATATGCATCAAGACAACTGAAACCTGGAGACACCCTGATAATCTTGGGAGGAAAATATACGTTAAGTCAGTACGACGATGACATAATAATCCCGCCATCAGGAACTGCCAACGCTTGGATAACAATTAAGGGAGAGGAGGGAAACAGGCCAGTCCTTGCTGGGAGCGAGAACCTTATAACAGCCATAGACCTCTCTGGCAAGAGCTACATAAGAATAGAGAACCTTGAAATAACGAGTGATAATGGTGCTTTGTTTAGAGACGGCATAGAAGCGCTTGGTGGACCTGTAAATCACGTGATACTAAAAGATCTGTACATCCATCACGTAGATGAGTTTGGAATAAACATTGCTGACGCAAACGATCTCCAGATAATCAACTGCTCCATCACATACTGTGGCTTTGGTTCGATAGGAGGGCCCGGTGGCCAGCAAGGAGGTTGGAGAAATGTTATCATTAGAGGGTGCTATCTAGCTTATGCTGGCCATTATTACCAAGGAGGACCAGGTCCTGGACCTTACGACAGACCAGATGGCTTTGGGATAGAGCCATCCTTGGGACCAATCGAGATATCCTATTGCTTGGTAGAACACAATAGAGGGGACGGAATCGACTCGAAGGCAGAAAACACTCATGTTTACAACTGTATAATTGCTAATAACTTTGCAGACGGAGTGAAGCTATGGGGAGACGGTAGCAAGATAGAAAACTCTCTTATATACGGTAGAGGAGATGGAGACACACAAACTACTCCTTGGTCCCCAATAGTCATCAGTACAGAAAAGGAAAACGCAAGGTTTGAGATTTCAAGCGTAACTGTTGACGATTTTGTGGGAAATAACTACCTAATGCATGTTCAATACGATTTTCCGACGACATCGATAACTCTTGTAGTCAGGAACACTATATTCTGTGGTAGAGGACCAGAATCTCCGATCTTCATAGCTGGTTCCGTTAAGCTCACTATGGAACACAATTTATTCTACATGCCGAACAGCGCTTTTGTCTTGGTTTACGGAGACAAAACCTATGATTCATCTCAGATCGAACAGCTAGGAGCTGGGAACATATATGGGGATCCACTCTTTGTCTCTCCCGCCTTTGGAACTCAAGGAGACTACCACTTACAGGCCGGAAGTCCTGCTATAGATGCTGGCACATCTAACGAAGTTCCGAACTTCGATTTAGATGGGGGAAAGAGGCCCGTTGGATCGGGGTATGACATAGGAGCCTACGAGTACGGCTCCACACCTGGTGAGATAAAGCCCCCTTTAACGACCTTCCCTCCAAGCCCGACTCCAACCGGAGGACCAAGCCTATCACCAACTCCAACCAGAGGTCCTACATCAGAACCGCAGCCCTCTGGAAAAAGATCGATGTTGTTCGGCTTAGTTGCTGCAATTGTCATAATCGCTATCCTAACATCAGTCTTTATGATTAAAAGAGGTCCAACCAGGCAAAGAGAAATTTCTAGGGTCGATGAGAGAATAAGAAAACTCGATGAGGCGCTAAGAGAGGGCAGAATAAGTGAAGAAACTTATTGGGAGCTAAGAAAGAAATACGAAAAAGAAAAGAAGTAGTG
Source organism: uncultured Nitrososphaerota archaeon (assembly GCA_964480775.1). Lineage (GTDB taxonomy): Archaea > Korarchaeota > Korarchaeia > Korarchaeales > Korarchaeaceae > QMVU01. Next base: position 15,014 of record CAYZRF010000003.1, read on the forward strand.
CCCACATACTCCATTTTTACTTTTTTCATTTTCTGGTAATCGTGTTCCTGAAAGACCTTGAAATCAGCTTATGAGTTCTCTCTATACGGTCTCGACTCTTCACTTGTGAAAGAGTATTCTCTTAAGCCCTCTGCATTTTTGAAGACCTATGGTTTTTCTTCAGTTTTTGTAAAGGAGGATGAGAACCTTATCAGAGAACTTAAAGAAGCAGAAATCTCTGTATACGTAGAAGTACCGCTGTTTGTTGGCGATCAGCTCTGGAAAAAATTCCCAAGAAGCAGACCGATCACTGAGGAAGGTGCTCCTCTCCAAAAGATAGGCTGGTACGCCGGAGTCAATCCCTCTATCCCAGAAGTGAGAGAGTTCTGTTTGGAAAAAGTAAGAAAGGTAGCCCTTCTTCCTATAAATGGTGTTTGGCTAGACTTCATCAGATGGCCGTGTAAATGGGAGTCTCCATCCCCAAGACTGGTTCAGACATCATTTGACGACCTAACAATCGAACTTTTCTCAAGAGATACGGGAATCGAGGTTCCTCTTGCAAACCCAAAGGAGAGGGCTGAATTTATAATCAAAAATCATCTTGAGGAGTGGACCAATTGGAAATGCTTTCAGATCACTTCTTTTGTTAAAGAAGCTAGGAAAATCATTGGAAGGAATAAGAAACTTGGAATCTTCCTTGTACCTTGGCGGTTTGAGGACTATGGAGGGGCCATCAGGTCTATTGTTGGACAAGACATCGAAAAGCTCAAGGAATACACAGATGTCTTCTCTCCGATGGTGTACCACGCCATGTGTGGTAAAACAGTCGAGTGGATATCTGAAATAACTTCTTGGGTATGGAACAGAACTGGCAAGAAAGTTCTTCCCATTATACAAGTAGCTGACTTGCCTAGGCCTTTAAGCGAGGCCGAGATAGATCTGGCATTAAGCGCAGCCATAGGCGCTAAAGGATCTTCAGGAGTCATAATATTCTCAATGCACCACCTAAACAAGAAAAAGCTAGGAGTTATTGCAAGGAAAACAAGTAGTCGCCTCGATACAACCCTCTAACTATTTCTTTTTTCCAACGTATTCGACCTTAATCGCTCCAAACTCGCAGCTCTTGACACAATCTTCGCATCCATGACAGCTCTCGAGATCCGTAGGATAGGGAGTATCGTCTATGAGCTCCAGAACACTCATTGAACAGGCTTTAACACAGTCTCCACATCCTCTGCAGATTTCATAATCTATTGTAACTCGATAGAGCATCCACCTCCCACTTCAATCATCAATTAAAAGCCTATCTTCTACCTGTTGAAGTCCAGTAAGAGTAATGTGTTTTGAGCAAAAACTGATAAAACATAAAGGAGATCGGGTAAGATTCTTCGTAAGATCATCAAAGTATTAAGTAATACCGAATTCGTTCAAGCGAATGTGGATAGGTCACATATTATCAGCCCTCTTCATAGCATCCTTCTCCTTTACGAAGGAAAACTTAGCTATAGCTCTTTTTTTCAATTGGTTACCCAACGTTGATGCACTCCTCGTGAAAGCAGGTGTAAAGCCAAAGGATTTTCACGATGGTCCTACTCACAGCTTTTTGTTTGCTTTGGTCGTAGGGCTGCCTTTAGTCTTTCTTAGCATAGAGAAGGGAATTATCTCGTTTATTTCAATTTTAGCGCATTTACTGTGTGATTTTCCGACTGACAAGGGAATACCCCTTCTATACCCAATGAAAAGGAGGTTTTCACTAAACTTATGGAAGGAAACCGGGTTTCTTGGGATAAAGAGCGTATACGGCTTTTACAGGCAAAAGTCTGCGCTATTAACTGAGGCATTTCTTCTAGCTCTCCTGATTATCAGGATACCCTCTTTGTGACCGATTATCCTCTTTAGGTTAAAGATATAGAATATATCCTCAAGATCTGAGCGATGAATCATGTCAAAAAGAAGGAGTAGACTGTGGGAGGTAGAGAGATCCCTTGTAGATGTGGCGATGGGGAGGGCCAAGGCAGATCTTGTCATAAAAAGGGGTACTCTTGTGAACGTCTTCACAAAGGAGCTGATTGAAGAGGTTGATATTGCCATAAAATGCGACAGAATAGCGTTAGTAGGGAAGGCCGACCATACAATAGGCCCCAGAACTCTAGTAATAGATGCTAAGGGCAAATATCTCTCTCCTGGCTTCTTGGACGGTCACGTACACATAGAAAGCAGCATGGTGACGGTAACTCAGTTTGCCAGGGCTGTTCTACCACGCGGGACTACCGCAGTTTTCATAGATCCTCACGAAATTGCCAATGTTTTAGGGTTGAAGGGAGTAAAACTCATGCTAGAGGAGGCTAAGGGGCTCCCTATGAAGGTTTACGTTTCTGTTCCTTCTTGCGTTCCTGCATCATTTCCGGAATTCGAGACGGCTGGAGCAGAAATAGGGCCTGCTGAAGTCGAGGAAGCAATGGGATGGGAGGGAGTGGTGGCTTTAGGAGAGGTGATGAACTATCCAGGCGTCATATATGGAGATGAGAAGATGCACAGAGAGATACAAGTATCACTAAAACATGGAAAAGTAGTTGAGGGTCATTGGGCGGGTCCGATTGGATCAGAGCTCTCGGCTTACGCTGCATCTGGAGTTAGCTCGAGTCATGAGTCAACAACAAAGGAGATGGGTCTTGCCAAGGCTAGATTAGGTATGTACACGATGGTTAGGGAAGGATCTGCTTGGAAAGACTTAGCTGATGTGATAAAGATCATTACAGAGGAAAGGATTGATGCTAGAAGGGTCTGCCTGGTTACGGATGACCGGCATCCAGAGGATCTGATATCCGAAGGACACATTGATCACATAATCAGGAGAGCAATTGAGGAAGGCGTGGATCCGATTACTGCCATTCAGATGGCAACTATAAACATAGCTGAACATTTCAATCAAGATCAGGATATAGGATCGGTATCACCTGGAAAATTCGGTGATGTCCTAATCCTAGATGACTTGAAGAGCGTGGAAATAAGCGTTGTTATCGCTGATGGCAAAGTTGTGGCCAAGAAGGGCAAGTTGATCGAGGAGCTTAGGCCACCAACTTATCCTAGCTTCGCAAAGAACACTGTGAGGGTTAAGAAAAGACCAACCCCGCCTGACTTAGAGATAAGAGTTCCCATCGATGAAGGATCAGTCAAAGTTCACGTGATTGGGGTTCTCGAAGGGAAGGTTAACACGAAGCATTTAGTTGAGGAGCTAGAGGTAAGGGAGGGTAAAATAATTCCAGATCCAGAGAGAGATCTAGCAAAAGTTGCCGTCATAGAGAGGCATAAACTAACTGGTAACATAGGAAAGGGCTTTGTTAAGGGATTTGGATTCAAGAAAGGAGCTGTTGCGTCTACCGTTGCTCACGATAGTCACAATCTCCTTGTCGTGGGTACGAATGACAAGGATATGGCTGTGGCAGCTAACAAGCTCATAGATGTAGGTGGTGGGATGATAGCCGTTTTTAAGGGAAGTATCTTGGGCTTGGTTGAACTTCCAATAGCTGGGATAATGTCCGACCAGCCCATAGAGGACGTAGCTGAAAAAGTTGAGAAATTGGAAAAGGCATGGAGGGAACTTGGCTGCGAGATGGCATCTCCTTTCATGACAATGTCTCTTTTGGCACTTTCTGTTTTGCCTGAATTAAGAATTACTGATAAGGGTTTGATAGATACTATCAAGTTTAAGAAAATAGATCTTGTAGCTGATTAGACTTGTTCACAAGAACTCGTTAAAAGGAGGGAGAGGGGTTGAGGGGGGAAGTTGAGGATGCACTGAAATTAATAACAAAGTTGGAAGAGTCTTGGACAGTAAAAAGACTAACTGAAATAGACCTATCTGTAATTCCATTTTGGATAGTTGAAGAGCTAGCATTAGCAAGCAGATACGAACATTCAACGCACGTAGCACATCTTGCACTCATTGCCAGCCTAAAATTAGGGCTTGATCCCTTGATCTTATCAGTTTCAGGACTTCTGCATGATGCTGGCTGCGGTCCCTTCCCTCACATAACAGATGAGCTGATGAGGATATTAATGGGAAGAGAACACCCTCATAACGTCAAATTCGTTTTGGAGAAAAGCCCTGACAAGGAATTGGACTACTTGGAAGAATTTGGGTTAGATATCTCAGAAATCTGTCAAGTAATAGCAGGTGAACATGAGTACTCCCCTTTAATAAATGGAGAAATAGATCTGGACAATGCTGACAACATATACAGGTATATATCAACAATGCCTTCTCTTCCTCTAGGAGAGCCTAGTTACAAACCTCTTGAAGTAGTTTCTTCGATGTGGATAGATAAAGGAAAACTAAAAGTCGGGCGAGATGTGAGAAACAGATGGATAGAAGATAGGAGAAAGATATACTCTTTTTTGGAGAACCATGAAGGGAACATCTCTGCTTGGGTCATGTTAAGCAGGGCTATGAGGCTGTTAATGTCAGAACTAAGCGTAAACTTCTTTTTGCTCTCAAACAAAAGTGCCTTCTCTCTTATAGCCTCTAAGTTACCAGAATTAACTAATAATCTGCTGGAAGGAGATTTTTTACTACTTGAGAACGTAGAAGTATCTGAGCTTAGCTCTGAAGCTAGATCGTTTGTAAGGAAAAATAGAGCAGACTGGACTCTTATTGCTGAGCTAGAGGAACAAATCTGTTCAGAACTAGGGTTTGAGAGATGGTCTGTGGGAATAGAGATACTTTTTTCGAAGACTAACCCATATTGGGAAAGAAAGAGTTCGTGGAAACTCTATTTGGTCTCTATACGCGACGATGACAAATTACGTAAAACTTGGAGGAAATATATGGGTCTTCTGTGATAATTAACAATATATCTGTCTTTTAGACATAACAGATCTATCCTGAGGTCACAGAAATCCAAAAGTCATATTCTTCTTTAGCTCTCTGTATCTCTGACTTGAAACCACCTTCTACAAGATAACCATCCCACTCTTCAACGTATTTCTCCAATATTGTGCTCTCGCTCGCTTTTGCCAAAAAGTATAGGAGCCTTATGTGTAGTCTATGATATCTTTCGCTTGCTATTCTCGTATTGTAATATTGTTGATGGGTTCTGGAGTTCTGATCGCTGAGAAGGGAATATGCTGACCAATATCCCAGATCATACTTTGGAAGAAGCAACTCTAGTGTGTTAATTCCAGAGTAGAACGTGTTTAGTGCGGCGGAATCTTCTATCAGCTGGGAATATATCCATAAACCCTTTAGAGATAGCATAAATCCGTTCAAAACTAAATCATACGGTGCATTTGAGTATTCTAAGTAGAACGGACCAAAATCAAGTTCGGCTCTAAAACCTCCTTTTTCAAAAGGAACTTGGAACGAGTTGGCTAGAAGTATAGCTGCTCTTTTGAATTCATATTCCCCAGTGATCGAATATGCGATGGCAAAATAGGCACAACCTATGCCTTGGGATATAGAAGAGATCCAAGGTATATCCTCATTTTCCCAGGCAAAGTAGAACTTAAAGACCCCGTACTCTAGGTCGCCTATGTTTTTATCCTCTACGAATAACAGCATGTCTCTCATTACTTCTAAAAAGCCACGGAGGTTCTTCTTATATTCAAAAAGCTCAGTTGCATAATTCAGGGCATTTGTTGGGTGGAAATTGAAGCCCTGACCCTCTATGTATACGAAAGGAAAACTTAGAGAAGTGTCAAAAAATCTTTCGAAGAGAACTGGCTCCTTTTGACTTGAGTTTATGTATTTTAGGTTCACTTCCACTGTTTTTTCCAAAATAAATAAGTCTATTTTGCTTAGTCCTTTGGTTTTAGCCATTTTTTCAAATTTATTGAGAATGGCGGCAAGATCATCCGCAAGCGGATGTCCAGAAGAAATGATTTCTTCTGACTTAGATAAAAGAGAAAGCAAGTATAGAGCCTCGTCTTTTTCTATCAATTTAGAACTAACAGCCATTTCAATGAAATACGATAGGTTTTCTTCACTTGAAGAGACAAAGTTTGGTTCTTTGGTTAGATTTGTGATACCGATGAGGATTGTTAGGAGTAAAAGAGCAAACAAAAGCAAGTAAGCCGAAGTTCTTCCTTTAATCAACCTAATTAAAGAGAAACTTAATCTCTTATATCTTTTCTTTTTAATTCATCTTGAGGCTAGAGAAGATTAAAGATGAAATTAAAATGATGAATTTCTCTTGCAGTGCTTTATAGGCACAGAATGTAAAATCTAAATCTACAATATATTGTAATCTCCAAAGAAAGATGGATAGTAAGAAGATAAGGCTCAGCAAACTATTAAGTCTTGTTTTGAGGCATAAACCCTCTCTCCTAGGCATCTCGTTGGATTCTGAAGGATTTTCAGATGTTAACATAGAAGAACTAGCTGAAAGGATAAGGAAGCTGAGAGGTTATCAATGAGTTACTTCTGAAGATATCGTAAAGATCGTGGAGACGGATGAAAAAGGTAGATTTGAAATAAGAAACGGTAGGATAAGGGCAACTTATGGCCACAGCATATCAGTTAAGCCAAAATACGAAGAAGCGTCTGAAGTACCTAAACTTTTCCACGGAACAACGAGAAAGGCGTGGGAAAAAATCAAGAAAAATGGGCTTCTTCCAATAAGTAGGAAATTTGTGCATTTGACGTCTAAACGGGAAATAGCCATAGAAGTGGCTAAGAGGCATGGTAAGAATCCAATTCTGTTAGAAGTGGACGGAAATTCCATGATTAGAGATGGATTGCTCTTGTGGAAGGCAAGTAACGTTATTTACTTGGCAAAAAAAGTACCACCAAAATACATCAAAGCAATTGAATTTAAGATGTCCAATTGAACGGGCAAAATATTTCCAAAATCAATATTAAGGATGTCAACTAAGTAAGGTAGGTGAGAAGTAGGTGAAGTTCAAGGACCTAATACTGTTATTAATCGCGCTAATCATCGCCATATTGCTATGGAGGATGCTTTGGTTTATCTTCAGGATTATTGTATTATTAGTAATAGCCTTTGTGATTTTTATCTTCCTAAGAAGGATTTTCAGAGATTAGACAAATAGGCATTTCAACAATCCGGTGATTGGGTTTGTCCCTTCTCGTCAAGACATTTCCATTTGGACTTTTAAAAAGCAACGTGTATCTGGTATATGAAAAAGAGACGAAAGAAGCTCTGATAATCGATGCAGGCGGGGGATTGCAGTATGTCATGCGGGAGATTAGAAAAGAAGCCTTAAAACCTAAGTTTATCCTACTAACGCATGGGCACTTTGACCACGTCTTTGAAGTAACTGATTTCAGAAAAACCTTGAAAGTTGAAGCTTACATACATAGAGAGGATCTTTGGACGCTCGAAATGTTGTGGGATTCAGGTTTATCAATGTTTGGGCTTAAACTGCCTAAACCCATTATAAATAAGTCCTTCGAGGACGAACCTCTCTTTATGCTTGGTTCCCAGTCTATCAGAGTTATTCACACTCCTGGACACACGCCCGGAGGTGTGTGCTACTTCTTACCAGATTCAGGCATATTATTCACAGGAGATACTCTGTTTCGAGGATCAATTGGGAGAACAGACCTACCCGGAGGAAATAGTTCTTCAATGAGGAATTCTCTTAAGAAATTGTTATCTCTAAATGATGATATCGTAATATATCCTGGTCATGGTTCTCAAACTACGATTGGAAGGGAACGAAGATCAAACCCTTTCTTGGCAGAGTTAACTTAAGCGAGAAAAATGTTATGGCTCATCTCTCTAACTGCCGTTAGGTATGAGGTTCTACATGAACTACCACGTCTTTTGTATTTGGGAGTTCCAACTTAATTCTCCTAAGAACCTCATCGGCTAGATCGTGTGCATTCTTAACACTCATGCTGGGATCAACTAGAACATGTAAATCCAAGAATATATCCACACCAACTTTTCTGGCCCTTATCTTGTGAACTTCTCTAACACCTTCAATAGAGTTTACGATTTTACTTACCCTCTCTATGTAATTCGTGCCAGGAGACACATCAGTAACTGAATTTTTGATTTCTACAAAGCTCTTAATAGAAGACCAGCCCATAAAAAAGATAACTACAAACAATGCAATCGTATCCCATAACGGGGAAAGGAATGAAGCCAGCAATACCCCGAGAAATACAGAAATCCCTTCCACAATGTCAGAGATTACATGAAGCTCTTCTGTCTTTACTGCGAGGCCTGAAAACCCCGATTTTCTGTAGAATACCAAGGCTAACGCGTTGAAAATTAAGGAGATTAATGCATAAGCAGGCGCCTTTTCTCCGATAGAAACTATATGTTCTGTAGTTATTCTTTCAAATAGAGCATGAATCAGAATTATCATCATAGAGAGAACATAAGAAAAGGTTATGATGGCTGAAAGAGCCTCAAATCTCACGTGTCCATATAGATGATCTTCGTCTGGTGGTTCTAAGGTTTTTCTGACAAAAAAGCTGTAAAAAAGGAGGATATCACATTTCCGAAGGAATCAACCCCATCTGCAACTAAAGCTAAACTTCCTGTAAATATTCCACCAAACGTACTAACTATTACTTTGAAGCAACTTAACACAAACGGGATCCACAGCTTTTTTGTCAATCCCAGGAATCGTTTCTAAAAGCCACTTAAAAGGATGAAGGTTTGGACAAAGATGGTTTTTGGCATATCCATCTCGCAACTGATCTCAACTAAGACATAAAAACACCTTTTCCCTATACAAAGTGTAACTATTCAAGGGTAGCGTGCCTTCTAGCGAGATCTTCCTCCGTCTTTCCTAATCTTGAGGCCAACTCAGAGATCAAAGCATCGCAAAATACAAGAGTAGAGATCTCAAATAGTGTGCCTAGAGGGGTTAGTGGTTCATGAAGTCCCATGATTTGTCTTGATTCGTAATCCATATGGGTGGCTGGCAGAACCCTTCCCTTTATAACAACAGAAACATCTGCCATCCTTCCCAATGTAGAATCTGGGTAGCTTGTTATAACTGCAAGAATACCACCTATCTCTTTGACCTGTTTTGCTATCGTTACAGGATAAAGAGTCTCTCCAGATCCACTTATAACTATCAAGAGATCCCCTGGATCCATTCTAGGGGTTATGGTCTCTCCAACTACATGAACTGAAAAGCCAAGGTGCATTAACCTCATAGCGAAGGCCTTTGCAACAAGTCCAGATCTCCCAGCACCTACGATGAAGATCTTGCGGTCTCCTAGCGTTCTGAGAACTGCCGATGCCAAGAGCTCCACTTCTGACTCATTAATGTCAGAAAGAACGTTTGCTACAGCTTTAACTATCTTCTGAGCTCTGTCTCTGACCTCCAGAAGTATCCCCTAGAACCATGAGTGCCTAATAATATTATTTTTACACAAGATTTTATTGTTTAGTTGATAACAGAACATTTGTAGGACTGAAATCAGCCCTCGATTATGAAGGCTGATGAAGTAACATAACCCATCCTCCCAGCATGTTTCGGCCATACCGCTACAAATATACCTATGAATTCTCCCTCTTTAGATTCAATGCTTGCTGTGTAATTCTGTCCATTTTCTGTCATCATTAAAGAGTTCCAACTCACTTGAGTGAAGTCCTTAGTATCGCTGTACGCATACCAAAGCTCAATTCTATCTATGGCCGCCCCGTTATCATTGACCTTAACTGAAAAATCTATATTTTCGTTCGAACTAAACATATCGATGCTAATAACGTTGGGAATTGGTGTTTCGAGGACTATATTCTTTAAAAACATCCTCCAGGCAATTTCTGCCTCTATAGAAGAGTGAAGAGAGGTATGGGTTGCGCTCGGCACATATGCTATGTAAAGATTTCCCGAATACGCTTCTTGATACGTTCTTTCTATACCTAAAGGGTTTAAAACATCATTTGAGCCTAATAGTAGCATTACTTTGAGATCCTTTCTCTTCATAACGGTTATTGGATCATAATACTTTGCAAAGTCATCCCAGAGAGGTGTATCAATCTTTTCAGTGAGACCAGACTTAGAGAGAGATTCCAAAACCCCTCTCAATTCACCATATACCTCAAGATGGGTGTTCATCAGAGCTTTAAGGTCAAAACCTGCGAAAGATCTCGGAGCTATGGCAACAATTCTTGGGTCTGCAGCGGCAGCTATACAACTAGCCCAGCCCCTTTTGCTCCCGCCCGATAGAATGAACTTTGTTGGATGAGAACTCAGAAGGTTGTTTAATAGCGTGGCAGCTCTCATGTAAGCGGCGGCCATAGGATAGGGTAGAGGCCATTTAATGTCGCCAGTCTCAAAATATTTCTCTAAGGAGAACGCTAAGAGTTCTTCTTCATCATTTATTCCGAACTGGGGCATAAATGGTACATCTGTAACGACAAAAACTGGTATTCTAGCCTCAGCAGCAGCTTTCAATCCGAATTCTTCTAGAAAAGACTCAGGTTTCTCGCCCATACCTCCAAAAACTATTGCCGCATATTCACTTGCTGCACCTACTGGCTGAAAGATAACCCCCCTGTGATACCATTTGTTTCCCATCCAATCTATGCTATGGAAGGATAGGACAGTGACGTTAATAAGAACACCTCCGCTCCTTTGCTCCTCTTGTGTTGCAAAATGTAGCTCTAAGGTTTCAGGATCGAATATTTTCTCTGCATCGAATATATCTAGATTTAAACTCAGATTTCCCATGATGGGTTTGGTTGTTCCCGTTGTCTCTTCACTTTCTTTTCTTATCTGAAAATACGCTAAAGCCAAAAGCGTAAAGATCAATAAGAGTAAAAGTGCAATAGTTGTTCTTTGCTTCATCATCCTGTGCTATAACATTTTCATTAAAAAGTCCTCTCCCTGTACTAACAGATAACGAGAGGGTTATATTTTCTATGAGATCTGTATCGATGGATGCTTCGAATACATTTGGCAAGGAAGAAAGACTTCGTTAGAATCATAAGAGAATGCCTTTTGGAGACTAGAGGGAAAGTAATACTTTTTTGGAAGGAAAAAATCGAAGAAGAAAGTGAAGGAAGGAGAACAATTCTTCTCCTAGTTCCCATTTATTACCCAAACGTTGGAGAGTGGATTCTCTGGTGCTATAATCAAAAACTTGAGGAAGAAAGTCCTGAAGAAATAGCTAAGGTCTTAGCAAAAGAGATAGGAATAACGCATACAGCAGAGATAGTGAAGATATCTGCTAACGGAGAAGAAGTAGATGCTTAGAGAAGTTTTTCTTTTTTCAGAATTGTTTTAACAAGCTTTCTAACTGCTTCATTTATGTTTTTTCCAGTAAGTGCGCTGGTATTAAGATAACCAACGAAACCAAACTCTTGAACATACTTCATAGGATTTCCAGAGATTTTTACACCTAAATCGCTTTTTGTCCCTATAAGAAGCATAGGAACCTCGCCGAGATTATCTCTAACCTCTTTTACCCATCCTGGGACATCTCGAAAGCTTTTATCGTCCACTAGACTGAATGCCACAAAGCCACCAGCACTTCCTCTGTAAAAGTTCGGTCTCATAAGGCCAAACCTTTCCTGACCAGCTAGATCCCAAATCACCAATCTAATCAGATATCTTTCAATAAAATGGTGTTTTGAGTAGAAATCCACACCTATAGTGGTCTTATAGCTCTTATCAAAACTTCCCAAGGCAAATCTTCTACAAAATGATGTTTTACCCACTCTTGGGTTGCCACACACAAAAAGCTTGATAGGTATCGTTCCTTTGAGGAGATTTACCTCCCCTAAGATCTCTATGACTCTATCATGCCCGAAGGCACTAAGGGCTTTTTCATATAGGGACGTAAGAACGAAATCATCTAACTCTACGTCATCTCCTAAACTCATTTCAAAAATCCAATTATCTAATTGCTCCCCAAAGTAACTTTTAAGCAATTCTTTGTATTCAGCCAGCTTCGGCAAGCTCTATAACCTCCTTGAGCCCTCTCACCTTCTTAAAATAAAAGAATGCCAAGAAAGTGAGAAAAATGAAGGAAAAGGAGGCTATCACCTCTTCAAATGGCTTAAGGACGGTGAACAGAGTATAGGTCTTCTCGCCGTATCTTATAAAGTCAGAAATCATTGAAGGAAGGGCAGCAATCTGAATAGAGGCTAAAACATCGTTTGGAAGGCCTCTTGGGAATAGAAGAACGCTAATACTAGCGAGAAAGAAGCAGATCAAATCAAAGGCAACATAACTCAATAGAATTGGAGACTGCTGGGCTAAGTACAGCATGAAAAGGGGCAGAAAAACAAGGACGATCTTGACAGATTTTCTTCCAGTAGCTGCAAACCATCTGACGGAAATCATCTTTGATATCCCATATAAGAGGCTCATGTATCCTATCAAGTTAGCTAATGCTGAAATTTGATACAATCTAAAGTTTGGAGAAAGAAAGTAAAGAAGCTTTTGGGCAACTCCAGAGAACAAGACAAATATCGCAATGGAAAGCGACATCACCCTAGCAGTTGATCCACTTGAGTGTAAAGTAGCAGTTAAGAGCCATAAAATCGCACCAATTGTGGACAGTGCTATGAACAAAACAACTTGAATGATCTTTGATCCTTTTATAAGGAGAAAAAATTGGACCCCAGAGAAGGAAAAGGAAAAAAGACCGAGGAGGAAAATCTCACTGAAGGATAGCGAAGGTCGCTCCAAGGGGCACCACCTACATCAGCTCTTTTACGGTTTGCCTTAACTTCCTTAAAGCCATTTCAAGGGTGTAACCCTGTCTCCTAAGGGCATCTATATCCTTTTGAAGACTCTTCACGGGTTCAGAGTAAAGCAGAGAATATACCCTAAGAAGAGCTCTATACTCGGGCTCTATAGAGCTTGGAACATAAGATATAGCGTCGGTTGCAGATCTAAGTTCACCTAGAGTCCTTAAACGCTCAATCTTTTGAATTACAGACTGTATATCGACTCCTTCCTCTTTAATGCCGAGGAAAACGATACCCTCGGATCCTATTGGAGCTAAAATAACTGGTCCCAAAGCACTTTTAATCTTCATAATGGCTCCGCTTTCTGCCATTGAGTTGACTTTATCTCCAAATTTATCTTTGAGATCCTCACAGAACTTGATAATGTTCTTAGATGGCATGTTGCCTTTTGTGTGCCACCTATTCTCCCTCTCATCATAGAAACCGACAAAAGTAACTCCAGAGATCTTCGCTAAATCTAATCTAGCAAACTCTCCTAATCCAACAGTACCTAATACGATCTTATCTACCTCTTGTTGAAACTCTTTGGATGTCTCGGCACTAAGAGACTGTGGTCCCTCTCCAAACTTTCTCTGGAAAACCGTGGCTAGCTCTTCACTAACTTTTTCTGCAAGAGCCGGATCGAGCTCTCTTTCAGCATAAATAACGAACAGAAAATCGCCAGAATTATAAAACGATATAAAATCCTTACCTACAGAAAAATAGCCAGAACTAGTCTTTCCAATTTCCTCTACAAGTGGCATTATCATGCTTAGAATGCCCGCCGTTGCTGTCATCTGAGAATTTGTGAATGAGCCGTAGTTACGTCGAAATAGCACTACGCCAGCATTTCTATCGATCACAAGAATGTCATGAACTGGCAATGATGTTCAATGTTTAATGATCTTATTGTAATTTAATTCTTTTGTTGGATTGGAAGTACAGCTTAATCACTTTAATCCAGTTTTGTTAATATATTTTTTCAAACAGAAAAAATTACTTTTTAGAAATCTTTTTCATAGTAGAGTCCCGAATGAAAATAGGGGAAACGCTACACCTGGTTTTACTTGTTGGGTTCAACTTCGCTGCCAGCTTAAAAGATTTTAATTTTTAATTCACATTTAGTTCAAATAGAAAAAACATTTATGTTCACTAACTGAGCAATGCCTTTTAATTCGAAGGCGAGCAACGCTAAGGGTTTTCTTCATCAAGTAATAAATTAGATATTTACCTGAGATGTTTATTTTCTATGTCCTGGTGTTGAACAATGTATGCCTGAAAAAACTCTAAGAACGGGAATTAAGAAAGAGATTAGAGTTATGATAAGAGAAGAACATTCTGCGAAGTCTGTCGGTAGTGGAGATGTAAAAGTTCTTTCAACGCCATCTATGATAGCCTTTATTGAGGCAGTATCAAGGGATCTCGTCCAACCATATCTTCCGGACGGCTACACTACCGTTGGAACCCATGTTGATGTAAGACATCTTGCCCCAGCTCCCATAGGAAGAGAGATAGATGTAAAATCAGAGCTAATATCCATAGATGGAAGGAAACTTACTTTCAAAGTCGAAGTGTTTTGGAATGAGAAAATTATAGGTGAGGGAAAACACGAACGGTATATAGTTAACTTAGAGCGCTTCTTAGACAAAATAAGAAAGAATATCACTTAAATAGAATCCATCTAAATCTTCTTACAGCAAGTATTATTGTTAAGAATAAGAAAGGAGTTAAAAGGAACAACAATAAGAGAAACTGTCTCTGTTCCAAGCTCATTTCTATTTCCATAGCCATGGACAGAGCTTTTTGACTATGAATATAAGCACTAGAAAAGCTACCTTGATCTAATTCCCTCAATGATTCTTCTATAAGATCTCTAATTTCCTTTAGATATGTGCTATTCTGAGCTTTATTCACCTGGAAAAGGATTTTCTCAACTCTATTGATTGAAGAAAGTGTTTTTTGGGCTTCAGGTATTGGAGCCCAGACTGCTTTGGCTCTTAATACAACTCCTTTAACTTTAGGATCTAAAGTCGGCAAATAACTCCAACCTAAATATCTAGAGCTACCTCCTCTTCTCACAAAAGCAAAAGAAGTGTCTCTTAGTGAAAATAGAAACTCTCTTGTGTTATACCCCTCATCATAAGTTACGTCGACTGGAAGCCATCCATAGTTTGGGATGTAGACCTCTACCCACCTGTGGAACATGTAATCAATAATTTCCGTTGTAAGCATATTTCCAGCTAGGCTTGGATCTATTACAGTTCCACCAGCAAACCTTGAAGGAACCCCGGCTGCTCTACATAGAGAAATATAAACAAAAGTGTATTCGGAGCAGGACCCCTCTCCTCTCCTTAGAGTGGTTGGGGCATCATCCCATCTCGAGTCCAGTTTATAGCTGAGTCTCTCTATAACATAATCATGAAGACGCACTACAATGTTATATGCACTTTTTGTGTCTCCAATAGCTTCATCAATACAAGAAATGACTATAGGATCTTGAATTTTGTACATTTCTTCGTCTCTAGTGTAGAGCACTCTTATTTGTTCTGGAATTTCACTTAAAGACCCAATTTTTTCGGGATCTACGCTGTACTCGATTGAAACAAGCCTTGCTACGCAAGACATACTTATCTCTTGGATCTCACCCTCTTTCATAGAGGAAATTTTGAACATTGCAATGCTTTGATTCCACTCATCCTGTAGTATTTCATCTGGATCTCTACTAAAACTTAGAGAAATCACTTTCTGATTGTCTGCATCGAATGGTATCGGGAAATATACATCAAATGCTTCAGATATGTCTCTATCGCTGAAAATGTAAATGAACAAGGTAATGTTAACATATCTAGTGTTGTTATTCATAGTTTGCACGTTTTTGTTAAAGGATTGCAGGTAAGAGCCTATCAAAATTAGAATGATAACAATAGCAAAGCTTACAGAAATCGCTGATTTTTTGCCCTCGATAATCTTTAGCATCCTTGATGTAATCATGGCTTTATCCTTAATACATTTAACACATCCTAATCATTCCTATTTTATTTATTATTACAAGAAGAGCTTGAAGGTTTGAAATGTCGTTCCGATACGATGATGTGGTTATAGAGGTTCTTGATGGAGACATTACTGAGATGATGGTTGATGCCATCGTAAATCCAGCAAACTCTTACCTATTAATGGGGGGTGGTGTTGCTGGAGCTATTAAGAGAAAAGGGGGTGTAGAGATAGAAAAAGAAGCTAGAAAAATGGCTCCAATAGAGATAGGTCAAGCAATTGTGACACCCGCTGG
The DNA here is from genome assembly GCA_964480775.1 of uncultured Nitrososphaerota archaeon. GTDB lineage: Archaea > Korarchaeota > Korarchaeia > Korarchaeales > Korarchaeaceae > QMVU01. The sequence goes on from CAYZRF010000003.1 coordinate 30,947, forward strand.
AAATCTCCCTACTAAATGGATCATACATGCTCCCACGGTTAAACGCCCCGCGGGAAAAGCATCTTTAGAATCTGTTTCTCTAGCTACAAGAGCAGCCCTAAGAATTGCGGAAAGAATTGGTGCTCGGTCTTTAGCCTTTCCTATAATGGGAACGGGGGTCGGTGGGCTTTCTATTGCGAAAGCTGCAAAAACCATGCTCAATGAGATAACATCACACATAAACCATGGGACAAACCTTAGAAAAATTGTATTGGTCGCATGGGGAGAAAAAGCATTTGCAGATCTCTTTTCTGTAGCAAAAGGATTGCTAAAATCTTACGCCACGAAATGACCTCTTAGGCGTAGAATACTAATTCCCTCTAGGACTAAAGATAGCAAACCTCAAAAATCCTTAGTACATAGGGTTCAAATTAGTTTTGCTCAGCCAATCCTCTCCTTTCTAACTATCACCTTCTCTAACATGTCTTCTTTAACTTCAACTCCTATTCCGGGCGCGCTAGGAACACTTATTGTTCCATCAGGGTTTAGCCTCCACTCAGGTTCCACAATGTCCTCTTTGAAGTATCTAGAACTTGCAGATATATCGTTGGGGAATTTAACTCCAGGAAGTGAAGCCATAGCTACCAAGAAACCTCTTCCTATCCCGGTCTCAAGCATTCCTCCAATCCATATGGGGATTCCCAAACTCAAACATAGATCGTGAATTTCCAATCCCTTAGTAATGCCACCAACTCTTGAGGGCTTCAGATTTACTATTTCACAGCTTCCTAGAAGATAAGCAGCCTTCACATCAAAAATAGTTTTGATACTTTCATCTAAGCAAATTGGAGTAGAGATCTTTCTAGCGAGCTGAGAGTGATCGGCTAAATCATCCTCATCTAGCGGCTGTTCTATCATAAGAAGGTCAAATTGATCAAGCTTTCTGAGAGAAGAATAATCATCAAGTGTATAAGCAGCGTTTGCATCTACTTGGAGGAGGATATCTGGATACTCTCTTCTAACCTTTTTTAGCACCTCTACATCCCATCCTGGCTTTATTTTCAGCTTAACCCTTTTATATCCTTCTCCTAACCTTATTTCGATTGTTTTCAACAATTCATCCAAATTCTTCTTGATTCCTATGCTTATTCCTGAGTGAATCCTGTTTCTAACCCCACCTAACATGGTGGAAAGACTTTTTCCTTCAAGTTTTGCCCTGAGATCCCACAGAGCCTTGTCTACCCCTGCTTTCGCTATGTTATGCCCCCTAACTCTCTTTCCTATGCCTTTCCATAGGTCTTTTGGCCCCTCGATTTCGGATCCCACTAATTCAGGGGCAACGAAGTCTTTTAGGATGTGCCAAGCAGTTTGGCTCGTTTCATAGCTATACCAAGGACCCTCCATTACAGGAGACTCTCCCCAGCCCACTTCTCCACGTTTTTCTTCGATTCTAACTATTACTGTTTCTCTAAAGGTCTCGACACCAAAACTAGTCTCAAATGGACTTACCAGTTTCATTCTTACGAGATACAAATCTATGTTTCTTATCTCCAATTTAGAACATCTCCTAAAAGTTTATCCTCTAAAATATCCTTAAGATCAGCCTTCAAAAGAACATGGAAGCATCTCCTTTCTTCTGGAGACCTAACGAGCTCAACGGCCCAGTAACCGCTAGAGAAGTAATGTTGAACAGCAGAAGCGAATGCATCTCTCCAACTCCTTACGAGATCTAGGCCCCCTTCTTCCCTAGTTTTTCCTATGTTCCATGGGATTTCCAGGAGAACTAAACCAGAATCTGGTAATTCGTTGCTCGGAATTGGCTCTCTGAGTGGTTCTTCTCCCTTTGTATCATAGGCGAACTCTGCACCCCTCTCCAGCAAGTCCTTTAGAGAGATCCTAGGCAAACTTCCTTCAATCCTCTTCAAAACCCTCTTACTAGTCAAATACCACTGTACCTTGTATCTGTCGCTTCTCATTCCCCAGTTTATTTTATCTCTTATAACTCCGTAGTAGTTCCACAGGAAAGTGTTGCAGATTACACCAAGCTTTGACAGGTTAAAGTACGAGTTTAGCCCTTGGAGCGGATCAAAAGTCCACTCAACAAGGTCAATACCTCTCATGAGAGCCGCCTTTCTCTGGGCTAACTTCAGCCTGTATCCTATGCCCAATCCCTGAAACTCTCTTATAACGCCAGTAATGTGGGACAGAACGAACTTTTTTCCATCTTTCTCTCCCAACAAGGAGACAACGCAACCTATGATCCTGCCTGTATCTTTGTCGAAGGCTCCTAATACTACACCGCCAGCATTTTGAATTCCTCTTATCATATGTCCTGGGATCACTTCAATAGGATCCATGCCCCAAGCTCTTATTTGGGCCTCTTCAAAAGCTTCAATCTCATCCCAATTTCTTGGCTCCCTGATTTCTATCTTCCAACGTTTGCCTGCCTTGTTTTTTACTTCCATTACCTCGAGGACTTCCATATCTAAGCAACTTACATGCTTAGCTTTTATTTTATTCTATTGATACTAAACGAAAGAGTTAGAGACCCTTCTTCTTTTCCGGTCCTCTAAGCTCTTTTAAGATCCTTATAATCTCTGGTACTATCTCGTAGAGATCTCCTACTATTCCATATCTCGCGTAATCGAATATTCTGGCGCTAGGATCCTTGTTTATTGCTATAATAACTTCAGAGTTCTTCATACCAGCAAGATGCTGAACACTCCCGGATATGCCGCAGGCTATGTATAACTTAGGTCTAACGGTTTTTCCACTCAACCCAACCTGTCTACTTTTTGGAATCCATCCTTTATCAACAACATTTCTGCTCGCTCCTACTACTCCTCCAAGTAGGTTGGCCAGCTCTTCGAGGAGTTTAAAGTCTTCTGGAGCTCTTAAGCCACCTCCGCCTGCAACTATAATTTCTGCATCCTCGATGCTTTGTCCCCCTTCTATGATTTCTTTCAACACCTTTGTCCTATCTCTCAAGTTTGAGGGGATTTCCTTTTCTATAACTACTCCCTCTCTATTTAGATCCTCTTCCGCTTCTTTCATCACCTTATATCTTACCGTAGCCATTTGAGGTCTTCTCTCTTTGCACACAATGGTAGCCATTATGTTTCCTCCATAAGCTGGCCTTATTTGGATCAAATTTCCTTCTTCGTCGACATCTAGACCAGTACAGTCAGCCGTCAGCCCAGTTTTGAGCCTTGCCGCGATTACTGGAGCTAAAGCCCTTCCAAAGCTTGTTCCGCCTATAAGCAAGATGCCTGGCATCTCTTCCTTTACAGCGTCCTCAATAACATCTGCGTAAGGATCTTCTCTTAAAGTTGAAAGCCTCTCATCATCATATACCAGAACTCTATCTGCTCCTCTTCTTATAAGACTCTGGGCGTTTTTCTTCACTCCGCTCCCAATCAGAACACACGTTAGTTCCTCTCCCAGCTTATCAGCAAGCATTCTTCCTATTCCTAATAGTTCATACGTAATTCGGTGAATTTTCCCACGTCTCTGTTCAGCAATAACCATTACACCTTTGTACTTGGACTTTTCCTCACTCTTCTTCCTAACTTCTGATAACTCCAAGGCTCCTTCAGCACAGGCAGAGATGCATACCCCGCAAAGTTGGCAACAACTCTCTTCAATTACGGCTTTCCCCTCGACGATGGTTATACAACCGTAGGGACAAGCACTAACACAAGCACCGCATCCCACGCATTTCTCTCTGATGACTCTTATTGATCCAACCATACCATCACCTCACGAACCCTAGGTCAATCAGCTTCTCGACAAGCTTCTTGGCCAGTTCCTTTGGGTCTCCCTCAAGAATTTCTCCTTTAGATGGCTCTGGAGGAGTTTCTACTTTTATTACTCTCGTTGGAGAGCCTTCTAGTCCAAATCTACTTTTTTCGCAAACATCTGATAGATCATCTGCGGTCCAGACCTTTATTTCCGATTTTTTCGCTCGAAGCTTGTCTTTAAGTGATGGAAGTCTAGGTTCGTTTATGTCCTTGGTTACCGTCAGGAGGCACGGGATTGGAACCTCAACCACCTGGAAACCCTCTTCTATCTCCCTGTGAACTATTAGGTGGTCATTTTCAACCTTTTCTATCTTTCTGACATAGGGTACAAATGGAACCCCAAGGTTCTCAGAGAGTTCCGGGCCTACTTGTGCCGTGTCTCCATCAGTGGTCTTTTCACCACAGAATATGAGGTCAAACTCGTCGATCTTCTTGATAGCGCACGCCAGAGTGTAAGATGTGGCTAGGGTGTCTGCTCCAGCCAAGGCTCTATCACACAGGAGTATAGCTTCATCTGCTCCAATAGCTATAGCTTCTCTAAGCGTAGATTCAGCTTGTGGAGGACCCATGCTAAGAGCTATGACTTTACCTCCAAATTTTTCTTTGAATCTCACAGCTTCTTCGAGTGCATTCAGATCGAAAGGATTTGTCTCCACTTCAATTCCTTCTCTTATCAGAGTTCCTCTTTCTGGATCTATCTTTACCTCTTGAGTGGCTGGAACTTGTTTTAGACAAACTATAATCTTAAATCCCGCCATTATACCACCTTGTGTCCTATTGGAATAGCCGGTACCTCACCAGTTCCAATCAGTGCTTCCTTTTTTAGGATGTATAAAATAATCCATAACACTCCAACTTTAACCCTCAATTATTCAATAGGTTCTTCTTGGTTCGAAATAAAGTAAAAAATAAAAGCCCATTATTTAGTGAGTGAGCTATCATGGATCAAAAGGTAATAGAGGGTTTGAAGTCCATCATCGGGCCAGATTACGTGATAAGCGATCCAGAGGGGGTTAAGCCATATTTACTCGATGAAACGTCGAAGAACATATGTCCTGAACCATTTGCTGATGTGGTTGTTGTAAAGCCAAAGAGCACAGAGGAAGTTTCGAAAATCATGGAGTTTGCCTACAACAATGAAATTCCGGTTGTGCCAAGGGGGGGAGGAACAGGTCTGGCAGGGGGCGTTGTGCCGATAAAACAATCGATAATTCTCTCTTTGGAACGGATCAAAGAGAAGATTGAGCTTGATAAGGATAACCTCACAATGACCTGTGATGCAGGCGTTACTTTAGGGGAGATAATAGAATACCTTGAGAAGAACGTCAAAGATCTTTGGTTCCCACTCCACCCTGGGGATGAGGGGGCTACAATAGGCGGTCTAGCAGCTTGCAATGCAGGAGGGGCTAGGGCCGTGAAATACGGGGTAATGAGGAACTACATAGCTGGGATGACTGTGGTGCTTCCAACTGGAGAAGTACTTAAACTCGGTGGGAAAATGGTGAAAAACGTTACAGGATACAATTTGATGCACCTTCTGATAGGTAGCGAAGGTACGTTGGGCATAATTACTGAGGTGACTTTTAGGCTTAGACCAAAGCCTTGGGGGACCTATACTTTGGTAGTACCTTACGAGGATCCAAATAAGGCCATTGAAACAGTTCCTCCAATATTAAGAAGCGGTGTTATCCCGCTAGCCATAGAGTACATAGAAAAGGAAGGGATAGAAGCTGGAGAGAAAGCTACTGGTGAGAAGTGGCCTGTGAGAGAGGGACAGGCTTTCCTAATGATTGTGCTTGAGGGTATGAGTGAGGAGGAGCTATTGAGCATGAGCGAAAGAGTCGGAGAGATATGTCAGGAATACGGCGCAACCGACATATTCCTAGCAGATACGAAGAGACAGCAGGAGAAAATACTGAAAGTAAGGAGCCTTATCTACGAAGGATTGAAGGATGAAACCGTAGAGATACTAGATGTAGGTGTGCCCATTGCTAACATAGCAAAGTTTGTCAACGAAAGCAGGAAGATTGGAGAAAAGTACGGCATGAAGATCATACAATATGGTCATGCTGGAGATGGAAACGTTCACCAACACCCATTAAAGACAGGTTTCGATGAAGAGGAATGGAGGAAGTTTTATCCTAGTCTCAAAAAAGAGATATTTGCTCTGGCTAGGAGACTTGGCGGTGCTCTAACAGCAGAACACGGAATAGGTCTAATAAAAAGAGAAGATATGCTCTCTTATTTGAGCAAAGAGGAAATCAGGCTTATGAAAGGTATCAAATCATTGTTTGATCCCAAAAACATACTTAACCCAGGAAAGGTCGTAATCCTGTAGTTGATTATAGAAACAAGACCTTATAAGAACTAATTCCCCTAGAGGTTGTAAAGATCAAAAGATGAACGTATGTCTTGTCAATTTTGAAGTCACACTTGATAAAAATCACTTATCTTCTCTTATCTGGGCTGTATGCAATGATATCAACAGATATATCTCCTTTTTCTGGTTGTTTTAGCAAGACTTTGAGTCTCTTGCTCCCAAATAGTGATCTTGCCCACTCGGTTGCCTTCTCAACATATTCCTTTTTCGAAACGTAAACTGTTGCAGACATGAAATCCCTGTCTTCGACCCCGTAATCCTCTTTTACAGCCCCGATGGATCTTTCTATGTCTTCTATCTCCTCTTCTATTGTTCCAGAGATCCTAGGAGCGATTTTTAGAAAGATATACTCTCCTACTTTACTAACAGACATTCTTACATCGTTATACTCTCTTAAAGACCTCATTTCAAGTTGTCTAGCATTTCTAAGTAGTTCTCTAACTTTTCTTCTCCCTAAAAGCATTCCAATTAACTCGCCAGCAGTGACGGAAACAAACGTAACTATGATCCATTTTGGAAGGAACATAACAAACCACTCAAGCGTTTGTTCAAAGTTGGTGGGTCTCAACAAGAAAGACCAGAAGTTTAGGACGAACACAGGCACCCAATACGCTATAGTGGTGATTGTGAAGAGTATCTCTACTGCTCGGCCCCGATACCTGTTCTCTATCCTTTCTTCGTCTATCAACGATATATCATTCTTATAATAGATAGCTTGCTTTTATGTTATTTCCTTTAGCATGATATGAGACGGTAGAATACAAATGCAGGAGATCAAAATATATGTTGCAGGTCCACACAAGGCTGGAAAAACTACTGTTATTCATTATTTGGATCCAGATGCTATTACTATAGACTATGCAGGCTCGGGAGGTTCAACTACCGTAGGATTCGACTATGGAATCGTTTATTGGATTCCCAAAAAGAATAAGCTAATTCCTATGGAGGAGTATAGGAAGAAAAAAGGGAAATTCTCGGATCAAGATATTTGGAAAATCGTTCTCGTTGGAACTCCTGGTCAAGAAAGGTTTGCTCCCGTAAGAGAGTCTCTCGTGAGGGGATGTTCGGCGGTTATATATGTGGTAGATAGCGCTGACTTCGACGAGAGAGCTCTGAAGATATTTCAAGAAATAGGTACCTATTTTGATGAAGGCACCCCTTTGGTGGTTCTAGCAAATAAACAAGATCTAAAAGGCGCCCTTAAAGGGCGGGAGGTTATTAGGAGGTTAGGCGTGGACGCTCCTGTTTTTGAAACTATTGCGATAAAGGGTAAGAAAGTAAAAGAGGCACTTCTTGCCCTCTTAGAGATAGTGAAAAAATCAAGATTCACTAAGCAAAACTCATAATCGCCTCAACCTCAAAGTCCTTTTATCGAAGGTCGCTATTTCTTTGTAACCAACTTTTTTGATCAGATTTAGCGCTTTATCAAAGTGTCTTCCAACTTCCCAAGGCTTATGGGAATCGGATCCAAGCGTAACTGGAATTTCCATACGCCAGCATATGTTCAAAATTTTCTCTCCAGGATAGACCTCCTTAGCAGGTTTCTCTAAACCTGAGGTATTTACTTCTATACAGAGCCCATTCATCCTGATTTTATCCAGGGCAGCAATTATTTCTGACATCACATTGACTGTTGGTCTGAATCCAAACTTCTTTACCAGGTCAAAGTGACCAACAATGTCAAAAAGCCCTGAAGACACCATTTTTTCAATAAGAGAGAAGTAATGTCTGTAGATCTCGTTAATATCCCTCTGATAATATCCTCTTATGTAACGAGGATCGTCTATTACCCAATCATCTAAAAAGTGGACTGACCCTATGACGTAATCGAAGGCGAATTCCTCGAGAAGTACCCTTATTTCTTTTTCCTTATCAGGAAAGTAATCTACTTCAGCTCCTAGCTTTACTGGAATGCTTGACTCCTTTTCAACATTCTCAACTAACCTAATGTAATCCACAACTTGGGTCAGTTTCATTGCATATTCTGGTCTCCACTTATCCACCATTATATGATCCGAAAATCCTATTTCAGAGATTCCTTTCCTCTCTGCCTCTTTAACGTATTCTATGGGCTTTCCCTCAGCATGTCCGCAGAGATATGTGTGAATGTGGTAGTCTACAAGCATCGCTTTTATCCAGGGTACAATTGGATAAAGACTTTTTCTTGAGAACAACGGCAAGATTTGAGCGGACATTGTTCTGGACTTAGCTCAGCCAAAGCTCTAGGGGATTATTTCAGTTGTATTATTAAACCATGGATAAAGAACTTGCTCGAGTTCAATTACTCCTTCTTTTATGATATCCCTAACTTCGTGGCTTATCCCTAAGAGTTCTGAAATCATGTGTTTTGTGAGATCGCACACCTTTCTAAACCCTTCTTCTCCCCACAATCTCTCCTTATATGTGTAAAGACATCTACCACCACAATAGCGGAAAAAATTACATGACACACATGGTTCTTTAATGACAATAGAATCCTTCAAATCCTTCGGTTTTTTGTACCAAACATCACCTAGATAAGCCCATTTCACATCTACAGCTATGGGACATGCCAAAATTCTACCGTCTGTTGATATCGCAAAAGCATCTCTCCCAGAACCGCACGGGGGTGAGCTAATTCCTCCTGTGAATATTGCCTTCATAACTCCCTGAAATGGAACTATTCCAAGTACATTGCCTCTTTTCATTTCATCTATCCAGAGAGCAGTGAGTTTAGAGATCCCATGTTTGTATGTCTTATTGGCCCAAGAATCAAAATCATTCCAAGAGTCGCTCCAAATTACATCAAGCTGCCAGTGAACATGATCAAATAATTTTAGTCCCAACAAATGGGTAACATCCAAGTATACGTCGCTCTTTTCAGAAATCACCATCCTAGCGATGAGATCTCCTTTAAAACCGATGGATCTAAGCCATGTTGTCGCTCTTAACACCGTGTCATATACCCCTTTTCCTCTATAGAAGTCGGTAACCTCTTTTCTTCCGTCTATCGAGAGTAAGACCGCATCCATCCTTCTCCAAAACTCTGGCCTAAGGTTTTCTATTAGAAGACCATTGGTCTGAATCAAAAAGTGCTTAGCAGGGACTTTTTTCATCACTTCTTCAATAAAAGAAGGGTTAAGAAGAGGCTCTCCACCATAAAAAGCAACTATGGCTTCTTTGTCTTGAGATAAGAAATTAGCTAGATCATCAACAGAATATTGAACTTTCCAAGGAACTATGTTCTGTGGAAAGCTGCCTCCACAGTAACTACACTTCAAATTGCATTGACCGGTAGTTAACACTATGTAAAGCAATGCTGAACACCCCCTCTTCCATGTCTTGTACTATTTTTCAATTGCTGTTGCGTGTATTAATTGTACAAAAACATATTGAACAGAATAAGCTTATGAAAAAGAGGTAGGTCCTTTGATCAGAGGGCTTGACAAAGGCACTTGGAGGAAAGTAATGCTAGAATTTGAGAGAACAATTCCCTATTATGAGAAAGTAAATCATTTGATAACCTTTGGTCTCTCTGGAAGAATGAGAAGGGTTCTTATTGAGATGGCAGATCTAAGAGCGGGTAATATTGTCCTCGACGCTGGTTGTGGACCTGGAACCATGTCAGAACTGATAATTGAGAGAATTTCACCAGGGGGAGGGTTGATATGTCTCGATCCTCTGCAATCAATGCTTGAAGAGGCACGTAAGAATCTTTCAAAGTACTCTGGATTAGGAGTTAGTATTGAATTCAAGAAAGGTAAGTTTGAGGATATTCCATTAAATGACGGTTGTCTGGACGCTATTATTGCTTCTTATTCCTTTAGAGACTCCATAGAAAGAGAATCTGCTCTCAAGGAATTTAGAAGAACCCTTAAGGGAGGAGGTAAACTTCTGATACTTGATCTAACTAAACCTAATGTGGAACAGCTCAGTCTGATGGTGGGATTTTACATAAGGTGGATAGTACCGATATTAAGTCAAGCATTCTACCTGAGAGATAAGAGTTCTCCTTGGAAAGCACTGCATTTAACTTATGAAAACATGTTAACTTCGTTAGAATTAGTAAAATTGGTGGGAAAATACTTTAAAATAGTGAAGGTTGAGAAAACCGCGTTTGGTACATTCACGGCCATTAAGGCCCAAAAACAATGAGCATAGTACCCTACCTTTTTTAGGAATTCCCTATAATTCACCGAAAATTGGATTCTCTTGAAGAGAGACAAAGTATAACAGCATATTGTCCCATATTCCTAACAAAATCTTTAGCCTACAGAAGATTTAGCTTTCTGAGAACGTCTTCCGGACTAAACTTCTCCTTAGACCTGACTGCAGCTTCTTCTACGTAAAATCTAATTCCAAGCTTCATAGCATCTGAATCTACTCTTATTCTCTCCTCTTCTTCTCTAAAGTAGCTCATCAAAGACATGGCACATATCAACTGAATAGCTCTTCTTTCAAGTCTTGGAGAGAAGTCTAGCCTTTCTTGTTCTATCGTATCAAGAATTGCTTCTCTCGCTCTAGTAATCTCCTCAAATACTCTCTCTGCGAGCAAAACAGGTTTGGGCTTGAATTGATCTTTTACGAGAGGATGTTCTGTTTCTATGGCATGGATCAGGGTGAGGTGATCTCTAATCTCCCTAGCTTTTTCCATTTTTAGCTTTCCAAGCACTAACTCCATCTGTTTCTCAGCTATCTCCCTGTACCTCTCCTTGGTTAACCTATGTAACCTACACAACATCCGTTCTTCTATTGCGCTGAAATTAGGATCTTTTACTGTAACTTCATATCCTCTCTTGAACACTCTCGTGTTGTAATTCACGCTAAGGAAGGAAGTGAAGCGATAGGGACCAATAGTCTGCCTAGCCGTCTCCCATTTGATTATACCGTGTTCCATTGCTATTTTAAGCGGTTCTACCATTCCACTATACTTAAACCAATCATTAAACTCAGTTATGATAAAATTGTACTTTCTCCCCTCGTATGCTTCGCCTATCCTAATGAATTTAGCGGGAGTCATCCCCCCGCAATACCTGTTCCTGCCAGGAAGTCCATGGGCCGGTATGCCTTTGTTTGGATCCCCCATTATCATGGTGTAGGTGGAGAAAGTCTTTCCTGTCCCTGGTTCCCCAAAGAGGGCCAGATTAAAGCCAGTTCTCATCCTAGCTCCGCCTTCTTCAGTGACAACGTTTACGTCAGCTATTGAGTATTGTTGGGTCATGGTAAGAAGTATGTCATAGTAAAGAACAGGGCCAAAAAGAGAGCGAAGGTACTCTACTAGCTTGGATACCGAAAAGTTCTCACCAAAAGAGAGCACTTGGTCTAACCTTTCCTTTATTAATGGCCTTAAGAAGTCTTCAAACTCCTTTTCCATTCTCATAACTTCCTCAAGCTCTCTTCTAGCAAGAGTGCTTCTCAGCTTAAGCTTGGGCTCATAGTCCGCGAGTTCCTTTTTCATCGCTGGCAGAATCTCTTCAGGAACAATCCACTTTCCATCAGAAGTCCTCATGATAAGGCGAAGGCTCTCAAGCCATCCAAGCAGGCTATGTTGGAGATAGGGAAAATCAAGCTTACTCATCTTATCTGCAAGCTCCTTTTCAGTAAACGATCTTTTTATCATCGAGGCGGCGAGAAGTATGTAGTAGGCTCTATCTTGCCACCTTTTCAGGGCCTCCCTAACTTTTCCTCTAACATTTTCAGAAGAATCTGTTAAATTAAGCACGCCATCTTCTAGCGTGTAATATTGTCCATAGAAGAATATAGAAGGTCTTGGATTTATCTCCTTGATTAAGTTGGCAAATTCCGCGTCGTCTAGTTCTTTTATTTTATCTTCAATTCTTCTAAGTACCTTTATTTTCTCCTCGGTTAATCTACCTCCGCTTTGCTCAACTATCCTCTTGATGAGAGAAATCCTCTCTCTGTTCTTTAGTACTTCCTCCTTTTGTTTCATCATTGCACTATGAATCGTCATTTCTTTTTGATCTTTTGCATACTTTTCATGTCGCAGAGACCGAAACTACATGAGATGAACGAATAAGGTATTCCCGATCAGAAAATTTCGATTAAATAATTAATAGAGGAACTGACATAACTGAAGGGCCAAATCGACTACATGAACTTGAGAGGAATTCAAATGGTGACATATGCCGTCTGCGAGGAAAAATGCGGGGAATTATCCATACTGATTGGAATTTTTCAATTTAACGACGCAGAAGAGGCACTTAAAAAGATCTCTGAAATGTTATTCGAGAAAGGCTTTGTATCCAAAGGATTTGCCCATGCCTTGATTGAAAGGGAAAGAGAGTATCCAACTGGTCTGGAGGTTCCTGGATACGTTACTGTCGCCCTTCCTCATGTTCACATAAAGTACACTTTAAAACCAGTTTTACTCATCGGCCTTTTGGAAAGGCCCTTAGAATTTAGGAAGATGGATTCTCCTTTTGAGAAGATTATGGCGGAAGCCATAGTTCTACTTGCTCTCAAGAACTTGGAGAAATCATCGACACTACTAAAGAAGATTACATCCCTTTTTTCACAAAAATACTTTGTAACAGCTATAAGGAGCAAAGATCTTGCCGCTTTAAGAAAATTAATTATGTCTGCACTTACATCCCGAGACTAGACTCTGTTCTCTCTGTCGATTCCAGCCCAATGAGGTTTTTTCAACGCCTCTACGATTCCATCGATTATAGGTTCCATTCCAACACCCGAAACTAGACTTACACCATTAAAAACAGGGAGATTTTCTGGAAGGTTCAGGTCACTTTCTCTACCAATAACGGTTATCACCGCATCTGGCATCCAAGATTCTAGGACTATCTTAAGATCTGCGACCTTACACATCTTTGTCTCAACGTTTTTTATTCCTCTCTTGCTTAGTTCCTCCCTGACCCTATCTGCGGCCATTTTAGAAGTCCATCCACCCGTTCCTACACCTGTAACCACAAGGATTCTATAGCTTACCATCTCAAGATTTCCACATCATAACAATAAAAGCCTGACTTTTTGGAAAATAGAAACGTTCCACTGGCAAATTACGACAAAAGTTTATAAGAAAAAAGTAGCTTGACGAATAAGCAAAAACTAAGGTGAAAAAAATGTTAGCCCTACTTCTGGCGGGAATTTTACAGAGAATAAGTGACATCCTTTCAGCCGCAGGACAACAGGTCTGGTTGCCAGTATTTCTTTTTGTGATCGCTCTGCTCTTTAGAGCAAAACCTGGGAGGGCATTTAGGGCAGCTATTATAATTGGAGTTGGATGGATAGGCTTGGGATTGGTCTTTAACCTGTTCTTCAGCACGATGGTCCCAGCATCTCAGGCCATGGTTAATAGAACGGGCCTTCAGTTTACCGCTGTTGATGTTGGCTGGCCTATTATGGCTGCCATAGCTTATGGTACACTTGTTGGGGCCGCGATTATTCCTGTAGGTATAATTGTCAACATAATTCTCCTTGCTGCCAGGCTCACAAAGACATTTGATATAGATGTGTGGAACTTCTGGCATTGGGCCTTCGTTGGAGGTACCGTCTATACACTAACTCAAAACCTACCGTTTGCGTTTCTAGCAGCAATAACTTACGAGGTAATGTGTCTTAAAGTAGGAGACTGGACTGTGAAGCCCTTGTGGGATCTGTTCCCAGGCTATAAGGGCTACTCAATACCACAGGGTGGAGGCTGGGTTGGTTCTATACCATTCATAGCGATCTTTAAACCATTGGTTGACGCTATTCCAACTCCAAAAGCTGATCCTGAAACAGTTAGAGAGAAATTAGGAGTCTTAGGAGAGCCTTTAGTAATAGGCCTTATTCTGGGTGCTGTCATAGCGCTTATAGCGGGTTATGGCGCACTTGATATAGCAAAGGTGGCCATGGCATCAGCTGCAGTTATGGAGTTACTTCCAAGGATAATAGGGATAATCATGGAGGGTCTGAGAGCAATAGCCGACGCTGTTACCGAATACATGAGGACTCGTTTCCCTGGGAAGGAGATATACATAGGAATGGATGCAGCAATAGCCATAGGTCATCCAACAACCGTTGCTGCAGGCCTTATACTTATCCCTGTTGTTCTATTGATAGCAGCGATATTTCCAGGAATAAATGTCTTACCATACGCTGATCTAGCTGCAACTCCGTTCTTCGTGGTTGCCGCGGTTCCGTTCTTCAAAGGAGACCTGATAAAATCCACAATAATGGGAGCCATTATCATGATCATTTGGCAATATCTTGGATCTTGGTGGGTTCCGATCTTTACAGAAACAGCTAAGTCCATAGGAGCGATAGCACCTGATGCAGCCCCAATAGGCTGCATTTGGCTACAACCCATGATACCAGTTGCAGTGTTAGCTTCAAAGCTACCAATTGGAGCAAACTACCTGTTTCTGATAGTGATAATAGGAATATTCCTCTTTGCGGACAGGATAGCTGGACTAAAGGAGGCTTTCAGCAAACTCTATGAATAAAAAACATTCCCCCTTCTTTTTCTTTTTATTATCAGATTCCTTTTGCTTTCACTAAGATATCTCTAATCTCTCTAATTGAACTTACAGGATCTCCTTTTGAGAAAATAGCTGAGCCCATTATCAGAAGATTTGCCCCACAGTCAACTACTTTTGGTATGATCTCTTTTCTTAGGCCTCCATCAACTCCAATATCTATGGAACTGCCCATCTTTTCAACAAGACTGGATGCTTTAGAAATTTTATCAAGAGTAGTATCAAGAAATTCAAAATCTTCCCATTCAAGGTAACAAGAATCGCTGTTTGACAGTAAAAGGATGGAATCAATCCCTCTTATGCTTTCATATACTAATTCTACTGGAGTGGAGGGGAGAAGAGCTATTCCAGCCTCTCCTCCCAAGAACTTAATCCTTCTCAGGACTCTCACTAGATTGACTTTAGATTCTGGATGGACATAGATTCTATTTGCTCCAGCCTTAATATAGTATTCAATGAAGCGAGCTGGTTCCTCTACCATTAAGTGTACGGATATGGGAAGCTCCGTTGCCTTCTTAATAGCTTTTACAAACGAAGGTCCAAAACCTATATCCGAGGCAAAATGTCCATCTGAAACATCAACGTGAATTCCGTCTGCTGAGGCATCCGCGAGCAATCTTAGTTCTCTGCTAAGATTTAAGAGATCTGCGGCAGCTAATGATGCAACGATTTTGACTTTCTTTTTGTTGTAAAGCCTTGGCATACTCACCCCCTTGTAAGTTTGAAATCTTTATCCAAGCTTCCCAAAAAGCTTGTAACAAGTTTGAATAAGTTTTCAACATCTTTTTTGGATATGACTTCGTTAGGACAATGCGTGTATCTACATGGTAGCCCGAAGTCCATTGAGGGGATCCCCTCACCCTCTAGCTGTAACCATGCGGTTTCGGTGACAACACCAATTACAACCTCTCGTTGAAATGGAATGTTTTCTTCTTCTGCGATTTTTTCAGCACGTTTTACAAGGCTGGGATGAGGAATTAGTCCTCCAAGAGTCCCTCTTCCATGGAAAGAGTATAGGTAGATTGCTGGGCCACATCCAAGCCTTACGTCAGCAGCTATACCCGCAAGGTCAGGGGTGTCCGTTGCTATACAAACCTCTAGGTTTAGAACAGCATCTGGCTTCAGAATTCTAGCCATTGGAAGCGGCCCTCTCTGGTTCATTTCCTCAAGAACGCTTGCTACAAAGTGAATTGTAGCTTTAGGTCTATTCTTCGAGAAATAATCCAAAGCTTCCAACATGACTGTTAACGGGGCTCTGTTGTCCATAGTTTTACTCATTATGAGATCTTTTCCATATTCTCTAAAGTTTGGCATATATGTAATGGTATCTCCGACCTTTATTCCCATTTCCTCGGCTTCTTTGTTACTATTAGCTCCTACATCCACATACATCTTGTTTGCTGGAGGGACGATATACTTCTTCTCTGCTGGCCTAACGTGATGGGCCTCGAGCCCAACCACACCAGGAACCTCGCCTTTCTGGGTTATTACTCTGACTTGAGTTGAAAGAAGAGATCTCTCCTCTATACCTCCAATTCTAATGATTCTTAGGAAGCCATTGGTCTCTATTCTCCTTACCATAAGGCCAACCTCATCCATATGGGATAGAACCATTATGGAAGGAGCCTCAGGATCTGTACCTTCAACGGTGGCTGCTAGATTGCCTAGCTTATCCATCCTAACTACATCGGCCCTCTCATCCATATACGATCTTACGAACCTGATGATCGGGTCCTCATGGCCTGAAACAGCAGGTATTTCAGTCAATTTTTTCATTAACTCCAAATCAACCATTTTTCATTCCCCTCTAGCTTCCCTAACAACCTTCATAAACTCCTTTACCCTCCTCTCTTCCACTGGGTTCCAAGTTATCCCATCTCTCTTTAGACTTGTACCAACAATGGCTCCGTCTGCCACTTTAAGGAACTCAGCTATGTTTTCTCTATTGGCGCCAGTGTTTAAGAACACTGGAACGTTAGGAACCGCTTTTTTGACCACTTTAATGTCATCAACAGTTGGAGGGGTACCTGTTCTCGGTCCAGAAACACAAAAAACATCGGCTACTGACAAAAAACTCAACCCTTTTGCTATCGTAGCTATGTCTCTACTTCCAAGAGGTGCGCCGAATTCTGGATTTATATAAGCGAATAGAGGAATGTTTTCGCCCCCTATTCTCCTCCTATGCCTTAAGACTTCGCCCCCTTTAACATCAATTATTCCTAGATCGCTAGCGAAAGAACCAGACACTATAGTCCTAGCAAACTTAGCGTTAACGGCCCTGGCCAGACTGATTGTCGCAAATGGATCCCAGATAACGTCAACTCCGAACGGAACCTCAATTTCCTCAAAAACCCTTCCTATTATGAAAGCCATGCAAGCAACCGTTTCATAGCCTGCTTTAAAGGAGTAGGGCCTGTCTCCTTCATTAGAGAACAGAATTCCATCAATGCCTCCTTTCTGAAGGGCTTTAATATCTGATAAAGCCCTTTGAAATATCTTTTCAGGATATTCTTTTTCATCAAAGAAGGGAGAACCAGGAAGGGGTGGGAGGTGAACCATACCTATAATCGGTTTGTTTGTGCCAAAAATAACCTTCAGATCAAACTTTTCCATAAGTTCACCATAATTCAATAATCTCAACTTCAATATAAATCGAAAATTTCATGATAAGAAGCCGTATATCTAACTTTCATTCTTCTTGTTGGCGTATTCATTCCCTTAACAAAGAAAATACTTATTTCTAATTCCACTTACTTTTTATTATAGTAATAAAGGATAAGGGTGAACGAAAAGTGTCAGGTCCGAAGGAAATTAGAATTCTTGTCGCATGCGGTACAGCAATTGCGACTGCGACGCTGGTTGCTACAAAAATTGAGGAGTGGTTTAGAAAAAAGAACATTCCTGTATCCGTTGCCAGATGCAAGGCTTTTGAAGTGGCTGGAAAGGTTGAGGTCTTCAAACCAGACGTAATTGTGGCTAACACCACAATATCTGAAAGAGATGCAAAAGGAATTCCTATTGTAAATGGATTTCCCTTCATAACGGGAATTGGAGAAGAAGAGGCAATAGAGCAAATATTTGAAATTGTTGGTTTAAAGAAAGAGTGATTGCTAGTTCTTCTCATGTAATGCTGTATAAGGGTCTTCTTATTCCAAGCTTGTGACACACTCTTACTGGGTTAATCACCAGAATTTTCTCACTATTCTCTGCTAATCTTTGGAATTCATCACCTCAGGTACTGTTAGAACTACTAGACAGGCCGGCAAGGAGATAAGAATTGCGGAAAAATATGTTATTGATAAACCACAATTATCGGAGATAACCCCCATAATCGCCATTCCAATAAGGCTTAAGGGTCTCAAAAGAGTTGCTCTAAGGCTTAGAACAGTAGCCCTTTCTTCGCTAGGCACAGCCTTGTTGAACCATGCCCTGATAGAGGGTAGTCTCAGACCAAATCCAGTTTCATATAGCAAAGCAGATCCTATAAAACAGGCAGGAGATGGAGAAATAGCCATTAAGAAAAAGGAAATAGGGAATAAAAGCAGTCCAGCAAAAGAAACTTTCTTAAACCCAAATCTTTCGGTTAAGAGTCCTCCAAAGTATTGGGCCAAGCCAACTGTAATGAACAAAAACGAACTAGTCGCTCCTAGCAACCACATTCGTCCGCCGAGTTCCTTCAGTCTAGGAGCCCAAGTAAGGTTAAAGCTAGGTATTGCAAGCACAACAAATCCTAGAACAACAAGCAACCTTCTTATGATAGAATTGCTAAAAGCAACCTTAAATCCCCTCTTTAGGTAAGTTATGTAAGCTCTCCTTCTTACCTCAAAATAGTTAATACGTCCCATCCCTATTGCAACGGCTATAAACAGAGATCCAAAAAAAGCGATGACTGCTCCAGTAAGAAAGGCTTTTTCCTGCCCAAACTCAGCAATGATCCCACCTATTAACCCAGAAACCGCCATCATAATGTAAGACAGGAGGCCATTCGTTCCAAAAATCTTTGAAATATCGTGTTCTCTGCCACATCTCTTAAGAGAATCAACTATCCATGCCTCAAGTGCGCCGCTATAAAAGGCGAAACCTATAGCAGCCAATCCTTCAGAAATAAGAAAATCAGTTAAGTTTTGCGCTATGCTGTATGCAAGAAATCCAAGGGCTATCAAAAAATTACCAATAGCCGCCATAAGTCCTCTGCCATATTTATCAGCCATGCCTCCGGTTGGAAAGTCCACTAAGGCCGATACAATCATGTAGAAACCATCAACAATTGCAACCTGCTTGAAGTTCAGACCCCTATTCAAAAGGAAGATCACGTAAATGGAAGCAACCACAGCAGCAGGTGCTGTGGTCAAAGCTTCAGCTATGTAGAAAGCATATTCAGGCCTTGAGAAAATTCCTTTTCTTTGATGATTCGAGCTTTTGACCAATAGATCACCTTACTGAAGGCTTTACATAAGCTATAAATCCCTTTAAAACCCTAAACTTTACAAGAAGAAAGTCTTCTAAAAGAATAAAATAATTCTGGATAATTCAATTGGTCCATGCTATAATAGCATGATCAGAAGGATTAGTTCTCTTTTACATTTACTTTACTTGTTTTATTGCTCCGACTCTTACTCTAGGATCCAAGAATCCATAGCTTAGGTCAAGTAGTATCATTATAACTAAGAACAATATAGTTGATGTTGATGTAATTCCTAAAAGGACTGGAATATCTGGATTAAAACTTTCTTTTTCAATTCCTAGAGCTTTCCACAACAGCATACCCATTCCTGGCCAGTTGAATACTATTTCACACAGTATAGAACCTCCAAGGGCAGAAAAAAGTCCGAAACCAGCCATCGTGACTATTGATGGAGAGGAAGCCTTTAAAACGTGTTTTCTGAGTATAATCTTATCAGAAACCCCTTTGGCCTTAGCAAAATAAGTAAATCCCTCCTTTACGTTAGTAAGCACTAAACTCCTGACAATATAGGCCCAATATCCAGAATTGGCTATTACAAGGGAAAGCAGGGGCAGGAAGAGATGATACATGACATCTAGAATGATAAGAGGTCCTTTTGGTGCGGGAGCACTCAAAATCCCTCCAGTTGGAAATAACCCTAACTGATAGGAGAATATCATGACAAGAGCCATCCCAACCCACCAAACTGGGAGACCGCTAGAAAAAAGAGACCAGATCGTAATAACTATAGGGACTATTCCATATGTCCTTTTCGAGGATATAAGGCCTATGTAGATCCCGGTCAATATAACAATTATTGAGCCTAGACCAAACAAAAGGAATGTTCTAGGAAGCGCCTCTGTTATGATATCTATGACTTTTAGGCTACCTGATCTTGTCTTAAGCTTTGTGTTTGTAGCTTCACCCCATTGAAAAGTGACCTGCTGCGCCCAACTAGAAAAAATTCTTAAGATAAGGGGCTTATCTAGCCCGTATTGCTTGTACTTAATTTTCCTCATGTTGTTCTTCCAGATCTCGTAGGCGGTCTCATTGTTTCCTAGGCTTTGTCGAAGAGAATAGTTAGAAAGTAGTTCTGCGTTAATCTCTTTTTCAATTTGCGCTTTTAGGTTCGACTCAATAAATCCGTTAAAGGCAACTGATGCCATAAATAGAACGATTGCAAACACAATAACGGCATTTAATGTTCTGACAATTATGTATTTGATGAAGGACAATTTTCTGTAGTCCTCACGTTCAGTTCACAATAATAAACATACGGTATTAGAGGTAGCTTTTCTACGTAAAGGACAATCGAAACTCTTGAAAGCGTCCATAGCTTGTAAGATAGCTATGGAGGCGGGTTAGTTCCGTTTTACGGAATTAAACTGCTATTAAATCTTAAACCGGCCTCAGATAACCCCAGTGCTCTAATGCCGCCCTAAGTTCTTTGTGTTCCTTTGCGTATTCTTCTAATGGTATGTCATTCATCGCTGCATAAAGTGCTTGTCTCATTGCAGCAGCCCCTTCTTTCGGTCCATTTGGATGGCCGAGAACCCCTCCTCCTGCTTGGATCATTATTTCTGTCCCAAGAATTCTTAGAACATCTGGAACAAGCCCTGGATGTAATCCGCCAGAGCTCACTGGGAGGGTCCTCCTCATTCCCAACCAGTCTTTCGGAAGAACCTTCCTTCCCCAGTCCTCTTCAACTTTATCATTTCTTAAGACATCAGCAAGTGCTGTGACCTCCTCAAGAGGTGATACTAGTTTGCCAACAACCGTGCCCACGTGTATTGTGTCTACTCCAACAAGCCTCGCTGACTCAGCAACCATCTTCATTGACACACCGTGCTTTCTGTTTCTGGTGAAAGCCGCGTGAAATGCTCTGTGAGCGTGTATCGCAAGTCCCAAATCTTCAGCAACCTCTCTTATCGCTTGAACAGAAGACCATCCTGCTGTAAGTATGTCTATCATAATGAATTCTCCTCCAAGGTCTGCAACGATTTCAGCTCTCTCTTTCATTTCATAGAAGGGTGCAGTTATGTTTACCAAGTAAGATTTTCTCTCTCCAGTTTCCTTTTCAGCCCTGTCCCTCATTTTTAAGGATTCTTTGACACGTTCTTCGAACTTGTTAAAGTTTTGACTGGTCAGGTTCTCGTCATCCTTCAACAGGTCTACTCCTCCTACCCAAATCTCGTAAGCAGCTTTTACATGCTCTTCTGTAGTCATACCAACTTTTGGCTTTGGTACAGTTGCGAGTATTGGTCTTTTTTCAATCTTTAAGATCTCTCTAATTCCTTTTATCCCCTTTCCTGGTCCTGGAAATGATTTAACCATCTCTGGGGGCCAATAGACGTCCTCGAGCCTGAGGTTCTTGAGGGCCTTCATCCCAAATATGTTCCCTGCTATTGAACTCCAGATCTGAGGCATGCTCCCAAGCTCAAATAGATCCAACGGATATGCTATCTTGACCCAAAAACCACTAAACTCGTAAGCTTTTGCACTCAGTTTCCTTATTCTGTCACTCATAGTAACAACTTCAGTCCATGTACCGTTAGAGCTCTCAGAAGCCACCCTTCCAGCAGCTTCTTCAATAGATATTCCTTCGACTGGCTCTACATAGAAGAGTGCCACCAACTCATCTTTGCTCGGAGTATGGGCTTTATCAACAAAATCTGTGTAACTCATAACAAATCACTGTAATGTTTTGAGATGCCCTTATAATCATTTCATTCTCTTAACGCCGATAAAAGGCAACATTATTATGCAAGGAAGGCAGGTAATGGAGGGACACGTAAGTGCCAGGCATTGTCGTTATTGGAATGCAATTTGGAGACGAAAGCAAAGGAGCAGTGGTAGACTATTTGGCAAAGGATGTAGATATTGTGGTAAGGTTTAACGGAGGGGCAAATGCAGGACACACTGTTGTCGTTGGAGATCTCAAGCTTAAGTTTCGACTTATGCCTTCTGGAGCTTTGAGAGGAAAAAGGCTTGTGATAGGAAACGGGGTAGTGGTTGACCCAAAGGTGCTTATCGAGGAAATAGAAATGGTTAGAAATTCAGGTTTCGAACCAGATCTACTTATCAGTAGGAAGGCCCACGTTGTAATGCCTTATCATAAAGTTATCGATGCAGGAAAAGTAGCTTCGTCTTTAGGGACAACAAAAAGAGGAATAGGACCAACTTACAGCGATAAAATGAGGAGAATTGAGGCTATAAGGGTGAATGACTTGATCAGTAAAAACTTCAAGGAGAAACTTAGTGAGGTATTGAGGATAAAACTGCACGAACTAATTTCATTTAACATAATTAACAGCGAAGATGAGCTACCTCTCTACCTAAAAAGGATTTACGACGAATATTCTAAATATGGAGAGATCTTAGAACCTTATGCCGGAGAAGCGTCCATTATGGTTAATGATGCGCTTACCAACGGCAAAACTGTTCTTTTTGAAGGAGCTCAAGGGACTCTGCTTGATGTGGATCACGGAACGTATCCATACGTTACATCCTCAAACCCAATAGCAGGAGGAGCGTGCGTTGGTGTGGGTGTAGGGCCAACGAAAATAAACAAGGTTATTGGTGTCGCTAAAGCCTATACATCAAGAGTAGGGACTGGTCCGTTTGTAACGGAGATTTATGGAAGTTTAGGAGATAGAATTAGGGAGAGAGGAGGAGAGTATGGAACCGTTACAGGAAGGCCAAGAAGGTGTGGTTGGCTAGATCTTCCTATGTTAAGATATTCCATTATGTTGAACGGCGTATCTGAGATAGCCCTACGAAAGCTTGATGTATTGGAAGGGATTGATAAGATTAAGGTTTGCGTTGCCTATGAAATTAATGGGGAGGAA
Organism: uncultured Nitrososphaerota archaeon; assembly: GCA_964480775.1. GTDB lineage: Archaea > Korarchaeota > Korarchaeia > Korarchaeales > Korarchaeaceae > QMVU01. The sequence continues at coordinate 53,872 of CAYZRF010000003.1, forward strand.
AGGGAAGTGATGACGCCTTTCGTGGAGGAACTCGAAAAGTGCAAACCAATCTACGAGGAACTAGAAGGATGGGAAGAGCTAGGTCCAGGATCATGGGAAAGAATAGCAAAGCAAGGATATGACGCATTACCAAATCAGGCTAAGAGATACATTGAGTACATTGAAGAACAGCTTTCAGTTCCAATCAAGATGATAGGAGTAGGTCCAAAAAGAGAGACGACCGTGATGAAGGACTAACTCTCTTCTATTACTTGTAAGGCATCCTTGAGTCTAGAAGCAGTTAGCTCACTGAGCAATACTATTTGTTCTGTTGAAAGATAGTTGGTGATAGAGGAATCATATAATATGTTTGCAGATGCTTGAAATTCTTCTGTTTTGGCCCAGAGAACGATTATAAGAGGAACTAATGGAAGAGAGTAGATCTTGATCGAGGAATCTCCATACTTAGAGTGAACCCCACCCAAAAGCTCTCCAGCCCTGACAAGTAGGTTTGGATCTAAACCGAAGGCCTTCTCTATGGATCTAAGAACTCTTAAGGTGAAAGGTCTTTGATAAAACCACCCTCCAGGTATCTGTTTGAAGGAAACAAGCTCTGAAGTTTCTCTTACAGGATTTGAACTGGCATAACCATATAAGATACAATAAATTCTTTTGATCTCGTAAGGATGTAGCCTTCTCCCTTTTATTAGCTCATCCGATATCGAACCATCCTTCAAAGAGAGGCTAAACCTTAGAAAACTAAGATTATCGGAATCTCTAAAGCCAAGACGACCTCTTAGCTCTCTAATCTTAGTGCTACAGTACCCCCAACTCCAGTAATCGAAGTTGTTTGCTTCTGGCATAGCCCTTCCCCTTTTAAAGTGATTTAAACAGTATATGGAAGATACTCCTCTCCTTTCTTAATTTTCTTCACCTCTCCCACTATTTTATCTGCCATTTCAACTACGTCATTGGCTACTAAAGCTAGAGAAGGAGTTATAGCAACTAAGACTATATGAGGGTTCTTAAGAATCTTTGACAAGAGGTCTAGGCACCTTGCTCTTACCTTTGATGCTACATTTGGATCCTTAACAAAAGTAGAGATGAAAAAATCGCTAGGGACAAGAATCTCGAGCCCTTCTATGTAGAGAAGGGTTTTATCCTTCCCATTAGGCAAGGTTTCCAATTGCTCAATTATCTCTTGAAACCTTTCTAAGGTTGTATCTATTGTAGAAGTAAGCAAAGAGGCCTCTCCAGCGCCAGCAGCTAATTCAATAACTTCTCTCACCTTTTCTATTCCTTCCAGAAAACCCTCAAGTTGTACAATCATAAATTTAAGATCTCCAGACCCTCTAAGACTTTTTACGACCTCTATTACAGGGTCACTAAGTTCTCCAAACTTTCTTAGATCTTTTTCGGTTCCAAGAGGATATGTCTCTATTAAACCAGGTTTAGATCCCAATATATAAGGTCTAAAGCCTTCAACATCAACCAATGCCTTCAAAAACTTCTTCATCATGTCAAGCCTCGCTTTGTGTTCCTCTTTTAGTGCAAGCCCCTTAATCATGACCACCGAGTTCTGAGTAATTTCTGCTGCACTCAAAGATCTGAAAAACACGCTATAGAGAGTCATACTTTCTAAAAGATCGATAAGGTCGGTTGGATCTTCTTTCAACTTAACTCTTCTTTCCACTTCTTCGTAAATTTTTGTTGGTTTAAGCCTTGTCTTCAGAATAGGCTCCATTTTCTTTTCATCTAGGGTAGTTACTGCCAGAAAGGCGAATAATGTAAAAGGCCCCAGATTATCAAGATCTTTTCTGTCCTGAGGTCTTACCCATTTGGGTTCCACTATCTCTACTTTCTCTGCGCTTGTCTCGATGCATATCTCGCTCGGCATATATGGACAGGGTCTTACTCTCCCCTTAAGCCTAAGTGTGTCTCCTGGTAGGAAGTACTTCGGTGAAGATGGAAGTGATACCGTAATCTGGCCAGTATCATCCGAAACAACCATTCTTTCATATCTCTTGCTTCCAAGAGTAAAAACTGGAAGAAGTTCGGTTACCCTCCCCTCTATTTCAACGATTTCTCCTGGTTGCAAATGTTTTGCTAAAAGGTGCCCTATCTTGATCAACCTAGATCATAAAGCCGTCTCGGTATAAGTTATATAAATAGAGAAAAGCAAGATTGACGCCAGTTAATTTTTGGAAATTACATTAAACTAAGGTATAATTACTATTATAACAACAATTTTAAACAATTATTGTAATATTTACAATTATGAAACTAGATTCTAATGACATTGAGATATTAAGAATACTCCAAGAAAATTGTCGCTTGACTGCAAAAAAGATATCAGATAAACTTGGTATTCCTATAAGTACCGTCTATGCTAAGATAAAGAGAATGGAACAATTTAAGATTATACTTGGTTATAGAGCGGTGCTAGATGCAAGTAAACTTGGAATGGGAACAACGGCGTTTGTTTTGGCGTCAGTAGCATATAGGATCCCTGGTATCGAAAAACCACTCTCACAAGTTGAAATAGCAAAGAAAATAGCCCTCTTTCCAGAAGTTCAAGAGGTTCACATAATCTCAGGAGACTGGGATCTCATGATAAAGGTAAAAGCAAGCGATGTCCACAACATAGGCGAATTCGTGGTTAATAAACTCAGAAAGGTAAAAGGAATCGAGAAAACACTGACGTGTATGGTCTTTAAGACTGCTAAAGAGACAACAGAGATCCCAATATTCAATAAAAAGGCGTAATGTGTAGTTGGGGTTTAAAATTGATTCTCTAAGTTGCTTTTTGAAGCATCTCAGTGGTGATTCCCTTGACAAGTGAATCTTCAGTAGAAGAGTTTGTCCACAAATTGAGAGGGCCTAAGACAGAATATTTTGAGATAGATGGAGAAACGAAGCTTCTTGATCCTTCAAAGTATCCTTTTGATAAGAACTCATTGCCAGTTCTATGTAATACTATTGATGCCAGAACGAAGCATTCGTTGGCTTACATTAGCGGGAACAGATCGATTGTATTTCCGCTAGATGGTAATTGGTTTAAGGCTAAGGCAATTGGCATTCCCTTCGGCAAATCACGTCCAATCTTAAGGGAGGGAAAGCTCTTTTCGTTCTTCTTGACGAATGCAAGCATTGGATCGGGAAAGCTAATATGGGGATTTTCGAGGGTTGAAGAAGCTGAAAATGAGATAAAATGGATGAAGAAGGCGAAGGAACTTGATCTCAAAACAACTAAGCCTGTTGGGATAGGAATTTACAGAAATGTCTTCGCTATAGATGTAAAAGATAGAATTGATCTTTTCTCTTTTCTAAACAGGACTAGTTTTGAGATTCTTATGAAAAAGTTTCTTAGAGGATCAAGAAGAGTAAGGGCTGCGTGTATCTTTTGCATTGAACCGTCTGACATAAGAGTGGATGAAGTCCTCTATGCATTTAGCTTTCCTAGGATTGAGAAGATCTTAGGAAGAAAGAATTGCATAGACTACCTGAAGTGGCTTGGATCTTCGTGTGGATACAACCTCAGGTTACATCATGACAATGGAATAATGCACGGTACTATACAATTGGGCCCTGGCTTCATGACAAATTCTCACGTTGCGAACCATTTGGTAGGAGAGGATAGTACCTGGATGACGGACTACCACATGGCAGGAAGTGTGAAAGATGATAACATAAAGAGGATGGAGGTCTTTTGTTTATGTCATGTGATGAATCCCCTACCTCATGCCGAGATCATAGCGAGGTCTGGATTTGCAAGAGAGGAGTTTCCGAAGTTTGAACTCTACGAATTACTGCTCTCGCCGTCTTATGAGGCTATGGTAAGCTTAGGAGGGATGGGTCTAGGAATGCCGAAAGCAGAGCTTACAGAAGCATTCATAGATGGAGTTGAGCGGGGATACTACCGAAGAAGAATCTATGAAGTAGAGAGGGTGCTTAAAAGGGAAATGTTGAAGAAATCGATTCTTATTAAAGAAAAGATTTGGGAGATATTGAAATTACCTAAAAGAATGCAAAGAGGAGTAGAGTACTTTCATCGAGCTTTGCATGCTAGAAAAATAACTGAAGAAAATTATCGTGAGCTAGCTAAGATCATTAATGAATGAAATCTATAGATGGATGTATTACTCCTTTACACGCCTTTTTATTTCTTTTGATAGTTTGCTCAGGAGCTCAGCTGGGTTTTTTATTGGATAACTTATCACCCCAGCTATTTCCTCAAGATCAACTCCAAAAGCCTTTACTCCCTTTAATCTCTCCTTTAGAACCCTTGGGTCTTCAACTGGGAAGTCAAGGCCCTTTATCCTCATTAAAGTTAGGATCGCCCACACTGGACCTCCAAGTCCCTCGAGAATCTGTCTTGATGCCTCTATCATGAATTCAACGTCCTCTCTTCCTTTCCTTATTTCATTCCATGCAAGCTTTGCTATTCCTCCGGCAACATGCTCATCGAACTTTCCAATATACTCTCCTGCCAGCTTCTTTTTGACTGCAAATGGATCCGACTCCAATATCCTTCTTACTGTCTGCTTAGTTATTCCGAGTTCCCTTGCTATCTCTTCTTCGGTCTTAAACCTGTTCTTTAGTACTATTGCGTAGCAAGCTTCCATGAGGCTCGGAAGCCAAGTGAGATTCCTGTATTCGATGAGTTTTCTTGGACCTCCAAGTAGCTCTATGCTTTTCATAAAGATCTTCAAAACTTCTTTATCGAGATCTCTTCTAACAGGACCAACCTCAATTCCCATATAATCACCCCCTCAAATCCTCGAGCTTTGGGCCGATCTTTACAAGACCTTCCTCCGTTATGTAAAGCAAGTGGGTGGACGTGTCGTGTCCAACCATCCTGCAGCCATCTATTCTTATCGTCCTGATCACGGTTCCTATTGGTTTCTTGTAAAGGTTTTCTTCCCACTTACTCTTAACCAGAATCTTCCCTAACACTATGGTTCCATCCACTATATGGCTGACAGCATATCCTCCAGCTGCTTCTGCTGTCTCTTCCCTGTGCCCGCTCCTCTTTTGAGAAATTAAAATGGCTGTTTGGCCCCATTTCTTCATAAAGTTAAATATCTCTCTGACTATAGACCTTGCCATGACTTCTTTTGCCTCAAAAAGGCCTGTGACAGAATCTATTGCAACGCTCTTTACATCGTATTCCTTTATGGCGTAAGCTATTGTGTTTAGCAGAGTCGGAATGTCCTCCCTGAGTTCTCTGTGACTAGCAGCGTCTATCATCACTATCCTTTGCTTTATTGATTCCCAGTCTATGCCCATTGCTAAAGATCTCTGCATCAAACCTCTTGCTACGAAAGCTGAAGGGCTCTCGACAGTTATGAAACATGTTGTATATCCTAGAGACGCTTGCTTTACAGCGAATTGCTCTACCATCAGGCTTTTTCCTGTATCAGGCACCCCCGTTATGTTAATGACTGCTCTGTAGGGGTAGCCTCCCAGCGACACTCTCTTAATTCCTTTATCTGTAATTTCAACTTTGTAAAAGAGCTCGTCAAGTCCTTCTACTCCTGAAGGAACTCCGAATAACTTCGGAGCCCTTTTACCAGCCTCATCAGCAAGTTCTATAGCTTCCCTAATCATCTTTTCCATTTCTAACACCTCCCTCTTGTTTTTTGAGAATTTCAGACCTAATAGAAAACCCCAAAGCCAGATGATATGCTGAGAAGCCGCCCTTAGATGAAAAACAAACGTCCCAATAACTCAGCCAAGTAAAAGGTTCTCTTCGCATATTTAAGTAGATATCTGACTAGGTATACTACCAAACTCTCACTAAGTACCCCTTAAGATAAGCAGTCCAAGGATGAAGAGGATCGATTGGATGATCTTGGGCCTGACTTCTTACTCCCCCTAAGAACTGTATTTTCCTTCTAGCTTTCTGAGCTGCTTCCATAATGATTTTTCTAAACTTCGTTATGCTCATGAAATGGCTACAACTAAAGGTTAAGAGAAGACCATCTTTCTCAACTAGCTGTATGGCTGCAACATTGACTGAGAAGTAAGTCTTTGTACCCATCTTGATCATATCTCTGTTGGGGATCAAAGCTGGAGGATCCACGATGACAAGATCAAACTTTTTTTCTCTCTTCTTAGCGGAATCAGTCCAATCCTTGACTGATGACTGAACTACGCTGATCTTTCCCAATACGCCATTCATCATGGCATTCTTCTTGGCTTCCTCGCAAGCATATTCTGACTCGTCAACCATAGTTACATGATCTGCTCCACCTAACGCTGCTTGAATTCCAAATCCTCCTGTGTATGAAAAAAGATCTAACACCTTGGCGCCACTAGGAGTTATTTGATTAACTAAGATCCTATTGTCCCTTTGATCTAAAAAGAAACCAGTTTTCTGTCCTCTTAAGACGTCTACCTCAAATTTTGCCATGCCTTCCTCGATCATAGTTCTCTGGGGAGAATCTCCCAATAGCTTCCCTCTCCAAACAGGAAGATTGAGTTCTTTCCTAGTTCTTCCATCATTTCTCACGTAAACAGCGTCAATTCCCAAGATATCCATCAGAAGGGCTCCTATCTTGTTGAGCAACCTGTCCATTCCAATTGAGGTTGAAGAAATAACTGCTATATTGGAATAAACATCTACTATTAGCCCTGGAAGCTTATCGGCCTCACTATGACATAGTCTAAAGTTATTCTCAAGCTTTAACTTTTTACGGAAGCTTAGTGCCCTCAGAAGTCTTCTTTTGAAGAAGTCTAGGTTAACCTTCTCTTCCGGGTCTGTGGTAAGTATTCTAGCAGCCATCGCTCCAATGCCCTCGTAAAAACCCATTCCAAGGAAGTCGCCCTTATCGTCCATTATCGTAACGACATCCCCTGGACTTACATCACCCTCAATTCTGCGGAGCCACTTTAGGTATATGTTTTGTTCTCCTCTCTTAATCCTTATTTTTCCCTCTCCGAATACTATGATCTTGCCGGATGTCTTCATATCGATAAACTAGAGAAGGTACAAGTATTAAGCATGAGTCTACCCTACTTATCTTCAATCACGAAGCAAGTTCCCATATTATCTCTCTAATTTTTTGGTTACTAGGAATTCTATGAGCGAAGTAACCTTCTATGTCACCTTTTTCTGCTGCAAGCAAGCAAAATTGAAACCGGATTTCACGCGATGATCTTCCAAGGTAAGCTTTCTAAAGAGATTCCGTGCTTCTTAGCAGATGTATTCATAATTTCGTTCAACTTTTGAAGAACCTCTTTCGGAGGAAGTTCAGTCTTCTCTTCTGACAAAATTTCTCTAACAATCTCTCTAGCGTTGGTTCTAGGATCTTTACCTCCTTTTAGTTTCCAAACGCTTCTGTCCGCAACATTAAAAACAGGCCCAAGCATGTGTACTTCTTTCTCAAACCTCTCCATCACGAACTTCATTGCTTTCATGCTTGAGGTAAAGCTCCCTCCAGCTCCAACTTCTTTGATTATATCCAATGCAAGTAGTTCTTCATTGATTTCAATTCCTTTCAAAAGCCTGTAGACTATTCCGGCTATTTCATTATCTATCACAAGCTTTTCAAGGCTTTGACAGCTCTCGAACTCGATCATGCCAGCACCCTCTATTAAGTTGATTCCTGAGAGAGCACCAAGAGCCATACCAAGCATTGCCTCGGCAGAGGCTTGCTCATCTGGCAAGTTTGAGTTACTAAGTCCAACATACATGTCAGAGGGTAACCCTAAGGCTTTGGCTATTTGGGAAAGAGCAGAAGTCATTAACACGGTTTCAGGGGATCCTACTAATGTTGTAGCAGTTCTTTGATCAACAGGAGCTGGAGAACCACCGAAAAGGACGGGTGTCCCTGGATTAACCAGCTGAGCTAGGACTAGACCTGAAAAGAACTCAGCCACGTGTTGCACCAAGGATCCAGCAAGCGTTGCTGGCGAAGCCAAACCTACTAATGGCACAGGAAGGATGGACACAGGAATCCCGTATTTAGCTAGATCTATTATATTCTGTGATGTGATTTCGCTCCACTTTAGGGGAGGGGATGGACAACATGTGAAAGCAGCCCTATGCTTTCTTGCAAGTTCCTCCTCACTCCCAGCAACAGCAACCAGCATGTTTTTCATGTCTACAGCTCCATCGATGGTAAATGCACCCGTATATATTGGCTTGTTAGTATTGCACAACGCTATGTAAAGCCTGTACCTGTCTGCTATCTCTCTAGGGACATCTGAGGGTATCAGGGCTGTTGACTGAATCTTCAGGTTCTCAAGTCCATTCACTAACCTAACAAGTTCAACGCAGTCCCGAGCCAAAGGAGCCTTTACCTTCCCAGTTTCTCCGTCTATGATCTTTATAGCTGCGGAACCTGGTATGAAGTACGTATATCCTTCCCCAACCGTGAATCTTTCCTCTCCATCCCTGGAGTAGAGATCAAAAGACGACGGAGCCTTCCTCAGTGCTTCATCTATTTGAGCCTTTCCTATCTTTACGAGCTTCTTCCTGAAATTTACTTCGGCTCCCCCCTTTGAGTATATCCTTAAGGCAACGTCATTGTAGACTTTTACTCCAACATCCCATAGAATTTCCTTTGCAGAATTAACTATCACATTAACCTCTTCTTCATCCAAAACCGAGAAAGAAGGCATTTACTCAACTCCTACAAGCTTTTTCGCCAACCTTACTGCCTCAACTGCGTCCTCGGCGTAACCATCAGCACCTATCTCCTCAACCCAGCTTAAAGTTACGGGAGAGCCCCCAACAACAACCTTTACCTTTTCTCTGAGGCCAGCTCTCTTCAACGCTTCAATTACCTCTTTCTGCACGTGCATCGTAGTCGTCAGGAGGGCTGAAAGGCACAGGATATCTGGTTTGTACTTTCTTACAGCATCCACGAACTTCTCTACAGGCACGTCAGTTCCTAGATCAATTACCTCAAATCCAGCCGAAGTGAGCAAGGATGCAACTATGTTCTTCCCGATCTCGTGAATATCTCCAGCAACTGTGCCAATAACTACCTTTCCCAAAGCCTCTCTCTTGTTTCCTGCCTTCTTGATCAGAGGTTCTAGGTACTTTGAGGTCACGTTCTTGCAAGACTCGCCTGCAACGATCAATTGCACTAGGAAGATCTCACCTCTTTCAAACATATCCCCTACAACTTTCAGGGCAGACGTAATGGCATTTATTATTTCTAAGGCATTGTATCCCGATTCAAGGCTCTTCTTAACGGCCTCTTCAAGCTCGTCAGGGTCAAAAGAAAGAACCGCTTCCTTGATTGTCTTCTCTAAATTCATAGCAAGGAGAAATCTTAGATCCAAAAGATTATAAAACTTCGTAGATTTTCAAGCACAATTTGCCGCGAATGAGTAAAATAACCGATGAAGCAGAGTTAAACTCGCTTATGGTTTCTTTCCGTTAATTAGATTAACAACTCAAAATGTCATGGTTCATGAGAGGTTTAGGGAATGGAAAAACCTCGTAACGTTAGAATAGCCTTCGAGCCTTATGGAAAGAGTGTAGAAGCAGAAAGAGGAATCACAATATTTGAGGCAGCAACGAGGGCTGGCTTGGGGATTAGGTCAGAATGCGGGGGTCTTGGAACTTGCGGGAAGTGTAAGGTTCAGGTCGAGGATCTCATATCAGTTAACGAGATCACCGAAGTTGAGAGGGAACTTCTCAGCCCTGAGGAGTTGAGAGAAGGGATAAGGCTTGCGTGTCAGGTTCGGGTTCTCGATGATTGTAGGGTATACATTCCTCCTGAAAGCAGGATTGGAGAAAGGAAAATACTTGAGGTTGGTTTAGGGCAGGAAGTTCCCCTAGAACCCGCCGTTAGGAAAGTACATCTCCTGATCCCTAAACCATCTCTCAGCGATGTTAGAGCAGATTATGAGAGGATGATTGACACTCTCTCAAAGATCCTTGAGGCAAGAGGCTGGAAAAGTGAAAGGTTTGATGAGGTGCGAATTGACCATGAACTGCTAGTAAATGCCTCAAAGGTCTTTCGCGAAGCAGAATGGGACGTGACTGTGGTTCTAAGGGACGGAGAGATCTTGGAGATAGAGAGGGGAAACACTGAAGAAGAGAACTACGGCCTAGCCGTCGACATTGGAACCTCAAAAATCGTCGTTTACCTTGTGAACGTTAATGAAGGAAATGTGGTGGGGGTTGGCTCTCTTGAAAATCCCCAACTGATGTTCGGCGAAGACATAATGTCCCGCCTTACGTTTGCCATGAGATCTCACGAAAACCTCTCTATCCTAAAAAAGGTACTGATAGATGGCATAAACGCAACAATTGAGGAGATTGCACTAAAAAGCGGCGTGAAAAAAGATAACATATATGAAGCAGTTGTAGTCGGCAACACGGCCATGCATCACCTCTTTTTGGGCATTGAAACTAGGCATCTGGCTCTTTCCCCTTATGTACCAGTTGTAAGGGATCCTTTAAGCGTCAAGGCCGAAGAAGTAGGTTTGAAAATAAACGAAAGAGGGTATGTCGTCACCCTACCTATAATTGGTGGGTTTGTCGGCGCTGACGGTGTGGCCGACTTATTAGCTACGGGTTTACACAAATCTAGTGGCCTTTCGATGCTCCTTGACATAGGAACAAATACCGAAGTATTTTTGGGAAACAAAAACGGAATACTCGCCTGCTCAGCCGCTTCGGGACCTGCTTTTGAAGGAGGACACATAAAATTCGGGATGAAGGCCACTGCCGGAGCAATTGAGAGAGTTTTCATTGATCCCAAGACATATGAGGTTAAATACAAGACTATCAAGGGAGAGAAGCCAATAGGTTTATGTGGGTCTGCCGTCATAGATGTAGTAGCTGGTCTTCTTAGAAGCGGGCTTATGGATATTCACGGCAGGATTAGAGAGAGGACCAAAATATCGAGAATAAGAAGAGTTGGGAATGACGTTGAGTTTGTGGTAGCATGGAGGGAAGAGACAGGAATAGACGAGGATATTACCGTTACTCAGAGGGATGTGAGGGAGATACAGCTGGCAAAAGCAGCCATATATACGGCACAAATCATCTTGATGAGTAGAAAAAGTGTAAGGCCCGATGATATAAGGAAAATATTCATAGCTGGAGCCTTTGGATCTGAAATAAATGTGGAAAATGCCATATTCATAGGGTTATTACCAGAAATCCCAGCAGAAAGAGTGAAGTTCGTTGGAAATACAGCAATTGCTGGAGCGAAAATGGCTCTCATCTCGAAAAATGTTCGAAAGGAATCAAAAAGCATTCTTAGATTGGTTGACTACGTTGAACTTAGCTTGGATCCAGCGTTTCAAAAGGAATTCATCAATGCCACAGAATTTCCCCACAGAGATCTTAATAGATTCCCTAAGGTTAAAGAATACCTAAATAATATCTAAAATCAACGATTTAGTGGAAATAAAGCGAATTAAAACACTTATGTGCATTTTACGGTATTTTGAATAATGGGTGACCTCTGTCCAATGTTTGCTTGTTTTCCAGATAATAATACCCTAAAGCGGCATCTACCATTGCGACCGTTGGAAAAACGTAGGGAGCTGCTTCTATAGGCCCATAAATTATGAAATCGCCTCCTGCGCTGGCAACCATTGTGCTTGCCGAAGCTATGGCTGGCTTAATGGCTTGGCTTCCCATCTTCCTCTTAAGCCCTTTCCAAGTGCTAATTGCGTTATGGGGACCACATCCCGCTGGTAAACCTAATTCATCTTTTATGAGATAGATGGCTCTGCAAGCCATTCCTAAGGTAGGAACATCCAAGACGCAAGTATCAATCAATGGCTTCTTTATCCCAATCTTCTTAGCAACTTCCAATAGTTTCTTGGCAGTCCTTTTTCGACCACTTGTTGATAGTTCTCTCATGTCAAAAGTAAGCAAGATAGCAGCTTGAACTCCAATTTCTTCAATAGTTCTTATTTCCTCTTGCTTACAATCTGGAACGATCGAATTGTATACTATTTTATCGAGAAGTCCAACTTCCTCAGCGTATCTGAGCCCACCAACTCTGACATCAGCCGTAGTCCCGTCTAGAAGGAGAGGAACATCGGTAACATCCGCGGTAAAGTCGAGGAACTTCACAATAGATTCAACACTCGCCCCAATCACGTCAAGCATGCATGGATTTCCGGTTCTATCTGAAAACTCTTCTTGCAACTTTATCAACCTTTCCGCCTCTTCTTTATCGAAATCACCTCTCTTAGCATCGATAAGCAGTTTTTGTCTGTGATAGAAAATCGAGCCGATCAATACCGTTGGAACCTTGCCAGGTTCTCCACCTATCTTAACTCCACTTATCTCGAAGGACTTCTGCTCTGCCTTGAACCTAAACATAGTGTATCAAAGACGTTTTGATTATCGAATGATTTTAAATAGCTTTTGTGCTGTTACTTACGCCTTATAATTTAATTCTTAGACCACAAAGAGTTAATCTCTATGTTCTTTCTAATATTTCCTGCTTATGAGCTATGAACTACCCGCAAGGGCGGTTTTCCTTTCATACGAAAGAAAAATCAGTCATAAACCTGTCACATGAGGAGTCAGTCGGACCTAAACTTTTCCTCATCAAATTTAACGGTTTAATCACGTTTTGATTCAGTTCAATAGGACTTATACGATTCCTTTTAGAAGTCTAAGTGAAACTTCATAAGGAACATCCCTGAACATTTCTGGATATCTTTTTTCTGCTTCTTTTAGCAGAGATTCCAGCTCTTCATCGCTTTCATATGGTAAATCTATGACAAGAAATTCACATCTATCATCCCCCGAAGACCTACACTTGGTTTCTCTGACCAGGCCAACCCTTTTCTGACCTATTATGAGGTAAGCCGCCCAATATGCTCCTTCACATCCACCCGCAGGATATGAGCAAACTCTCTTCTCAGGAATTTCTAGACCCCTACACCAAGGGCAGTCTTCGTCCCAGAATCTTGCCAGATAGATATCTTTCCCAAGCCATTTTTCCCACCAATCCTCAAAGCCAGAAATGAACTTTCCAGAGAAGAAGTACCATGCGAGATTGATCATAATTTTTGTTTCCTTGAAGGGTTTGATCCTCTTAACTTCTTTTGCCAAGCTCTGGACAACCTCATATCCCATATCATAGCCCCACGAAAATTCCTTTTCAATGGCTTTGTCCCGACCTTCTTTCTCGATAAGATAGGTAAGAGATGAGATGTAAAGGTTTCTAAGAGTGACAGAACTTACAGTTTCCATACCAAAATGTTTTCTTAACACTCCCGCTATGGATCCGAAAAACTCCTTCATTTACTTCACCACCAGCCTAAGATCCTTAATTCTTCCTTCGGCATGGAACTTTTTAAGGTATATTTGAACCGTCCTGTAATCCAGTCCAAGCTCGTTAGCAAGCTCAAAAGCGGTCTTCTTTCCATCAATAAGCTCAAAGAGCATTATTTCAATATCGCTCAATCCTTCTGTATCTGGAGGCACTTTAAACGGTATTGGCAAGTAGTCTTTGCGAGGTGCAAGAGTAGGGATTGTCTCTTGCGAGACAGGTTCTTCTTTCTCTTCTTCTATCGGAGGACCAGCTTCCTCTACTGAAGGTGTGACCTCTTCAACTGGTTTAGTTAATTCTTCTAAAGGTACAACGCTTTCTACCGGCGCTTCTCCCAGCAACGCCCTTCTAAGTTCATCTATCCCTTCACCAGTTGACGCTGAGACTACAAATAGCTTAATACCCTTGTTCCTAGCGTAAGAAGAAACTTCCTCCAAACTCACCTCTTTTTCTTGTAAGTCAGCCTTGTTTGCTACTAGCACAAAATTCCAATTTATCAAATCCATTATTCTGTCTATCCAAGCCAAGCTTTCCTTTTTTGTAAGGTCAAAAACAGCAACTGCTTTATCCACCCTCCACTTTGACATGGCTGGAATAAGAATGCTGATTGTCTCATCCTTTCCGCTCATTTCTCTTATATAGAGCCTCTCTTCAACTACGTAGTCTTTGTAATAGTCTGGTTCTTTGTAATCCACCTGAAGACTTGGAAAAAGGGCGGATATAAGAGAACTCTTACCGACACCATCCGTTCCAAAGAAAGGAAGTATCTCTCTTCTTTCCAACTCTCACACCCCTGCGTCAACTATAATTTCAGCCCTTTTTGGGGCTTTAAGGGATTTGAAGACTAGACTCAGGAGGTTTAAGCCACTAATCCTCTCATACATCCGCTTAGTTGCATCTTTTGTGTAGTGTGTCAAAAGGTGACCAAGCCTTCTTGATGTCTCTTCGTCGCACATTAATGCTTTAATGCCCGTCTCCATCATGAAGAAGGAGCCATATAAGAGGTTAGCTATCTTTCCCCCGTAATAAAAGGAATCTTCACCGAACTCGCTCCACCATGCATCTCTGTACTTCTCAAGTTGAGAAGGGTCCCCTTTATCAAGGGCTACTTTGAGGACTCTTGCAGCGATTAAAGATCCGTGAACTGCTCCATATATTCCATCCCCAGTTACTGGATGGACAAACCCAGCCGCATCCCCAACCAACAGAGTTCTGCCCTCTTTGCTGTATGTCTTAGACCTTGGAACCTTGCCAAAAGGTACCATCGCAGCCCTATCATGTTCAATCTCCAAATTTGGGAGAATATCGCATTCTGCAGCTTTCTTCAGAAAGGAAAGAAATCTTTCTTTATGCTCTCTAAAGTTTTCGATGGTTGTACCTATTCCTATGTTCAGATACTCTTTTTTGGGGAAGATCCACGCATATCCGGATGGGACAAATCCGAAGAAGAGAAATGTAGGGTTATTCATCCATTTTTTCTTCCATTTTTCCATTAGATCCTTAACATTGAACTTAAATTCAGTTCCCCAACAGCCCCCCATAGCCTCTCTCTTTAGAGGAGGTATTCCAAGTTGTTCCCCAAGGGTATCGGTTGCTCCAGTCGCAATAATTAAGTACCTTCCCTTAAACTCACTTCCGTCTCGTGTTGCAACCATAATGCCATTTGCATTTGCCTTAGCCCTAACAACTTCTTTGTTTCCTTTGAACTCCGCTCCCTCAGACTCAGCTATCTCCATAAGCTTTGTATCGAAGACAGATCTCCTTACGAGTCCTCCAAACTTCGTTACCTCTTCTGTAAACCTTAAAATAAGCTCCCTTCCGGAAGGGGAAAAAACAACAGCTCCTCCTATTTTAAGTTCGATTGTCTCACTCACTTCCTTTGATACTTTTTCTTCGAGTAATTTTCCAGCTCCGTACGATACTCCACCACCACAATACTTGTCTCTTCCTTTCTTCTGCTTTTCAAGGATTAGAACGTCCATACCAAGCCTTGAAGCGAATATGGCTGCAGAAGAGCCAGCAGGACCCGCACCCACAACTATCAAATCAGAGGTGGTCATGCCATCTCAAGTTAGAGGGTTATGGCTTTTTATTCAAATTATCGTTTAGAACCTATCACAAGCTAAGTTTCAATCTGAGTCGATGAAAATTCACAAAAGCTAATTTAGATTAGAGTGGATTTCTCGTTCAGATAATTCATGAGTTTCTAGTTTTTGCGTTTTTCTCTACTTTCCCTAAGCGTTTTATTGATTTCTTCACTAAGTTCTCTGCTCCTTTTCATCCAATGAAAACCAGGTCTTGGATATACGTCTTTCCTCTTGAAAAGCTTTAATGCCTGCGATAACCTCTTTTCTATTTCCTGAATGAGATCTCCAAAGGATTTCATGTATCTATTTAGATTTTCTCTTAGCTTTGCTATGTCCTCCACAATGTCCTTTGGAATCTCACATTTTATGCACCTTAAGCCAGCAACAGCTTTTTCAAATGCCTCTAGTTGTTTTTCTATCTCGTCAAGTAGTGCTTGCATCTCTTCAATGCAACTTTGTAACGTTTCTGCTGGTCTTCTAGCACTCCAAGCATACCTATGACTCACCCAAGATTGAAGTTGAGTACAGAGAACTTCGGCTTTTTTTCTAAGTTTTATGGCGTTTTCTCTTGGATCTATACCAGTAAACCCCTTGGCAATGCCTATTCCTATCTCCCTTATAGCTATGTCTTTAAGGTCTAAGAGCGTTGATAGCACGTCTGAAACCTCCCTTAAAAAGCCTTTTGCTATGTCCTTTGCGATGTCCTCCCCTAGCTCCTTCAATGCGGCCTCTCCTCCCTCTTTAAATGCCTTAGTGGCCTTACTCTTGGCTGAACTCACTAGATTAACTATTTTCTGGACTTTTTCCGCATCCTCATATAGCTCCTTCTCAGCTCCGATCCAATGAGAGATTAGAGCAACAATTGTGTCCCATTCTACCAGAAGGCGCGCTACTTCCCTTGTGTACTCGTCCCACCTTTTCCTTTTCTCTTCGAACCGATCCATGATATCGCCAATTTCTGTGCTTAAATCCATCTGCGCGTTCCAACACTTGTCTTCCTCCTCTTTGACAACTTCTGGGTGTTCTTTGCAGAAATCCCCTTTCTTAGGTTTCTTCTTAAGCATTAAAATCAATATGATACTAATTATGATCCCGGAGATCCCTAAAAGAATTGGAAGGATGGAAGCGGCAGCCAAAACTAAGATCGTAATTGATTCGTTGACGGGATCAACTTCATCTTCTGGCTCTAGTTTAACCAGCACATCATGTTCTCCAATTTCAGAGACCCACTCAGGGCTTGTGAAAGTATTACTTCCTGGATTGAGTTCTACGTTGATCTGCCAAAACGGCGTATTTGTCTCGCTTGAATAATCTATGAAAACCCTCAAAATCCCAGCTAGGATGTTCTCTCCATCGTAGAACACAGTTATGGTGAAGGAAATTTTCTCTCCTTCCATTGGATTCCCAATCGAGGGAGAGATCTGGCTTATTGAAACACTCGGCACGTATGATGGAGGAGTTGGCTGGGCTGACGTGCCTATCTCGACGGTTACTTTTGTGATGCTTGTTCCACCGTCGTCATCGGTTACATTGAGGGTTACATCATAGCTTCCTTCATTTTGATAGGTGTGGGTTACAACCTCTCCTTGTCCAAAGCTTCCATCTCCAAAGTCCCATTCATAAGTGAGGTTATCCATCCCTGGATCGAAAGCTTGGCCAAGGAATGTAATCTCTTCTCCAGCGATGAAAGATCCATTCGCGGATATGCTAAGATTCGATGGAGGTACATTGAGAACCGTAATCACATGAGTAGCGTTGTCGGTGAGCCCAAGTATGTCCTTTACCCATAAAGCGACCCGTACTACAGTATTGTCAGAGTATATGACTACGACCCAAGGAAGATCGGAGGAGTAGTCTGGAATCCCGTCTCCATTTAAGTCCCACTCGTACAGTACTATAGGTGCATCAGTGGATATTGAAGCAGAGCCGTTCAAAAGAATTTCAGTTCCCTCAGGAACCTCTGAAGCTGCCTCTATTTGGGCTTGAGGAGGAAAGACTAGCCAGATTTCAGGAGGCTCTTCCCCAAAATCTGGTATCACATCGGTGACTATACCAGATAGGACAAAAGTGACGAAGCGAACCGACTTTTGGACGTTATTTCCCGATTCTAAGATGTCTGAGCGTGAAAACGTTATTCTTACGTAATTAGGACCTAGCTCAACGTTTGGCTCCCCTATTTTTGACCATCCGCTAGATGTAAAGTTCTCTATCCATTTCGAGAAAATTAAGCCGTTCTTAATTTCAACTCCAACGTCAAAATCAGCTCCGATACCGTTAAATGCATATATTGGTGTGGATTGTCCCGTTTTCTCATCTAAATCCGTATCAAAAGCAAATTCAAGGCTGATCCATGCATTTGGAGGGAAGTTAGATGCCATTGTAACTGTAATGGAGACTTCGGTGATCGAAATCTCCGCATACAGACTTACCGCATCGTGCCAAGCCTCCCCAGGAACAGGAAGCCCAGTGTTCCAGTCAAAAAAATCATTAATCTCTCCATCCTTTATTGTTACCGTATGGACGGGCTGACAGACTACCCAAGTAGGTTTAAGAAACAAACAAATGAAAAGCATGGTACACAGGAATAAATGAATTCTTAGGAGGACTTTTTCAAAGGGTTTCGTCTTAAGAGGCAGTTAAATCAACTCATTTAATTTAACAAGGTGAAAATATAAACTCACAAACTCAAAGGACCTTTCTTTAGACCTAGCTCTATGGTGAAAAACTTAACGCCTTTCGTACTCAAAATAGGAGTTATGAGAGCTCATCTTGGCTTTTTTGAGCAAGAGATTAGAATATCGGCTTCTTGCGTGTGCTTGGGTGTCTTTCTAAATTTTTCTAATTGAAGTATCACTTATCCGCACAGAAAGGAAATATAATGCGCAAAATAACTATATACTGTATAGTTTATTATATTTAGACGTGGTTAAGGGATTGATGTTGTTGTTTCAACTTGAAAAGGTGCTTCTGCTATTTCTTTCGTTAGCTCTATTTATCACCAGCCTAATGGTGTCCTTGGCGTATCTTATGCAAAATATAGCAAGCAAACTGACATCAAAGCTGATAGGAGTAAAACTTGCCCAGTCAAGGGTGATTGACCGTTTATACACAGCCGCATGGTTATTTGCTGGAGTCCTAGGGATTTGGCTTAGTGGTCTGAAGATATCAATGCTTGCTATCTCTGCTTTCTTTGCATTCAAGGGTGGAGCTGATCTTAGTAGTAGAGTTGAGTACGGATTCCACGATTTGTCCCTACTTAAGGGAAAGTCTTTTCCTAAGAGAATCATAGGGAAAGCCGTTGGGGTTGCTGCTCTGCCAAGCGTTTTCTTCTTGATAATATGGAAGCTCTTCCAACAAATTTTATCTTCTTTAGCGTCAGAATTTTTAGGAATTAGGGTAGACACTCTTGTTCTTTGGCTTTGGGCTGCTGGTCTTGTTTTTGGGTTGCTTTTTGGGGTTATTAGATCTAGAGGAGAAGAAGGGATACTTCTAAAGGGAGAATTGGCGCTTATCTTAGGACTTAGGATAGTGGGAGGAGATTAATGTTTCCTATCAACATCTAATTATCAGATAGAGACTACTCATACTATTTCCCGCTCTAATTGCTTGTGGCTGCATTAAAGAAATCTCTGTCTAGATTTCTCTCTTTTCTTTACAGTTTTTGGGAATTTTCTTAAAATCTGTTTATAATAGAACATCTTGCGAACTATCCTATTAGTCTCCGTTCTACGGTAATGTTCTCTCCACAGTCGTGGAATTCTTCTTTTAACTCTCCTTCTAGGTTTACCCACCAATGTATACCTCGTAATAGATGTATTTTTCTTGTTTTTAAAGTATCGAATTCTTCACAAACAGCTTTTTCTTTGTCTGGCATAGTTGTGACCTCCTTTACATATTTCAAGATTAAATGCGTTTTCTGATTAGTTAGCTCTTTATTCTTGACCCAAAAAATGTATACAGCCACTTTCTCTCATGAGCACTTTTCTCAAATATTCAAAACTTAGTTGCGATAAACTCATTACTGCCAAGATGAAGCAATGGTTTGGCGGATTTTAGGTTGTATAATCCGTCCTCTGCTAGTACTCCCTGTTTGGCATATGCTTGAACGACCCTTCCAACAAATATGTCGTGATCGCCTGCTGGAATAACCATTTCGAGCTTACACTCAAGAAAAGCAATGCATTCTCCTATCCTTGGTACTTTAACCTCTCTAGAGGGCTCTTTCGTAAGTCTAGTTTCCTTAAATTTGTCGAAATCTCTTCCAGACTTCCTTCCACAGAACAATACCTGATCTTTTAGTTCATACGGTGGGATATTAACCACAAATTCTCTATCTTCAACTATGAGCTTATGAGAGTAGCGTTTAGGACTCACGGATAATGCCAGAAGGGGAGGGTTCCTGCTTATAGGCATGATCCAAGCTATAGATATTATATTGGGCTTTTCAATCCCACAAGTAACGAGAACAGCTCTGTAGGGGTGAAGGAGGTAAGTATATCTCTCAAATGGTACTTCTTCTAGCGACATACTCTATCAGAAGAATCAAAATTAATAAGTTCTATTCCTTCTCTCAAGGAAAGAAAATCCAAGTTTGAAAACTCACATGCAGTTAACAAAATTGATAAGCAGATTGGTGTTGTAAATAGTTGAGAATTCTTTCTAATATCGTTTCGACGGGCGATAGCTCGCCTCTGATTATGGTTTATTTAGCAAGTATTCAGCTACCGTTGCACCAGGACCATAGACTTTGACTCTTATCTTTGAACCAGAGACATATTTCCCCTCAAGCTTGAGGCGTAACAACTCATCTACATCCAAAACATTGTCTTCTTTCTTTAACTCCTGAACATCGGTCACTTTAAAGAGTTCGTCTTTAATGAAAACCTGCCAAAGGGAAGGGTCCCTTTGCTTATCTGAGGAGCCTAAAGATAAACTTTCAGGGCCGAGATTTCTTATGTAAACATATATGTTATCGGTTCCAAAGCCAGAAACGGCAACGATCTCTAAAGAAGTCCGTGATCCGACCAAGTTTAGCCTTTCTATGGATCCCGAAATCCATGTAGACGATGGAGTCAAGATGAGTAAAGCAAGCAGCGTAGATACTATAAGAAGCGTTACTAGAAGGGCTGTCTTAGAGGCTCCACTCATATCTATCATTAAAAACTCGTAGACTTTACTAAATAAACCTTCGGTTGGTGGTTTTTAATGGTAAAAATATTTTACAGCTATGGCGCATCGCCTAGAAAAACCAATCTCAAATCGGAATCCATTCTAAATCCTCTTGAGACAAGCCATGACCTATGCGTCTGAACACATCAGACCTCTAACTTTATTGGTAAAAGGATAAAAGATGAGCTAATGGCTAAGATAATAGATTTAAGGAGTGATACCGTTACTCTTCCCACGCAGTCCATGCTTAAGGCCATTGTAGAGGCCAAGCTTGGAGACGATGTTTTTGGGGAGGATCCGACCGTAAGACAGCTGGAAGAGATGGCAGCTGATAAGATGGGAATGGAAGCTGGATTGCTTGTCGTCAGCGGAACAATGGGCAATCTAGTTTCTTTATTATCGCATT
Source organism: uncultured Nitrososphaerota archaeon (assembly GCA_964480775.1). Lineage (GTDB taxonomy): Archaea > Korarchaeota > Korarchaeia > Korarchaeales > Korarchaeaceae > QMVU01. Next base: position 74,784 of record CAYZRF010000003.1, read on the forward strand.
GTAACAGAGGAGACGAGGCCATAGTGGGAAACCTCTCTCACACATTCCTTTATGAGGCCGGAGGAATTTCTGCTTTGGGCGGAATACACTCACACCAAGTGCCAAACCAGCCAGATGGAACAATGCTGCTGGAGGACATAGAATCAGCAATCCACAAGGAAGATAACGTACATCTAGCTCCTACCCGCGTTATTTGCTTAGAAAATACACATAACAGATGTTATGGGACTCCTCTAACTCCAGAGTACACATCGGCAGTCAGCGATCTTGCTAAGAGCTTTAACCTGAAGCTACACATAGACGGGGCACGCATTTTTAATGCAGCAGTAGCCCTTAGATGCGAAGCAAAGGAACTAGTTAAGGGAGCTGATTCAGTAACTTTCTGTCTTTCTAAGGGGTTATCGGCTCCTATAGGTTCCGTGATCTGTGGTAGTGCAGGGTTTATTCACAGGGCTAGAAGGATGAGAAAGCTAGTTGGGGGAGGAATGCGCCAAGCTGGCATCATAGCTGCCGCAGGAATAGTAGCGCTGGAAGAGATGATCGATAGGCTTGTTGAGGACCATGAAAACGCAAAAAGACTTGCTGAAGGAATTTCTAAGATTCCAGGTCTTTTAATAGATGTGGATAGAGTGAAGACAAACATCCTTTACTTCGATATTGCACCTGAGACCCCAATACAGCCACTAGAATTCTTAAAGAAGTTAAACGAGAAAGGAGTGAAGATACTAAAAGTGGGAGGAAGTCGCTTCAGGGCAGTTACTCATTACGGGATAGAGAGAGAGGATATCGAAACGGCTTTGTTTGCGATAAATGAGGTCATCGAGGAGCTTCAAGAGACTAGTTAAAAAACAACTAGGACTGTATTGTGTTTTCTTTTTCAGTAGCACCATCAAATCTTTGATCTCTTATATCTTTTTGGTATTCTGCTTTTGCTTCCAACGTATGAAGTAATTTGGAGAAACAACAGAAATAGTAACATCAAATGTCCTTTATCTTATGACATTAGCACCGAAGACTAAAAAAATCTTCTCAGAGTTGGAGGCGAAAAAGAAAAACGAACGCGAAGATCGACTCACTTTAGCTACCGTATTATTCTTTAAATCAAGAAAAGTCAACTAAATGTTTAAATCGTAGGCAAAACAATGTATCTCGTAAGTTGAACCTATCTAGTTTTAGCATACCAAAAGAGATATTGGAATTCATAAATATTCCAGGAAATCATAGCCTTCTTATAAAGGGCCGTCCAGGCACAGGAAAAACCATATTCTCGCTCTCTATCATTAAGGAATTTTTAGACAACCGACCCTGCACTTACTTAACTTCAAGGGTTTCAAGAAGCGATATTTTGTCTCAATATCCTTGGCTTAAGGATGTAGAACTTCTTACAGTTGGAGAGGAAACATTTGTTGACATTAGGCTCACAACCCCCTCTCAAACTATAAAGGAGATTTTAGGACTGCTTAGGCCTGAATTATGCGTTATAATAGATTCTTGGGACTATTACGCAAACCTTATCCCCCCAGAAGACAGAGACAGGGCTGAAATGTCGATAATCTCTAGCGCAAGTGCTCTAGGAGCTTTCGTAATTTTCGTTGGGGAGAGAGAAGGAACCTCCTCCCTAGATTTCTTGGTAGACGGAATAGTTTGCTTACAAAAACTAGAAGTTGAGGGAAGGCTTGTAAGAGAGCTAGTGGTGGAGAAATTAAGAGGCATGAGGATATTAAGAAGTAGGTATATTTTCACACTTCGCAACGGATTATTTAGGTGTTCTAAACCATGGAGATGGGAAATAATTCCGAAAAACAGAAGAAAAAAAGTGCAGACAGTTTTTCTTACCGAAAAAGGAAAACTTCCATCAAAAATAGAAGGCTTGGATGAGATTCTTGGAGGGGGATGGACCAGAGGGTCTATAAACTTGCTTGAAGTCTATGAGGGTGTAGGAAGCAGGTATATAGCATTTCTTGTGCCATCAGGTCAAGCTCATATACAAAGAGGTGATTCTTTAATCGACTTACCTAGTTCTTCATTTAGAGGGGCTGACATAGTAGAAAACTTCTTGAAGGGATATGTCTCCCCAGATCCTGAACAAAGACTTAGGTTCGTTCTACCACCACCTAGTGCGGAAAGGATAGGAGGAAAATATGTTCTACCCCTATATATGAAGGATCCTGAAGAGGCTGCCGACCAATTCATCAATTATTGCGCGAGTTTGATAACAAAATCTGCAGATGGTACACTTTACACGATAATAGGCCTTGATACTTTAGAAAACGAGTTGGGTCCTGATGGTGCCTTGGAATTCATGTATCAAATTGGTTCTTGGGTAAAAACGAACAACACTTTCTGTTTCGTTGTGATGAAGGAAGGTCAGAGGATCCCTCGACGGGTTGTCCATTTGGCAGATACTCATTTTAAGATAAGACCAAAGGGGGGGAGCATAATCTTCTATGGAATTGTTCCTGAGACAGGAGCTATGATCTTAGAAACATCTTTCGAAGAAGGATATCCAAGGGCCTTTCTGATCCCTATAGAATAGTTTAAGTGTGGAATTGTAAAGATTACAACGATATAAGGCTTTCTAAGTGTTAAACGAGCTTTATTTTAATGCTATGAATTCAAAGCGTCATTAGAATACTCATAATAACCTGAGTCAATATTGAGCTGGTCATCAGTCCCGTGGCGATCAACATTCCCTTTTCTTTGTACCACTTCTTTCCCAGCTTTCTGTCTGTAATTAACCTGGCAAAACCTCCCAAAGCTATGGGAATTATGTAGTTTGGGGGAAGTATCATGCCCATGGCAAGACCCGTCATAGATAGGGGGGTAGCAACCTCCAAAATAGCACCAACTATCCCACCAGCCACAAACAGGGTTGGATCCACCGTTCCTCCAATGTTTCCAGTTGCTAACATCCTGACATAAATACTGCTTTGAAGCAATCCCGCTGCTGGCATCTGTTCGTTTCCAAAACCGAGGTATCTCCAAAGCGCGATGGTCACAAAAGCGCTAATTGCAAAAGTCGGAACCCAACCAATAAGCTTAGCCTTAACGATGTCTTTTATGCTAACATCTAAAGAATCCTTGTACTTCACCAATCCTGTTATGCTTGGAGCTGTCCATGGACTTGGCCTAAAGTACGGAGCGACCATGTATCCTGTGTAGCCCCTATAACCCATAGTGAAGACTGGGATGTCGTAAAGGATTATTCCCGTTGTCCCCATGGACATGCCTGTCTCTCCAGTCATTTTAGTCAATATAACTATCTCGATGAAACTCGCAATGAAAGATGCGTATGCTGCAAAGACAACCGAGAACCACCTTGGAAGAGGATAAAAAGGATGCAGAACGTAGGCCGCAACCAAGAGGGATGCAAGTAGCGCGAAAAATGTAAAAGTAAGTTTCTTGCTCTGAAGAAGCTTCCTCCAAAAGATCTTGTACAAGTACGCATACCCCAAAGTTTCATTCTCCTTTTCATTCTCTTCAGTCTTCCGTATTATCTTCCTCTTCAGAAAGAAGAGGAAAGAAAGACCAAAACCACCTAGAATAAGCATTCCTATTGCTGGCGAGATGGAAAAACCGAAGATCATGTTGTTGTAAAATTCCTGAATGCTTTCAGAATATTCAACTATGTTATGGGAGACTAGATAAGGTGACAAGACCAAATAAGTTAATAGACCAGAGATCAAAAGGCTCAGAGAAACTTGAGCACTGATAATGTATCCAACAGCGGCGAATCCGAGGCTTAGGGTTATAGCAAAGACAGCACCTTTTGGTAGGTAGGGGGTGAGGTTTATGTTCACTAAGTTTATCCCTATCGTACCCAGACCGTACTGTAATAACGTAATTATGAGCCCTGCTAAAGCAGAAATCCCGACTAATTTTGCTTCGCCACCTCCTTTTATGCAAGCATCTATAAGTGATGCAGAAACTGCATAGTTTGGAAATACCATCTTTTCGCTCTTAACAAACTCACTGCTCAGGAGAACTGCAAATACAAGGCCTAAGGTGGTCGCCATAAGCTCGAGAGAAAACAACATCAAAACGGGCTTTGTCCATACTCCAAAACCCAAGGATGGATCTGTATTTGGAGGATACAGCCAAGATGGAAAAGAAACATCCGAGAAACGCTCTGTTAAGAAAATAGCTAGACCTAGTATCCAGTGGGCTGCAAGCGTTGAGGTGCTAATAATGTAAGCAATACCTAGCTCTCCCCTAGAACTTCCACCAAGCATTTTGTGAAGCATTGCATATGAAACGATGATTGTCACTACACCAAATCCAAAACCCATACCGAAATTTATTCCAAGGTAAGCGTTCAATATGGTTGAAAGAACAGCAAAGAAAAGACCTATAATAACAGCTCTAAGGGTAAACTTTCTTTTTGATCTCAAGATCTTCACCTGTCTTAAGCCAGATCCCATATTTGTCACCAATTTTAATACCTCCGCACATGTGTTAATCACAAAATGTTAGTATCCCAAAGGGTAAGCTAAAATTACAATTGTAATTTCTTCTTGTTTTTTCTTACTGCAAAACTACTTCGGTGTGGATTCTTGGTCGTTTAATCGTTTTCATCAAGTTTATATAGACTGACTAGTCAGTCAAACTAGAAAATAATGGTGGAACCTACAAAAAAGAAAATCCTGGACGCAGCCGCAAAGTGCTTTTCGAAGTGGGGATACGCAAAAACTACAATGGATAAGATAGCAGAAGAAGCTGGTGTTAGTAAAGGAACTCTATATTGGTACTTCAAGAGTAAAGAGGAACTGTTTGTTGAATTAAAAAAGAAATCAATTGCAAAGGTTAGAGATCAATTTGAAAAGCTGTTTTCTCAAAATAAGACGTTTGATTTGAAGTTAAAGAAAGCTATAGATTTGTACCTCTCTCCTTTAGTTCCTGAAAAAAGAGAAATTGCAAGGTTAAAGGCAGAATTCTTGGCAGAGGCACCTAAAATTCCTGAATTGAATAACATGCTGAAGCAACAGTACGAGCTCATTCAAGGACTTATTGCTTCTACAATACAAGAAGCAATTAAGAAGGGGGAATTGAGAAACGATATTGATCCAAAATCACTTTCAATGATTCTACTTGCTATGCTTGATGGCTTAGAGTTACACTGGGCAATTCTCGAGCTTGATATCGACTGGCAGAAGGTCAAAGCTATTTTGCTGGACGTTCTAATGGTGGGATTAAAGGCGCAGAGATTGAGGTGAATAAGTTGTCAGTACGTTCGAAGAGAACAAGATACGAGGTTTATGCAGACCTACTCAACACAATAAGAATGGAGGATAGGTGCACCATAACAAGAGCCTCTTACGGTGCAAGAATCCCTGTTGACAGGGCAAACAGGTTTTTGCACGAGTTGATGGAAAAGGGATTGGTGAGAGTTGAGGAAGAAGACGGATCGAGAATTTACAGGGTAACAATAAGGGGAATTGAATTTCTTGAACTTTTTGAGAGGTTAAAGAAACTGTTGGGGGAGCCCTTAAGTTCCAGAGGGTATTAGTATTCACTCATTTGTGATCACCAAACGTTACTACAACAAGTGATCCTCTCTTGTGCGCTTCTTCTATAAGTCGGGAAAAGAAAAAAGGCTTGATGATGAAAATGAAGTTCAGAAATGGGTTTTCCAAGATACCTGTTGAGGCTGGAATGATTGGGCTCAGGGTAACTAGATCATTGGACACGAAATCGGCTTTGCATGAAATAATAACCATAAACATACTGCTAAATGAGGGCAAGGACTCGAGTTCAAGCCCATTGAAAGTGTAATTTATCTATGGAATGATAGTCTCAAATTGTGAGTTGAGATAAAAAGCGCGTATGGTGAGGTGGCTTGGTAGGCATGCCAGATGTAACACGGATAGAGCCTTGGAGCAAAGCGAGACTAGGCGAGGTAAGCGGAAGCCTTCTTATTGGTGAAGGAGCAACTATTCGAGGGGAAGGAGAGCCACCCAAGGTCAAAGTAGATGGATCCGTGATATGCAAGGGCGATTGTACTTTTCTATGTAGTTTAGAGGCTTTGAAACTTGATGTAAAAAGAGGAGATATAAACATTGAGGGTGACCTGAGCGTTGAAACTAGCGTTAGGGTGAAAAGAGGAAGCTTGATGGTAAAAGGCGCCGCTAAGGCCGAAACCTTCGAAATCGATAAGAAATTGATTGTTCAAAGAAACCTCGAGGGTGAAGAAATTAGGGTTGGCGGATCGTTAGAAGTCGGTGGAGAGACTAAAGCGGAGACAATCGATGTTGGAGGGGGGTTCATAGCCAAAGACAAGGTCAAAGCCGAGAAAGTAAAGGTTGGAGGGAAGTTTACTGGAGAAAAGGATGTCGAATTGGAAGAGCTAAATGTCGGAGGAAAAGCTGTCATCACAGGTGGAAAAATCACTGATATAAATGTCGGAGGGGGATTCGAATCAAAGGGTTCTCTCGTGTTTGAAAATATGGATGTGGGAGGAGTTGCAAAACTTGGAAAAGGGAGCGCAGGCGGAGAAATAAATGTCGGAGGGGCTCTAAAAGCTGAAGATGGACTGAAGTTCGATAAAATAGATGTTGGCGGGCTTGTTTCTATTAAAGGGAGTGCAGAAGGAGGCGAAATCAACGTTGGAGGTGTACTCAAAATCTCTGGCTCCATAAATTTCGATAAGCTTGATGTTGGCGGTAAAGCCAGCATTTCAGGCAGAGCACAGGGGGAAGATGTTGAGGTCGGCGGTGCCATAACAGTTGATGAAGACCTTTTACTTACTGGCAGACTCGATGTTGGAGGAACATGCAAGGTTAGAGGTCTTCTAAAGGCGGAATCTATGAAGGTTGGTGGAGGAGTTGAGGCAGATCTCATTGAGGTAGAGGATCTGATAAAGGTTGGCGGCTATATTAGAACATCAAGGGGCACAAAGGCTAGAGAAGTAAGAATAGGCAAAAGAGGAGAGATAAAAGGTCCTGTTATAGCAGAAGAAGTCTTGATCGAGGAAAGGGCCAGGGTAGAGGATGTTTATGCCGACGAAATTGTTATGGAAGAAAGATCGAGAGCAAAAAGCCTTCATGGTAGGAGGATCTACTTGGAGAGGAGGTGTAGAGTTATAGGAGAGGTAGAATACACAGAAAGCCTAGAGAAAGAAGCAGAAGTTGAAATAGGATCAGAGAAAAAGATTGATGACCTCAGAAAACCTGAAATCTAAAGGTTTTAGATTTTTTCTTTATTGCGTAAAAAGGCACAATAAGCTTCTACAAGTTTAAATGTCTTGTTTTTGGGATGCGAAGTTCTTGTTGATTGAAGAAAGAGATTTTTACAAGTATTGGTCAGTAAGCCGACCGACGATCATCTTTCAATCTCTTCCTGCTGGATTCATCATCCCAAACATCTCAATAAGGGATTAGGATCTATATTCTTATCTAAATTTCTGACCCTATCTCTTAAGGCTTTATAGCAACCTGAATAAGCTTTTCTTTTGGAATTCTAGGATAATCATCTCAAAGAGGGATTAAGATTACTATCAGATCTTTTAAGTAAGGATAAAGCAAAATTAAGAAAGATGAATTCGTTCTCTAAGATATTTAAAGGCTGGAAAATGTTCTGTTTTAAATGCGGCCGTACTCAGAAAATAAGCAAGTCATGGAAGTGTGAATGTGGGCATCCTTTATCCCTTACTATGGATCTTAAAGGCATTCAAGTAGATCCTTCGGAGCTTAAAAAAAGAACTTCTACTTTGTGGAGGTATAGGGAACTTCTTCCAGTAGCATTTAACAGAGAGGTATCTCTGGGAGAACCAATTACACCTCTCATCCAACTTGATTTGATGGGTTTAGATTCATGCTTCCTTAAGCTGGAATTCCTATTTCCAACGGGCTCATTTAAGGATAGAGGATCCTCAATCATGATATCGGTAGCTAAGATTATGGGAGTTGAGAAAGTAGTAGAAGATTCTTCAGGTAATGCTGGGGCCTCTGTTGCGGCTTATTCTGCAAAAGCAGGCATTTCTTGCAAAATATTTGTACCTTCTTACGCCTCTGGGTCAAAACTTCTCCAAATAAAAGCTTATGGGGCAGAAGTCATTGCAAGAGGTTCAAGGAACGATGCCTCAATTTTTGCGATAAAAGAAGCTGAGAAAGGGATTTTCTACGCGAGCCACGTGTGGAATCCCTTCTTTTTAGAGGGAACCAAAACTTTTGCATTTGAGATCTGGGATCAAATCGGATTTAAGGAACCAGACGCTCTGATATTGCCCGTTGGTCACGGAACTCTCTTGTTAGGAGCATACAAGGGATTTTTGGAACTAAAAGAGATAGGTATGATCAATAAGTTGCCTAGGTTATTCGGAATTCAGGCAGAAGGTTTCTCTCCTCTAGTCGATAGACTGCACGGACAAACTCAAAGTGAAGGCAGCTCTCACTTAGCTGACGGTATAATGATAAGGGATCCGCCTAGACTAGATGAATTGGTGAATTCCATTCAAAAGACTAGAGGAGATGCTCTTACTGTTAGAGACGCTGAGATAAAAGAAAATTGGAAGAGATTGGCTAAAAAAGGACTTTTTGTTGAGCCCACTTCTGCCGTAGCTCTTGCTGGGTTAGAGAAGCTGATAGCCGAAAGACTTATTGATAGGGACGAGTATATAGTTGTTCCTTTAACTGGAAACGGGCTTAAGACTCCTCATAAGATATCAAAACTAATGATCTAGCAATCCTTTGAATTCTAAATAGTTTAGAGGATAGAATCGTAATTCTAAAGCAAGATCTTATAGTTCGAATTTTCGGCCAAAAAATTGGGCCTTTTTGCTCCCAAAACTGAAGTTCACAGAAGAGGTTTGTTGGAGCTGTATTCTCATATAGTCCCTTAAATTGGGTTTCATTCATGGGAAGTACTGTCTTTTTTAATTCTATGTTGGAGAAATTACATTGGAGATAGAAGAAGGCATCTCTGGAATAATAAATAAGAAGACGTTATATGAGCCGAAAATAAACAATTTCAGACTAAATTTTTGTTCTTGACAATTTGATAATTCTTATTGAGTCGAAAGCCAAAAGATAAGTTTTGCGATTTTCTTTCTGTTTGAAAGAGTGAAATGTTGGCCTATATACATATGTTAGTCAGGTTAACCCCTGCACCTATTGCTTGGTAACGTTGGAAATCAATAACAAGTTATAATAAACTGTCAAACTCGATGAAGGGCATCCTAATCGATAAACAGCTTTTTGGTCAAAAGGTAAAGATTAGAAAATAGAAGCTTATAGATGGCCTATGCATACAACCTTAGAGGGTATACATCCGGTTTCTCTCAATGGTGTTAAGGCATTCCTTCTTACTTGCGGCAATACACTAGTCCTAGTGGACACTGGAGGATCTGAGGAGGATGCTGACACCATCCTCAGGTACATCAAGAGCCTGAACAAAAGTCCAAAAGATGTTGAAATGTGTTTGATAACTCATCGTCACAGGGATCACATAGGAGGTCTCTATAAGCTAAAAAAGGGGTGCGGCTTTCGGGTCGCATCACATGAAGGAGATGCTAGTGCTATTAAGGAAATCACAGGCATTCTCGTTGACGTAATACTGGAAGACGGGCAGACCTTGCAATACTGCGGAGGGATAAGGGTAATTCACATTCCAGGTCATACTTCAGGAAATATCTGCTTATTTATAGAGAGTAAGAGAGCAATAATTGTCGGAGACACCCTCTTTGTATTCAATGGTAAGCTCTCTCCTCCACCAGAGCGTTATTGTGAGGATTATGAAATGGCAAAGAGAGGATTGAGAAGATTACTGGAGTTAGATTTCGATACCATGCTAGTATCCCACGGAGAAGACTTATGGAGTGGGGCAAAAGCAGAGCTAGCTGGACTCTTAAGAAAGCTTGAATGATAGGTTCACTCAAGGTTATTTCAAAGGAATAGGGTTAGACCAGCTGTTCAGAAATGAAACATCTAAAGCACTAAATCTAGATTCCTTTGGTTTTTCATCAGCGGAGAACCCAATTGGAAGTATTGCCTCTAATCTAAATTCTTCTGGAGCATTGACTTCATCCAATATACCTGTAGGATTAGAGGGCGTATAGGTCACCGTGCTAAGTCCAAGTTCCTCCAAAGCGAGCAAGATATACCCTATCGCCAACCAAACAGAGTGGGTTGAGTAAGGTGCTTTCTTTTCAGAAAAGACAAGGACTAAGAGAGGGGCCTCTTCTAAAAACGGCTTTTTCCAGCTAAATCCCTTTGAGAGCAACCATCCTCTTAATTCTCCCCTTACTTTTGAGTAAAATTCCTTCTCACCATTCTCGCATATCTCCCTTATTCTCCTTTTCTTTTGAGGATCGGTAACTATTACAAACCTCCATGGTTGAGTATTAGCTCCTGAAGGGGCTTGACAAGCAGCCTCTAGGGCCAACAGAACTTCATTTAAGTTAACTAGGCTTGATGAGAACTTCCTAACTGTTTTTCTTCTCCTAGCAAGCTCTAATATCGAGCTCTTTTGCATGAACTACCCCCCTTTGCCCAAGACAAAAAGCCCATTAGTGTTTTGATCTTCTCCTTTAAAATAGGAGGTACAGGGTTAACTACTTTATTTATTGAACCTTTTATTGAGAACAGACCTTGGCTAAATCCAGAAATCTAACGCTCTTGCTCTCTTTCATCTTACTTCTAGGACTTGTTAGCTTTTTCTTAACTTTGAGATATGGCCAATCACCGCATTTTAGTGAGGAAATGCCAACAAAAACTCATCTTAACGATAAGATATCTGAAGCTCCAGTATTTCCTCCTGAACTCAAAGAAATGGCTTTAACTCTTATTCCTACAGAAGAAGAGGTACAAATAGAAATAAAGAGGTTCAAAGAGGCAAGAGGATATGAGCCTGAAGCGATCGTTATAGGAATGCCTCCAGCAATTTTTAACAGAGATCAGGTAAGACAGATTTTAGCGAAAGTAGAGGTTTTGTTGGAAAAAGGCTATCAGATAGAAGTTATATGGAACATCCCAAAATACACTTGTTTATGTTACGCTGACATGCTTGCAGAGGAGATCGAAATGCACTCCATTCCTACAAAAGTATACTCCATCATCAGAGAAGAGGAGGCAGAAACATTGGAAATCATAAATACCTTTAAAAGCAGAAACATCTCTATATGGATCAAATCAGCAGAGGGAAGGTCCAAATTCGTTAAGGTTCCACCCTCACTTGACGAAGAAAAGTTAAGCATCATTTTGAACGCCACCCAGGCATTATATTCTGGTGAAAATCTCTCTATCGTAGTGACTGAGGGGTGTGGTGAGGGAAACTGGGTCCGAGACAAGATATATCATGGTTGGATCTGCGTTTTCAATCATTGTTTTAATCACAAGTGGTGGTTTTGGAGGGATTGCTCACTTGGCATCTTATCTGGCTGTAGAGATGAAGGTCCTTCGGAGTTAACAGCCTGTGATATTCATTACATGAGAGAGATGTATTTCTACGGAGATATGGGCAGAACAAATGGCCTGATAAATTTCCCAGGATGCAAGCCCGCTGAAAATCCAGAAAAATGCAAGGGTAGCTGTGGAGTGATTAACACACTTTGGATGAGCAACTGTAACCTAACCTTCTCTAAATTGCCGTTAAATGAAGAAATCTACTTCATATACGCATGTTACATACCAACTCACACGAGTAAGGATCCTTTTCCCTATCTCAGTTATTGTGGATGTTTTGGAAGGTGTCCAGATCCGCAGATCTTCATAATCGACATAAAATATGTTTTCACACCTTAATTCTAGAAAGAGACTTTCTTTAATTTCCAGCATATTAATGAATGTAAAACATTCTAAACATATTTGAAAAATAAGAAAAAAGGAGGGGGAGGTCATCGGGCCGGAGGATGGCCTTTAGCCTTCCTTCTTAAGCGATAAAATTAGACGGCTCCCGTAGAAGTTGTAAGAATGCTCGCGCGAACTTAGCTTTTCGCCTAAAAAAGGCGAGCATACGAATTTTGTCATTTTTTCTTCCTTAAGATGGATATTTGGCTCTACATTAAGCAGTAGATCGAAAACAAAAGCAGAGAAGGTCGCTAGAAGGAATTTCATGTCCAGCCTCTCCTCTATCCTCCGGCCCTCACTTTAATTATAGGAAGTCTGATGTATTTTTAGAACACTGCAGAATTTTTTGAAAACACTGGAATTTCATGGAACATCTTTTTGACATAGACCCGGGGTTTTATTATCAAAAAATTAAACTATAATCTTGTTGGTCGAATGCTTGGGTGCAAACTCTAAAAATAAAAGCTTTAACTTGAATATAGAAGAACTTAATGGAGAATTCTTTTCCTCTTTAGGAATGTTTTTTACATTTACTCCCTCATATCACCTTTTTCTAATAATATTAAGGACTTCACTAACCCTTTGCAACTCTCTTAAGGTAGGAGTGAGTTGCAACAAGACGTGATCTATCCCTACCACCTCCAACAAGTTTATTTTCTTGGCTACGGTCTCGGGCGATCCTACCAAACCCTTATCCAGTATGCGATTTATCAAATCCTTTCTTCCTTCCGTGATCCTTTCCACGTATTTCCTAGCATCTTCATCTGTCTCTCTGATGAACGCTAGGGCGGGAATAGCGAACTGTATCCTTCGTCTTCCCCTCTTCCTAAGTCGCTCCTGCATATCTACCACGTTTTTTCTTGCCTCTTCCAAGCTACAACTTTCCATCAACCAGCCATCAGTTTCATCGGCTGCGAGGTTACGAGAAGCTTCTGAGACTCCAGCATACCATATTGGTGGTCTTAGATCTGGTTTAGGTTCCAATAGACCTTCGGTTATCGAGTAGTACTTCCCTTCGTAGGTAACCTCGTCTCCTTCCCATAATCTCTTTATGATCTGAATTGCCTCCCTTGCCCTTTCAACTCTGTTATCGTGTTCATAAAACGGCAAGCCATAGGCCTCGTACTCCCTCTTAAACCAACCAGCGCCTATGCTCAGCCAAAACCTTCCCTTACTAATTTCAGCCAAGGTTACTGCTTGCTTTGCCAAAACAGCTGGGTGACGAAATGCTTCGCAAAGAGTCGTATGAGATATTATGACCCTTTCAGTCGCTTCAGCTATCGCTGTGGCAAGGGTCCAAGCCTCTAGGCAAGGTGCTCTTTCTCCTTTTATTGGATTTAACATGTGATCAGGAATCTACAAGGAATCTATACCCATCTCTTCTGCTTGAATTGCCACCTTCTTCACGTAATTGTACGTAGGCGAATGTTCCTCCTCATCAACACCTCGAAGCCATCCACCATAAACAGGCAGGTATATCCCGATTTTAACCGTTTTTAACACCCTATCAAGCACACCCGAAGGATCAATTAAAATTAACAACCACGAAATATCTCAAAACAATTGTCTATGCATAAATCCCCTAAATTTAGTGAAAATAAATCATCAGCACGATAGGATGATGGAATAAGAGGTCTCATCCAAATTTTCTTGAGACCATTTTTCCATTGGAAAATGAAAAATTTGTTACCCGTTTTCTCTACAAGATGAAATTGTACAAAGTGAAAGATATATCGCTTGCTCCTGAGGGAAAAAAGAAGATAGATTGGGTCTCCAGATTCATGCCTGTCCTAAACAAGATAAATGAGGAATTCAAGGAAAAAAGCCCTCTAAAAGGTTTGAAGATAGCCTGTTGCCTACATCTAGAGATGAAAACTGCTTATCTGACATTAGTTCTGAAGGCAGGCGGTGCTGAGGTCTCACTAGCTGGTAGCAACCCTCTTTCCACGAAAGACGATGTTTGCGCAGCCCTAGCCACAGAGGGGATCAGGGTTTACTCTTGGCATGGAATGACAAGGGAGGAATACTATGAGAATCTCCACAAAGCATTAGACATCGAACCAAACATAATAATAGATGACGGGGCAGATCTTACGGCAATATTGCATAAGGAAAGGAAAGAGCTCATTCCAGATATAATGGGTGGGAGTGAGGAAACCACAAGCGGAGTGATCAGACTTAAAGCTATGGAAGCTCAAGGAGTCCTCAGATTTCCAGTAATAGCAGTGAACGACTCAAAGTGCAAGTACATGTTCGACAATAGGTACGGAACCGGGCAATCAGCTTTCGACGGCATAATGAGGGCCACGAATCTTCTAATAGCTGGAAAAAACGTTGTAATAGTCGGCTACGGTTGGGTAGGTAGAGGCCTTGCAGTAAGAGCTAATGGTCTCGGTGCCAACGTTATAGTGACAGAAATAGATCCTATAAGAGCCTTAGAGGCTAGAATGGACGGATTCAGGGTTATGTCAATGCTGGAAGCTGCAAGAATCGGAGATGTCTTTATCACAGCGACTGGTAACATAAATGTTATCAGGAAGGAGCACTTCAAAATCATGAAAGACGGCGCTATTCTAGCAAACGCAGGGCACTTTGACGTTGAGATAAGCAAACCTGACCTTGAATCCTTGGCTAAGGAAGTTAATAGGCCAAAAGAAAACGTTACAGAGTACTTAATGTCAGATGGAAGGAGGATATACCTGCTCGCTGAAGGAAGGCTGGTCAACCTTGCAGCAGCAGACGGTCACCCGGCGGATATAATGGATATGAGCTTCGCTCTCCAAGCTTTAGCAGCAAAATACATAAAGGAATACTCTTCAGAGCTAGAGCCAAAAGTTTACAGACTTCCGGAGGAAATAGACAGGAGAGTCGCCGAGATAAAGCTTGAATCTATGGGAATTCAAATAGATAAGCTTACAAACGAACAAAAGGAATATCTGAAGAATTGGAAGGCTGGAACCTAGCAAAGGCTCTCTCTGTGACGTTGAAGGAAATTGTAAAGCTTATGAACGATCTCTTCTTGGGAAGGGACCTCAACTGCATGGGGAATCTTCCTTCTAACCTCTGAAAGAGCTTCAGAAGGAGTTAATCCATCTCTATAAACCAGGTAGCATGCAGCTATCGTACCCGTTCGCCCTATCCCGCCATAACAGTGGATTAATACGGGTTTTCCTTCAGAAACTCTCTCGGATATCCATTTAACGAGCTTCATGCACTGATCAAGGCTTGGAGCTGAAAAATCCCTAATCGGGGAGTGGTAAACATCAAATCCTAAATCCCTTAGCTCGTTTAGATAGCTTTCAATGGACTTCCAAAGAGGAGCTATCTCATGATCCTCAATTAAGACTACAATCGCTCTGATCCCAGAATTTAACCAGCGAAGAAGATCTTTTTGACCATTAGGCATTGGGGATCCAGCTATCTCTCCCTTTCTTACCCATTTGAGCATTTTTCAAACCTAACGTCTGATGCTAATAAGCATCGCTAATATTGAGGCAAAGATTTTTACGCCTGTTTTTGGGAACTTGAGGTTGAAATGAGGAACAGAGCAATTATCCTCCTGCTAGTGGCAAGTCTTGTGGTAAATGGTATTCAGATGTTTGTTTACATCAATGCAAGCTCAACTAATGCACAGCTACGGGACTGGGTTGTTAGGCTCAGCGAGGAAAATCAGGCACTATCTCAACAGGTCGCTCAGCTAAACAACTCGCTTAGAGTTCTCTCCTCACAGCTCTCTTATTATAAGAAGATTGCTGAGAAATCGACCTCTGCAGGCTATGAAGGGGGAGAGACATCTACAGGAAACGCTTCTGTATCTATTGTTGCAGTACGCATGATAGGGCCTTGGTGGAGCCAAAGAATGGAAGGAGTTGTCATGAAAGCTTCTGTGCAGATAAAACCTGGAGAGGGAGGAGTATACGTTAAGACAAGCCCCTACATTGGAATAGATCTACAAAGTAGCCTAAATAACGCCATAACTGCTGTGGAATCCATAACTAATAGATCGCTAAAAAACTTCGATGTTTTCGTGACGATTAAGGCAGAGGAGGAGGTGGAGATAGTAGATGGTCCAAGCGCAGGAGCACCTCTAGCAATCGCAATCTTGGCCTCAGTGGAAGGAAAAGTCGTCAGATCAGATGTTATGGCAACTGGAGTCATTTACCCTGATGGGACAATAGGCAGAGTAGGTGGAGTTCCTGAAAAGGCAAAAGCAGCAGCAGAAATGGGAGCAAAGGTTTTTGCAGTACCCCCAGGACAGTCTAAAGTTATCATTATGATTCCAATAACCAAGGAGATAGCTCCTGGTTTCTTCATCACTAGATACGAGGAGAAAGTGGTCTCATTGGAGCAATACCTCAAGGAGAACGGCTACGACTTGAAGGTCGTGGAGGTCTCAACCCTTAGAGAACTCTCAGATCTGATGATATCTGGATGATTTTCTATTCTTTTCTCTTAGAAGCCCACAGAATAGCCGAGATGGTTTTTAGATCTCTTATCTTTCCTTTTTTTACCATTTCAAAGGCTTCAGACAAATCCACCCAGATGGCTTGCGTTATCTCATCTTCCTCAGGAGAGAAAGTCCCTTTTTGAAGCTCTTCAGCTAAAAAGAAAAAGAGCAGTTCGTTACTATACCCAGGGGCCACGTAGGCACGGAATATCTCCTTAACCTTTCCTGGCTTGTATCCTGTTTCTTCCTCTAATTCTCTCTTTGCGCAGTCTTCTGGACTTTCACCTATTTCCAAGGTTCCAGCCGGAATCTCCAGTAACCACTCTCTCACTGAATGTCTGTATTGCCTAATCAAAAGTATCTTTCCATGTTGAAGAGAAATTATAGCAACAGCTCCAGGATGGTTCACAAATTCTCTTTTGATCCTTTTACCAGTCGGAGTCTCAAGCTGAGATACCCTCAAATCAAATACTTTACCGTAATATACCGTTTTTTCCTCTAGAATTTTCATTCTAAATACCCCCAAACTTCATGGACTGAAACTCCCCTAACTGCCTACTACCTGACACTAAAGTTAGATGGGAACCATCGCACGAAACACCTTTAGAATGGAGTGCAGGCATTCCCTCTCTACAAGTTGCAAAAGTCATGCCAGCTTCCTCAACCATGGCCCTTACTCTTTCTAATATGCTTCTTCTCAGCCTGTACGGAAGATAAATATAGCCTCCTATCTTCTCTCCCTTGCTATAAAGTTCCTTAATCCAGTTAAGCTCTGGAAAAGAGGAAAGGATTCTCTTGATGCTATCTACTCTAGCCTTGTAGGTAGAGGAGACAACATGTAACACCCCAGCCTTCCTAGCTCTGTTTACCACCTCTGATATGATTTCATCAGAGTCGTTTAGGCCAGGTATTATTGGATCGAACCTTAAGATGGTTGGAATTCCAGCTGAAGATGTCCTTTGAAGTGCTTTCATCCTATCCTTAGGAGAAGGAGCTCCCGGCTCCAGCAACATTGCAATATTCTCATCCATGGTAGTTACAGTGATAGAGACAGCTGAGGCTCCCTTTGAAAGTATATCTAGGTCACGCACAACGAGGTCAGACTTAGTGACGATCAAGACCCTTAAGCCAAAGTCGATAAGTAATTTTAGTGCAGCTCTACTTAACTCAAGCTCATTCTCAGGTGGAGTGTAAGGATCCGAACTGTTGCTGATCGAAACAAGATATCCAGGTTTAACTTTCTTAAGATCCATTGTTAGCTTCTTAAGGAAATCCTTCTTGGGTCTCGGCTTGAAAGGATTCCTAATATAGGCACTTATATAGCAGTAAAGGCAAGAGTGTCCGCATCCAGTGTAAGGGCTAAGAGAGTACTTGATTGGACACGTACAAAGGCTTCCACGCCAAGGATCGAATCTTCTAAGAACCCTGCCTTCTATCATCTTTTGGA
Organism: uncultured Nitrososphaerota archaeon; assembly: GCA_964480775.1. Lineage (GTDB taxonomy): Archaea > Korarchaeota > Korarchaeia > Korarchaeales > Korarchaeaceae > QMVU01. Next base: position 92,458 of record CAYZRF010000003.1, read on the forward strand.
AAAATAGGTAATGGGCAATAAAACATTACTTGAATGTAAGAAACTCTCCTAACTACCATACTTGTAATCTCTTAGCCTTATTCCTACCTACTTTTTCTTATTTCTTCTATTATTTCCTCACATTTGTCGGCATACTCGCACCACTGAAGACATGATTGTACTTTCCTGGATACCTTTGCTCCACAGTTTTCACAAACAGTTTCATCCTCATCAGTCCATATTTCCACTTCTCCACCGCAGTTAGGGCATTTTATGTACTCTGGTTTAGGCCTTAGGAAGTTGTCTAGTCCAGGACATGTCGACCCCATCAAATGTCATATATAACTATCGTAATAACAATTATATTTATCGTTTTTCATACTAACGTTGGGGGATCTCAACTGCTAATTCCATGTGAAGTTGCAGTAAAATGTGTACTACCTGTCATAAGAGCAATGATTGCCAAAAGACTAGTCAAGGACTATGGTCTGAAGCAGGTTGAAGCTGCAAATCTTCTCGGAGTAAGTCAACCGGCCATAAGTCTTTACAGCAGGAAGCTCAGAGGAAGAGCAATAGACCTAGAGGGCGAGAAAGATATATCGACAATGGTAGATGAAATAGCTAGCTCTCTCGCTAACAAACAGATATCTTACAAGGATTTCATCATAAGATTCTGCGACGTTTGTAGGGCTGTTAGAAGAAAAGGCCTTATGTGCGAGCTACATCGTGCTTTTGATAAGAGCATAGACATAGAGGAATGCAAGCTATGCGCAGCCATAGCTTCGATGTGCTAACAAGTTCTAAAATCTCTTAGTTTCCCTGTTATCAAATAAATGTTAAAATCTGGAAAAGAGAACTATTTTCAGTTGAGATATAGGATAAGTGATATTCTAGAATTTAAGTAATTACGGTGTTGTTCTTATCGGAATGTTCGGATACTGTGGTAAGATACTGAGGGTAGACCTTTCTAATGGTAAAACTTGGATTGAAGAACCAGAAGAGAAGTTTTATCGCTATTACATAGGCGGAAGGGGTTTCATATCCTATTACCTTCTGAAGGAAACAAACCCCAAAACGGACCCGCTCGGTCCAGAAAACCTCTTAATATTTGCTTTAGGAGCAGTCACAGGAAATCCAATTCCAGGAGCCGGAAGACACAGCGTGGGAGCCCTATCACCATTAACAGGCGGATATGGGGAGGCCGAAGCAGGTGGGTACTGGGGAGCCGAGCTTAAAAGGGCTGGCTTTGACGCTGTAATAATAAAAGGAGCTTCTGAGAAGCCCGTCTACCTTTGGATTCAAGATGGAAAGGTTGAGATAAGGAATGCCTCTCATCTATGGGGAAAGGAGACAAAGGAAACTCAAGAATCGATTAGAAAGGAGTTAGGTGATGAGGGAGTTAGAATAGCCTGCATAGGGCCTGCAGGAGAGAAGCTAGTAAGGTTTGCCTGCGTGATGCATGATATAACCAGAGCGGCGGGAAGAGCTGGCCTTGGAGCCGTTATGGGATCGAAGAAGCTGAAAGCAGTGGCAGTAAGGGGATCTAAGCCTCCAAAGGTGGCTAATCCAGGGAAGCTCAGAGAGATGTCTAAATGGCTCGCTCAAAACGTTGAAAACCTCGTGAGAAACCTTCATCTCTATGGAACTGGTGCAGCTATGGACATAGGATTGCAAACGGGCAATCTACCAATAAACAACTTCAGAGGAGATCCTTTTCCAAACGTTATGGAGATAGACGCTAGGACTCTAAAAAAGAAGTATGGAGTCAAAATGGATACTTGTTTTGCCTGCCCAGTGGCCTGTAAGAAGGTTGTAAAGATAGATGAACCTTGGAACGTAGATCCAGCTTATGGGGGGCCAGAGTACGAAACTCTTGCATCATTAGGATCTGATTGTGGAATTGACAACCTAGAAGCGATATGTAGGGCCAATCAGCTTTGCAATGCTTACGGAATGGATACTATTTCCGTAGGAGCTACGATTGCTTTTGCAATGGAGTGCTACGAGAATGGAATACTAACAAAAGAGGATACTGGGGGCTTGGAACTTTCCTTCGGGAACGCTGATGCAATGGTAAAGATGGTTGAAATGATAGGTGACAGAAAAGGAATTGGTGACCTCTTGGCCGAAGGATCAAAAAGAGCCGCTGAAAAACTTGGAAGAGGAGCAGAGAAGTTTGCAATCCACGTAAAGGGACAGGAAGTTCCGATGCATGAGCCAAGATTGAAGAAAGGACTTGGATTAGGATATGCCGTATCTCCAACTGGAGCTGATCATTGCCACAACATGCACGACACGATCCTTAACCTTGAAAGGATAACAGACGAGTTGAAATCCCTTGGCATAACTGAAATACCACCTGTAGAGGATTTAGGTCCTCAAAAGGTCAGAACATTCTACTACTACGTAAATTACCGCGTGCTAAATAATGTGCTGCCAATATGCCTCTTCATGCCATTTAACGTCATTCATAAGGTAGAGATGGTCAGAGCTATCACTGGATGGAATACAACGGCTTGGGAACTACTCAAAGTAGCTGAAAGGGCAACAACTCTGACCAGAGTAATCAACGTTATGAGAGGGTTCAAATCTGATGACGACTGGCTTCCTGAGAGGTTCTTCCAGCCACATAGAAGTGGTGCTCTCTCAAGAACGGCTTTGGACCCAGTTCAGCTGAAAAAGGCCATAAAACTGTATTATTTGATGATGGGCTGGGACGAAAACGGGGTTCCAAAAGAAGAGAAGCTTCAAGAACTAGATGTTGCGTGGGCGATGGAAAAAATCCCTACAAAGTAAAAAGAAAAAGAGTGGGAGTCAAGAAGCCTCTTCTTTAATCCAAAGTCCATGGATGTTACAATATTCTTTGACCACTAATCGTTTCTCTTTTATTTCAAACCCGGCTTCTGGCTTGTCTCCAGGCTTCAAAAACTTTCTGAGGACGTTACCATTCGCAATTACTTCAATCCATTCTATGTAGTGTTTTTCTTCCATTGGGTGTGGTATCGAACCGATTTTCACCTTTACTCCTGTCTCAGTCCTTTCGACTACTGGAACGTGCTTTTCCTTCCCAACATCTTCTTTCTTTTCTTCAAGAAGTTCCATGGGCTGACCGCAACAAACAAGAGTTCCAATTCCCGTGTGCAGAACCTCGACTATGTTTCCACAGATGTTACATCTATATACCTGAAGGAGTTCAGTCATAAGCTACTACCTCCCAAATCTCTTTGCTGATTATATATCCTCAAGCAGGCTCGTGAAGAAGTCGTGATGTTCTTCTTCATCTTCCAATATCTTCCTAAAGAGCCTGCCAGTCGTAATATCATCCTCTTTCCTTGCAACTTCAATTATTCTCCTATACAAATCTATAGCCGTCTCCTCATCCTTTTTATCTCGCTCTATCATCTCCTTCAAACTTTCCCCAATAAAGATAGGATCTGGCTTCGTAGTTGGGGACCCGCCAAAATATGCCAATCTCTCAGCAATTGCTTCTGCATGCTTCATCTCCTCTATAGCTATGTTTTTTAGCTCTTCTTTTACTGCAAAGCCCCTAACTCCCTTCCACATGACGTGTTGCCACATGTACTGTATGGCAACTTGAAGTTCTCTTGCGATGGCTTTGTTCAGCAACTCCATTAATTCTTCAGAAACCATTACATCACCTTTGTTATAACAAAGGTTATCAAAATTAAACTTAATGGTTCGGGATTTTATCTGGAAGTCATAACATTTTATCTGCTCTATGAAAAGAAGCTTTGAACCATTTTTTCAAAAAAAGGTGGGGGTGAGGGTTTTTGAACCCTCGCGATTTGTTTATCTATATTTTCTTGTGGCAGAACCACCAATCAAAGCATTCGTACTCTTTCAACCTTTTCTTAGCTGTTTCCTCATCTGTTGCTGGGGGTATTATTGCTCTATCACCAACCAGCTCGTTGTTGGGCCAGTTCGCAGGCAAAGCCACACCTTTTTCATCCGATATTTGAAGTCCCTTTACCATTCTTAGAATCTCATCCATGTTTCGTCCTAGCTCTTGTGGATAATAGAGAATAGATCTGATAATACCTCTAGGATCTATGATGAAAACGGCCCTAACAGTGTTTGTTCCCTTAGAAGGATGAACCATTCCAAACAAACAAGCGATCCTTCCGGTATCATCAGCGATTATTGGGAACTTTATCTCAACATCAAGCTTCTCCTTTATCCACTCAACCCACTTTATGTGACTAAATACCTGATCTATGCTCAATCCTATTAAATCACAATTGAGTTTCTTGAACTCATCATATCTCTTCTGGAAAGCTACGAACTCAGTGGTGCATACCGGCGTGAAATCAGCGGGATGAGAGAACAAAATGACCCATTTCCCTTTGTAATCCTCTGGAAACTTAATCTTGCCCTTTGTAGTTTGAGCTTCAAACGATGGAGCCTTTTCTCCTATAAGTGGTAGTCCTCCTGCTTTAACTTCAACTTCCATTTTTGTCACCAAATCAATTTGGATGTTATTATTACCTTATTGTATCTATATAAAAATGAATAGGTTTACTTTTCGAACCTTTTGATAAACTGAGATCACAGCAAGATCTTCAGAAAATCAATGGTCGTGTGAACCAATAGGAAGGGTACTGTACCCTTTGATCAATGCCATTTGATAAAAAATGGCGAATTGAGGTAAAAAGGGTGGCAGAAAGATTAAAAAGAAAAAATGAAATTTTGTCCAACCTTCAAGGTGGAAGAGGATGAATGTAGGGGATCTAGTTTGGCTGCTATAACCCTGAAGAAGTCTGTTTGAAAAGTATTACTCGTAAGTCTAGCGGAGTAGTCTTTTTGCCCACTAAGTCTTTGCATCCTCACGAGAAGATACGTCCATCGCGTCTCAAAGAATTATCAAAAGAGATCTTGGATGAAGGTGTTTTGAGGAGGCCCCTCGTTGTCGATCGCAAGACGAGGGTGATCTTGGATGGACACCACAGATATCGTATTTTACAATTGCTTGGAGTAGAAATCATTCCAGTTCTGCTCGTTGAATACTCCTCCCCAGATGTAAGCGTGTTTCCTAGAAGGGTAGGATACAGGGTTTCAAAGCAACTTGTGGTAGACATGGGGCTTAGCGGTCAGCTAATGCCCCCAAAGACTACTAGGCATGTGCTGGAAATAGATACAAGACCAGTTGATCTTCCCTTGAAATACTTGCTGAAGGTAGGTGTAGGAGGAGATCTGTTTTGAAAATAAGAGTGGATATGTCTGCGGAAGATATTCCAAAATCTTGGTATAACATCCTGTCTGATCTGGGGGAAATCCCTCCAATGATCGATCCAAGGACTAAAGAACCTTTGAGCCCAGATGCATTGTCCGTTCTATTCCCAAAGGAATGTGTTAAGCAGGAAACTTCAAAGGAAAGAAGCATAAGAATCCCTGAAGAGTTAAGGGAACAGTATATCAGAATAGGAAGGCCAACCCCCCTTTACAGGGCAAAGAGATTAGAGGAATATCTCAGAACTCCAGCAAAGATATTCTTCAAGAGAGAGGATGTAACGCCGACTGGTAGCCATAAGCTAAACACAGCCTTAGCTCAAGCATATTACGCAATGCAGGAGGGAACTGAGAGGCTTACTACAGAGACTGGGGCAGGTCAGTGGGGATCTGCTCTATCTTATGCAGGAGCAATGTTCGACCTCAGTGTATTGGTCTTCATGGTAAGAATATCCTACAATCAAAAACCATATCGGAAGTTTGTGATGAAGCTTTATGGAGCCGAGGTTGTTCCATCGCCAAGTGACAGAACAGAAGTAGGCAAACACTTCTTGGAGGAGAATCTAGAACACCCTGGCTCGCTAGGTATAGCGATAAGTGAAGCAATAGAGGTCGCTGTTAAGGATGAAAAGAGTAAATACTCTCTAGGAAGTGTTCTTAACCACGTTCTTCTACACCAAACAGTCATTGGACAAGAAGTCCTAGAGCAGCTAAGAAGACTCGAATTAAAGCCAGACGTCATGATAGGGTGCGTTGGTGGAGGAAGCAACTTTGCAGGTTTTACCTTTCCGATGATAGGCTGCGTTCTCAGAGGTGAGGAAAAAGAGACTAGGTTCTTGGCTGTAGAACCTGTTGCGTGCCCATCAATGACTAAAGGAGAATACAGATATGATTTCGGAGATGCAGGAAAGACAACACCACTAATGAAGATGTTTACTCTCGGCTGTGACTTCGTTCCACCTCCCATCCATGCGGGAGGACTCAGATATCACGGCGCAGCTCCAACAGTATCTCTCTTGAAGAAGGAGGGAATCATAGAGTCCATTGCCTACCCTCAGGAAGAGGTCTTCAAGGCCGCAAGGCTTTTCGCAGAACTTGAAGGCTTTATACCGGCCCCAGAAACATCTCATGCAGTTAAAGCAGCTATAGATGAAGCCATTAAAGCTAAAGAGAAAGGAGAAGAAAGAGTGATTGTGTTCAATTATTCGGGACACGGACTGCTAGACTTATCAGGATACGATCAAGTCCTTGGGTTGTAGGAGGACATCTAATCTCTTCCCCTTTTTTCAAAACGCAACACTTTGATAAGTGATAAGATAGAATCACTCATTTAGTAGCATGTTTTAAGCAAGGCACAGGATACGCGGGTAAAACCCTCCTTATGATCTTTTTCTCACTATTACCTTCGCATAGCAGCCTCACATGAAGGCTTAACACAAAGAAGATCAAACTATCCTATCGGGCCCTTTTATCTCCTCTTAGCTGAGATACCCTCTGTACTGAGCTTCTCTTCTTTTAGAGGGTTTTCTCAGCACCCGGACGAAATATCTTAGGGAAGAACAGTAAAGAATATAACCACTCCTATGGTGAGGTTCTCGCTAACCGGTGTCCAAGAATGCCTGACAATATTCTCCTATGGTTGGGTTGTGTTTATAGAAAAAACCTTATTCCAGAAAAAGAGAGCATATTATCAGTGTTCAGGACAGCTGGGGTGAATTTTGAAACTCTAGATGAAGAGGGATGCTGTTACTTTCCATTATTCCTAGCTGGTCAAACTGAAATGGCAAAAAAACGTGCGAACGAGCTTGAAAAGGTTCTATCAGAATATGAAGTGATAGTGACCCCCTGCCCTGCGTGTTACAGGATGTTCACTCAAATTTTTCCAGAGGAGCTAGGAAAGAAATTGAAGCCAAATGTGCTTCATACAAGTCAATTTTTCCTTAAACTCATAAAAGAAGGCAGACTTGTGCCTAAAAACAAGGTGAGCATGAAGATAATGTATCATGATCCTTGTGAATTGGGAAGGCATTCTGGAATCTATGACGAGCCAAGAGAGCTCATCTCCTCCATCCCTGGCTTAGAAATCTTTAGACCCAGATTTGAAAGGGAGAAGTCTGTTTGCTGTGGTGGGGGAGGCCTACTCCCTGCTTTCTTTGCCTCTCTATCTGCCAAGATTGCGGCAAGAAAAATCGAAGAGGAGGACAGGGTACCAGAGGATCTTGATGCGATAGTAGCAGGATGCCCTCAATGCATCTCAAACATAAGGATGGGACTTCCTTATCTGAAGAATAAGGATCTAAGGAATCTAAAGGTGATAAACTTGGCCCAGCTAATCGAGATGTCCATTAAGAGGTGAGAATATGATGGAAAGAACTGAAATGGAAAAGATTTATTCGGACTACGTTAGACAGCTTAGTAGGGCATCAAGAAATAAGTTTCTGAGATTAGCCCTTGAAAGAGCCGTTGAATCCTATAGAAGAAATAGAGATACGGCCTTTAGGCTTTTCCCTAATACTGTGGAGTTGGCAGAAAAAGTAAGGGAACTTAAGGAATACTCCTTGCTTCACGTTGACGAGCTAATTTCTCAAGCAAGAGATATGATAGAAGACATGAAGGGTAACTTTTACCTGGCAAAAACGGCGGAGGATGCCTTCGATTACATAAAAGAGCTAGTTAAGCCTGGAGACATAGTGGTTAAGGCAAAGAGTATTACTTCAGAGGAACTTCATATAAACCCAAAGCTCGAAGAACTTGGTTGCCAAGTTTATGAAACTGATTTAGGTGAATTCATAATTCAACAACTCAAAAGCAAGCCGATGCACATACTTTCTCCAGCAATTCATGTGCCAAGAGAGAAGGCTGCAGAGGTTATATCTAAGGCAGTTGGAAAGGATCTTCCTCCCAACATAGCAGTTCTTGTAGGAGAGGTTAGAAAGTTTCTAAGGAAGAAGTTCTTCGAGGCTAACGTGGGAATAAGTGGAGCAAACGTCATAGCAGCAGATACCGGCTCAGTTTTCGTGATAGAAAACGAGGGAAATGCTAGGTTGGCCACAGGCCTTCCTGAGAAGCACATTGTCATTGCTGGGATTGAAAAGCTCGTTCCAACGCTTCTTGATGCTATGATGACAGCAGAGGTGACCTTCCGATATGCAAACTACAAAGCGCCAGCTTACATAAGCATAATAAGCTGCCCAAGCAAGACTGGAGACATTGAAAAGCAAACAACCTATGGAGCGCATGGACCCAAAGAGTACCATGTGGTGCTACTGGACAATGGAAGGAAAGAGATGATAAAGGATCCTGTTTACAGGCAGGCCCTTTACTGCCTTAGGTGTGGCGGTTGCATGTATAACTGTACTGTATATCCGCTTGTTGCTGGAAACTTCGGACACATTTATATGGGCGGAATAGGTGTTCCTCTAACGAGATTTCTACTCGGAGGCTTGGAAAGAGCCGCACCTGTTGCTTACACATGTACAATGTGCGGAAGGTGCGTTGAATACTGCCCAATGAGAATAGACGTCCCGAAGATAGTTCAGAAAATAAGAGAAGAGGCAGCGAAGGCTGGGATTATGCCTGAAAGGCTAAGGGAAAACTTGGAGCAGATAACTGGCGTAAAGATTTGATTATATTACACTGAAATGAGAGAACAACCCAATAGATCGAAAGAATTTTTACTGCAACATGTGATCACATGCCTATGGACCTGGCTTTCTTGATCTTTGCCTACACCGCTGGCATCTTCACATTTCTCTCTCCATGCTCCTTCCCGATGCTTCCTTCATATATCTCCTACTTCTTGAGAAGAGAGGAAAGATCAGAAAGAATGTCGGCTCTTATATTGAGCGGCATAAAGTTAGGGCTGATTACGAGCCTAGGGTTTCTAGTGGTTTTGGTTGTGTCGGGGTCTTTGATATCCTTAGCCCTCGTACAAATAGGTAGGCTAATCCCCTATTTTATCATAACTGTTGGAGCGATCTTTACAGTCTTAGGAATTTTCTACCTTGCGGGAAAAGGTAGATCTTTTGGTTTATTCCTTAAGGCTTCTCACTTAGTCCATAAGAAATACGGAAAGAAGCTGGGGCCCTTCCTCTATGGAGTTGCCTATGCTCTTGCGGCCATGGGCTGTTCTCTTCCAATGTTTCTTGTGATAGTCTCTGGATCTGCAGCATTCGACCTAAGCTCCGCCATACTCTCCCTTTTCTCATACTTCCTAGGGATGGCTACCCTGATGGTGCCCGTCTCAGTGCTCACATCATTGTCAGGCGGGCTATTCTCTCGAAGGTTTATGAGCCTGATGCACTACGTTGAGAGAGCAACAGGGCTAATATTGCTATTGACAGGTCTCTATCTGATATGGTACGAGGCTCGCGCTTTTCTACCATGAGAAGTTGCTTCTTAGGTTTCTCGAAGTCAGCTTTCGCTGTCTAAGATCTCTCTACCACTCTAAGGTAGATTTCCAGCTCACTACCCTCTATTTTCCCGCGCCAATCCACTAAGTAGCACTTGAAACCAAAGATCCATCCTGGTGGTGCGTCAGCATACCATCCAGTAACACAATATCCATTTTCATCCACAACTCCTTGTCCTCCGCATTCTTGACCCTTGTACGGATGATCCTGCGTGAAGTTAACTGTATCACAGTAGCAAACGATCCCCATCCCCTTGAACTTCGGCGAAGTCTTGAATGTTATGTTAAAGGACGTCGCGACTTCTACCTCTATAACCGTCCTATTATCAACCCTTACTATGCGTCCATTACTCACATTCACCAGCTCTATCTTGGTTGGCGGCATTTTTTCTACTTTCAAATAAATTTCCAGCTCACTACCCTCTATCTTTTCTTCTCCTTCAGTTAAATAACACTTGAATCCAAAAATCCATTCAGGGGGCGCATTAGCAACCCACCCGGTTGACACACAATACCCGTTCTCGTCAACAAGCCCATACTCATGGCATTCCATCCCTTTGTACGGGTGATCCTGCGTGAAATTTATCGTATCACAATAGAAGCGAATTTTCTTTCCTGCATATACCGGTGAAGTCTTGAATGTTATGTTGAATTCATCCCCATACTCGAATACAATCAGGGGTTTATCATCTACTCTGGTAATGTTCCCCTTGCTCACATTTACTAGTTCTATCTTAGCTAGCGGCAATTCCTTTATCTTTATGTAGAGATCAAATTCGCTTTTTCCTAACTTTTCTCCCTCTTCCACCAGATAGCATTTGAATCCAAATATCCACCCTGGAGGAGCATCAGCAACCCACCCAGTCGTGATACAATATCCTTGATCATCCACAAAACCGTATCCGCCACATTCTTTCCCTTTGAAGGGATGATCCTGCGTGAAGTTAACTGTATCACAGTAGCAAACGATCCGCGCTCCTTTATACCTAGGATCTGTCTTGAACGTTATGTTGAATTCATCCCCATACTCAACGAGGATTAGGAGTTTGTTATCTACACTAGTTATGTTACCCCTGCTCACACCAATCAATTCGATTTTCGGAGGCACTACCTTGGCTTTGTAAAACAATAGTGCCGCTATAATAAGGAAAAGAAAGAGAAGAAGGATAAGCGTAAGCTTTTTTGCCTCCATAAATCAAGTAAACAAGCTTGTACATTTAAACTTAACTAGAAGTAATATTATGATACCTAAAAATGAAAATACGCTTCATCCTTTACTCTACTACATGTTTGATCCTTAACTGAAGTCGAAAAACCTACGGTGTTATATTACATGTCCCGCATCCTAAGAATTGGCAGCCATCGACGATAACAACAGCTTTTTCTCAAGGTTTCAAGATTTTACCCGTGTTTTTGTGGAATTTTAAAGGGAGTGTTATGGATAAATTAGAAAGGAGGTCAATCCCAGAGATGAGCATCGAAGAGATGGAAGAGTTCAAGTACAGGCCGATAGGCATAATACACTCCCCATCTAAGGACGTGAAAGGGATGCCGATTCAACCGCCCGGTGCAAAGGGAATATATGGTAAAGTTGAGGTCTTTCCAGAATACTGCAAGGGGCTAAAGGACATTGAAGGCTTTTCTCATATAATCCTAATTTACCACTTTCATAAGTCCAAAGACTACTCTCTCCTGGTTAAACCCTATATGGATGAACACGAACATGGGGTGTTTGCCATGAGAGCCCCCAAACGTCCTAATCCGATAGGTATTTCGATAGTACGTTTAGTAAAGGTAGAAGGATGCGTTCTTCACATAGAGGGAGTCGACGTTCTTGACGGAACACCACTGCTTGACATCAAGCCATATGTCCCCGAATTCGATCATAGAAACGCGGAAAAAATAGGTTGGCTTAAAGAAAAAGCTATTTTAGTGAGGAAAAAGAGATCCGACGGAAGATTTTAGGTGAAAATGTATAGAAATCCAGTTAAGTAAATCAACCACGGGCATACAAAGAGATTTCTACGTCTTTGATCCTTTTTTGATTCTCAATGAAATGCAACCCCTCAGTTTCGCTTTAGAAACCTTAAACAAAGGATCCAGATGCATATTGTGATCCCAAGGGCGCCTATAATCTCTGGAATCGCGGCTCCATGCCATTTTGGAACCGAGGAAAGCACAATTGAGAGCGTGATTGTAGTAATCATGATAAGCGAAGAAAGAGGATCCTTTTTAACGAAACTTAACGCAAGGAGAGAAAGACCAATAGGCGTAAGTATGTAGAAAAAGGCTGTCACAGGTACGTGCAAATGAGTTCCGCTTGGAAAAATCCCTATAAAAGCCAAAGAAATTGATCCTGCCAGAACCAATGTAGAAGCTAATCTTTCAAATAGTCTCTTGCTCTTAACTAAGAGTCCTATCGCAAAAAAAGCCATCATTGACCCAGAAATAATGAGTCCAAGGTTGTAAAACCAAGGATACGTGCAGTAATTCTTTCTAATGTCTCCAAGTTCGCTTAGAGCATGTCCCACTATAGAAAACCATGGATTTAGCTTTATAGATACTCCTATGAAAAAGTAAGCAATTAGCGGCCCGATGAAACCAAAGAACCTTGCAAATTGAGCTATTTTTGACTTAAAATCGGTTGACACAAGTATTTAAATGATTTCTAATATTTAAAACATTCATCGATTGGCTTGAGCAATTCAAAACCAAAGAACGCCACAACATGGAGACAATCGATATGCAAGCAATTTCACCTTTACAAATTGAGCAATATGGAAAATTTTGAAAAATAGGATAAAAACCTCTTTCAAGATAGTTCTTAGCCTTTTAAAATGGATCCTTTGAAATCTTTGAGTAGAGAACCATGATGGACACAAAAAGCCTTTTAGAAAGAAGTAGATTGCTTCTTTTTCGCTTTTTATCGAATAATAAAGTTCGTACGGAGCTGTAAAGCCAAGACAATCTCTAAAAACAAAGGTTTTTATCCTCTGAACGCAAAAAGACGTGATGAGCAAACTTCGGGTTTTGTACTGTGCGGCCTTGGCAGCATTACTGATATCTCAATTACCAATAGTTGCACAGCAACCTAAGCAATACATCCTCTATACCTTGCTTAGAAATGGAAACATCGTTAAGATATTTCCAAATGGTTCTATGAAGTCTGTAGGAGGCGTTGGAAAAGCTTTCTATTCGATAGATGTGTACGGGAATAGAATCTACATTCCAGACCTAAACATGGGTAAAGTAAAGGTCTACAATCTAGATGGGAAATTCCTTAGGTACATTTCCATGCCGGAGACGGAGGGATTTGCTGAGATAGTTGCCCTTCCAAAGGGTAGGGTGGCACTTATTGACAATGCCCTAGATGTAATCTTCATACTGAATGATTATGGAACCCTCTTGAAGACGATAGACCTTCCAGTGGGCCTTGATAATAAAAGACAGGTCGTAGATGCGGGAGTTGTAAACGAAACCCTTTATGTCTTCGATGGTGCCAGCGGAATGATACTTAGAGTGTACCTTAACAACTACATGCTGGCAACCTCTATGGACATACAGAGCAAGCTAGGGGAAGAAATCAGAGCTGTAGCTTTTACTTCCGGAAACTATTACTTGGCAACTAGGAGTAGGATATACAACAGCTCCTTTGATCTCGTGGCTGAACTTGAGGACTGGCCAATTGAAAGCATAGTTGTAGCAGGAGACCATCTTTATGTGGCCGTGGGTTTTGGAGGCAAAATATATGAGGTTAACATAAAAACAGGGAACGTGAGCGTTTATGCATCCGGATTAGACTATCCCATAGAGCTCACAGTTCAAGAGATAGAGCTTCCTTCTTCTCCCACTCCCACACCTACAACAGCGCCACCAACCACAACAACACCACCTACTCCTCCATCAACTACGCCCAGTCCAACCCCTTATCTTCCAACAATATCCAAACAGACATTGATCTGGGCCTATGGACTGATAGGGGGTGGAATTCTATTCATAGGCTTGACTGCGATTCTTATTAGAAGGAGGAGAAGGCCGAAAAGGCCTAAATATCCTGTTTGGACTGAAGGAACATTTGAGGAGCCTATGCCTGTCCCAATGGAGGAGCTCAAAGTCGAAGTTGAGCCAAAGCCTGAGGAGTTCAAAGTTAAGGGGCCTTCCGTTGAGAAGGTGAAAGAAGAAGTTCCTGAGATACCAAAACCTCCTTTGGAGAAAGTTGAAGAGGTAGAAAAGCCCGAGAGGATAGGTGAGGTAGGATTACCAGTAGTTTCTGAGACTAAGGAAGAGAAAATAGATATAGTCGAGCCAGAAGAGCCAAAACTGGTTGAATTGGAGGAGGTTGAGAAACCTAAGCCAATTGCTGAAATCAAAGAAAAGCCAAAGCCAGAGAAAGCTGAAAAAGTCCCTGTAGAGAAAGTCAAGAGAGAGATCAAGATGCCCAGGCTTAGAGCGCTGATAGAGGAAGCCAAGAAAGAAATGGAGTTAAAGGAGCATGAAAAGGTTCCCGTAGCGATAATAAGAAAAGAAGGCCTGAAAATCCCAAAGAAACCAATCATCGAGGAAGTCAAGAAAGAAGTTAAACCAGAGGAAGAGAAGCCAGAAATACCCTCAATTCTCGAGGAATTCAAGAAAGAATTGGTTCGTAAGGAACCCAAACCAAAGCTTATACCAGAACCGGAGCCTAAACCTAAGCCAGAGCCAGAGACTAAGCCCGAACTTCCAGAAATTGAGGAGACAGGGGAAGAGAAAAAACCAGTAATGCCGAAAGAAATCTTTATTGAGAAAATATTTGAGAAAAAGCCAGAGGAACCCGAAATAATTGAAGAAATTAGGGAGGAAGTCGAAAAAGAAATAGTACCGAAAGAAATCGAAGAGAAGGGGATTCCTCCTCCGGAAACGGTGGAACCGGAAAAAATAGTTGAAGAATTAGAGAAGCCAGCGTTATCTTTGGAGGAGACGTTAAAAGAAGAGAGACTTAAGCTACCAGAGAAACCCTCGATACTAGAGGAATTCAAGAAAGAAGTTTTGCGTAAGAAGCCCACACCCGAGCCAGAATTACCAACAAAACCTGTACCAGAACCAGTCAAGGAAGAAGTGAGAACAGAGGAGAAAATAGTAAAGGAAGAAAAACTAGAATTGCTAGAAACACTAGAAAAACCCATTGAAGAGAGAGGATATGAAGAGCCCGAAGTACCGGAAGAGATTAGCGTCAAATCTCTTTGGGAGTACTTCAAAGAGAAAGCTAGGAAGGAAGAGAAGGCAAAAGAAGCAGAAGAAGAGAAGAAGGAAGAAGAGTTGAAACCTCAGGAAGAAGAGGAAGTAGAAGAGGAAATTGATGTCGAAGACCTATGGGAGTACCTTAGGAAGAAGTATGAATCTGAAAAAGGAGAAAAGAGCGAATAACCTCTATATACCCAATCTATGAGTTTTCTTTCCTATAAAAATCATCGTAGAAGCTAGAACAAATGAAAAAAGCTTGCTTTTCCTAAGGTTTGAAAACAAACTCAAAGTAGAAATAATATTGGAGTTTAATATGAGTGCAGTACGGGAGATGTGGAGGATTAACATATAGCCACTCAATCAAGGTTTGTTGCCATCCTTTATCCTTCAAAGCAGGTGATGATATGTCTGAACTAAGATCAACCGGTGAGAGATGGTTCCCTGAAAAGACAAGTTTCTCGGAAGATATGCATTGGGTCTGGGGAGAATGGGGACTGAATTCTGAGGTCGGCAAGCTCAGAGCAGTGCTCCTTCGTAAACCTGGAAAAGAGATAGAAGATGTTGATCCAAAAGTTGCAAGGTTCAGCGAAGTTGCACTCGATGTAGAGGAGGCACGAAGAGAACACGATGAACTAGCAGAAATCTACAGAAATCACGGAGTCGAGGTGTATTACGTTGAAGAAACTTGTTCAAATTGTCCTAACGCATATTTCGTTCACGATCAATTTGCAATGACTCCAGAGGGAGCGATAATTGCAAGACCAGCTATGAAAATCCGGAGGAAGGAGGTTTACTACACCTACAAGAGGCTTGCTGAGCTTGGCATTCCCATCTTGAGAACAGTCCACGGTCACGGAACATTTGAGGGAGCTGACCTCTTATGGGTAAACGAGGAAGCAGTTGTCCTTGGAATAGGCGTCAGAACAAATCAAGAGGGAGCTCGTCAGGTAGTAGAGGTTTTGAGGACGATGGGCGTTAAGGAGGTTATAGAATTCCACATACCATATGGCCAAGCTCATGTGGATGGACGTTTGAATATAGTTGATAAAGATCTTGCAATACTTTTCCCTTGGCACGTGCCTTACACCGTTGCCTCAAAATTGAAAGAGCACGGGTACGACATAATAGAGGTAGAAGATCCTCGAGAGGCGATAATGAACAAAGCAACAAATGTTGTTGCCTTGGAGCCTGGGACGATAGTCATGGGGAAGACGGGTGCCGAAAAGACGAAACAAAGGCTTAGAGAAGCCGGAGTAAAGATAGTAGAAGTAAAGGTGGACGAGTTAATGAAAGGCCGAGGAGGCATATCTTGCATGACTGGTAGGCTTAAACGAGATAAACTGTAATTAAGCGATGCAGAGCCCCTCTTCAACTTTTTTATCTGAACAAGGTGAAGTTCTGATCATGAAAACCATAGGCCTCATAGGCGGTATGAGCTGGGAGTCTACGGTTGAATACTACCAAATAATTAATGAACTCGTAAAGCAAAGGCTTGGAGGCCTACACTCCGCAAAAATTCTCATGTATTCGGTTGACTTTGAGGAAATTGCAAAATTGCAGCACGAGGGGAAATGGAAGGAACTTACAGAGGTCATGGTTGATATAGCCAGAAGGTTGGAAGGAGCTGGTGCAGATTTCTTGCTCATCTGTACGAACACAATGCACAAGATGGCTGACGACGTTCAGCAGAGCATAAACATACCTTTGTTGAACATAATAGACGTAACAGCTGAAAGGGTCAAAAAGCTCAATTTAAGGAAAATTGGTCTTCTGGGGACCAAATTTACTATGGAAGACGATTTTTACAAGGGTAGACTGATAAAAAAGCACGGAATAGAGGTTGTAATACCAGATGACGAAGAAAGGCAAGTGATTCATGATATAATTTACAAAGAGCTATGCTTAGGAGTGATAAAGCGATCTTCCAAGGAGAAAGTTAAAAGAATATTAGAAAATCTAATTTCTAAAGGAGCTGAGGGAATCATACTTGGTTGCACCGAGTTACCACTTCTGATCAAGCAAGAGGACTGCAATGTCCCGATACTTGATACTACAAGGATCCATGCTGAAGCCGCAGTTGAATATGCCATTAGTGACTGCTAATTTGTAATAAGTTAGAGAGAGGCAACTAGCGACCTGCTTTAAGTTTTAATGATATTAGGATGAGAACTACAAAGAAAATTGAGACTAACGCAATGAACATCCATCTAAGATCGGATGAAGGCACAGAAAACTCCATCTCTGCCCTGTTATTCTCCTCGTTAATCTCTGGTATTTCATCAGAAGGATCGACAATAAGCTCAATTACGTGTTTTCCGGGCTGGGCTGACCAACTAAATGATATCGAGCCCTCCCTGCTGAGCGAAACCCTTTTGCTGTCCTCCACAATGCCATCAACGACTAGGGCTACTTCTGCTTCGACCTCTTCTCGACTTTGAACTAGAAAATTAGCCATTATTTGGATGTTCTCATCTGGTTTCAGATCTCCTTCAATCCTAAGATCCTCTATGATAAGGTCTATTCCTCCAGACAGGGCTTTTAACACGAGGGTCTCCCTCGGGCCTATGGAGAAGGTGACTTTCGTCCAGTTACCGAGATTCTCCACGCTAACGTTCCTACCTTTCCATATCTCAACCACTTTAGCTTCGAATTCAATGATTAGGGAGGCCCTAACTTCAGCCTCTCCAGAGTTGTAAGCGGTAAAGAAACAGGCTGGAGGGTCGCCATACCTCTCAACCCACACACAAGATGGCTCCCTTCTCGCCGTTGTTATTGGCTTCCAACCTGCCTGCATTAGTTCAAGGGAAATTTCAGCCTCCTTCTCGAGGAGTTCACCAACCGCCTCTAAGAACTCTGAGTTCTGATAGTGTTCCAATCTAAACTGCGCTAAGGCGCCGTAGAACAAGCACTCGTCTATGAAATGCTCCACTTCTTCCCGATGCATGGGGTCTTTTATGTCAATCTTCGTTTCTGTATGAACAACAATCATTGGCTTTTTCAGAGCTATGAACCTCCTGTAAAGAAGCTCGCGATCTCCCCAGTTGAATCCTCTGACGCTATTGGCCTCAAAAGGAATCGCATCCAGGTAGATGGCTCCAAAGCTGGTTGTACCTTCAGCTATGAAATTACCAGTGAGACCTGGATCCTCCATGTTCTCATCAATCCACTTTCTCAGTTCTTTCAGGTATTCGACCGCGGAGAAGGAAAGGTGAACCGCTG
>CAYZRF010000004.1:0-88815 GCA_964480775.1 uncultured Nitrososphaerota archaeon
GGCCAGGTCTCACCCCCCGTACACACCCTTTCGGGCTAGCGGGGAGCTATGTTTTTGTTAAACAGTCAGGCGCCCTTTGTCACTGCGACCCGCAGACCCAGGCCGAAGCCCAGGAGTGCGGGCACCCCTTATCCCGAAGTTACGGGGCTAGTTTGCCGATTTCCCTCTCCCGCGTTGGTCCGACAGGCCTTGGCCTTCTCAGCCAGCGCGCCTGTGTTGGTTCTCGGTACGGTCACCGGGGATCGTTCCCCATTCCCTTTTCATGGTCCCCTGGCATCAGCCAGAGCCGCACAAGCGGCCCCATCACGCCTTCAGCCGCCTCTCACCATTACGGTACTCAGCGGCCTTCAACGCTTGGACAGATCGCGGGTATCCACCCGCCCCTGCCTGGCCTAGCCAGAGGCGTCGGGAACGAGGCTTGCGTTGCCGCACCTACCCCGGTGGTGCCGGAATATTAACCGGCTTCCCTTTCAGCGGCTACGAATTACGCGCCGCCTTAGGACCGACTAACTGCTGGCTGACGAAGCATCGCCAGCAAACCCTGGCGCTTTCGGCCCTGGGGATTCTCACCCCAGTTTGCTGCTACTACCGCCGAGATCCACGATCCATACGGGTCCACCGGAGCTCACGCCCCGACTTCTACCCCATATGGACGCCCGCCTACCCGGCCCCCTCATCCGAGGAGACCGCCAGGGTATCGGCGCCCGGCTTTAGCCCCGACTCATTTTCGGGGCCCCCCTCCTCGGCGGGTGAGCTTTTACGCACTCTTTAAAGGATGGCTGCTACTAGGCCTACCTCCCCGCTGTCTTAGGAAGAGGACGCCCTTCAGATTTCGGCACTTAGCCGGGACTTAGGGGCCTTAACCCTGGTCTGGGTTGTTCCCCTCACGGCAGTGGAGCTTCCCCCCACTGCCCGACTCCCCGCTTCTCTGGGGAGGGCGCATTCGTGGTTCGAAAGGGTGGTGAGGCACATAGCCCCTTGCCACCCAATCGTTGCCCTACCGCGCCCTCACCCTCCGCGGAGGCCCTCCTACGGGAGGCTTCGGCGGGAACCAGCTATCGCCGGGCTAGATTGGTCTTTTGCCCCTATCCCCGGGTCACGGGAGGGATTTGCACCTCACCACCCCTATGCCCCTCCACCGGGCTTGTAACCCGGCTTCGGGCTGCCCAGGGATAGATCGCCCGGCTTCGGGTCTCACGAGCGTGACTGACCCCCTTTCAGAGGCGGCCACCTTGCCAGACAAAGCTGGCTGCGTGGCACTCGGTTTCCCTGAGCCTCCGGGGTTGAACCCCTTAGGCTCGCCACGCCCGTGAACTCCTCGGCTCGTGACTCAAGACGTACGTGACGACTCCGGTCCTCTCCGCTCGTACTCCGGTGTTGCCACCGTTTCCTTTGCGGAGATTCAGCCCTTTCGAGCCGCCACTCCTATGACCGCCTGGTTTCAGGCTCTTTTCACCCCGCGCCAGCAGTACTTTTCAGCTTTCCCTCACGGTACTTAGTTCGCTATCGGTCTCAGGACGTGTTTAGCTTTGGAGGTAGATGACCCCCAGCTTCCCACGGGTTATCCAACCCATGGTACTCGGGAAGCGGTCACCGTCTCATCTAGTTACGCCTACGGGGCTATCACCCTCTATGGCGGGGTGTTCCAACCCACTTCGGCTTCCCAGATGAGACGGTATATGACCGCCCCCAGACAACCCCACATCCCCCTTCGGTCACCCGAAGGGGTTCGGTTTGAGCTGTGCCGCTTTCGGTCGCCCCTACTAACGGCATCCCGATTGGTTTCTCTTCCTCCCCCTACTGAGATGCTTCAGTTCGGGGGGTTCCCGCTCCCAGCTGGGAGCGCTAGGGGTTCACCCCTAGCAGGAGGTCCCATTCGGGAATGCCCGGATCTAAGCCTGCGTGCGGCTCCCCGGGCCTTATCGCAGCTTGCCACGCCCTTCTTCGGCGCCTGAGCCGAGCCATCCACCAGGCGGCTTGGCAGCAGGCCAAGGCACTGGTCTTTAGCATTCAACTATGCAGGGCACGCATTGGGAACATAATTCCCTCGTGCCTCCACCCCAGATTCTTACATCTGGGGCTTCATGATAGAAAGAGCCCGAAAAATCCTCCTTTGTGCGAAGATAAGGATAAAATGGGAGGTGATCCAGCCGCAGGTTCCCCTACGGCTACCTTGTTACGACTTACCCGCCCTTGCGGAGCCAAGGCTCGACCTAGCCTCCTCCCGAAGGAGAAGACTAGACCTCGCCCCAGCCCCACTCGGGCAGGTTGACGGGCGGTGTGTACAAGGGGCAGGGACGTATTCACCGCGCGATGTAGACGCGCGGTTACTAGGGATTCCGGGTTCACGAGGGCGAGTTGCAGCCCTCGATCCCAACTACGGGCGGGTTTTAGGGATTTGCTCCCCCTCTCGGGGTCGCATCCCGCTGTCCCGCCCATTGCAGCCCGCGTGCGGCCCGGGGGATTAGGGGCATACTGACCTGCCGTGGCCCCCTCCTTCCTCCGGCTTTTCGCCGGCGGTCCCCCTAGTTTGCCCGGTCCTCCCCGTGGGGAGCCGCTGGCAACTAGGGGCGGGGGTCTCGCTCGTTGCCTGACTTAACAGGACACCTCACGGCACGAGCTGGCGACGGCCATGCACCACCCCTCAGCTCGTCTGGTAAGGTCTTCAGCCTGACCTTCATCCTGCTGTCGCCCCCGGTAAGATTTCCGGCGTTGAGTCCAATTGAGCCGCAGGCATTCACCCCTTGTGGTGCCCCCCCGTCAATTCCTTCAAGTTTCAGCCTTGCGGCCGTACTCCTCAGGCGGCCGGCTTAACGGCTTCCCTTCGACACCGGACGGGGCCAAAACCCCGCCCAGCACCTAGCCGGCATCGTTTACGGCTGGGACTACCCGGGTATCTAATCCGGTTCGCTCCCCCAGCTTTCGTCCCTCACCGTCGGACCCGTTCCAGCCGAGCGCCTTCGCCACTGGTGGTCCTCCCGGGATCTACGGATTTTACCCCTCCCCCGGGAATACCCTCGGCCCCTCCCGGTCCCTAGCCCTGCAGTATCCCCGGCAGTCCACTGGTCTTCCAGTGGATTTAACCGAGGACTTACAGGGCCGGCTACGGACGCTTTAGGCCCAGTATGCGTGGGAACCCCTCGGGGAGCTGGTTTTACCGCGGCGGCTGGCACCAGCCTTACCCTCCCCTTCCTATCCCGAGCTGTTTAGGCTCGGGGACAGCCTCCCTATTAGGGAGGCACTCGGGCTCGCCCCGTCGCGGTTTCCCGCATTGCGGAGTTTTCGCGTCTGCTGCGCCCCGTAGGGCCTGGCCCCTTGTCTCAGTGGCCATCTCCGGGCTCCGGCTCTCACCGCCCGTACCCGTCTTCGGCTAGGTGGGCCGTTACCCCACCTACTACCTGATGGGCCGCGGTCCCATCCTAGGGCCTAGGCGGAGCCATAACCCCTCCGCCTACTTTCGGGGCGAGGGCATCTCAGCACTTCGCCCCTATGGGGGATTAGCCTCAGTTTCCAGAGGTTATCCCCCTCCCTAGGGTAGGTTGACCGCGTATTACGGAGCCGTTCGCCGCCGAAGGCGGGGGCCTTCGGCAGACTTGCATGACTTAGTCCGAGCCCGATAGGAGTTCCCTCCGGCAGGATCAACCGGTCTCTGAGCCGCAAGGCCCTATCTTCTTTGCACGGAGGATTTTTCGGGCTCTTTCAAGCGTGAGGGTGCCCCCCATAACGGGAGTTTTCCTCACGCCCACATTAAACGTGTTGCCACGATTGGAAGACGGGTTTCATCCAGTCGGGATCTTCCTTCATCCCGATCGGACCCGCTACCGGGGATCGTGGCAATAGCATATAGTGTTATACGGTGTATATAAATATTGACGACCTGCTAGGGGACTAAAATGGCCTTAAAAATGGCTTTTGCTGTGTGTAGCCTGTTTTCAGCCTGCTCGAATGCCACCGAATGAGGCCCGTATGCAACTTTTTCTGTGATCTCCTGTCCCAAAAACCAAGGCTGGCAGTGCATAACAATAACTTCATCTCCTGCTAAGCTAATAAGGGATTCATTAACCTGATATGGAGGAAATATCTTCATCCTTCTCTCAGCGTCTGGTACTCCCATGGATACCCATGTGTCAGTGTAAATCACGTTTGCTCCCTTGACTGCTTCCTTTGGATCTTCAGTAACCTCAATTCGACCCCCTGTTCTGGATGCTATCTCCTTGGCCCTCTCTAAGATCAATGGATCTGGTGAATAAGCAGAGGGACATGAAACGACGTGGTGATGTCCTTGTAGTGCTGATGCCAGCATCAAGCTGTGGCTTGTATTAGCTCCTCCGTCACCAACGAACACTACCTTTAGCTTTTTGTTTCCGAACCTCTCCTTCATGGTCATAGCATCTGCAAGGGCCTGTAATGGATGATACTTATCGCTGAGCATGTTAACTACAGGTACATCAGCCCATTTTGCTAGTTCTAGTAGAGTCTCGTGTTTCTTTACTCTAGCAGCAATCGCATGAACGTATCTGCTTAAGACCATCGCGGTATCCCTGAGGGTTTCTCCTCTGGAGACATGCAGCGCCGTAGTGGTAAGTTCGAGGGGATGCCCTCCTAGTTCTATTATCGCAACAGAAGTAGAAACTCTAGTTCTCGTAGAAGGCTTTTCGAAGATCAGTGCAACTGTTTTTCCGTTTAGGGGCTTGTCAGAAAACCTGCTTCTTTTGTAATCTATCGAAAGATCAATCAGATAACTAAATTCTTCAGGGGAATAATCCAACAGACTGAGAAAATTTCTACTCAAAAGAGACCTTCTCAAACTTCTTGACATGAGATATCCCCCTCAAAAATTTTTCAAGTCATGAGGAGCTCTTGGCCTTGGTACCTTTTTGAGCCTTCCTCATGGCAAGGTTTATTCTCTCCTCAATCTGGGCGATTTGTGATTGGATTGATTCTAGAGCTTTCTGACCTTGCTCTATCCTCGAATTCAACTCTTCAATAGCCCTTTCAAGGGACATTTCGGCGTAAACATTCGAACCGAGTAAAACCAGGACTTTCTCAGGGTTAACGTTGTTGACTATTAGGCTGACAAAGCTTCCAGATGGAACTATCATCTTTTCTACTCCTTCTTTCTTATCTCTGAGAGATTTCAGAGAACTTAGCGTTTCCTTACTCCTAACTAAATCATTTATTATCATGTTGAGGCGATTTGCCTCGTCAATTAGTGCTCTATAGACTGCACTTAGCGTTTCTAGATCATCCGCTCCTCTACCTGAAGACGACAATTCTTTTTCCTCCCACACTTACTATGATTCCATAAAATAAGTTAAGTTATACCTCACTCAAAACCAAAGGCTTCAATTATAGTCTCAACTTCCCAAGGAGTTGTAAGCTCTCCTACTAAAGCTCCTCTATCATTTGCAACTACACCAAGTTTTAGATACCTTACTCCTCTATTAACTGTTCCTTTGAGGAAATCAACCTCGAACAAGCCCCTTAGCATTTTGATCTCCTCGTCTGATGTTTGGGGAGGGACTAAACCTCCTTTATTCGTTACAACTGCTATAGAACCAGGTACGGGATAGCCTGCTAGAGTTCCTCTCACAACCTTAACGTCTAACATCTCTTTGATCTTCTCTGCCTCCCTATCATTTAACCAAGGACTGATCAGTGCCCCATAGTCGTTTGTAAGCACGACATTTCCGAAAGCATTTATCGCGAAATCCAAGAGATATACAGGGATTTCAAGGGATTCTTTGAAAAACTCGTATTCCTCGAGGGTTATGATGTAAGGCATTAGAATTCCGTTTCTATTCCCTGAGAGAAATATTCCCAGCAAGTTGCTTTGATATATCAGGGTTTCGATGGGATTCGTTCCAAAACACTCAATTACTTTTTCTTTAAAGGAAGTAGATGAATGTTTCGGGATAAAAACCAGGTCTCCTATTGTTTTTATGAAAACCCCTATGTTTTCATTCCCTTGGAACCTGGTCTTCAATATAGGCAAGCAGAACACCGTCACTCGTGTGCTGGTAAGATCTTGACCAAATCTTCTTCTTCATCGTATTCTACCCTAACTTTTATCGTTCTAGGGGGTTTTTCTATACCCCTGCTCCAGATAATTGCATTGAGCTCAGGGTGCAGAATTATTTTGGTGGCATCGCCAAGCTTCATCTGTCTCTTGACGCCTTCTCTTATTATTTTTGCAACTCTAGCTGCTCTTTTTTTCTTTGGATACTTTTCTCTGACGATTGTTCCTATTCTAAACACAAACTCCCTCACAATCTTTGCCATGTTAGCGCACCTCTAGAGCTGTAGCCTACTTCTACGCCAATTTCTGACGGGACCTGGTCTAACCCTCCTGCCAGTCTTGAGGAAAACCCACAGAGGCATCCTTTTGTTCTCATTCATTGCTCTAGCATACCTCAGCTTGCTACCCAAGGGCCTGTTCCTAGCCATACAACATCCCTCACACAACCCTTATAGTGAAATCTCTCTTGTCTCCTTGGCTGAGCCTTGCAAGTAGCGTCTTTAATTCTAAGTCCGATAGCCTCCTATTAAGTTTTCCTGCGGAGTAAAGTTGTAACAAGTATATCTTGGCATTTCTGGCCAATGCTGGTTTTACAAGCTCGACCCTCCTTAACCTTGCCCAAGCTTCAGACGTCATAAGTTGTCTGACTATCATGTTGAGTTCCTGTTCTTTCTTCTGTCTTTCAGCTTCATCGCTATCAGGAGCACCAGGTGCATATGTCATATGATCTCTATCACCCCCGGCTCCTTCCCGATCCCAGCTAAGATCTCTGTTGCTAATTTGTCCAATAAAGATTGCCCCTTAGGAGTTATCTTCCTTCCTTTCCTCTCTACCTTCTCGACAAGACCTGCCTCTTCCAGTTGTTGCATGATTTTCCTGATGACATGACCGCTTGCCTTCCTGAAGTGCTCAGGCTTAACTCCTCTGTCCTTCCTTCCCCCATACTTAGTTCTCAGCTTTTCAACTCCAACTGGGCCTCTAAGATAAACTGCTCGTAGAACAGAAGCAGCCCTTACGTACCACCAATCTTCCTGCTGTGGTGGTCTCTCACGATGGCTTCCAGTTTTAACATACTTAGCCCATTCTGGAGGCTGGATCTCTGGTATATCCTTGAGTTTCTCCTTCAATCTTTCTATTAGCAAATCTGGAGAAACATCTCTAGCAGTTGGCAACAGCACACCCCCTAATTGAACGCGTCATAGGCTTAACTTACCCTTATCACATTCGTCTAAAAGCATGATATGTTAGCGTTTTAAACCTTCACGTAACTTCCTCTTCTCCCGGAGGTAAGGTCTTCTATTTATACTTCCACACTTAAGGCACTTTATCGTTAGATGAGGATATTTCTCCGATCTAGTCCTTATAATCGCAGTAATTCCAGGAAATAACAGCGTCTTACAGGACCTGCAATACCTCCACTTCCATTCTGAAGGAATTGGTACCCTGCACCTTATTGATATCTTTCTGGCCAGCTCCCCATACCTTTCTGCAAGCAAAACATCTCCTCTTGCAGTTTTATCCGCTAGTCTAAGCAGTATCGCTATTCTCTCTCTTGCTATCCTTTTTGCTCTCAGCTTTCTCTCCTTTAATTTCTTTTTTCTCAAGTAGACCACCTTAGAGCATAGAATAGGTAGGAAAACAGCATACAGACCGCTGTTGAGGCAGGAATCGTCCCCTTACATAAGCTGAATTCTTCTTCAATTAACCCTCTCACTTCGTTCGAAAAATTCCCATGAGGAAAGCCCCCAACGACAACAACAGAATCTTCCTTTATGATTTTTTTAGCCATTCTTATTGGATCTACCAGCTTTCCCTCTTCACTCAGCGCTATTTTGAGTTTAGGGGATAGAGTTTCGATTAGTGATGCGAGATCAAGTTTCAACTCTTTTATCAAAGGTCTATACTTGGGTCCAACTTTTCCTCTTGAAAGGAGTTGTTCCATTAGGCCTAAGAACCTAAAGTAATTTCTGGGAAGCCTTGTAGCTATATCCACCTCGAATATTCTGCCTTCGTAAGTGTGAAGGTAAACGTTCATTGAAAGGTACGACTTTAGAGGAGAATCCAATATTGCAAGTAGAACTCTATGCACCACATCAGGCCTCCCCCTCTTCTCCTGATCAGAAAGAGTGCTCTTTCTCAAGGGAAGTAGGTACGAGATGTCAAAAATCATTTTTTCTGGTTTTTTGCCTTTAGTCCTAGCCATCGATCTAATCGGAGGCAAAGAAGCCACTTCTTTAGGGATCAATTCAAGAGATGCGTCTGCTATGATTATAGAAAGCACGAGGTAAAAAAGGCTTAATCATATTAAAGCCGTTACAAGACGACAGTTTTTTAAGCGATTTTGAGGACTCCTTAGAGCAGAGCGGCCGTAGTCTAGCCTGGCAGGATGGGGGCCTGCCACGCCCCAGTGAGGCATACAGCCCTCGGGGAAACCCGGGTTCGAATCCCGGCGGCCGCACCACTTATATCTAAGTTATGTTAAGCCATATATGGCCGCGGTGGCGTAGCGGTAGCGTGGGGGCCTGTGGAGCCCCTGGCCCGGGTTCGAATCCCGGCCGCGGCCCTTTTTTATTTAAACTGATTTAACTCTCCTATCTTTAAAAATAAAACGTGAAACAGTTATGTTTGTAGTTTTATCTATTACACATTTATTTTCTTTGCTAATAAGAAATGCAAGGTCTTTGCGTTGATGGAGATGCCTGCTGACCTAGAGGAAGCTTTGTCAACCCTTAGGAAAGGAAAAGCTGACATAGAAACCAGACTTAAGGAGATTGCTCGTATCGGGAAGGATCCTAAGGGTGGAATAACTAGGTTAGCTTACTCGTTAGAGGAGAATGAAGTATTTGAATACGTTAAAGAAGTTGGACTAAGCTACGGTTTAGTCGCAAAGGAAGATCCTCTAGGAAACCTCTATCTTGAACTACCAGGCGAAACTGATGAGTCTATTATCCTTGGATCCCACCTAGATACCGTTCCTCGTGGGGGTATGTTCGACGGAACGGTGGGAGTTGTTTGTTCTTTAGAGATAGCAAAGGCCCTTTTACAGGTGAGGCTAAAGCAAAAACTTGTCGTAGCCGCTTTTAGAGCTGAAGAATCTGCTAGATTCAAGATTTCTCTTATAGGAAGTAGTATAGCAACGGGTCAGCTTGATCCAAGCATGCTTGAGGCCAAAGATTCAAAAGGGATTAGATTAAGGGAGGCTATTAAGTCATGCGGCTTTCATCCAGATCGCCTTAAAGATGCCAAGCTCTGTCTTGATAGAGTTAAAGCTTACTTAGAGTATCACATAGAGCAAGGACCTGTTCTTGAAGCTTACAAGTGTCCCGTTGGGGTTGTTACGGCTATTGCTGGGCCGATTAGATATGAACTTATCTTAAAAGGAGAATGGGCTCATTCTGGAACAACTCCTATGGATATGAGAAAAGATGCCCTTGTTACAGCCGCAGAGATTGTTTTATCGGTGAAGGATATTTGTACAGGGAGAAGCAGCGTTGTTGGAACAGTTGGTGATCTCAAAGTTCCAGGTGGTTCGATTAACAAAGTTCCTGGTGAGACTGTACTTTACTTGGAGGTTCGAAGTGTAGAAGAAGACGAGAGAAGGGAGGTTGTTCAAAAGATCTTGAAAATAGCAGAAGAGATGGCAAAAAGAAATGGAGTACATCTAAACATTAGAAAGATTCAAGAGAGGCCTGCTATAAAGCTCCATAGTGAAATGATAAAAGTTTTGGAATTTGCTTGTGATTCTATAGGCATTGAATATTTGTTAATGCCAAGCGGAGCGAGTCATGACGCTGTGAACTTTCGTAAAGTGGGCATTCCGACGGGAATGTTGTTTTGTCAAAGTAAAAAGGGGATTAGCCATTCTCCAGATGAGTTCAGCGAGTTAGACCATATAATGGCTGGGGCAGAAGCTCTCCTTGTAGCAACGTACGCGTTGTCCAGAGGACAACGATATATTTGACAAACAAAATTAGGTGGTTTTCTAAAAAGGGAAAATTATGATTACGGAGTGGACCCGGCGGGATTCGAACCCGCGACCTCTGGCTTGCAAAGCCAGCGCTCTACCACTGAGCTACGGGCCCTTTCCTATATGCAAAAGGCTCGTTAAAAAACCTTGCTTTATTGAGTGATATAATACAAGTGCGTCAAGTGGAAAGTATGTATTTTAAATACTCAATGAGAGCGTATCCTGTGCTACGGGAGGGTAGGGTATCTTGAAATCGTTAGCTAATAACGCCATCGAAGGCCTCCGGGGAGAAACTAAGGGTCCAAGAAAGGTAGTACCTGATGATAAACTTCTTTTGGAATTTGCTGAGCATGTAAGACCGAAGATTGTCATAATTGGTGTTGGTGGCGCTGGATGTAACACAATTACCAGGTTAAATGGGATTGGTATACAAGGAGTGGAGACTGTGGCCACCAATACCGATGTTCAACATCTTCTTAGGTCAGTAGCATCCAGGAAAGTATTACTTGGGAAGGAACTCTGTGGTGGATATGGTGCTGGAGCTGATTATAGAATTGGAGAAGAGGCAGCAAAGGAGAGTGCCGATGAGATAAGAGAAATTGTGGAGAAAGCCGATATTGTCTTTGTTACAGCAGGTCTTGGTGGTGGTACGGGAACGGGCGGCGCTCCTGTCATAGCTGAGGTTGCTAAGGAGATGGGAGCTGTCGTCGTCGGAATTGTAACGCTTCCATTTGAGGCTGAAGGTGATAGAAGGAGATCTGTTGCTCAATGGGGACTAGAGCGCCTATCTAAAAACGTTGACACCTTAGTTGTGATAAGGAATGATAGGATCCTAGAGGTAACTGGAGAGCTTCCGATGCATCAAGCATTCTTAGTAGCTGACGAGCTGATGGCTAGGGCAATCAAGGCTATTTCAGATGTCGCTCAAAAACCAGCCCTAATAAACGTCGACCTTGCAGACCTAAGGACAATACTGGAAAACGGTGGTTTAGCTTTAATGGGAGTAGGAGAGAGCGATTCCGAAAACAGAGCAATGAAGGCTCTACAAGAGGCTTTAGAAAATCCGTTGTTCGAGGGAGATATATCTGGGGCAACTGGCGCCATAGTCCACATATCCTGCGGTTCTGACTTCTCACTAGATGAAATGGGAGAGGTTCTGGAGGCGGTTGCAGGAATCCTGTCCCCAGAAGCAAACCTAATTTGGGGAGTTGGTCTGGAGGAGTCCTTGAAGTCTGCAGTGAGGGTGCTAGTGATAATAGTCGGAGTGAAATCTCCCATATTCGAGAAGATTTCTAAGGCGAAGGAACTGAAGGCAATTGCTCCGACCGAGCTTATAAGAGGATCTCGCAAAACTTCAGAAGAAGAAAAAATTAAGGAGTTAACGGATCAATTGGAAATAGAGCGCATATAAGGTGACTTAAGTTGTCAAGCAAGCGATCACTAAGGGAAAAAATAGAAAAGACCCTTAGAGTTGCAGAGAAGCCAGATTGGAACGAGATAAAGACAATGTTGAAGATAACATTGTTAGGCTTCGGTCTTGTTGGGGCAATAGGTTTTATAATCCAGTACATCTGGACCTTCGTAAGACTCCAGTAAGGATTAAGGTATCAGAGGCTGAGACCCATGGAACAGTCATCACAAAAGAACGTAATATTCTTTGTAATAAGAGCTATAGCAGGGCAAGAGGCTAAAGTCGCTTGGCTTTTATACAAGAGGGCAGAATCTCGGGGCATTAGGGTTAAATCCATATTAGCTCTCCCATCCCTGAGAGGATACCTTTTCGTTGAAGCTGATAGAGAGTACGACGTGAGAAGGCTTGTTAGGGGTCTTCAAAAGGCAAAAATGATGCGAACTAATCCTGTTACCATCGATGAGATAGATTCTATGATCTCTAAAGAACCTACGAAGATAGAAGTTAAACCAGGAGATGTAGTTAAGATAATAAAGGGTAACTTCAAAGGCTTCAGAGCCAGAGTCATTTCAGCACCTGAGCCTGGCATAGAATCCAAGGAAAAAAGGTTCATAATAGCTACTCTCCTAGACGTCGGAAAGGATTGGGAGATAAGAATACCCCTAGAAAATGTGAAAATCCTCAGAGAAGAGGACTAGGTGATTGTTTATGCCAACGAAAGTAGTTAAGGTTCTGGTTGAAGGAGGAAAGGCTACGCCTGGGCCTCCTCTTGGACCAGCAATTGGTGGGCTAGGCTTAAACATAGGGCAGATAGTCAACGAAATCAATCAGAAGACAAAAGAATACCAAGGGATGAGGGTTCCAGTTGAAATTGAGGTTGACATAGAAACCAAAAAGTTCGAGGTCAGAGTAGGGATACCTGCGACTTCTATGCTCATCTTAAGGGAACTCAAGGTAGATAAGGGTTCTGGCCAAACGGGAACTCAGCAAATTGGAGATCTTAGCTTCGAATCAGTCGTGAAAATAGCTAAGATAAAGTTGCCAGATACGAACACAAACTCCTTAAAAAGCATGGTGAAAATGGTGCTAGGTACAGCTGTAAGCATGGGGGTTACTGTGGAGGGCAAGGATCCTAGGGAAGTCATCAAGGAAGTTGAAGAAGGAAAGTGGGATAACATGTTGGAGGGTTAAGATATGGCAGGCGAGAGTCAATTGGAAATTGCATTGAAGAAAATAGTTGAAAAGAGCCCAGAGAGGAAGTTCAACGAATCAGTGGACATGACGGTTGTATTGAAGGGTATAGACCTTAAAAGAGATCCGAAATCAAGGTTTTCTGAAATAATTGAGCTAGCTCACCCGCCCAGAAACAAGACTTCTAGGGTAGCAGTTATAGGTACAGGAGATTTCGCGTTAAAGGCAAAAGAAGCTGGGGCTGATGCGGTATTCGATCCTAGCGAGATAATTGGCAAGAAAAAAAAGGATCTGAAGAAGTTGGTGAATGAATATGATTTCTTCATAGCTCAAGCCGACCTTTTACCAAAGATAGTGCCGACCATAGGTCCTGTGTTCGGACCCAGGAACAAAATGCCAATTCCCCTTCCGGTGACTAAGTCAGACGATCTTTCTAACATGATTGAACGTTTGAGAAAGTCCGTTGTGGCAAGGATGATGAAGGATCAGCCTGTTTTTCACGTAAAGATTGGTTCGAGAGATATGGATGTTAAAGAACTTCTCGAAAACGCTGAACGAGTAATAGATGCTCTAAAGAGGAAATATGGGTCGCTTGAAAGGTACCTTAAGACGATTTACTTCAAAACAACCATGGGTCCCGCGGAGAAGGTTTCACCTGAAGGTGTAGCAAAATGAAGCTGATTAGTAAAAGGGCTGAGAAGGCTAAACAGATAGAAAGGATAAAGAAATTGGCTCAAGAGTATCCTGTGATATTGTTTGCAGACTTTGAAAGGGTGCCAGCAAATGCGTTTCAAAAGCTGAGAAAGGATCTTGCTCCCAATACAAAGCTTGTTGTCGTGAAGAAGAAACTTGTTCCTTTAGCCTTCAAGGAATTAGATAGGCCTGGATTGCAAGGATTGCTTGATTACACTCCTAATAACTTGGTTATGGTCTTCTCCAAAGAAAGTCCCACTAAGATATACAAGCGATTGGTAGAAAACAAAATTAACGTCTTTGTTAAGCCAAACGATGTCGCTCAGAAGGATATAGTAATACCTGAAGGTCCTACTGACCTCATGCCTGGTCCAATTCTCACAGATCTAAGGGCTCTGGGAGTAAAAACGAAGATAAAAGGTAGTAAAGTTTGGATAGATGCTGAAAAGCTCTTAGTTAAAGCTGGAGAGAGAATCGAAGCTACCATAGCTGATGTCTTGCACAAGCTCGGGATAAAGGCAATGGAGGTGTACATAAGACCCTCAGCCGCCATCGATGCAGATGGTATATTATATCTGCCTGAAGTGCTTTCCATGACCTCTGACAAGGTTGAGCAGATGATGAAAGAAGCATTCCAGAACGCATTTAAGGTAGCCATAGAGATAGGAGAAATGGATAAGAGTACAGTTGGTATTCTCGTGCAAAGGGCTTATGCGCGCGCACTTTCCCTCGCTACAGAAATCGGCTGGATCTCTCCTGATACATTACCAGAGCTATTGAAGAAGGCATACCTTCAGGCCAAATTACTTCAAGAGAAAATTAAGAGCGCATCCTAGTTTGCCTCGTTCTTTAACCTACACACTCCAAAATAGCTTTAGGAATGTATTTTAATAGATCTGATGCTGATAAGGAGTATCCTACGTCTTTGCAAGCTAAGTCCCCTGCTCTACCGACAATGTAGGCTGCAACAGAGGATGTCTTTAGGGGATCTTCGTGTATTGCATAAAGTGCAGATACGGCCCCTGAAAGAACGTCTCCAGTTCCACCAACTGTCATCCCAGGATTTCCTGTTACGTTTATTTTGAACCTATTTCCAAGGGAAGCTATTACGTCTACGTGACCCTTTAGGAGGACTGTTCCATTGAGTTGACCTGAGGCCCACAGAGCATGTTTTATCCTGTCTTCTAAAATGAGTGAGGGCTTTTTACCGAATATTTTCGAAAATTCCGATGAGTGAGGTGTTATAATTAGCTCTGGCCATCCCATCTCAGGTTTTATGAGTTTTAGGGCGTCG
The DNA here is from genome assembly GCA_964480775.1 of uncultured Nitrososphaerota archaeon. GTDB lineage: Archaea > Korarchaeota > Korarchaeia > Korarchaeales > Korarchaeaceae > QMVU01. Next base: position 14,576 of record CAYZRF010000004.1, read on the forward strand.
GCATCCAATACAACCTTTTTACGCCTTTCTTTAAGGCCTTCTAGTAGCACACTCACAGCTTCCCTAGTCTCGGGAGATCTACCTAGACCTGGTCCAATCAAAACTACGTCGCTTCTATTCGCTTCGTCTAAAACCATTGAAACGTCCTTTTTAACGAATTCTTCTCCAGAAGACAGAGAAATCGCTATAAGATCTGGACTTGTACTCTTTATTGGTATAATAGCTTCTTTAGGACCCATTATCATTACTAAATCGGCTCCACTTCTGAGAGCAGCCAAACCAGCTAAAGCAGGGGCGCCAGAATATCTTGACGACCCCCCTACAATCAATATCCTCCCAAAATCACCCTTGTGACTCCAAGGCTCCCTTTTCTTTATGACAACCTTTACATCTCCTGGTCCAGAGACTATAAGGGCTTCAGGAGGCGCGCCTATTTTTTCTACAACTATTTTCCCACAAATATCTTCCCTAAGTCCTGATTTCATGGAGTGGAACGTAACCGTCACATTTGCCTTTACGCTGGTGCCTTCAACCTCGCCAGTAAATGGATCCAATCCAGAGGGGGTATCTATGCTTAAAACTGGGACATTCAACGCGTTTATGAATTCTATAGCGTCAGCAATTAATCCCCTTGGAGCCCCCTTTGTGCCGGTGCCCAGAAGTGCATCTATTATCAGGTCGACCCCAGTTATCTTGGAGAGTTGATCCTTTGACCTGATGAGTTGAACATTAACTGAAAGATCACATCTTCTCATTACGTTGTAGTTGTAAAGTGCTTCTTTGGCCTTTGGTTCTCCTCCAATTAAGAAGACTTTTACGTCTGCTCCTGTGCCAACAAGGTGCCTAGCCGCAACGAGGCCATCTCCCCCATTATTACCTCGACCACAAAGCACTAGAATCCTCTTTCCTTTTGGGGAACCGAGCATTTTCAAGGCATTTCTTGCAACAGCCGCACCAGCATTCTCCATTAATAGGAGCTTTGTTACCCCAAGCCATTCTGAGTTCTCCTCCAGTATGATGAAATCTTCCCTAGTTTTAGGCTCGATTTGAAAACTTGCTAGGCTGTTGAAATTCTCCTTTCGCAAGGAAACCATCCCTCTATCATAATGGGGCCTCAGGGCAGATCAGTCCTATCACAAATCAAAGCCGTCGCTAATCTTCATCGGCCCAGACTTTTCAAGCTTTACAGAATTTAAATGATTTTCCTTTTCGTCTCTCTTTCTTTTAGCTTCTATTAGGGTCCTTAACATCTTCAAGTAGTGAGAACCGAGCCAGTAAGCCTTATTACAGTTTTCACAGATGTAAATCCAGAGGTGTTTTCTTAGAACATCCTTAGGAACACCCGACACTTTATCTGAGGGTAGTTCTATCAGTTTCGCGTTGCACTCAGGGCACCTTGTTTTACTAAGGTCTATCCTTAATGGGATGGATTCTACCTTAGATAGTAGCGCTAAAGCATCTGTTACGTTCGTCCCTGTAATATATCTAACCTTTAGACCTCTCTTCCAAGCTATCTGAAATAGAGATTGGTCCCCAGTTATGAGGATCCTGCCTTTAGATCTGGCTACTTCCAGTAGATTCTCGTCAATATTCCCAACTTCACTCACGCTCAAAACATCGCAGCCAAGTATTCGAAGCCATTTAACAAGTTTTCCTAGCATAGCATCTACTACGAAAGCTTCCTTTCCCATTTGAAAGACCCTGCGGCGATGATGAATAACGCCTTAGTAAGTCTCCACCCTCGCTATATAGAGTTTCGCTTCGAAAAACCAGTAATTTGAGTATTTTAGTCATATTTAGTTCTTAGAGTAAATATAAGAGGAGATAGCCCCGCCCGGATTCGAACCGGGGTCACCGGGTCCAGAGCCCGGTGTGCTTGGCCGCTACACCACGGGGCTTCTCTCTTTCATTTGAAAGAAAACCTAATCATAAACCTTTCGAAGCTTCCTTTAAGACGTTAGAGATTGCCTTGATCTCGCTTTTTATGTCCTTACTTTCTTCTATTTTAGTTCCTATGACAATTATATTTGCTCCAGCCTTCACCCTATCTGAGATTTGCTCTTGCGTCCTCAATCCTCCGCCCACAATAATACCAAGGTTCGTGAAATTGGAGATTAGCTTGATCGTCTCCGTAGGCACGGGCTTTTCAGCCCCGCTTCCAGCTTCCAAATATATCCATCTTATACCAAGCATTTCAGCTGCAAGTGCATAGGCTAAAGCTATTTGGGGCTTTTTCCTAGGTATAGGATTCACCCATCCAACCCAGCCAGCGGCAGTAGTGTGTCCTGGCTCAAAAATCAAATAAGCTGTTGGTATTGGCTCTATTCCCAGCTTCTTGATTTTGGGGGCTGCTAATGCTTGAGCTTGAATGATCCAATAGGGATTGCCAGAGTTCAGAAGAGACATGAATAGGATGGCATCGGCGCCAGGAGCTACTCCATCGATATTTCCTGGGAACAGAACGACTGGAATAGAGATCTCTGATTTTATCATCAATATCGTTTTCTCTAGGTTAACCCCCGCCCCTATAGAGCCGCCAACCAAAATCAGGTCAGCGCCTCCTTTTTCCAAATCGGATGCTATTCTACCCAAATCACCAGCGTTAACATTAGCTGGATCCAAGAGGACTGCTAGCAAGGCTCTCTCGGAACCCTTCTCCCTCAAGTATCTTTCAACATCCTTCATGCAAATCATCCTCAATTTCCTATCGATATTTTTAATGAATTCGCCTTAGATTCCTTTGAAATGAGAGAAAGCATCAGGCTTTTGGCTGTGGACGACTCGCCTTTTAACAGAAATTACGACGAAAGTACCTATCTAATAGGCTTAACATTTAGAGGGATGACTTTAGAGAGAGCTGATAAGGTTCTCATAACGGTTGACGGCGAAGACGCACAAAGAGGAATCATTAAGCTATACGAGCTTGGAGGTAGGGAAGCTCAAATAGTACTCTTGCATGGGACAACTTTTGGCGGATTTAACATAGTTAACATTACCTCACTATGGAAACAGATTGGAGTACCTGTTATCGCTTTCTTAGAGAAGCCTCTACGTGAAGATGTTGTAATAAGGACTCTTGAGAAACTATTCCCCACGAAAATTCACATTTTTCTATCGAATCCTGGTTTTGAGGAGTTAAATACCCCCAAAGGAGTTCTTTATTGCGCTCACGTAGGTATTCCCGAGGAGGAGATACGTGAGTTAATTTCTAGATATTCTATTGAATCTAAACTTCCAGAGCCTTTGCGCGTAGCTCACATAATTGCAGCCCTGCTAAGTGGATAGTAAGCTGGTAAGAAGTGGGTAAAGAGCATTCTAATGCTATTGGACAGTTCCCTTTATCCAATTATTTTTTAGCAACATACAACACTGAGCTAAGGATTGGATCATGTTTGGAATCATTTGTGGGGGGTGTCACTATACCATCTCATAAGCCGAAGCTAAAGGAGAAACACTGGAGCCCTGAAATGGAATTAGAGATTCAGAAAATCTGGGAAGAAGAGAAGCTCTTTAAATTCAACGTAGACTCGCCCAAGCCTAAGTTCTCGATAGACACGCCTCCTCCCTATGCTAGCGGTAAATGGCATATGGGAGCGGCTATTCACTACTCGCAAATAGATATGATTGCTAGAACAATGAGAATGAAAGGTTATGAGACTTTCTTTCCCTTTGGAATTGATAGGAATGGGTTGCCGGTTGAGGTTCAGGCTGAGAAACACTATGGCGTGAACATGTTCGACGTGCCCAGGGAAAAGTTCATAGATATGTGTAAGAACTTTCTTGATCAAGCGGAAAACGACATACTCTCCATTGCTAAGAGATTAGGTCTAAGCGCTGATTTCGACAACGTTTATAGAACCGATAGCGATCTTTGGAGGGCTGTAACTCAAAAAACATTCATAGATGCCTGGAAAGCTGGGCTAGTATATGAGGATTACAAGCCCAACAACTACTGTCCGAGATGTAGGACTACATTAGCTGATGCTGAGGTAGAGTATGAAGAGAGGGAGACGACGCTAGTTTACCTCAAGTTCCACTTAGAAGACGGAAAAGAACTCATAATTGCCACAACCCGGCCTGAACTATTGCCTGCATGTGAAGCTGTGATCTTCAACCCAAGTGATGAAAGGTACGCTACTTTGGAAGGAAAGTACGCAATCACTCCCTTAGGAAAGAAGGTACCAATTCACAAACACCATTATGCTAAGCCAGAATTTGGTACGGGGCTTGTAATGGTTTGCTCTTATGGAGATAGAGCTGATGTTGAAGTATTTAGGGATTTAGGGTTGCGTCCTACGGTTATAATAGATGAAAATGGGAGAATGACTGAAAAGGCTGGAAAATACAAGGGGATGACAGTTCAAGAGGCAAAAGAAGCCATGACAAAGGATTTAGAGGAGACGGGTTTCGTTGTAAAGAAAGAAAGGATAGTTCAAAGGGCTCCTAAGTGTTGGCGCTGTGGCACAACGATTGAGATCATAGCTATGAAAGAGTACTACCTAAAACAGAAGGAATTCGCTGAAGAAATAAGAAAATTGACTGAGAAAATGAATTTCCACCCTGACTGGTCCGTCCAGTACCTCGAGAATTGGATTGACTCAATAAAGACTGATTGGCCGATCTCGCGCAGAAGATATTATGGCACAGAGGTGCCGATATGGTACTGCAAATCCTGTGGAAAGCCCGTTTTGCCTCCAGGCGGAAAGTACTATAGACCTTGGAAGGAAGATCCTCCATTCGAAAAATGTCCTCATTGCGGATCCAATGAAGGTTTTGAAGGCGAAAAAAGGGTATTCGACACTTGGATGGATTCCAGCATATCCCCCCTAGTGTACAATGGATATGGGTGGGATGCCTCTCTATTTGAGAAACTAGGGTCTTCTTCCTTGAGGCCTCAAGGAAAGGACATAGTTAGAACATGGCTCTTCTATACGCTTCTAAGGGTATATCAGATTCTAAAGGCGCCTGCCTTCGAACACGTCTGGCTCTCAGGTCTAGGTCTAGATCCCACTGGACGTGCCATGCACAGACACTTAGGAAACGTGATTTACCCATGGCCATTCTTGGAAAAGTACGGAGCAGATGCCGTGAGAATATTCGGTGCTATGGAGGCCCATCACGGTTCAGACTACAGGATAAGCGAGGATAGAGTGGAAGGTGCTTTCAAATTCCTGCAAAAGCTTTGGAATGTAGCAAGATTCATTTCAACATTTCCTGTCCCAGAAAAACAGCCATCCCTAATACCAACCGACTTATGGATCCTAGGAGAAGCCAATAATTTGATAAAGGTTGCAAGGAGGGGTTACGATCAATTTGACTTCTTTGATCCAGCAGTAAGCATTAGGCATTTTGTATGGGAGATCTTTGCCCCCCATTATCTTGAGATGGTAAAACATAGAGCTTATGGTGGAGATGTTTCGGAGGAACTACAGCTTTCTGCTTGGTGGACATTGCACCAAGTTCTTCAGATAATCCTTAGGCTAGCAGCTCCGATAATACCTCACATCACCGATTTTATTTGGCGGAAGATCTATGGAGGGAGTGTCCACAACCAACTCTTCCCAGAACCCAACCCAGAGTGGGAAACCGAGTACGTAAAGTATGGAGAGTCCATCATGAGCTTCAACAGCCGCATATGGAAGGAGAAAAAGGTCAAGAATCTTCCCTTGACTGCACCGATAAGCGCACAGATTCCTCATGAGCTGTCTCCTTTCAAAGATGACCTCATTAAGCTTCACAACATCGTCATGAGCGGTTAACTTTTACCCATCTCCGAGAGATAGAACGTACCAATCCTTATAGCTAGTTTTGCAACATCAACCGCAGTATCGGCAAATAGATACACTGTAGGTTCTATGCCAAAGGCTCCAGGATCTATTATCGCATCAGACTCTGGATATTTGAGGAAAATCCTTTCTATCTCCTCAAAAAGCTCACTATCTCTTGTCTCTACGGGTAAGCCTTCCCTCCTTGATACCTTCTTATAGCTTAGCGCAAGCTCTGTGAGTGCGGATTCTATTCCGGTAGTGTATTTTATGTTAATCACGGCTCCTTTATTGCTATTCGCTCTTCTAGCCGCTCTTAAGACTTCTCCGTTATGGGAAGATCCTCCAAGTTCAGGAGATGAAAAAGCCTTTAGTCTACCATGATATCGCACTATTCTGCCCGGTATTCCGACGATTTTTTCCGAAGTCTCATCTGCGATCCTAGCTATGTTTATGCCAACTTGGGGATAGAGCTGGATTAACTTCTCAGATTGACTCTCTATTATGTGAACAGCATCTTTTACGTCGTTTATCACGTCAGGTGTTATTATCCCGGATTCCAGCCACATGCATATGCTGCATCCCTTGCCTAAGGAGGGAAGGACATTGTAATGGATCTGACAGAACTCTCCTTTCAACTTCATGTCCTTACAGTACTGACATATCAGTTCTACCGCAGTTTTTGCATCCCAATTAGTTTTTAGACGTCTAACGATCTCTTCCGCAAGCTTCTCTGTTTCCTTCCCAAACCAAGTAGATTTCGGCTCTCCTCGGACCAGCTCGCTAACAACAGGTTGGGTCACTCCGAAGAGTTCTCCGATGTCTTTTTGTCTGTATCCGGCCTTCCATAGCTTTTTTGCAACCCTAATCTTAAGATCTGAAAGAAAGTTGCGTTCAATTATCTCACAAGGAGTCCTCAACTCAATCCACCCAGAAGCCCCTAACATGTGAGCCCTGTTTTGTAATTAAGTTACAGTCTCCGATCAATATGGCGCCGGGGGTGGGATTCGAACCCACGCGGCCCGAACGGGCCACCGGATCTCGAGTCCGGCCCCCTTCTTAGCCGGAACGAGCCTCTGGCTAGGGCACCCCGGCCCAATGATCAAATTCAGGAAGGTATATAATTACTTTCTGCCATGTTAAAACCGTATAGAAGTTATAACCTCTGCTAACTCTATAAATTCGGAAGATAGTGAAGTGTTCCGCATGGAAACCAAAGATCTAAAGGTTATCATTAAAGAATTCGCTGAAAAAGGAGTGATAATATCCCCAGAAGCCCTCAGTCTCTTAAAAGAGGTTGATTACAGGGTTTTTCTTGAAAATCTACACTTGTTAGGAGAGGAGATAGCGGTTCTCCTTCCTAGTCACCTAGAAGGAATTAAGCAGGCCTTAGAGGAGAGAGATTCGGGCAAAGATAAAGCTAAATCCGATCAAGTAGTAGTTGAACTGGAATCTGATGTTGAGGTAGAGGAACTACCTGAAGTCAAGCCCGTAAAAGGAGAACTCAAGGAATTTATAGAGTACTTCCTCTCCAGGTATGAAAGGATTTCGAGTCTGTTTGGTGAGAATTTTTGCAAAAGAGCGAAAAGCATAGCCCAGGTGAAGGTCGCTAGAAAGGGCGATAAAGCTCTAGTAATTGGGCTTGTGCGACAGAAGATAGAAAGCAGGGATAAAAGACTTCTAATTCTCACAATAGAGGACAAAACTGGTTCTATGCCAGCGTTCCTTCCGCCAGAATACAAGAGAATTGGGGAGAGAATTACTTTAGATCAAGTCATAGCTTTGAAGGGAACGACAACTGGAAACGGAGGATTGAACGTTGAGAGGATAATTCAACCAGATGTTCAGGATCATGAACCCAACAGGGCTGAAAAAAATGTTAAAGCCGTATTAATCTCGGATCTTCACATTGGAAGCATGTACTTCAATGAAAAGGCTTTCAACTCTTTTGTCAAATGGTTGCAAGGGCCGCAAGCAAGATTGATAAAATATCTCATAATAGCTGGCGATCTTGTGGATGGGATAGGTGTATATCCGAATCAAGAGGAGGAGTTAATGGTTACAGACATTTTTGAACAGTTCAAAATGGCATCCGAGCTCTTATCCCAGATACCCGAGCACATAACTATGATATATGTCCCTGGAAACCACGAGCCAGTAAGACAGGCGGAACCGCAGCCAAGTGTGCCAGAGCACTACTGCTCCCCGCTACTTGACATAGGCAGGAAGATAATGCTTCTTCCTAATCCTTGCTACATTAAACTTAGTGGTGTTAGGTTCCTGATATACCATGGGCGAAGCTTAAACGCGATATTTAAGCACGTTCCTGGGCTTCAGCCCATTTCTACGGATACAGTCCCTCAAGCTATGAAAGAACTTCTCAAAGCAAGATCTTTAGTGCCTATTTATGGAGAGAGTCCTATTGCACCACAGCCATTTGACTGGCTGGTTATAGATAAGGTTCCTGATGTTTTTCACGCAGGCCATATTCACGTTTATGGAGTAGATGAGTACAAGAGGGTGAAGATAATTAACTCTGGAACCTTTCAGGATCAAACTCCTTACTTAAGGGGGATGGAAATTACTCCAACCACGGGAACAGCCGCTGTCATAAACCTTAGGACTCTGGACGTAAAGATTATGCGATTTCCCCAATAATTACCTCAACGCAACAGAGCCCAGCAGCTTCAAAGCTCGTTCCGGTGAGACAATTATCGAAGTTACAACTTTCGTGTTTCCATAGGCACCGCCATAACTCATCTTGGTTTCTATCAAACCTTGAGAGGCCAATTCATTTATGATCCCGCTCACTCTCCTCATTGTCAAAGGTTCTGCCATATGCATTCTCGCTATAGTTAAGTAACTCCTGTAGATCTTTCCGGTTCCAGGCCTTTCATCACCAGATGCCAGCAACTTGGCTATTGCTAAAAGAACAAATCTGTGGTGTAAAGGTAGAGACCTTATAGCCAAACCAAGTTCTTGCTCACTAACAGCATCCATGGCTTTCTTTGCATGTTCTACAGTGAGTTTAATGCTATTCTCTTTCTCTGCTATTTCTGCAGCCATCCTTAATACATCTATGGCCCTCCTAGCATCCCCGCTTTCCCTTGCGACCTTAGCTGCTACATAGTTTATAGCTCCTTCCTCCCAAGTTCCGTCCCTTAAACCTAATCTAGCACGCTGAAGAAGAATTGCTTGAAGTTCATCTGCATTGTAAGGGGGGAAGTATATAACGGCTGGATTGAAAGAGCTTCTAGCCCTTTCATCAAGACGATCCAAAAAGTTGACCGTATTCGCTATTCCAACGATAGTAAGCGACGTTGAATCTTCATCTAAATCGGAATTTATTCTCGATAAGCTGTAAAGGAGCCTATCGCCTCTCTTCGAGGGGATATCAATTTCGTCGAGGATAACGACCAAGCGGATGCTTGACCTGGATAATGCCTCAAAGAACCTGTCATATAAAACATCAAAAGGGAGCCCGCTTGGAGGCACTAGGATTCCAAAAATCCTATTTAGCTTGTAAAATACCCTATAGGCCGTGTTTGCCCTCGAACAATTTATGTACTCGAATCTAATGAAGCTATCCTTGAATTCAGCCTCTTTTCGTGCCAAAATCTGTTTAACCACAGCAGTCTTACCAGTTCCTGTCTTTCCAATGAAAAGGATGTGGGGAACTGGCTCATTATAATGTAGAGGACTAAGCAAGGCTTCAAATTCCTCAATCTGGGATTCTCTCCCAGGGAGTGTTGGGGGTAAATAGCTTTCCCTCAACACCCTTTTATCTCTGAAAATTCTTGAAACAATACTAGGATGCCCAAAGGGCAGTGTTTCCATTCTATTTGTCACCTATTGTTAAAGTATTTTACAGATGAACCCTTGGGGTTCTATATAGCTTTGAGTCCTTTGCTTATTAAATTTCGAGATATCTGAATAGGTTAAAACGGTCTAAAACTTGTAATGCGATATGTTGATAGATATATCTGAGACGTGAAATAAGGGTCCCTATTGAAGAAGCTGGATATATGAAATTATATAGAGAGGAGCATTTCAACTCCAAACTCAATTACGTTGTATAAGTTTCGAGTAGAAACAAAGGAAATAGGGATTTCAATACAAATTATTTTTCTACTTTACAAGTTCACGGACCTGAAAGAATGGACCCACACTTGATTAATATATCGATTGTTTACAGAGCCAACCCGCTTCTCTTTAGATAAATGAAGAATCCTAAGGAGACTATCAGATAAAGTGAAGCAATAACGTCATTTACCGATATCCTGTACTCCCAATAACTCGTTCTTTTTCCTGATCCAAAGGCTCTGCTCTCTAAGGCCTCTGCAAGTTGTTGTGCTCTTCTAATTGCGATAACTACAAGAGGTATTAGAATTGGTATCATGTTTTGAATTCTCCTGAACAAGTTTCCCTTAGAGAGTTCAAGACCTCTAGATTCCTGAGCAGCAACAATGTTCTGAGCATCCTCTGCTAGGACGGGAATGAATCTAAGCGCCATCACAAATGAAAAGGATAAGTATGGCGGAAAACCCAGACTATCTAGGAGGTCCCCTATCTCTGTAGCATCGGTTGATGCGAAAAAGGCTGCTGACAGAATGAGCATCGACACCAATCTCAACCCCATAGCAATGGAGAACTCAACATCTCGACTAAACAAGTAATTTGTCAGGATGATTATCAACAGAAAGAATAAGGATCCTTTTACGAGTTTTCCTGTCTCTCTTATGGATTTAGAGAGTAGCACGAGAGGTATCAGAATACAAACAGATAATAGCTCGCCCTCGAGGCTTCTGAATAGCAGAGGAACTACCATAAGACCCCCTATCACAAGAGTTCTGATTCCTGGATGGAGCCTTGAAAGCCATGACTTTTCAACTCTCGGCCTAAAGGCCTCCAGGAATGCAAATGGATCCATTAACCACGAACCCTCCTGCAAAGTTCTTCTCCAATTTCTGATGGATCCATCAGCTCTGTCCTACCTAGCAATTTAGATAGCTTAAGGGTTAGAGGTGGCTCAATTCTAACTGATCTAAGCAGATCGTCATCAACAAATATCTCATTGAACAATCCGGAAGCAACGATCTCACCGTTTTTCATCAAATAGGCAAAATCTGGCTTAAGATCTAGCAGCCAATCTATGTCATGCGTTACTATAATTAATCCGCGTCCCTCTTCCTTGAGTTGGTGAAGGAGTTCACGAAAAGAAGCTTTAAACCACGCGTCCTGACCGATGGTTGGCTCATCGAACGCGATATACTTTGGCTTTACGGAAATAACGGAGGCTATCGATAGCTTCTTCATCTCTCCTCCGCTTAACGTCCACGGGGGTGCGTCTTTGTACGGAAGAAGGCCTGTGACCTCAAGTGCCCATTTTCCAGCTTCGAGCACCTTATCTTCCGGGAATTCAAAGTTTCTTGGCCCGAATATTACTTCCTGCCAAACAGTCTCCGAAAAAATCTGGTGCGCTGGATTTTGGAACACAAGACCAACGTGTCTTGCAAGCTCTGCTACGCTCGCTTCCTTCGTATTTATTCCATCAACTAGGACATCTCCTTCAAAATCTCCCTTGTAGAAATGGGGTATCAAGCCATTCAAAAGCCTCAAAAGGGTCGATTTCCCAGCCCCATTTGGTCCAACTATGGCGTATATTTTCCCAGGTTCAAATGCAGAGCTAACTCCGATTAAAGCAGCCTTACTTGCTCCTCTATACGTGTAGTTGACATCATTTATTTCTATCAATTAGGCCACCTACAATCTTCTCTAAGAAAATACGCTCGTCTAGAGTAGGCTTAATCCAGTCGACTCCCCTCATGTTTAACTCATTCCAGACTTCAACTATCCTTAGAGGCTTTATCCTGCACTTTTTTAGAAGTTTTAGGTCGAACAACAACTCATCTGGCCTTCCCTCTTTGATAACGGTTCCATCTTTCAATATTACAACCCTGGTTGCTACGTTGGCAATTAATTCGGCCCTGTGTTCAGTAACTATTATGGTCTTTCCACTCTCATGAAGCTCCTTGATGACTTCTATCAGTGTTCGTGAGCTATAAGGATCCAATTCAGATGTCGGTTCGTCTAAAACCAAGTACTTAGGCTCCATAACAAGGACTGAGGCTAGGGCTACTATGTGTTTTTCTCCTCCAGAAATGTTGTATAGCGGCTTGTCCTTTAGATGTTGTATCCTTAGGATGTTTAAATATCGCTCAATCCTTTCTCTCATCTCCTCTCTTGAAATTCCGAGATTCTCAAGACCAAATGCGATCTCTCTCTCGACTGTGAGGGCGACTAATTGATTATCTGGATTTTGGAACACAAGACCAACGTGTCTTGCAAGCTCTGCTACGCTCGCTTCCTTCGTATTTATTCCATCAACTAGGACATCTCCTTCAAAATCTCCCTTGTAGAAATGGGGTATCAAGCCATTCAAAAGCCTCAAAAGGGTCGATTTCCCAGCCCCGGTAGCTCCCAGTATAAGGAGGAATTCGCCCTCTTTGATCTTCAGATTGAGGTTTCTGACGGCTTTCTCCTTGCGACCTTCATATCTGAAACTTACGTTCCTTAGTTCGATGGCTTGCATTCAGCTATCGTCAAGATAACAGATATCAAAAATTTTAATATCATGAAATCTTTCATCGTTAGGATCTGTATGCCAGCAAAGAGAAGAAAAGGAGCAAAGAAATGGTACGCAGTTTACGCTGCAGACGTGATACCAGGAGAGTGGATTGGCGACGCCCTTGCCTCAGATCCAGGAGACCTCATTGGAAGGCAGGTTGAAGTTACCCTTAGAGACATCACAAACGATTTCGATCATGAGAAGTACAAGCTTTGGTTCAGAATATATAGAGTGGATGATAACCGTGCCTACGCCAAATTCGCAAAGGAAATGCTCAATTACGATTATGTAAGATCACTTGTTCAAAGAAGAAGTAGCAGAATTGACGTTATGACTCAGGGAATGACCAAAGACGGGCACTTCGTGAGAATCTTTAATCTTATTATCACTTCCGTTCGAGTAAGGCACAGCCAGGAGAGAGCCATTAGAAAGAGGGTTCTTGAATATGTCCAGAACGTAATAGGCGAACTGACTTTGGAAGAGCTTGTACGGTCAGCCCTTCTAGGAGATCCGTTGGACCTTAACGGTGAGGTTAAGAAGATAGCGACGAAAATAGCACCTATCAAGAACGCTGATGTAAGGAAAATTGTTCTACTCAAGGCAGGAGAAGCTGAGCCAGAAATGGAAAGGGTGATTGCAAAGATTGAAGGGGTTCCTGTTAGCGGCGGGGAAGGGGAAGAGGCTAAGACCCCTGACATTCCTGCATCCTAAGCCAGCCATTCCTCTGGCAGGAATCTCGCTACTCGAGTATTATCTCTTGCTGTTTTCTCGCTTTGGTATAACAGACGCAGCCATTCTCATCGGTCATTTAGGAGATAAAATAGTTGAACGCGTCAATTCGAATAAGTCCATTTCAATTAACATCGATTTCATAAATCAGAGGGAACAGCTTGGCACTGGACATGCAGTTTATATGTTAAGGGAGAACTCAGGTGGGAAAGACTTTCTTCTAATTTACTCAGATGTTTTCATAGGATCCAACGATTTTAAAAGGCTTATGGAAGCTGGATCTAGCTCAGAATTTGATCACGTTGTTGCAGTTGCCAGAGTAACAGAACCTTGGAAATTCGGAGTGGTTTTAGAAGACTCTGGGTTATTAAAGAGGATAATTGAGAAGCCTGAGAAAGGGACAGAACCTAGTAATAAGGTGATAGCAGGGGCATTTTACTTCAGTAACTCAATCTTTTCCTTTCTAGAAGGCCTTTCAAAATCGCCAAGAGGAGAGTATGAGCTAACAGACGCCATCCAAGAAGCTGCCCGGTGCGGAGAAAAAGTAAAAGTGCTCAACCTTAAAGAGGGATGGACCGATGCTGGGACGTTTTCTAACTTATTATTAGCCTCAAAACTTCTATTTCAGGAATTGATAAGGGAAAGATTGTACTTAGACCTGAAATGGCCTTATCAAGATGGCTTGCTTGGACCAGGGGCGGAGGAATCATACCCTGGAGTAAAGGTACAGGGACCTATTTTCATAGGATCCAACGTAGAGATCGGACGAGGCTCTATAGTAGGTCCCTATGCGGTCCTATTTGGAGATGTGGTGATAGGGGAAGAAGTCAGGGTTTCTAGCTCAATATTGTTGAAGGGAGTGAGTGTAGGAGAGGGATCCATAATAGAAGCAAGCATACTAAGCGATGGATCCTTTGTAGGCAAGGAAGTGAAGTTGAAAAGGAAGCCAAAACATGGGGAGTTCGGCATGATCTTAGGTCAGGGAGCCCGCGTAGACGATCTTACTGAGGTTGAACCGGGAGCAATTTTCACTTAGGTTAGGGTTTACATCTCGCATTAACGTTTAGTGAGTATCCTCACGACATCTCTGTGTTTTGGAGCGTAGGAGAGGCTAATTCTTACCTTGTTTCTGACGTCAAAACCGGCTACAGCTTTTTCAGCTATTTCGGTGTGGATGGCGGTCGCGACATCTCTTACCTCCGCGTCTTCTGGAACTAGCAAAACATCGGGAAGAACTCTTCCATCTTTATCAGAGAGCTTAGTCTCGTTTTCAACTGGAAAAACGGCTTTGTAGCGCGCTATTTCAAATAAACTCTTATCAAGAGCGTCTTGAACGCCAGTAGATCCATAAACATCTAGTATCCTCTCCTGTATGAGTTTTAAGGCTTTGACCTGGGATTCGCGCAGCTTACTCTCGTCTATTATCTCAAAACCACTATCTCCTGGCTCGTATTTAATTAAGCCAGCTGAAGCTGCTCTACGGAGTATTAGCTCAGCTTCTGCTGAAGTTGGAATCACAGGATCGTTGAGATTGGCTTTTAGACGCTCTAAATTCTTCTCGCTTCCTGGAACATCTATTTTATTGGCTGCAACGAGCATAGGCTTAGTCTTCTCCCTGAGAAGAGAGGTAAACAAGAGCAGTTGGTCCTCTGACCATCCAGCTATGCGTGAAAGGTCTAAGTCGAGTTCTTTCGCTGCTACACGAACCTCCTCCCTCCCCATTCCAAGCCCTGAGAGAACGTCACCGAGAACCTCCTCCGGCTTTTCTTTTGTAAGTTCTATCCTCCTACGGATGGTTGGCATGTTCCTTTGTATTATTCCCTTTAGCCAGTGAGCAAACTCCTCCTTGACAAGGATCGCATCGCGCAGGGGATCGTAGGATCCAGGTCTTGCTGGTCTTCCTTCTTCATCTGTCGCTCCAGAGGCATCTACGATCAAAATATGAACGCTAGCCTTTCTTAGATCGTCTAAGAATTTGTTTCCAAGTCCTCTTCCCAGATGAGCTCCTGGAACTAGACCAGCTACGTCCAGTAGCTTGATGGGAACGTACCTATACCTGCCATTACACCAGCCAAACCTAGGCTGGCAATGTAACCCAAACTCAGTACAAACAGATTTTACCCTTACGTAGCCAACTCCTTCATTTGGTTTTATGGTAACGAATGGCCTGTCTCCTATTTCAGCTTCTACTAGCGTTGCTGCCGAAAAAAACGTGGTTTTACCCACGTTAGTCTTTCCAACTATGCCTACTAGCATCTTCCAATGAACTGGTCACCACATTAATTTTAAATCGGGGGCTTCCTAACGAACAAGGAAGCATGTGGGTGGGATGAAACATTGCCAACCATTGGAAGATACTACGAGAAATTGATCTGGAGAAAGAGAGAAGAGTTACCTGAGCTCTCTAAGCTTTGGCAAGAGAGATTGGTTAGATGGCGCCGTCAACCAGCAGTGGTGAGGGTAGAGAGACCTACTCGCCCAGACAGGGCCAGGGAGCTAGGGTATAAAGCCAAGCAGGGCTTCGTCATAGCTAGAGTAAGGGTTAGAAGAGGAGGTAGGAGGAAATCCAGGCCTAGATCTGGAAGAAAGCCAGGCAGCATGGGAGTGAAGAAGATAACTCCAGCTAAGAGCATCAAAAGAATAGCCGAGGAAAGATGTGCGAGAAAGTTCCCGAACTTGGAAGTCTTAAACTCCTACTACGTTGCTGAAGACGGGAAGTACAAGTGGTACGAGGTGATCTTGGTTGATCCTCACCATCCAGTGATAAAATCCGATCCAAAGATCAACTGGATAACAGAGCCGGTGCACAAGGGAAGAGTATTTAGAGGGCTAACGAGTGCAGGAAAGAAGTCAAGGGGTCTTAGGAAGAGGAGAGGAATACCTGAATGGGTTAAAAGGTTTAAACGTAAGTTCAAGAGGCCATTTAGTTGAGGAAAAAGGGGTTATGTGTAATTTCCGCGTATATTGAGTCTTTCATTTATCCAACAGAGAATAAAGAGAAGGCTTTGACCGCTCTGATAAACCTAACTCCTCCAGAAATAAGGGATAGGCTTTCAGTTGAAAAAAAGTCGTTTAGGAGCCATTATGGGTATTATCTGGAGAAAAGAGTAATCAAGCTTTCTGGGGAAGAAGCCATCGCTTTTACAAGATATTTAGAGAAGCTGCTTGATGATGAGACAAAGCATGAAATCGTTAAGACACTAGAATCCAGAACTGACGACAGGAACCTGTACCTAAGGATTAACAAGCAAGAAGCTTTTGAAGGGAAGGTTAAGCTATATTGTAAGGATCCAGGGGGGCAGATAAGGATTAGAATAACGTATTCATCAAACTACCTGCCGAAAGGTGGTCTGGTAAGAGCTATTAGGGAGAAGGGGATTGGAATTTCTGGATGAGAAAGTACGTAGACCTGAAAGTATGGGCCCTTAGTTCAAATGCTAATGAACTGAGGTCTTTAGTTGCTACGGGAGTAGAAATGGGTTTTTGGGCTCTGGGAATGGCGTGTTACCCTAATGAATTGGAAAAAACCCAGGAAATTGTTAAGAAGTTTACATCAGAGGGGTACAGAGTCTTCACATCGCTTGAAATGGAACTCCAAAATCCTAGAGCCTTGAGAATCCTGTCAAAACTCTTGAAAAAGAGACTTTTCCTCTCCGTAAAACCTTTATCTCTGGAAATGGCTCGTAGAGCTGTCAAGCTAAGGGCAAACTCCATAGTCCTTCCAATTAATAGGAACAAGCTGATTTTTGATTCCGTTTGTGCAAAGGAGCTGTTTAAACGAGAAGGCTCGGTAGAAATTCATTTGGTAGATCTTTTGAAGTCTAACGAGAAAGAGTTGCTGAGAGCCCTTAGAGTGTTAAGGCTTGAAGTCCAAATAGCCAGAAAATATGGTATTCCAATAATCGTTTCAAGTGGTGCTACCAGGAGCTTCGAGCTACTTGATCCAATTATAATGGCGTCAATCGCCGAAACCTTGCTGAAAATACCAAAAGAAGCGGCTCTAAACTCAATAAGCGACTATCCTTATTCATTAATAGAGAAAAAAGGGCTGATTTCAGTTGAAGGCTAAAATCCCTATTGGCTTGATTCCTCCAAAAAGGTACGTGGCTTTAGAAATTAGAGGGGAGCTTGACGTCCGTCGTTTGATAATCTTGAGTATAGAGGCTGCTCAGGAGCTTTATGGAATTCTAGGCACAGGTGAACTTAAACTTGCGTTGAAATACTACAAAGGAAGTGATGCGATAATAGAGACTACTAACAGGGATTTACCCAAGATCTTGACGGCTTTGACCTTTGCTCTTTTCAGGTCAGGGCTGAATGCTCAATTAAGGGTAAGAGGGGTGCATGGTACGATTAAAAAGTGCTTCCAAGCGTTAAAAAGACAGAATCTTTAGTTGATAGAAACTAGTGACTAATGGACCTTTTATTTTGGGTACTCATTATTGAAGTGAGTCCTTTTATTCAGCATAGATAAGGGATTCTAGTCGGGTGTAATATATGTTCCCTGATACAATAAGAGCTTATGATCGAGCTATTACGGTATTCAGCCCAGATGGGCGCCTATTACAGGTAGAATATGCTTTAACTGCTACTAGGAGGACACCTCTTGCTTTAGGTGCTAAATGCACGGAAGGAGTGGTGTTAATGGCGAAGAGACCGGGTTCTCCCCTCTTGTCATTACCGGGAAAAATTTACAAGATAGATGATCATATAGGTGCAATTGCCGCAGGCCTAGTGGGTGATGGTCTGGTTTTAGTCGATAAGGGCAGGATAGAGGCCCAGTCTCACCGTCTTATATATAACGAGCCGATTACCGTGGAGAATCTTGCAAGGAGGATTGCGCTTTTCAAGCAATCTTACACACAATACGCTGGAGTTAGGCCTTTCGGAGTAGTTATGATTTTCGGAGGGATAGACGATAAACCAAGCCTTTACGTAACTCATCCAGGAGGTGCTTACTTCAGCTATCTAGCGGTGGCCATGGGGAGAGGAAGCGACGAGGTAAACGAGTTCCTTAGGAAGAACTACAAAGAAGATATCAGCCTATCTGATGCCATAAAGCTTCTCATGACGCAAACGATTAAGACAAGCGAGGAGAAGCTCACTGTAAGAGACCTAGAGGTCGCAATAGTTCCAATAAAGACCAAGAAGTTCAGGTTCTTGACGGAGGAGGAGATCAAAAAGTTCCTAGACGAGGCCAAATCTGAACAAAAAAAGGAATGAGCCCGAATCGAATGAGAATCATGGGGAGGCGAAGGAATGGGTGAGCCCGTTATTGCTAGGATAGATATTAAGGGGAAGCACCACTTTGAGGTCTATGTTTACCCAGAAAAGGCCTATGCTTATCTAGAAGGTAACAAGATAAGTGTTGAAGATATCTTAGCAATTGAGAAAGTATTTAAAGACGCAAGAAAGGGAATCGAGGCATCATCTAAGGATTTGACCAAAATCTTTGGGACAGAGGATCCGTATCAGATATGCAAGAAGATCTTGGATGAGGGAAAGGTGCAGCTAACTACGGAATACATCAAGAAATTACAGGAGAGGAAAAGAAGATGGATCATCAACTTTATTCACCAGAACTTCGTGGATCCAAAAACAAATCTCCCGCATCCGATCCCCAGAATTGAAAGAGCGATGAAAGAGGCGAAGATAAGAGTAGATCCTTATAAAAGGGCAGAAGAACAAGTTAATCAGGTACTGGAGGCTCTCAGAAAGATACTACCTCTAAAGGGAGGATCGTCCAAGCTAAGGGTGAAAATCCCGATAGAGGTATGGGGTAAGGTTAGGGCTGGGCTATCTGGAATGGGAAAGATATTGCGTGAAGAAGCGTCGAAGGATGGGCAGAAGGTTGTGATTGATGTTGAGATTCCGATTAGGGCCCAAGGATCAATATTTGAACTTATCGGAAAGGTAGGTGGAAGTGTTGAAGAAATCAGCTAGTTCTAATGCTGAAGTTTTTGTTAAGGATAGAGAGCTTGTGCTTCCTGGCCAAGCTCTTGCAAAGGGTCCGTTGAAACCCGATAAAGGAGTTTATGTCGATGAAGATGGAGTAGTAAGATCCTACATGATAGGGTTAGCTGAGATAAGCAATGAAAGGATTGGGGTCATACCCCTTAAGGGAGGATATGTCCCGAAAACAGGGGACCTAGTGATAGCTAGGATCGAAAAGATGTCTCAGAGAATCGTATTCGCGGATATTAATTCTTACTGCAAGGCCATTATGATAGTACCAAGGCCTGAGCCAAGGAGAGGAGGAAGGAGGCACTCTCTCCTGGCAAAATATGAGGCTCTTGCTCCTGGAGACGTTGTGCTGGCCAAGATAATGTCTTATGATGGTGTTTCAAATCCCCTTCTGTCGATAAAAGGAGAAGGTCTTGGAAAGCTCGTCGGGGGATCCCTTATAATGATAGAACCGAGCAAGGTTCCAAGAGCTCTTGGAAAGCGACAGTCCATGCTACAAGTGCTTAAGCATAAGGCCAAGTGTGATATTATAATCGCGCAAAACGGCATAGTGTGGATAAATTCTAATGATCCAAAGGTTATAGGGGCTATAGAGAAAGCTCTTCGTAAAATTGAGAGAGAGTCCCATCTCTCAGGTCTGACCGAGAGAATTGGTCAGCTTTTAGATTCACTTTTAGGGAGGAAGTCCTGATGAATTCGATATTTACCGAAGAAAAGCCTGAAATCTTAATTCAGGAAGATGGAACGAGGATTGATGGCAGGAAGCCAGATGAGATGAGACCCATAAGCATAGAAGTTGGGGTTTTGAGAAAGGCAAATGGCTCTGCTTACCTTGAGTGGGGCGGCAATAGGGTTCTTGCCGCAGTATACGGTCCGAGAGAAGTTCATCCTAGGCATCTTGCCCTTCCAGACAGGGCTTTGATAAGGTGCCGTTATAACATGGCTCCCTTCTCAACAGAAGAAAGAAAAAGACCTGGTCCTGACAGAAGGAGCGTTGAACTCTCAAAAGTAATTAGAGAAGCTCTCTTACCGGCCGTATTCGTTGAGAGGTTTCCAAATACAAGTATAGATATCTTCGTGGAGATCCTAAGGTCAGATGCAGGAACTAGGATAGCAGGAATAACCGCTGCTTCTTTGGCACTTGCTGATGCAGGAATCCCCTTAAAGGGACTAGTCGCAGGTTGCACCGTTGGTAAGGTGGGAGACTGGTTGGTCTTAGATGTTGGTCACGAAGAGGACATGTGGGGAGATGCCGACATACCTCTAGCTATGATAATGGAAACTCAAGAAATAACGCTGCTTCAGTCCGACGGAACTCTAACGCCCGAAGAATTCAAAGAAGCCCTAGATCTTGTGATAAAAGGGTGCACGTACGTTTACGAACTACAGAAAGAGGCTCTAAGGAGGCCTTACATGGCAGTTGAGGAGGAGATAAAAGGAGAGGTGTGATAAATGGGATTAGAAGAAAAGATTTCGTCAACGCTATTGAAGGAACATCTTCTAAAGCTAGCTCAAACCGGTAAACGCAAAGATGGAAGGAAATTCGATGAGATGAGACCACTAGAGGTTAAAGAAGGCTTATTCACAAAGGGATTAGGGGAAGCGTGGGTCTCCCTCGGGAAGACTCAGGTCCTAACGAGCCTGAAGTTTGATGTTGGTGAGCCCTATCCAGACACCCCAGATAAGGGAGTGCTGATATCAAACGTTGAGCTGCTTCCTCTAGCATCTCCCAGCTTTGAACCAGGTCCTCCAGATGAGAACGCTATCGAAATAGCTAGGGTCGTTGATAGGGCGTTTAGAGGATCTGAGGCTATAGACCTATCTAAACTTGTCATCGAGGAGGGAAAGCTTGTCTATATACTGTTCTTAGACCTTTATGTCCTAGACTACGACGGAAATCTCTTCGATGCCCTCACAATTGCATCACTGATAACCTTTGCTAGAGCTAAGATTCCATTGGTTAAAATGGGAGAAGACGGAAGTCCTAAGCTGGTTGAAGGGGAAAGCTTCCCATTACCTCTTGTGGACTATCCATTGAGCTTTTCGTTCGTTAAAATAGGCGAATATCTCATGTTAGATCCGAACTTGGAGGAAGAATCGGTGGCAGATGCGGCCTTAACCTTAGCGATAGACAAAGACCTTAATATCTGCTCGGTGCAGAAAAGAAATGGGACATTCAAACTTAGTGAGATTAATAAGGCAGTTGATATAGCACGTGCTAAGTACCCAGAAGTGATCGAACAGGTCAAGAAGGTGGTGGACATTGCCTAGGGTTGGAGTACCAAGGGCCAAGCTAAGGGTTTCAAGATATGGAAGAAGGCCAAGAAAGCAGTATGAGGCCATTCTAGCGAAAGCTAAGGCAAAATACAAGTGTCCAAAGTGTAAGGTTCAGGCCGTAGTTAGAGTAAGGTTAGGAATTTGGCGTTGCAAGAAGTGCGGTTTTGAGTTCGCTGGAGGAGCATGGGTACCACAGACTCCTTCGGCAAGGACCAACTATGTGACAATAATCAGGGCAAGGTCTCAGACCTCCTAGCGGGTCTTCACATGTTGTTGATAACTACCTCAAGGAGGCCGTCAAGGAGGACCCGTAGCTTCGTAAGAGACCTATACCACGTAATACCTGGAGCAAAAAGGGTAAACAGAGGTAAGAAAAGCGTAGAAGATCTTAAGAAGCTCGCTATAGGGGAAGGCTTCAAGAGAGTTCTTATTGTGGGAACGCTAAAAGGAAACCCATCAACCTTAACCTTTCTTTCAACCCTACCTGCGAAGGTTCAATATCTCCCATTGATGATATGGCTAAGAGGCGTCACCCTGAGAAGGGAGATAACGAAGAAAAGGGCACCATTTGCGAGAACCCTTGGGATAGCAAGAACGCCAGGTGTTCCGGACGAGTTCGCGTTTGGTTTTTCCACTGGTCTGGGGATAAACGGCTTGAAGGAGATAGAGGAACCAGAAAACGTGGCAGAATTAGTGGATTACTATGATGTGGTGTTGCTGATAGAGAAGAAGGGAACGGAGTTCGTGGCAAGCTTTTACTTCACCCATCCCACATTTGAGCTTGGGCCAAAGATGTATCTGGGAGGAGTTAAGAAGGTTGAAGCCAGCTCTATCGATAACGATTAGAATAGAAGGAGAGCTCTCTTTGATAGAGAGAATGCGAGACGTGATAATCCCAGACTTCAAATCGATTATCTTAGATGAGAATTTTGAAATTAGGGAGGAAAAAGCCGTTTGGAAGATAAAATTGACTGCTGATACCATTTCTAGACTTAGGGCCTTAACAAACAGCATTTTGAGAGCAGCATCTCTCTATTTAGAGATAGAGGGAATTCTAGAAGAAAAGAAGAAGGAGTTTGAACAATAAATTAAATAAATAAGAGACAAGCTGAAGATAACAGGGCCGGTGGTCTAGCGGTTATGACGCCGCCCTCACGCGGCGGAGGTCGAGGGTTCGATTCCCTCCCGGCCCACTTCTCCTTTCATCTCTTAACATCAATTCAAACCATGTCATCTTTTTAAGAGTCGAAAGTGATCTAAGCTGGGATCCCTATGAGAACCTACACGTTTTTGGTATTTTACAAGATTAGACCGCTTTCTCCAGAGGAAGAAGAAAGAGCTAGAAAGGAATGGTCAGAGATCTTGGAAAAATGGCCTTCGAAGATAAGACTAACGGGAATATTTGATCACGCCTGGGGAACTTCATATAACGGCTTTATGGTAATTGAGTGTGAAGACATCGGAGAATACGTAAAGTTCTGGAAGTGGTTCAAGGACCAGATTAGGTGGTACGTCATCGAAACCAGAACAGTAATTGGGGTAAGGAGATAGGAGGACCCTCCCAAGAACCATCCATTTTTTACCCCTAATTCTTTTTTGAAGTGAAACATAGGATTGTCATGGTAAGGTGTAGCCCTTAATGAAAAGTGACAAGCTGGCGTCAGTTATAGAAAAAGCTTCGGAACTACTGACTCCATCACCTGAGGAGAAGAGAAGTGCTCAAGAAGTCCTAAGTGAGGCCGTTCGTCTTCTGAAAGAAGCGACAAATAAACTTGGATTTGACGTCTCAATCGTTCCAGTGGGATCGATCACAAGAGATACTTGGTTGCCTGGTAAGACCGATTTGGACATATTTGTACTTTTTGAGAAAACTTTTCCCGAGGACAAGCTTGGAGAAGCCGTTATCAGCATCGCAAAAAGTGCATTTGGGAAGTACACACTCAGATATTCGGCACACCCTTACGCTAGGGTCGAGTTGAAAGGCTTTGAAATAGATGTTGTTCCAGCCTATGATGTCGAAAATGCTCTAGAGCTTAGAACCCCTGTAGATAGATCTCCTCTTCACGCAAAGTTTCTGGATGAGAGATTAACGCCAGAACTTTCAAGAGACATCAGGCTATTGAAGGCCTTTGTCAAAAGCATGGAAGCCTACGGGGCCGAGGTTAAGGTTGAAGGATTCAGCGGCTACCTGTGCGAGCTGTTGGTGCTTTACTATGGATCTTTTTTGAATGTTATAAGAGCAGCAAAGGATTGGAGGGAGCCAGTGGTCATAGATATGAAAAATGTGCTCGGCTCAACAGAGGAGGCAACTAGGCTTTTTCCAAACCCACTTATAGTGATAGACCCCGTTGATCCAAGGAGGAACGTTGCCTCAGCGCTGTCTAAAACCCAATTTTACAGGTTTAAAGCCGCAGCTAAGGCATTCCTGAAAAAACCTTCAGAAAAATTCTTCTTCAAGAGAGAAGAAAAGCTATCAGACGAAAAAACCGTGCTCAGCTTGATAGAAGGAAGAGGAACCTACTTGATGGCCATTCTTTTTGATGGATTAAGTGAGCCTCCTGATACTTTGTGGACCCAAGCAAAGAGCGCATCTAGAAAGATACGAAACATCCTGAAAAATCATGATTTTGAAGTAATTCACGTCGACGGCTTCACAAATGAAAGTACAGCAGTTCTTATCCTCATCGAAATTCCTAGCAAGCAAATTTCTTCCGTTGAAGTTAGAGAGGGACCCGAAGTAGGGAGACCCGGAGAGTCCGAATTCATAAAAAAGCACTTAGGAGCCGATAATACCGTGTCTGGTCCATTTATCTTGGAAAACAGATGGCTTGTACTCAAAAGAAGGAAGAATAATGATGCCAAGGCCTTCATAGAAGGTTTGATAAGAGCAGGGCAAGGTTTACCTAAGAAACTGCTTAGCGCCAAGAAGAAAGAGGTATTTGAGTGCCGAGAAGCGTCTAAGATCCCTGATTGGGCGCTTGAATATATCTACAAATGGCTTAAGAGGGAAGAACCATTCTTAAGGGAATTATCCGATCCTTAAGACCTTTTTACCTCCGAAATTAGCGCTTTTACCTAGCTCATCTTCAATTTCCAATAGTCTGTTGTACTTGGCAACTCTCTCCCCTCTAGCTATTGCTCCTGCTTTAATTTGACCGCAGCCCAAGCCAACTGCTATGTCAGAGATGGCTGTGTCCACAGTCTCCCCAGATCTGTGGCTTACTATCACGGAATAACCAGCCTTTGAGGCAACCCTAGCTGCCTCTAAAGCTTCTGTCAGGGTTCCTATTTGATTCACTTTCAAAAGGAGAGAATTGCCTGCACCCATCTCAATCCCCTTCTTAAGCCTCTTCGGATTTGTAACGAAGAAATCGTCTCCGACCAACTGGATCCTATCCCCTACTCTCCTGGTGAGCTCAGCAAAGGCAGCAAAGTCCTCCTCCTCAAACGGATCCTCAATGCTTACGAGTGGATAATCCCTCATCAATTCAATGTAAAATTCCATTAGATCGTTTGTGTCAAGCTCTTTTCCATCAATCTTGTACTTCCTAGATTTTTGATTGTAAAAGCTGCTAGCTGCGCAGTCTATCCCTAAGTAAACCTTCCCACCATATCCGCTTTCTTCCACGGCCTTTAGAAGAGCACCCAGAGCCTCTGTGGTTTTTGACATTGGAGGAGCAAACCCTCCCTCATCTCCAACGTTTTTCGCGGAAACCCCGTATTTTGATACCAAGTAGTCCCTTAGATTATGATAAACCTCTGCTGCAGCTAAAATAGCATCCTTAAAAGTTTGAAAGTCCGCCGGAACTATCATAAACTCCTGTATTGAAAGCTCATTGCCTGCGTGTAACCCTCCATTTATCACGTTCAACAAGGGGACGGGCAGGAGGTTGGTAGATACTCCGCCAAGATACCTGTAGAGGGGCTGATCGGTTGCTTCAGCCGCAGCCTTGGCACAAGCAACGGATACGGCCAAGATGGAATTTCCACCGAAGTTCGATTTATTGGGGCTCCCATCGGCTTCTATCATTATCTTATCGATCTCTTCCTGTTTCCTCACATCAACCCCAATTATAAGGGGAGCTATTAGCTCCTTGATCGTTGCAACGGCTCTTCTAACTCTCCTCCCTCTAAGCTGCTTTCCCCCATCTCTAAGCTCTACAGCTTCTTCCTTTCCCTTGGAGGCTCCAGCTGGAACAGAAAAACTTCCTGTATATCCTCCTTCAGTTCTAACAACTGCCTTAACAGTGGGATATCCCCTAGAATCAAATATCTCTAACGCTTTAACCTCAGAAATCTTGAACTTGGAGCTCAAGCTTGACACCTTGCCTTTGTTAGATTTTTCTCTTGGAATTTAATATCTCTTGGTTGACCTTACCTCGCCAAAAATTCTAACCTCGACAACTTGGCAATAGCTAACAGGTGATGTGGAGGATGGCTACTACTCTTTTCCCCTCCTTACATAGACGCTCGTAAATCTCAATAGCTTCCGGGGTTTTCGTAGCGATGAACTCAATTCCTGAGGAAATAATGTATTCCTTTACATCCAAGAGCGGAAGTGCTCCGTAGATGCCCGTTCCAATCACAATTACGTCAGGCTTTTCGTCGACCAGCTCCTTAACCTCTGCTACGGTGAGAGGGGTGTGTCCGTACCTAGATTTGAGGTCCTTGGATAGCTCTTTCTTCCTTCTGGAAACCTTACCATTAGCGTGCACGATGATGTCATGGTCATAGCTGTTATCGCCCACGCGAATCAACCCGAATTTCACTGAAATTTCTCTTTCCATCCTATCCACCGATTAAAGGATCAAGATTGACCTCAAAAACACCTACTGGGCACCTTAAACCGAGAACTTCCAGTACTTCAGGCCTTACCTCACCTATATACCCTACCTCTATGGTTCCCGACTTAAGGTCGTAAAGAACCTTAGCAGACCTTCCCTTAATGAGAGTTGGATGTTCAAACCTCTCTAATCCGTATTTTACTCCAAGATTGCGTAGCAAAGCATCTAAATGAGCTTGGATCCTTTCAAAACTGGCGACATCATCGGCTAGAGCTGCTGCTACCCTCCTCTCATTTCTAGTCTTTGTTTCTTGGCTCTCGTCCACGACGACAACATCCCCAACCTCAAACACCAGTTGCGGATATGATGCATGAACGTTATTGGAGAGGAACGAAAGTAAACCCGGCATTAGGGAATCCCTCAGTACTGCAAAAGCCTTGCTGACGGGGTTGGCTATCTTGACGATTGGCTTCTTAGGCCTGAGAACCTTGTCGAAGAGCTCCTCCTCACTGGTCATTACGTAGCTGAGAATTTCTTGATACCCTAATCCCACCATAAGGAGCCTGACCTTTTTCGAGAACTTCTCCTTCGGATGAACTCGGCCTATCGTCATCACGTTTGGAATTTCCCAACCCAGCTTGTTGTATCCGTAAGCGATCAAAGCCTCCTCAACCAAATCAATTGGATGTAGGAAGTCCACTCGATACGGAGGAATTAACGCTTCGACTACCTCCTGCTTTGCAACAGCATCTAGTCTGGACTTTCTCAAGAGGTTAGCTATTTCTTGAGGGGAGAGGTTCAAACCAGTTTTTGCTTTGAAGTACTCAGCCTCTAGCCTCATGATTTTTGGAGTTAAATCAGGTGTCACGAGCTCTCCCTTAGCTCCTTTCAACTTCACTGTTCCGATCTTGCCTCCCTTCTCAGCAAGGGCCGTTGCTACCACAATAAGAGCCTGCTCCACTTCCCTTTGAGAGGTTCCAGTGACATCGATCAGCAAGTTTCTGGTTTCAGAGGTTACCCTCGTCATCTCAGAATTTATTATGGGTGGAAGGGAGAGAACCTCCCCTCTCCTATCTCTAAGCACGGGAAAGAGGGGTTTATCCGCTATTATGTGCCCGTATGCAATTCCCTTTTCGTGTCTGTTTATTATCTCCCTCGCATTCATGATTTCAGACTCGCCAAGCGGGACGAACCTTATGTCCTCAGGCCTCTCCCCAGCATAAGTTATGGGAGGCTCCAACTTGTCGAAATCATGAACTCCTATGGAAACCTTTCTCCTTTCTCTCCCCCAAGTTTGGTGAATTTTCTCCTGCAAATGCATCAGAGAAAGCAAACCTTCTTCGCCTAGGTGAACTCCCAAAACGACTCCAAGGGCAAAGCCAGGTCGCACACTCATGACGCTCTCTTCTACTATCCCTTCAACATCGGATTGGAATACCTCGTATTTTGGAATGCCTTCCTCGATTCCTAGCAAGCCCTTGAAGTGCCTGGCTATGCCTTCCTCAGAAAGAAGGTCTAATCTGTCTGTCGTTACTTCTACCTCAATCTCATCCCCTTCAATCCTTTCTAAACTCATCTTGGACTTCTCTAACAACTCAGAGAGTTCAGAATCGCTTAATTCCCTTCCTACAAGGGAGAAGAGGTACCTTAGGTTAAGCGTTAACGTTGGCATCTTTCATCTCTCCCCAAATTCTCTCAAGAAAATCAGATCCCTTGAGTGCAGGTCTCTGATGTCCTCAATTCCCAGACGAACCATCGCAAGCCTTCCTATTCCTATCCCCCAAGCCAGAGCCCCTACTTCCTTAGAATCTATTCCAAAGGGTGCGAGAACTTCTGGTCTGAACATGCCCGCTCCTAAAACCTCTATCCAACCCAATCTCTCGTGTTTTACAAGGGTTTCAACGCTTGGCTCGGTAAATGGGAAGTAATCAGGCTTGAATCTGATCTCATCCTTCTTGAAACCGAGTTCCATAGCCAATGTGGCAAGGAAGCCAAGTAAATGCTTTACATTGAGCCCCTTATCCATGACAACTCCTTCACATTGATGGAAATCCATAGAATGAGTCCTATCTAGAACATCAGGCCTGAAAACATGGTCTATTGAGAATATCTTGAGTGGAAGCTCTCTTCTTGAAGCTATCGTCCTTGCAGAGACAGCGGTAGTCTGCGTTCTAAGCACCAATCTCCTTGCTATGTCGAAGGACCACTTGTATCCCCAGCCTGTTGAACCCGTTATCCAACCATCCTCATGGACCCTTCTCACTCTCTCTACAAGCTCTAGATCCCTAAGGTTCGCTTCCTGCGGGTATTCAAGTATATATGAGCTGTGAATCTCCCGGGCTGGGTGATCTTGAGGCTGGAACAAGGCATCGAAGTTCCAGAACTCTGCCTCAACGTAAGGACCCTTAACCTCCTCAAACCCCAACCCAATGAGGATCTCTCTTACCTCATCGAGGAACTCAGCGTACATCTGCAACTTTCCAGGATAGACCTTGGGAGGCCTTGCCTTGATATCGTACTCCTTTAACCTAGCTTCTTTCCACAGACCGCTTTCTATAAGCTCTTTCGTTAGGGCAGAGATCTCCCTAGTGATCTTCACCTCTCCTGTCAAAACCTTCCTTCCAAGATCAGTTAGCCTTATTCCAAGCTCTACTTTTCTCTCCTCTTTGACGAGCCCGCGTTTTTTGAGCAGAGTGAGGAGCTTTGGATCAATTTCATCAGCCTTAACAGCTGATTGATAAGCCCTTTCCAGAACTTCCTTCAATGGAAGTCTTTCTGGAGATTTTTTGAGTTCCACTAGGGTTTCTCCGTCCGACTTTCTCATCTCAATTAGACCAAGACGTCTGGCTTCACCTATGGCTGCGCTTATCTCTACATTGCTCTCAAAAACACCTGTTTTGGTGAGTTCCTTAAGAATAGCCCTTCCGCCTCTCTCCTTAAGGACCCTAATCAGCCTTTCCTCAGGTAAACCTTTGTTTAAGCAATGAACTCCCCTTTCTGTCGGTCGAACAAATCTTTCTTGGCGTTCTATAACCTCAAGAATCCCCTTCTGAGCTAAGAGATGCGCTAATGCTACCGCCGAACTCTTTTCCATCGGGATTTCGTCGACTTTAACAAGTCCTTCTCGCGGAGCCAATAACTCCAGGAGGCGTATCTCACCTTCACTCAAAGAGATGCGCTTCAATTATTAACCCCCCTCAAACATCTCAAAACCGATGGTGCAGGAAACCACATTTTATTAGTACTCTGATTAATTAGGCGGGAAAACAGGGCACTAGTAACAGAGTTCTTAGCTTTTACGTTGGCTCGGGTTATGTAAATTGGCAGTGGGTCACTCCCTACACCTGCGACGGAAATATACTCTTCACTTTTAATCTTTTCAACTCTCAAGCTGGACCTCACTTCAGCACGAGCCCTTTTTATTCGATAAAAAGGAATATTTCAACGAAAAGGATGAATATGAGAAGAACCGGAATAGCAAGCCTACCATTACATCCAGGAAAGGCTCCTCCTTGGCTATTCAAGAGAATGAAAAGGCTGTCCTCCTTAATAGTCACGGCAATAGTTTTGGAGTACGGAAGAAAGGAATTCCTAAGGAGAATAAGCGATCCAATATGGTTTCAGGCCATGGGTTGCGCGCTTGGATATGATTGGCATTCCTCCGGACTCACCACAGTCCTCACTGGTGCGCTAAGAGAGGCATTATCCGAGGAGGACCAGGGAATAGCGGTTCTCGGAGGCAAGGGGAGGGTTTCAAGGAAGGTTCCAGAAGAAATAACAAAATTGACCTCAAAATATGAGCTGTCTCAGCAAAAAATAGAGGCCTTGATAAGAGCGAGCAGACTTAGCGCAAAGGTAGACAATGCCGTTTTACAGGACGGCTATAGCTTGTATCACCACGCCTTTTTCGTCACAGAAGAAGGATATTGGGCGGTTGTTCAGCAGGGAATGAATCCCAAAATCCGATTGGCTAGAAGATATCACTGGCTTGGCGAGAGCGTATCTTCCTTCATCAATGAACCACATTCGGGGCTTATCTCCGAAAGAGTAGAGGAAATTGTATTTGACCTGACAGCAAGGTCAAGCAACCCTGCCAGAGAAGCCTCTGTGGATCTCGTGAATGAAGGTCCAAATAGGCTTAGGAGGATGTTTAGAGAAGCCACTAGAGGGCCCTTATCGAAGTACTTAGAGGAAAAACCTCTCCCGAAATACGTAGAGTTCCCCAGGAAACTAAATTGGGAGGCATTGAAAAAGGCCTACGAGGTGAGCGTTTCTGACTTTCAGGAACTGGTTGAAATAAGAGGATTTGGTCCTGGGACGATAAGAGCTCTTGCTTTATTAGCAGAGCTTGTTGAAGGGGTTGAGGTTTCCAGGAAGGATCCGGTGAGGTATTCCTTTGCATTTGGTGGAAAGGATGGCGTGCCATACCCTGTGGATACGAGCAGGATGGACAAAGCAATATCTTTCATGAGCGACATCGTTTCATGGCTAGAAATTAAATCAGAGGAGAAAAGTCAAATATTAAAGAGACTTTCAGAAATTTTACCGGAGAAAAAGCGTTAGGAGGAAAATTACAAGTAGGTAAATTATATAAGCTCAAGATTCTTCTTTTGAAGAGGCGGGCCCGTGGCTCAGCCTGGCAGAGCTAAAGTGTCTTAGCGCCAAAAGCGCCCGGCTGATAACCGGGAGGTCCCGGGTTCAAGTCCCGGCGGGCCCACTACTTATATGGTTGAATTAAAAATGTCTAGATTTCTTGTACTTGATTCTTCTGTGCTTTTCGCGATTTTCGAGAAGGATGTTCCGATAGACCTATCTAGCATAATTAACTTGGTGCACCCAAAGAGGATGATCATACTATCTCCATGCAGAGAGGAGATAGAACGCAGGATTGCTTCAGGTTCGCCTCGAGAAAGATCCATTGCTAGGAGTATAATCGCTACCATAAGCAAGTTGGGAATAGAGGAAGAAGAACACGAGATAGAGGTTTGTGACGAGGCTATAATCTCTTATTGTAAGGGAAAAAGAAATGTAGTCGTGGCAACACTAGACAATGAATTAAAGAATAGGTTACTTAAGGAAGGTATATCGGTGATATACTTTAGGGCTAGCAAGAAACCAGTTTTGGAGGAGCCTCAAGTTTAGGAGGGTTAGGATATGTATTATCTCGTCACGTTAACTGATATAGCTTTTATTCCACCGGATAAGGTGGGGGAAGATCCTAAGAAGATAGCTGAGCAATACCTGAGGAGCAAATATCTGGGGAAGTTTGTGTCTGGTGCAGGCCTTATAGTTGATATAGTCGGCATAGAAGACGTTAGTTTAGGTAAAGTCTTCATTTCCAGCCCTGATGTCTACTTCAAAGCGAGGTTTAAGGCCCTTTCCTTCTTGCCCAAAGTTCAGGAGATAATAGAGGGGGAGATCGACAAGATAGTTACTCACGGAGCCATCGTCAAGGTTGGACCAGTTGACGGCTTCATCCACATCTCCCAACTGGGAGATGATGTCTTCATCCAGAGAGGAGGGGTTCTTCAAGGAAGAAAGACTAAGATAACTTACAGACCTGGAGATAAGATAAGAGCGAGGATTACTGCTGTGAGCAAGCCCGATCCAACTGCACCCAAGAGAGGAGAGCCCATAATAAGGATAGCCCTCTCATGCAGACAGCCAGGGCTGGGTAAGATAGAAGAGAAGAAGAAGGAGGAGGAAAAAGGTGCCAAAGCTTAAGGCTTGCCGCTCTTGCAAGGCGTTGACGGAAGATGATGAGTGTCCCATTTGTGGCTCCAAGGATTTGACCATTAACTGGGAGGGAGTCGTCGTAATTATTGATCCGACCCGCTCGGCTCTTGCAAAGAAGCTTGGGATAACTAGATCTGGGATATATGCGTTAAGAGTTCTGTAGAAAGTATCTTGTTTTAACTGTTGGTTAAACCCTATGCTGAGATTTATAAACACCTTCCTACACGAAGAATGGAGTGGTCCTAATGCCTGACATAGAGATCGTAGAACGAAAGAAAAACCCCCTGCTGTTTAGAGAAGAAATAATCTTAAAATTTAGATTTCAAGGACCAACCCCCAGTAGGAAAGAGGTAAGAGAAGCGGTTGTCAACTTTTTAGGAGTAAACGAAGACAGGGTAGTGATCAGGAAGATCTCTCAAGATTATGGTATGACTGAAGCTAGCGCACTGGTAATGCTATACGACACTCCAGAGAAAGCAAGGGAGATAGAACCAAAACATATAATTGCGAGACACGAGCAGAAGGAGAGGTGATGTTTTTGGCGAAACACAAGAACGTTCTAATATCAAAGCTTTACGAAATAAAGGATGGTAAGCTCATAAGAAAGGCTAAGAAATGCCCTAGATGTGGGTCATTCATGGCTAAACACGAAAACAGGTACTCGTGCGGAAAGTGCGGATACACAGAATTCATAACATGAACCTTTTTCATAATGATTAAATGCTGCAAAAACCATTTATTCCTGGGCCCGTAGCTCAGTAGGATTAGAGCACCGGCCTCCGGAGCCGGGGGTCGCGGGTTCAAGTCCCGCCGGGCCCGCTACGTGGGAGGCATGGAAGTGGAAAAAGAAAATAAATGTATGGTTGTTGGATGCGATGAGAAAGCCGAGAAAACCCTTGACAAAAGCTACAAGAGGGTACTGCAAGGTCTAAATCTGAAGGTAGAACCCCCTGATGCCAAGGAATTGCACCTTTGCAAGAGACACTACAAGATGGTCAAGAATGCTATGAGGGCTTTGCGAGGAAATCTCTAACCTCTTTAGCTATTCTTGCGAATTCTGAAGGATGAGCCTTGTACACCCTTGTATCCTCGGAAATAACCCTTTTCACTAGCTGTTTTGCGATAATCCGTCTAATTCTGCAACGGTTCACGAGGAAATCTTCCAATGCGTTGCTCAACTTTCTTTTTCTCCTTTCAAAGAAGGATGGAAGCATTTTATTCAGCAAATCCCAGGTTTCCAACTCTAAGATCGGTTTTTTTACCTGTAATTTCACCAAAGCTGCGTCAACATCAGGTTTGGGAATAAATGAGCTCTTATGCACTCGCTTTACTAGCGTTGCATCGAACTTTAGAGAAGTAAGTACGGTAAGACTTCCGTAAGAGCTTGAACCAGGCGTTGCTACGAGTCTCTCAGCAAATTCGTATTGGAAAGTTATGGAAGCAATCTTGAACTCACTATTAAGTAGTCCTAGTAGAATTTTAGAGGATATAGAGAAGGGAGGATTCGCCACCACTTTTGTGTATTCTTCTTTGAAAGGCAGCAACTCTAAAACATCTCTACAGATGACTTTAACCCTAGGTTCATCTGCAAACCTTCTCTTCAACAAGGAAGCAAGCTCAGGATCCTTTTCAACAGCGAAGATTGCTCTTGGATCCCTAGAAAGGATCTCTTCGGTGAGAAAACCGAGACCTGCTCCTATCTCAAGCACCACATCCTCTTCCAAAATATTTGCAACTTCAACTATGTGCCTTAGTTCCCTTCTGTTTATCATAAAGTGTTGATCGCGTTCTTTTAAGTTCTGAAGATTTCTTGTTCTCAGAAACTCAAGCGCTCTTCTTTTAAGATCGTTAGACGTAAAGTGCTCCCCTGTCAACCTTTAATTACCTTCCATTTAACTCTACATGGGTGATGAATAAATGGTGATGGGCCTTCTAAAGAAAGTCGATGAAGTGCACTGGCTTCTTCCAAGGGACTACAAGAGAGGAATGCGCGTTCCTGGACTTATTATTGGAACTCAAAAGATCATTAGTGGAATAGAAAGAGGGGCAATTGATCAAGTTGCGAATGTTGCCATGCTGCCGGGGATATACAAGTATTCTTTAGCTATGCCAGACATCCACTGGGGCTATGGCTTTCCCATAGGTGGAGTAGCAGCCTTTGACGCTAACAGTGGCGTAATAAGCCCGGGTGGAGTCGGATTTGACATCAACTGTGGGGTAAGGCTGTTAAGAACTAATTTGGGCGTAAAAGACGTCAGACCTAGGTTAAGGGAGCTAATAAACACCTTGTTCCAGAAGGTTCCTTCAGGGCTTGGAAGCAGAGCTAAGGAACTAAGGCTAAGCACAGCTGAGCTGAATGATGTCATATCCATGGGAGCAAGGTGGGCTGTAGAGAGGGGGTACGGCTGGAAGGAGGATCTCGAACACACTGAGGAAGGAGGAGGAATGGAAGGAGCAGATCCCTCCATGATAAGTTCAAGGGCAAAGGAAAGGGGAAGACCACAGCTTGGAACCTTAGGGAGCGGAAACCACTTCCTGGAAATCCAAATAGTGGACAAGATTTACAATCAAGAACTTGCTAAAGCTGCTGGTATAACCCACGAAGGCCAGATAACGGTCATGATCCACACCGGGAGCAGAGGCTTCGGCCATCAGGTGGCTGATGACTACCTGAAGTTGATGATGAGAAACATTAACAAGTTGGACTTTAGCTTGCCAGATAGGCAGCTTATTTGCGCTTATGCCACCTCAAAGCTCGCAATGCAGTACTTTTCAGCTATGCAGGGTGCTGCAAACTACGCCTGGGCCAACAGGCAGATGATAACCCACTGGGTCAGAGAATCGTTTGCCCAGGTCTTCGGAACATCTGCTGAAGAACTTGGAATGAAGTTGGTTTACGATGTTGCCCACAATATTGCAAAGAGGGAGAAGCATGTGATAGATGGAAAAGAAGTAGAGGTTTTCGTGCACAGAAAAGGTGCAACTAGAGCATTTCCGCCAGGAAGTCCGTTCATACCAAAGGATTACGTGAAGACAGGTCAGCCAGTTCTCTTACCCGGATCTCAGGGTACGGCCTCTTACCTTATGTTCGGCACCAAGAAGGCAATGGAAGAATCATTTGGATCAGCCGCTCATGGCGCTGGAAGGGTATTAAGCAGACACGCGGCTGTAAGGAAGTGGAGAGGAAGTGAAATAGTTTCTAAGCTGGCTCAAAGAGGAATAATAGTTAAACCAGCCTCTCTGAAGGTAGCTGCTGAAGAAGCCCCTGGGGCATATAAGGATATAGATGAGGTAGCTATCTCTACCCACAAAGCTGGAATAGCCAGGCTGGCAGTGAGAATGGTTCCAATAGGCGTTGTTAAGGGGTAGTAGCATGTCCACAGATGACGAAATCTCAGAAGGATCTTTCGTTTTGGTTGATTATAGTGTGGAGGACGCTGAGACAGAGAGCCTTATAGATACGACCATGGAGGACGTAGCCAAAGAAAAGAAATTCGCTGGAAGAGACCAATTCTTTCCAATGCTCGTGATCATCGGAGAAAAGAGGCTGCTACCTTCTATAGAAGATGTTATATCCAAAATGAAGGAGGGAGAGACGAAGACAATTGTACTAAAGCCGGAAGAAGCTTACGGTCCGTATGAGGAATCCAAGATAGTAACCTTCTCATTAGAAAGAATAAGGAAAGCAGTTGAATCAAATGAAATAAAGCCAGGAGTTGTTATCAACATAGAGGATAAGCGAGGAGTTATAAGATCTATATCAGGAGGTAGAGTCAAGGTCGACTTCAACCACCCTCTAGCAGGAAAAACGCTTAAAGTCGTGGTCAAACTCTCAAAGCTACTAAAAACAGAGGAAGACAAGATAAAGGCCCTCTCATCCGATGTATTTGATGTGGATCCTTCCAAATTTGAAGTTTCAATAAAAGGAGACACGGTAACGATAGAATTACCGAAGTTAGCCTACTCAAAAAGGGACTCATTTCTAAGGAAGATAAGGCTTCTTTCAACAATAATGAAATACATGCCAGATATCAAGAAAGTCAGGTTCGTTGAGACCTTTGAGATACCCGAGGAAAAATCAGATTAGGAGGTTTATTAAGCATTTAGCCAGATCAAGGCCAAGTTTACAGGGATTTTCTAGCTTACTTACCTTTACAATTTTTATCTCATCCCCAGCCTTAAGTCCTATTGGATTGCACATATCGAAGTTAGGACAGGTTAGTTCATAACATCTGGGGCCTGAGTACCTCATTGTCACGCCATCTATGGCGTCGTTCTTTGGAATAGTCAAAAAGAACTCTATGACTGGGCTTACCTTACAAACCCTCATTTCTCCATAAACAGGACAACGAAAGGACTTTTTTCTTACTTCATCTACTTTATAGCTCCTTTCCACCTCTAAATTTTCAATACAGACCTTTCTAAGTCTGCAATCTTTACAGTGGTCTGTCTCATCTACAAGGACAAATCTGAAACCTTTCTTAGCCATATTTTGAGGGAGAAGGGCTATTATGCCGGTCATATAGGTCTCCTCCTTAACTTAGGATTATAAACCAACTTTCGCTTTTGAACCTCATGCTTTTAAGTAACATCAATAAGCATTCTTATCAGAAGGTCTGGGCATCAAGCCCAAGGAGCTTTTTCTAACAACATCTGGGTGGTTGAATGTCACACATTCCTAGAAGATTGCTTCCATCAAAGGGAGACCTAAGTCAGGAGGGACTCGAGGTTCTGAAGGGAACAACAACGATAGGGATAAAGTGCTCTGATGGAATCGTCATAGCATCAGATAGAAGAGCGTCCATGGCAACGTTCATAGCCAGCAAGAGGGCCCACAAGACCATTAAGATATCAGATAGAGTTGTGGCAACGATATCTGGATCAGTAGCTGACGGCCAGTTCCTTACTAATAATTTGAAAGCAGTAGCTAAGTTATATGAGCTAGAATTTAGCAAAGGTATGTCTGTTAGGGCCTTGGCGAGGAGGTTGGCACTCATCTTATGGTCCTACAGGCCGATGGTATTAATTGCTCACATAATGGTTGGAGGAGTTGACGAGAGCGGTTCTCACCTATTCAACGTCGATCCCTTAGGAAGCCTCTCGGAGGAAGATTTCATAGCGACGGGTTCTGGCTCTCCAGTAGCAATATCTGTTATAGAGGAGGAGTACGATCCGAAGATGACTGTAGAAGAGGGTAAGAGGCTAGTAATTAGCGCCATGCTCTCTGCCTTGGAGAGGGATATGGCTACGGGCAACGGAATAGATGTTACTGTTGTTGATGGAAGAGGGGTTCATGTCTTGAGCGAAGAAGAAGTTCAGTCTCTAATCGAGAAGGTGAAACTTAGAAGATGATCAAGGAGGTAATACAAAAAAACTCTCAAAGCATTGAGAAAAAAGTTAAATCTCTTCTCTCTGGAATAGGAGAGGTATCAAAGGTAGTTCTAGAAGGACCCTATGTCGTAGTTTACACCAAAAATCCAGGAGCCTTCATAAGAAGGAACGAGGTAGTCGTAGAACTAGCTAAAACCATTAGAAAGAAGATCATAATACACGCGAAGAAGCCGCTTCTTGAGGAAGAGGAAGCAAGAAAGAAAATAATGGAAATTATCCCATCAAACGCCGAGATCTCAAATATGATCTTCAAAAAGGAGACAGGAGAAGTATACATAATAGCAAAGAGAACTGGTTATGTGGTCGGGAAGAAAGGAGCAAACATAAACAAGATCCTCGAAATAACTGGTTGGAGACCCGTCATAATCAGGGCTCCTTCCTTAAGATCCACCTTTTTTGAAACTCTACAAGGCATATTGATAGATCAGGCTTCAACCAGGAGCAAGAAGTTCCGGCGTGCTGCAGCAAGAATCTACCGCCCATCCTTGCAAATCAGCGAGGAGATAACCGCCACCTTTCTAGGGGGAGCGAGAGAGGTAGGCCGTAGCAGCATACTGATAAGAACGGGAAAAAGTTCAATTCTATTGGACGCAGGCATAGCTGTTGGTGGAGGGGACTTTTTCCCGCGCTTTGACTCCCCCGACTTCAGGCTTGCGGAAATAGATGGAATCGTAATAACGCACGCCCACCTTGATCACTCTGGTTCCGTTCCATTGCTGCTAAAGCACGGGTACGAAGGTTTGATCTACGCAACATCTCCTACGAGGGATCTAACTGCTCTTCTGCTTCACGATTATATCAACGTGGCGATGAGAAACGGCGTAATCCCCTTCTTCAGCAAGGCCGACGTAACCAACTTCCTCACT
Organism: uncultured Nitrososphaerota archaeon; assembly: GCA_964480775.1. Classification (GTDB taxonomy): domain Archaea; phylum Korarchaeota; class Korarchaeia; order Korarchaeales; family Korarchaeaceae; genus QMVU01. The sequence continues at coordinate 52,716 of CAYZRF010000004.1, forward strand.
CAGGTGTTTCCCCTTGAGTACGGAGAAACCGTCGACATCTCCCCCGACGTAAAGCTCACGTTGTACAATGCTGGCCACATTCTCGGCTCTGCCATGGCTTATCTTAACATAGATGAGAACAAACATACCATACTTTACACAGGGGACTTCAGATACAGGGAAAGCAGGTTGTTGGATGCAGCAGAGGACTCCATCCCTAGGGTGGATACGATAATAATGGAAACAACGTATGGTGGAGAGCAAGACGTGTTTCCTCCATTAGAAGAAGCGGAAGAAAGGTTAATCTCCATAATTGTGAATACTCTAAAAGAAGGAGGGAAGGTGCTGATCCCAGCACTCTCGGTTGGTAGATCAACTGAGGTTATGCTCGCCTTAATAGATGCTTTAGATAAGAAGAAGATCCCTGACGTACCCATCTTTATAGATGGGATGATTTCAGACTCAAACGCAATACACACAGCATATCCTGTTTACCTATCTAAGGAGATAAGGGATAAGATATTTGAGGAGGACGTTAATCCGTTCTTGGAGCCCCACATAACCCCGGTTAAAGGACCTTCGGATCGTGAGGAAATAGTATCGGGGGGACCTTCGATAATAATAGCTCCATCTGGGATGTTAGTAGGTGGACCCAGCCTCGAATACTTCTCAGCCCTGGCTCCAGATGATAAGAACTCAATACTCCTGGTCAGTTATCAAGCCAGAGGAACTTTAGGCAGACGCCTGATAGAAGGAGCTAAACAGGTACAAGTTCCGTCCCCCTCTGGTCAAAAGGAAGTGGAAGTTAAAGCATCAGTTCACCTGATAGAGGGCTTTTCAGCCCACGCTGATAAGGTTCAGCTACTTAGTTTCCTCGCTAGGCTTGAGCCTAAACCTAAAAGAGTGATTTTAGTTCACAGTGAAGAAAAGAAACTGTTTACCTTCTCCTCTCTGGTTATTAATACCTTGAGATCTGCCCACACGCGCGTTATAGTTCCTGATGTTTTGGAAAGGTTCAAGCTAGCATAGTTTTAGATTAAACTCCTTTCTTGCTACGAGGGGATCTCCACACCTCTATGAACCTTGGTACCACCAGGATTGGTGGGAACTCGCTTGTTTCTATAAGAACGGTTTCCCCACCCTCTTCCATAACGCTTTCCTTTAACCTCCGGATCATCTCCGCAAGCCTTTCGGCCTCTCTGGAGGCGTAGTCGTTGTACCTAACAATTAAGATATTTCCGTCTCTAACTTCCTTCAATATTGTTTCCAGATCTCCCTCATTTGAAAGCATCATCGGCTTAATCGCTATTGGTTTCTCAGGGAGCACTGGCTCTATCTCCGAAGTAATCGGAAGCTCCTCATCCTCCTCTTTTCGCTTTTTTGGCTTAAAAATGCCACTTAGAAATCCCAATTGAGATCCCTCCTAAAACTACCACATGACATGTCTTCCGCGTGATATTTAAAACATCGCTGTCAAAAGCTTAACCTTAAAAAACCCAAATCTCTTTATCAGTACTACATAAGTACGAGGCGGTTACCTTTGAGCAACGCAACACTCGAATACTTGAGTAAAAGTATGAACAGCAATGTCCTAGTTTCAGTTAAAGCAAACTACTGGTTGAGGGGTATTTTGAGGTCATTTGACCAGCATCTCAACCTTGTGATGGATAATGTTGAGGCTATATTCACCTCTGAAGAGGACTCTGAAAACCAGATTTTAAAAATAGGTAAGAGGGTCCTCATAAGAGGAGACAATATAGTAGCCATATCCTCCCCAAACCTGCTAAGGTGAAGCTAAATGACTAAAGGAACGCCGTCGATGGGTAAGAGGAGCAGAGGAAAGACGCACATTAGGTGCAGGAGATGTGGAAGGCACTCATATAACGTTAGGAAGAAATATTGTGCTGCATGCGGTTTCGGTAGGAGCAAGAGGATGAGAGAGTACACGTGGGAAAAGAAGAGGGTTATAGCAGGCGTAAAGAGAGCCGTATAAAAAAGTCATTTTTATAAGCTGCTTGCAATATAATACGGCATTGGGCCGGTGGCGCAGCTGGTAGCGTGCCCGCTTGGCACGGTTTTGGGCCCTCTAAGTGGCCCTTTAAGCCCCAAACTGCGGGAGGTCGCGGGTTCGAATCCCGCCCGGTCCACTCCTTTTTAATTAGCGTTTCTCACGTAATAGAATTATTTTTTGCCTTAGATAAACGCTAATTGGGGTAAAGTAGCCTTTATTTCAGCCACAAGATCATTACTAGTTCGCTGATTGCATACCTTTCAGCGACTCATATACCTCCTTTACGTGACCAGTGACCCTTACATTTCGCCAGATCTTCCTTATACGACCCTCAGGCATGATCAGCCTCGTCTTTAGTAATGATGTGCCTATCCTGTTTAACATCATGGGCTGCTACTATCCGATCGAAGTTGTGAACTTCCATTATTTTCCCTAAAATTCTCTTGGATGTCTTGTCTCTGAAATTGCTCTCAAATAATTTGATCAGCGTCCCCAGTGTGTCCTTTTCGCTGAACTGAATGTTCTTCTTCAAAAAATCCTTCAATACGTACTCCACGGCTCTTGCTAACATAACTACCGTTGCATCATAACTCCTTATTGCGTAACACTTTCTAGCTTCTCTTAGATAATGTCTTATTCTCTTGTTTTCTATCTTTAAGACCTCCAGCAAATCCAAGAGATTTCCTTCCTCGTCAGTAAATTCTAAGATTTTATCGAATCCTTCTTTGACACCTTTTATTATGCCCCTAACTACGAAGTAAGCTCTCTTTTGCTTGGACGTTATAATCTTTTCAAATTCAGCTGAAAGTTTTTCATCTAGAAAGTCTTCCATTTGTTCTAACATATTGTCTAACATTTCCAGTCCTTCTTCGTCTGAACACAAGCCTCGGGAAAGAAAATCTGCAACAACACCGCAAAATTCTTCCAAAAATTTATTTCTACTTTTTACGAACTTGTTATAGAAGTAATCTTGAATCTTTTCTCTAATATTTTTGCCTGAGGCATCTAGAATCCCTAATAGGAACTCCTTTCTAAACTTATCCCTTCTTTATATGCAATTTATCATCGCAGGTTTTGTATTTCCTTTACACTCTAATTCGTATAGCTCAACAAGATCTTTTAGTTGTCTTAAAGTAAATTTATCCAAGATTTCTTCCTTAGATAGAGATCTGCTGTGCTTATTTTTTATTGAGGAATTTTCATTCATCATTTCCCAACTCTTAAACAAATACGGCTATTTCACTTATCCTCCTTTTTCTCTTAAAAGATCCTTCCGATCTTTACTCTCAAACATTCTTAATGAAAACTATTGTTTGCGTAACCTACACTTTTTCTTTAACCTTGTAAATCACGACTAAGAAGCTTCACGATTCGATGATCGTATTTGAGGGATCAGCGGCGCTCCTTTTGGACTGATATCAATGAGGATAAAACGAAGATCGAGTCCTCAATCAAGGCAAATCCGCCTTATAACTATCGATACGCTTCCATCATGATTTTTTACACCGCCTTTCCAAGGAGCTCATAATTCTCTGAAAAAGATGAGGAAGATCTTTCTGATATGGCATTCAATTCATGGTCTGTGATGATTGAGGGGCAGAGAAGACCAACTCTTTTCAATCTCTTATCCCTCCTTCCTATTCTGATATCATTTCTCCTTTTCCGTATCAACGTAAAGATTATATTTCTCTTTCAGAAAAATGCTAAGAGGCCGGGGTAGCTCAGACTGGGAGAAAAATTCGGCGGAGGGAAATCCGTTTCCCGAAAGCGCTCGGCTGAAGAGTCCAAACGTAGAAACCGAGCGGTCCCGGGTTCAAATCCCGGCCCCGGCATCGCTCCTTTATTTTCTCGCAAAAATCTTCTATTTTATGAGAGATTGCTTGTGGGAAGAGCAAGGCTTCATATACTAAAGAAATCCGTTACTTTTCACCCTAACAGTTCACTCAATAAAGATAAGATCCTCTTAACGGCCTTGTAGTCTCTGGAAACCGTTTACTTCGCAACGCTCCGCACTCTCTCGATGCAGGGTGCTTTCTTGGTATTCAGCCATCCCTCAGAGGACGAGTGCCATGCCTGCACAACTCCTCGAGGTGGCCTGCCCATGACAATATGTCGCAGAACGTCTCATAAGGCGATCGAACGTCTTTAATGAATTCCATAAGATGCGATCCTATGGAATACTCGCAGGAATTCATCTCAAAATTCACCACAACTATGAACTTACCTTCTCTCCTCCAAAACTCAACCTTCCGAATTTTCCTCCAAACGGATCCCTCCATGATAGAGGTTTCTATCAAATTGGCTAGGAAATCCTCGATTCTCCCCTTTTTTACGCTTAAGCGTATTCCTAAAGCCTTCAAAAATCTGTTAAAACTTCTAATCGTTCTGAACCATGGCAGTTCTAGGGGTAGTTCCGCTAGAAAACTCGATTTGTCGTTTTTAACTTCCAAGGATATTTCTGCAAGCGTATCGGTGTACGGAACGGTTGGGTCTCGGTCATATATCCAGATCATGAGATAAGGTCTCTCCTTTCCAGCTGTAGCGGCTCTTATTGCATTGATTAGGATCCACAGGTCCCTGTTTGCTTCTTCTAGCGGGACTCCGAAGTCTTCGTTCACGTTAAGGTCATACCTTATTAGGGCTCTTTCGCCCTCCCTGAATATCCAAACTCTCCTCAGGAGAGGGTCCTCCTCCAACCTGTACCTAAAAATAGCTTCTTTGAGAAGATCCAACATACTTGATGACATAGTATAGGGGAACGAGCTTCCTTGGCATTTTACGAATGCAGGCCTTATAACCTTTTAGGTCCAGATGCGTGCAGGTTCCTTGATTTATCATAGTACACTCAGATATAATTCAGGGTCTCTCTAAGAGGAGCGCACAAAGCGCCTCGTCATGAAACTCTTGATCTCTTCTATACCGCTTAGCCCTGATCCCTTCCAGCCTAAACCCCACTTTCTCGAGTAAGCGTCTCATCGCAATGTTACTTCCCAGAGTGTCCGCTTCCAACCTCAAAAACCCCTGTTTTTTGGCAAGAGAAATGCAAGCTTTAAGCAGCTTAGTTCCAATACCCCTCCTCCAAAACTCAGGACGTACTACTATCCCAATCTCTCCTACGTGATGTAATTCTCCAGCTTCACCCTTGAGTCTACGAATTCCTACGAAACCAACGACTTTTCCCTGAACTTTTGCAACGAGAAGTTCATCCTCTGTCTGAGGAAGCCTCTCAATGGCCTCTTTGAAGGCCAGGTATGCTTTTTCAACATCTCCTTCAAAGGTAAGAATGTCCCATTTAGCAACCTCTGGATGCACTTCTATCTCAGCAAGCATGTGGATGTCGTCGCTGGATGGGCGTATTTCTTTTGCGTTGATTATCTCCAGCTTAAGAGGTCTCTCCCCTAACTCACTCATCTTCATTTTAAGTGATCCAGAGCTCTTTAAATGATTGCAATTTAGCGAGAAAGCGTTATAAAACTAAAGTTGAAGTCACGGGCTTGAGTTCATAATATGTTTAAATATATGTTCAAACATAACCGTCAAAATGCCAAAGACAATCACCATAAGGGACGAGGTATACGATAAGTTGCTAAAGGTGAAAAGAGAAGGCGAAAGCTTTAGTGAGCTCTTTGAAAGGCTTATCGAGGGCATGAATCCCCTAGAAACCCTGAAAAAGCTCAGGGGCTGCGTCGAGTTTAGGGGCAAGGGAGAGATGCTTTCAGAAATCTACGCCAGAAGAGAGGAGAGGAGGCTATGATAGTCATCGATACCGACGTTCTAATCGAGATTTTTGATAAAAAGTCCGATAAAGGGGATGAAGCCCTCAACAAAATCGTTAGCAGCGGTCAGGACATAGCTATAACCTCGATAAACCTTCATGAGATCCTTTATGGCCTTTACAAGTATGCAAAGCCCATTAGAGACGTTCTTCTGCTGCCAGTAATTGACTTCACCAAGAAAGATGCAAGCTTGTCTGCAGAAATAGAGGTTAAGTCTGAGAGAGCCGGGAAACCCGTTCGTAGAACTGATGCCATGATAGCTGCCATCGTCATAAACAGAGGAGCATCCCTTTACACATTCGATTCAAGGCATTTTGAGCCCTTAAAGTCCTTTGGTCTCAAACTCTTTTCTTAATTGGATTTCATGAAAAAACCGTGCTAATCTGGATAGAATAAAACTGGAAGATTTGCTGGCTAATGCTTTTTTCTATGTCAAACATGTCAGCTATTGATGGATGTAGCTTTGGGGAGCCTACGGAGACCTTGGCTACGACGGGTTGAATGGTAAAAGAGCTAGAGAAGCGATTGAAGCTATGGAGAAGATAATAAATGAAATTGATAGGAATACCGGAATTAGACTTAAATCAGAAGGAAAAGATGAGGGTGATTTATCGTTTGTACGGTAAAGGAAGAGTGGAAGGAATGGTTTAAAGGAATGGAGGTAAAAGGCTTGGAAATGGATGTTTTATAATTCCTGTAGAGAGCCTGAACGAGCTCTTGAATTTCTTAAAGTGCAATGGCGTTGAATTCGAGGTAAATAAGGTGTACGCTCAATAGCTAGGTTACATTGAAATCGGAAAACCCTATAACAAAATCAGAAGTAACCATGATACGACCCCCTTATAGCCAGAAAAAAGCGAACGATCTACGTAGCAGGTTGGATGCAAGAAAAGAGGCTGGGTTAAAGCCTTGAAAAAAGCTTACCCAGCCACGAAGTTGATGTTTTAGCCCCCAAAGCCATAGCCGACAGTGCAAGGACCGAGGTTGATGCCATCGCTAGTGCGCTACTTCCAAGCATGTAAGAAGCGAGTACTAGCGCCAGGGATGAGGTAACACTAAGGAGAACGATCCTAAGTGACCTACGGCCCTTGAGTCTTTCATCTATTCTTCCGAGCATATACAGCACAGGTGACATGTATATGACCCCGAGAATCGCGCAGCTAACCACCTCCATCAGCAAGAAACCGACTTCGATGTTAGCCTTGGCCAAGGGTTCAAACAGCCTTTGGCATATCCTTAGAGTGTAGATTATCGGATACAGGAATGCTCTCATAAACGTCCTTAGACCCTTATTTTCCTCTATGGCTGATGCCACGGCGGGACTCCAAGAGTAGTAGAACTTATTGAAGGCACGCATGAAGGACCTGCCGAGAAAGCTTCTCATGACGATGTTGTCTCTGAACCCTCTCAGGAGCTGAACCTCATCAGACAGCTCGCTACCGTAGGTTGTGGTTGCAACAACGCATTTACCATGTTCGCTAATTACTATTGTTGCGGTTGCTGAACTTGATGCTCCCCCGCCTTCTCCTTTGATGAAGAAGGTATAGGTTCCTGGTGTACTACCAGCTTTCACGTTTAGAGTGGAGATTCCGGTTGGTAAGATGGATGACTGATCGAAGCTCCAGGTGAAATCAGATGGAAGCCCCTCGACACTTAGATGCACGGTCTCAGCGGTTCCAGAGGTAAGCTCCACCTCCACCTTAAACGAGATGGTTCCTCCGGGTCCTACGTTTGCTTTCGGAGGCTTGACGCTCAGCACGAAGTTAAATGAGGAAGGAGTGGGAGAAGGAGAGGGCGATGGAGTTGGCGACGGGGTGGGCGAAGGCGTAGGAGAAGGAGAGGATGGTGTAGATGGAGGTGCGGGTGGTGGAGGAGCAGGATTTATGATCAGGGTCGCGGTGTCGCTGTGGGTCTTTCCTCCTCCACTGGCTGTGACCGTAAACACAAAAGTTCCGGTCGTTTCCCCTGTACTGATCACGAGAGAGTAGGTGTAGGTGCCAACAGGGTTCAGCTGGTACGTTACATCCCCGGGCAGTCCTGAAACCGTTAGGCTAAGGGTTCCTGAGAAACCTCCTGTCGGAGTTATTGAAACTGTGTAGGATGCCTGTTTGCCTGCTTCCACGCTATTTTCTCCAGGAGATATACCTATGAGGAAATCTGGCTCCTCTGGCATGGCTATTGCGAAGGGACCTGCTCTATCCGTGTCGTATATGTCTAAAAACATGCCAAAGCAATTGCTTATCACCTTAACCTCGATCAGACAATTGCTTGACTCTATCTCCGGAACCTCCCAGTCGTAACTCATCGTTCCGCCGGTGTTATCTATGCAGTCTATCTTCGTCCAAGAAAATCCGCCATCGAAAGAGAATCTTATTTCAACCTTATTGCCTGGAGCCGAGGTCTCCCACCTTATCCTATACGTTTCGCCAGCTGTTATGGTTTCTCCTGTCACTGGCGCTATAAGGTGTATCTCATACTCTGTGGTGATCTTGAAAGTTCCAGCGCTCACATCCGTACAGTACTCTTCGGACGGAGTTCCGCAGCTTGACTTCCAAACAGCCTTTATCTTGCAAATGGAGGAGTCCTCTGTGGGAACCGTCCAATCGTATGAGCCGCTTGTAGATGGGTTCGGGACGCAATCTATGAGATGATAGCTGGCTCCCCCGTCAACCGAGTAATACAGCTCGACAAATCCTCCTGGTTCCGATGTCAACCATCTTATTGTGAAGGTTTCACCAGCCTTTAGGCTCTCTCCCCCGCTTGGATCCGTCAATGAGATCTTCATGTAATAAACCACGACGCGCGGTCGATCATCCCCTGAACAACATGGCACGCTTCCTCCTTCTCTAGATAGGAAATTTGCCCTGCAAGGATCTTCAGAAAGGAGCATCAAGCCGTAGTTCTCGTGATCGCCGTTGACAACTCCTTGCACGAACTCAGTTATGTCCCAATCCACAAGCGAACAAGAGCTATCACTTACCGTCGTGCTTGCCGTTGGGTTGACGTGATCTCCTCCCTCATGCAGCCAATCTAGCGTACAGGTCCTCCTCCTCCAGGTCACGCAGTTCTCAGTAAAACCCCTAGGAAGCCTTTTTGCGCGTATTGTCATTGTGCCCCCAGTAGGATTAAACGATTGTAGCCTTAGATAGAGCGTTGCCTCTATTACCTTTGCTCCGGCTGGAATAGAGCCTAAGGGAAAGTAGAGAACCGCTCTATATGTATCTCCACTGTATTTTCCAACGTGTAGATACCCATCAGATCCATAGTTGGTGTCCGGAGTTACGTCAGTAATAAAAGCGTCCTCCGTGGCGTATATCGTTTGCATTCCCATATCCATCATAGTTTGCATTCCTGAGTCCCTCCCCGAATCCTCAAACCCTGTTCCCATGCTTGATGTCAAATCTATGGTGTATTTGGCGCTTGCGGAGGATGAGAGAATGTCATATGTCCCATGCACGCTTCCGACTATGGTGGCGGCCAACAAAATTACTAGGAAGAAGGCTAACCTGCTGGACATTAAGGAAAGCCTCTTTACGAGAAAATGACGCTAGAACATATAAAAAATTCTATTCTTTAGTCCCGTCGTCTTTAAAAAACAAGAAAATCCAAATTCCTACCTTTTTGCGGGTTTCTACTCCTCAAGAGGCTATAGGAGTACTTTCTTCGGGTGAGAACCTCTCTCTTTAACCAAAAATAAGAAGATAAGAGACGCGATTAATCTCTTATCCTTTCCAAGATGCCTACTGTGAGTAGAATTTGGCTTCTCGTTGGGAACGGCATGTTTATGTCGTTTATTATCTCATTAAGTATTGATATAGCCTTGCTGGCCCTAACCCCATAACTCTGATCCTCGTCTCTAAGGGCGTCTATCGCCTCTGTAGCTGCTCTCCTAATGTTCTTGGGGACTCCTCTATCCTGAGAAATTCTATCTAAAATTTGGACAGCCCTCTCAATCTCTGAAGCATATTCTTGCTTTCTCATGATATCACCTCCCAGTTTATGGGAATGGTGTTAACAAGCCATCTTAGCACACCGACTTCTGCCTTTAAAATCTTATTTTACTACGTGGTTCGCCCACGACATAACTTATTATTAATTGAGAGAAATCCATCGGTCTTTATTTGTACGATACCCGTCTTTCCTTAATCCGATATTGAAGTTCTCGAAGCAAGCATACCTGCATTAGAGAATCTTGATGATTCTTGGCTTCTTCCTTTCCCTATACATTTTACACCTATCGGATATATTGTATGAACCATTTAGACTAAACCAATGGTCGTTACTAAGTAGATTATAAATTCCCAAGGAAGCCAATATATGGGGTAGCCGTTGGCCGATTTACCGCTAGAAGAGAAATCTAGAAGGATTTCTGAAGCCCTAAAGAGAGGCTGGAAGATGCTCAGTGAGGTGTGTCCGAAATGCGGGGCCCCTTTGTTTCAGACAAACGATGAAACGGTCTGCCCAGTCTGCAACTCCAGGTACATTTTGGTCAAGTCGGACGAAGAGGCAGCTGAGGAATTATTGAGGCTAAAACTATTCGAACTCAAGAATTTGCTATCTTCCAAGGTAGAAGGGATTACAAGGGAGATATCTGAGATCGAGAATTATCAAGAACTCACGATCCTTGTAAATCTGCTAAATGGCCTCTTAGATGCGATTCGCAAGATCAAGAGGATAACAGAGAAAGAAGGAACGAAGTAACAGTCAATTTCTACTTCATAATTCCTGTTCCTAATAGCAGCATTCGTAAAACAGCCCCCGGTGGGGTTCTGAACAGGCCTTGCCATGGAGTTAGTTCAAATAAAAAAGCACCTTTTTTGTTTGTAAGCGTGAAAACGTACACATCGTCAGCCAACCTTATCCTCCTTTTGTTTTCTCCTTGGTAGTGGTAAGAGAACGTGAGCAAGAAATCTGCCGAGACCCTGTCTCCAATGATGAATTCTACCAACATCCTGGCAATTGTTCTGCAATCAATTGGGACATACCCACCTCTATCTCTTATCTTAACAGAAATTCTCCTGTAAACGTGCTGGGTTTTTCTCTTTGAAGAGATGCTGGTTAGCACAAGTTCAACACAGCCGTCCAGCTTCAACAAGCCAAATAGGAATTTTACGACCCGCTTCTCTTCCTTGCCGAGGTTAACGCTGTGAACTTCTCTAACACGCACTACTCCTCACCGTATTCTCTTGTGGCAAATTCAACTATTCTCTTAGCTATTTGAGGACCAACTCCCTCAACCGATTGAAGCTCCTCTTCAGAAGCCGAAAAAACCCGTCTAAGGGTTCCAAATGCGCTTAACAAGTTCCTAGCAATAACAACACCGACCCCTGGAATACCGGTGAGAACCCTCTCCAGCACAGCCCTTTCATCAATTGCTGGAGGATGCTTTATCTCAGGAATTACCCTCTTATCAGATTGCTCCCTTATTGCCATTAACCTGATTAGTTCAGCGCTTTCCTCTGGGTCTTTTGCCCACAATACGGGCAAACCTCCTGTTACTAGGCTTGCAACCAATCCCATCAAAGAACGCGGGTTAACGCCCCTCTTGCTCGCTCTGTAAGGTGTTTCCCCCTCAATGAGGAGGATTGGCCTCATATACGTTGCTTTGAGCTTCTTCATCTGATCGAATATCCTCCCGTCGACTAAGGAGGATGCTAGATCATCTACAGTCTTTCTCTCAATTGCTATCTCATCGCTGACGATGTAATCGCCGATTTCTAATCTAGAAACGCTTATTTTTACGTCATTAAAAGACGCTAGCCTCCTAACAACTTCCCCTCCAAGTTCCCTCACATCTACCCTTACAATAACCTCAGGAACCTTTCTCTCGGCTGAAGGCTTTTCCTGCTCTTCTGCTGAGAACTTATCTAAGGTTGGGTGTCTTTCCCTCTCTTTTACCTCAAAACTCACTTCACGAAGAGCTTTCATGATCTTTCTCTCCTTGACCACGGTAGACCAGTAGAAAGACTCTTCTTTCTTCCCAGACACCAAGACAACGACTTTTCCTGGTCTGCCTCTGCCAGTCCTGCCCCTTCTCTGGATGTGCCTTATTACGGAGGGAACCGCATCGTAGAAAACGACCAAATCTACCTCTGGTATGTCTAAACCCTCTTCTCCCACGCTAGTAGCGACTAAAAGGTCGTACCTTCCAGAAGAAAAATCCTGTAGGATTCTCTTTTGCTCCTCCTGACTCATTCCCTTCAGCTCTTCTCTTCTGCTTTGCCCTATGAATAGAGAAGCACTTACTCCCGTTTTCTCAGTTAGGTACTCTAAGACTGTCTCAGCGGTTTTCCTATAATTTACGAAGATTATTGCTTTTTTACCATGCTTAATACCCTCTTTGTCTATTATAGAGGCCAATTCCTTTAGTTTGGGATGAACGCTCCCTTTTGGGAGCGAAGCCAACCATTTCCACGCCTTGAGAACCCTCCTATCCTCTAAAAGGAGCCTATCCGAAGCAACCCTCCTTCGCCTCTTGACGACTTTTTCCAGATACCTCCTGGCTGGCTCAGGACCTTGAGTTTCTAGCAAATCCATGAAGTAATGGAGCTTTATTAGGGCCGCAACTATAACCGCTGCGAACCTGTCCTCCATGCGGGTTATCGTTTCGGTTCTTAATCGCAGGAGATCCTTGAGCCTGACGTAGTCCCTTCTTCCCAGTTCAATTATCCCTCTTTCCTTGAGTTTATCCAGTAAATCCTTGTAAAAAGACCGTAATTCATCTAAAATTGACTTATAATCCTCCGGAAGAGGGGCTCTGACCCAATCTATCTTGAGTTCGGCCACATACCTTCTGACGTCTGGGCTTCTCCTGGATCTGACTTCGACGTGCTTTATGTGAAGGTTGTTTATTATCTCCAAGATCTTCTCCTTGCTGCTTCCCGGCGATGCTGTCAGTCCTAATATCCTAGGATTTTTTGCTTTATCCGCGTAATGTCTAGCTATCAGCGTGTAGGAATAGTCGCCCACCGCTCTGTGAGCCTCGTCAAAGACCAGCAAAACGAAGTCAGAAAGGTCTAACCTTCTAGTAAGAATGTCGTTTTCGACTGTTTGAGGCGTAGCTGAAAAAACCCTTCCAGAAGCCCAGAGATCGACCCTCTTATCGGGTGGCACGGCTCCTGTTATCAAAACTATCTGATCTTCCTCTATATTCAGCACTTCAGAGAAAAAGCGGTGATGTTGAATCGCAAGAGGTCTAGTAGGGGCCAATATCATGGCCTTTCCATGGGGAAACTTCTGTAACCTGTGGGCCATTACCATAGCAGCGATGGAGGTTTTCCCCAGCCCGGTAGGGAGCACTACTAACGTGTTCTCCTCAACGGCTCTGGCTGAAATGAACTGTTGATATAGCCTTGCTTCTAGCTTTTTCGGCTTTATTAGCGGGTGCTGTATGAAGTTTTCAAATGACTCATATTCCATGTGCGAGCTATTCTATTTAGCTCTCAGTTCTTTTAAACTGAATCCATGCACTTACTCTCCTTTTAAACAATTATCCATGATAAATGAGCGTTAAAGTCAAAGCTCAAGAAAGACTCTTCAAGTACTCTTCGTACTCCTCTTGAGAAAGTAAATCCTTTACCTCCGCCTCGAGATCTGTGGCCTCCATTTCGATGAGCCAGCCCTCTCCATAGGGATCTTCAGTTATTTTCTCAAGCTCCCCGACCACAAAAGCCTCTTCCTTCTCCTCTGTAACCCCAGCTTCCTTGTTAACAGCGGTTATCTTCCCGCTAACTGGCGAATATATGTATTCAGAAGCTTTTGCACTTTCTATAACTCCAAAGGGGTCTCCTTTCTTAATCTCAGTTCCAACAGGTTTTACCTCAACGCTTGTTATGTCTCCCAATTGATGTGTAGCGAAGTGGGTGATCCCAACCCGAACTACGTTTTCAGAAACAATAGATAACCACTCGTGCGTTTTTGTATAGTACCTTCCTTTTGGAACCTCCTCCAAGTTACTCACCTTCTCCCTCTGCTTCATTGTAACAAATAAAACTTACCAATCAGGGCTAACGGGAACTATGCCTGCCTTATCTATGGCAAATATAGCCTCTCCTTCTTCCAGATAAGAAGAATCAACAACTCTGATTAGCCTCCTGTTTCCTTTCAGTCTTCTTATTAAAAGAACTAAATTAGGTATGTGTCCCAATACAAAGCCTCCAGCTGGCCTATATTTCTCTGTCTCTACTCCTCTCCCAACCCTTCCAACTACCTGGTTTGTCAGGAAAACAATTGCGTCCTTATCGCAGGCTCTTTTTAGGATCCTCATGAGTTCCTTGACGGCCTGTTGCCTTGGGGCCAGCTCCTTTATTCCTTGAAACTCCAACCTAAACGGACTCAACAATGAGTCTACTATGATAAGCCCGACCCCCTCATCCTTAATTAAATCCAAAGCTCTCTCTGCAGCCGCAAAGAGTTCATGCGTATTACCCGCACCAGCATATAGGATCCCATCCATTATATTTTTGGGATCTAATCCTCTAAGACGACACATCTCCTCTATCCTCGCTGGAGAAAAGCCTCTTTCGGTGTCTATGTAGAATACCTTTGTGCTTAGGCCTCCCTGTTTTTCACCAAGCCTGGCGTTTATGGCAATGTGCATTGCCATTTGGGTTTTTCCGGATGCTGGTCTACCGTAGAGTTCAATTAACGTGCCCTGCTCCAATCCTCCTCCTAAGAGATCGTCAACCTCTTTAACTCCTATCTTCAGGCGTCTCTTATGCCTGCCCACCTCTGAAGCAGGTTTGATCTCGACGAAGGTAGAACCGATTACCCTTAGAATTTTTCCTGCAGTTCTGTTATCAACCCTTAGCTTTTCCGCAAGCTCGGAACCCGTCATATAACGAATTTCATCAATCCCAAGCTTAAACAGCCGATCTATGACTTTTGGCGAGACTCCTGATTTAAGCAGCGCCTCTTTAATGTCTTTAATCCCCCGATTCACCCAAATTCCCTCCAACAAGGATCTTTTCTTTTAATCTGTTGGTTCCAAAGTGAATTATGGGGGTGATGACTAATAAGAATAAGATAGCCTTTGTTGAAAGAGGTTCAATTTGATGAGATAGTATAAGAGAGAAAACCAGAAATCCTTCTTCATCAAGAATAGGCGTCCACTGCCCTGGCTTCCTCTTAAGACGCCTCTTCAAAAATGAACTCGCTAGATCACCCAACATTGCCCCTAGGCTCTGCAAGATTCCGACGAGCTCTCTACCTTGAAGGGTTCCAACGATGGTTCCGACTAGAAGCCCTGCAAGTATTCCTCTGAAAGTTTTATGGTCTCCGAATATCCTTTCCCCGTCCATCCATCTTAAGCCCATATCCAAAGGCATACCACCTCCTAAAATGACGGGAGTAGCATTAGCAAAGTAGGCTGGCAGTATGTACCAAAGTGCGAATGCCAAGCTGTTAATATCACTCATCCTGAGTTCGTTGATTTATGGATCCGGTCTGAAGATAATCTTACTGATCTCACCACTTTCTCTTTCAACCTCAAGTTGAAACAAATTACTTCCAGTTTTATGTAATCTAATCGATATTGATGCAATCTTCTTAAGAGGTGGCCCGCCTAGTGGGTCTCCTGTTGAACTTTCCCTCGCAACTAGGAAAATTGTTTGACCTAAGCTTTGAGAAATGTACCTGAGGCAAGCAATCTGGAAGATAAGCTCTCTATGAAGTCTAATGTAGCGTTTGATGTTGTCTCTTGTTTTGAAAAGTTGTAAAAGATAATAAGAGGTAAATTCATCAAAAACTACCCTTTTGAATTTTTTCGGGATTAGACTGAGCCTTAGAACCCACTTTTTCTGCTCATACCAATTTCTTATGCGGATCCTGAGAACTCTTTTAACGAATTTCTCTCCTAATTTTGGACCCAAGCGTCGAAATACTTCTATTGCATTGGAAGAATCAAATAAAATGGCTTTATCTTCGGTAGAAATTGTTTTTGATATGAGATACATCACAAAAGTGCTCTTTCCAGAACCTTCGGGCCCGTAGACAAGCACTACCCCTGGAACGCTTAGCCATTTCAAAAGTTCTTTCGGTAGGTCTTCTTTTAGCTCCTTTTCCATGAGAGGAACTCGCCTCTTTCAGAGTTATAGGGAATGGCGGACTCACATATCCCTATCAATTAACTCTCCTAATTTTAAAGGAGACTTATGGACTTATTTCCAGGTTAAGGAGTTGGGAAATCTCGAAAAAATTCTGGGCTTCATCATCAATCCTATAGCTGGCTTGGGAGGTCCAGCAGGATTTAAGGGTACAGACCGCCCAGAGATAGTTGAGAAAGCGCTTCAAATGGGTATAAAGCCGAGAGCTCCTTTGAGAGGATCCATAGCTCTTCAAAAGCTCTCTAAACTTAATGTAAGGATTCTAACTCCGCCGAGAGAAATGGGATACGATGTTGTTAGAAGAATATTCCCCTCAGGAAACGTAGAAATGATAAAAATAAATCTTCCAAAAAGGACCTCCTCGATTCACACTAAAATAGCAGCAAGAGAGATGAAAGAAAGGGGAGTGGATCTTCTATTTTTTGTCGGCGGGGATGGAACAGCGAAGGACATCTTGGATGCTGTTGGAACAGAGATCCCAGCTTTAGGTGTTCCTGCAGGGGTAAAAATATTTTCAGCCGTCTTTGGTGCCACACCATCTCACTCTGGTGAAATTGCAAGGAAGTTCATGTCAGAAGGTCTTCCTCTAAGACTTGCTGAGGTTGTGGATGTAGATGAAGATGCATACAGATCAAATCAACTCGTGATAAAGCTGTACGGGTACCTTAAGGTGCCATATGAACCATCCTTGCTGCAATCCTCAAAACAACCATCTCTTCTAACAGAGGAGGAAGAACTCTCAAGGCAAGCCATTGCTAAGTACGTTGTTGAGGAGATGAAGCCGGAGGTTCTTTACATATTAGGTCCAGGACTCACGGTTTCTGAAGTAGGAAAGCAGCTTGGCTTTGAAAAAACCCTCCTTGGGGTGGATGTAGTGGTGAACTTCAAATTGATAGCCAGAGATGTCAATGAGATCCAGCTAAACGAGCTAGTCTCAAAGCATGAAGGTCCAATTAAGTTAATTCTATCTCCTTTAGGAGGATCTGGCATGTTGCTTGGACGTGGAAATCAGCAAATTGGAGACTATGTTCTTTCTAGAATTAGTAAGCAGGATCTCATTATCTTGGCAACCCCTTCAAAGCTGCACGGCTTGAAAACCCTGAAGCTCGACATACGGGGCGAGCTAGCGCGCAAGTTCGTTGGATACCACCGAGTAATAACTGGGTACAAAGAGGAAGAGGTAGTGCCTA
This sequence comes from uncultured Nitrososphaerota archaeon, assembly GCA_964480775.1. Lineage (GTDB taxonomy): Archaea > Korarchaeota > Korarchaeia > Korarchaeales > Korarchaeaceae > QMVU01. The sequence goes on from CAYZRF010000004.1 coordinate 69,775, forward strand.
TCGAGTGATTTAGAAGTGCATTATGTTTTCCTTGCCTATGGTGGCTTTTACAACAGCAATCAGTTTTTCTTCAGTATCTTCTGGCGGTTCAATGAGATATGGACTTGGTCTAGGAGCAGGCTTTCCAGGTATGAAGTAGGGCGAGCTAACGCCAGCTACGAAAAGAATTACCCTTACCTTGTCGCCGAACTTCTCATCCGTGTCCACGCCTATCTTGACGTTTGCCTTTGAATTACCCATCTTTGCTTTCACTATGTCTGCTGCCCTCATGGCTTCATTCATTGTAAGGTTTGGTCCTCCAGTAACGACTAATAGAGCACCCTTAGCTCCCTCAAGGGAGTACTCCAAGAGCTTGTTCTCTATAGCCATGTTCACTGCCTCTTCAACCCTCCTCTTTGGATCATCTGACTCGCCTATTCCGACTGCAGCTACGCCTCCAGCCGACAAGAACAGGCTTCTAACGTCTGCGAAGTCTATGTTCATGTGGGTTCTTTTGTTTATGATCTCAGTAATTCCTTTCACCATGATGGCAAGCGTGTAATCAGCAACAGCTAAAGCATCCTGTAAGGGCAAATCACCTGTTAACTCCCTTAACTTCTCGTTTGAAATCAATATCACAGCATTAGCATTCTTCTTAAGCTCAGTTATGCCCTTAAGTGCGATTTCCTTCTTATCATCTCCTTCAACCTCAAACGGCAGAGTAACAACAGCGATGACGATGGCTCTCTTCTCCCTGGCAATTCTTGCAACAACCGGGGCGGCTCCGGTACCCGTACCACCGCCCATACCTGCAGTTATGAATACCAGATCTGGTCTGTGTCCTAACACCTTGAATATCTTGTCCCTATCCCTTTCAGCTGCTGCTCTTCCTATGACTGGATCTCCTCCAGCCCCAAGACCATTTGTCAATTCTTCTCCAATTAACAGCTTCTCATCCGCATATGCTCCTTCCAGATGTCTCATATCCGTGTTTATGGCTATACACCTAGCTCCCTCAATACCCAATTTCATAAGGGTGTTCACGGTATTAGTACCAGCTCCTCCAACTCCGACTATAACTATATTGGCTCTCCTTCTCCTTTCCAATACCTCTCTTCCCCAAAGAGCTCTTTCCTCCGGAGGAACTCCGGGTATTAACTCAGATGGACCTTTTTCAACTGGTGGCTTTGTGGTCTTCAAAGCCAATGCTTCCTTCCTTATCTCCTCCATTCTATCACCTCCTACTCAAAATATCCGATGATAAGCAAACGTATTGCATCCCTGATCGCCTCACTCTTACTACAGTAACCATACAATCTTACAACTTCCTCTAGCCTTTTTTCCAAGGCCTCTGGAAGGTAGAAAGAGACGACTCCCACTAAAATCACCGAACCCGTTCCTAATTAGAAATGAGTATATATAAGGCGATCGACTGAAGACCTTTAATAAATGAAGAATGTAAGGGAAGGAATTCTATGAATAGAAATATATAAAACTAACTATTCAATAAAATACAATATTTGATATAAACAAAAGAAAACTGTATCTTGAATGCGAAGAAGGGCTGATTTTGTTGATAGAATTGAAATTACGAAAAGAACCAATAGAAATGAAAAAATAATATTTCCTATACCCTATGTTTCCACTCCGCTAAACTCAAATGTTCAAGTTGAATTATTGTAAGACATGTCCCTTTCATCATAGGTCCTAAATTTTATTCGAGATACCAATCAAGATGAACCGAGGTAAAAAAAAATGCGCTACATCCCTAATACAAAGAAGGAAATAATCGAGGCTATGTTAGATGAAATTGGAGTTAAAGAGATCGAGAATCTATTCTCGGACATTCCAGAGAAACTCAAACTGGACAGTCCTCCTGACATAGGAAATCCAATGGACGAGATCACATTATATCGAGAGGCTAAGGATGTTCTCTCAAAAAACGTGACTACGGATGAATTTCTGTCTTTTCTAGGGGGAGGGATATGGAACCACTATGTTCCTGCGGTGGTAGATGAGATAGCTTCTAAGCAAGAGTTCTACACCGCTTACACCCCATATCAACCGGAGATCTCCCAGGGAGCCCTGCAGGCCATATTTGAGTATCAATCTCTAATAGCAGAGCTCACAGGAATGGACGTAGTAAGCGCATCTCACTATGATTGGTCAACTGCCCTAGCCGAAGCAGCCCTTATGAGCATGAGGATCAATCATAGGAACAAGCACATAGTTTCTTCAGCAATAAGCCCAGAGCGTCTATGCGTCCTAAGAACATATTTGAGTTCCCTCGATGCCTCGATAATTCCGCTCAACTATGAGAAAGACACCGGCTTTGTGGATTTAGACGATCTCGAGAAGAAAATAGACGATGATACATGTATGGTCTATGTGGAGAACCCGAATTTCTTTGGAGTGATAGATGAAAACGTAACCGAGTTGGCTGACGTAGTCCATAAAAAGGGTGCTATCCTCGCCATAGGAGTTAATACCTTGTCTTTAGGTATTCTAAAACCTCCGGGAGAATATGGGGCTGACATTGTTATCGGAGAGGGCCAACAGCTGGGAATATACCAGAGCTTTGGAGGCCCTTTGTTGGGCATAATTGCAACGAGATTTGACAGAAGATTCGTAAGACAGATGCCTGGAAGGCTGATAGGAATGACTTGGAGTAAGAAGGGAGCAAGAGGTTATGTAATAACACTCCAAACAAGGGAACAGCACATTAGAAGGGAGAGAGCAACGTCTAACATAACAACAAACGAGTCTCTTATGGCAATAAGGGCAGCTGTTTACCTAGCGCTACTAGGGAAAGACGGCCTAAAGAGTCTTTGTGAGAAAATACTCGTAAACACAGCATACTTGGTTAGGAGGCTCAACTCGATTGAGGGGCTGGAGGTCCCCGTCTTCAAATCAAAACACTTCCAGGAATTTCTAGTCAGGAGTCAGAAAAAGAAATGGTCAGAGATCCTGCAAAATCTGTTAAAGAGAGGAATCTTAGCTGGGATAAGCTTGAAAGAAAGGTTTCCGAGATATTTTGATGAGCTAGGTGAAGTCGCTCTTCTTTCTACAACTGAAATCCACACGAAGGCAGATCTAGATAGGTTCGTAGAGGAAGTTGAGGAGGTGGTCGCATGACTGGCTACTTTAGACAATCTAGATGGCAGAGGGAAGAGGAACTAATTGAACCAACAATATTCGAACTTTCTCAGGGTAGAAAAAATGGCTACTATCGATTTTCGATAGAAAAAGAGGTACTTGAAGAGATAGGAAACGCCAAAGAGCTTATTCCAGAGAAATTAATGAGGGAGGAGCTGAACTTACCCAATCTCTCTGAACCAGAAGTAGTCAGACACTTTTCTAGGCTGGCAGAGATGAACTACGGCGTCGATAGCGGTCCCTACTGGCTTGGTTCATGCACGATGAAATATAACCCAAAGATCAATGAAAGAATCGCTGTAAACCCGAAAGTAAGGCAGTTACATCCATACCAACCCGAGGAAACGGTCCAGGGAGCTTTGAAGATAATGTACGAGTTGGGAGAAATGCTTGGAATGATTACCGGGCTGAAACACTGGACCTTCCAGACATCCGCTGGTGCCCACGGAGAGTACCTTGGATGCTTAATCATAAGAGCCTACCAACTAGACAGAGGTGAAAGGCAAAGGGACGAGATACTCATTCCTCTATCAGCTCACGGTTCTAACTTTGCAAGCGCAGCCATGGCTGGCTTCAAGGTAATCAAGATCCCGATAGATGAAAAGGGATGTACGGATATAGCTGCCTTGAAAGCAGCCGTAGGTGACAGAACGGCTGGAATGATGATAACCAATCCTAACACGCTTGGGATCTTCGAGGAAGACATTCTAGAAATAGCAGAACTCATACACGGGGCTGGTGGGCTGTTGTATTACGATGGAGCTAACCTAAATGCTCTCTTGGGTAAAGTCCTCCTTTCAGAAATGGGCGTGGACATTGCTCATTTGAACCTTCATAAGACCTTTTCGACGCCCCATGGAACTGGAGGTCCAGGTGCGGGAGCAGTCCTAGTGAGAGAAGGTCTTGAAGACTTCTTGCCTATTCCCGTGCTGAGGAAAAAGAACGGTCGATATTACTTTGATTACGATGTACCAAAAACAATTGGTAAGATCAAGGCATTTTATGGAAATTTCGAAGTTTTGGTGAAGTCTTGGGCTTATCTGAAAACCTTAGGGAGTGAGGGGCTTAGAAGGGTATCCGAAATTGCAGTACTAAATGCAAACTACGCATTTGCGAGGATAAGAAAACTCAAACGAGTTTCTGTTGTATATGGGGAAGATAAACCAAGGAAACACGAGTTTGTCGTGAGCCTTAGGGGAGCAAAATCTGAGATAGATGCTCCCGCCCTTCATGTTGCGAAAAGATTGCTCGATTATGGACTACATCCACCCACAATTTACTTCCCTCCAGTCGTCGAAGAAGCTTTTATGATGGAACCAACGGAATCAGACAGCAAAGAGGATATAGACTATTACTTTGAGGTTATGCGCAGGATATTGGAAGTAGAACTCGAGAAAAATCCTGAATTGGTGTTGAATGCACCAATTAACTCTTCGATAGACCGTTTGGACGAGGTAAGAGCTGCTAGGGAGCCAATACTATCATGGAAAATATACGTACGACACTATAAGGGCGAAAAAGCCTAACATGACCTCAATGAAGTAGATTGACGCCACCAACCAAGGTTCTTTCATTTTCTTAACTCTGAGAAGAACTCCTATAAATGAAAGATGGGGTGGAGGAACTAGAAAACCATCTTTTCCGATTGAGGTTGGTATCTTTTTCTTCATTTTCTTCCAAGAAAAGAGTTTGAGCAGAAAATCTAAGGCATGAGGAGCCATTAATATAAGAAATGGGGTGACTAGATCCCCCACGACAGAAATGGAGGCTAAGAATGCCCCCATTTGAAAGGTTGAGCAATTGCCAGGGAAGGTCTTGGCTGGATAAAAGTTAAAATATAGAAAAGCAAGATAAGAGGCCGAAAAAGAAGCTAAAATTATGCCTTCAACCTCATGGCCACTCAAAAAGGCTAATAAAGACAGTGTTGAGCCTGATATGACTGAAAGGCCGGCCTCTAGACCATTAAAACCTGCAAATGTGTTTGTAGCATTTGCGGAGAACGTGCCTAATAAAACAATTAAGATCAGGGCTAGATATCCTTGGAATGAGAAACAAAAAAAGCCGATTCTATCGAGATAAAAGCCCAAGGGGATGAATGAAATGGCCGATAGGAGAACCTTCTCAGAATCCTTAAGGGATATCGTGTCATCCAATAAGCCGATGAAGATCGCCGCTAATGAAATGAGGACTACTAGTTCTCTCCAAGCACCAAGTGATTTTGGTAATAATACAGCAATGGTTGCGATAAATGCAGCTGGAAGGCCACCTATCCTCGGAACGACCTTACGAGTTCTCTTATGAATGTCCTCTGAAACCAATCCTCTGTCTTCACACATCTTTATCCATTTTTGAGTCGTTATGTAGCTAGTGATAAAGCAAAACAAAGGCAAAACTGCCAATAGAGACAATTTTTCAGACCCTATGCTCTTTCAATAACTGCTATCGCTTGGGTTGGGCATGATACTTCACAAGCCCTGCACACAAAGCAATACGAAAGTCTTTCTTCTTTTACCTTCATCTTGCTCGAGCCCATTTCGTAAATGTTCGCTGGACACAGGTTCTCACACATTCTGCAGCCTGTGCACTTCTCCTCATCAAGCAAGATAGTCACTCCGTGTTCCCCTTGAATGCCCATAGGTCGGTCCCTAAACCCCAAACCCTCGAATTTTATTAATTCATCCATGCTGGCAGAAGTAGCCAAATGAACCTGACGATTTCTCTAGTAGCAACCTTAATGCTAGGATACCTATCCACTGAACTCCTACTCCGCTCCTTCATTCCAAGACTGAGATCTGCTGGAATCCTAGGAAAGGATGTTCATAAACCAGATAAACCTGAAGTAGCTGAGAGGGGCGGTTATGCCCTAGTTCTTGGCATAATAATGGCCCAAATTGCCGTCTCGGTGGCAGTAAGGCAGGTTCAAAGGTATTCTCTCACCCTTCTTTGTTCTATGCTCATAGCTGCCATAGTAGGATCCTTAGATGATATGATAGATCTAGGTGGGAAATTGAAACCCCTTCTATCCCTCCTTTCAGGTTTACCTCTCCTTACCTCCGGATTACTTCATCCTAGGCCAGTGTTGCCCATCATAGGAGGGACAAGGCTGTACTATGTTTACCCAATAGCAGCTTTCCTCCTGCCAGGTGTATTTTCAAATGCTATAAACATGATAGATGTTCTTAACGGCATGATGGCTTCGAATAGCATAATCATCCTTCTTTTCCTTTCGATAATCTCAATAATATCTGGAAATCATACGGGATTGGCTTTGACAACTTCGTTACTTGGTCCATTAATTGCCTTCTATGGATACAATAAGTACCCGGCTAAAGTGTTCTCAGGAAACGTTGGATCCCTATCTGTAGGTTCTTGTTTAGCTTCCATGGCGGTGTTGAGTAGGCTCGAAGCCCCATTTGCTATTGCAAGCATTCCTCTTCTCATAGGCGGATTCATGATTCTAGCAAGTGTGGGGGGCTTCAAAGAAAAGAAAGAAATGAAAATAAGACCTGTAGAAGTTCGCAACGGCATTATTAATGCAAATCCAGATCCTAAGGCACCTATAACCCTTGTTTCTATCTTAACGCTAGATAGAGGTAAAGAGGAGCCAAGGATAGTACTTGAGTCGAATCTATTGTTCATAATCTCTGGAATATTAGCCTTACTTACTTACGTGTTCCTAACTTAGCGGGTGATTTGCGTGGATCGGGGTCTGTTGTTATCTCTCTTCTTAATCCTTACAGCATGGATTCTGGTAATCACAGGCTTATATCTCATTGCAGAAGCCTTGGTACCAATAGGAACACAAGGTGGGCTATCTACTAAGATATCAGGCACCATAAAAGTGATTGGGGCCTTCATCCTACTTGGGTCCTTACTTTATGCATGGTTTCTTTTGACAAGGTACTTGGTTCTCAAGCTCAAGAGTACGAGCTTAGACGCCTAATTTCCTCCCATAAGACCTCTGCAGGGTCCTCACAGGAGGATAAGAAAGATGACGCTTTCTTCTTAAGATAATCTCTCTCGTTCTCATCTTCCAAGTAACGTAATACTAGGGCAACGACGTCCTCGGGATCTGTCAGCTTAACCACGAGACCCTCATCTATTAGAAGCTGGGTGACGCAAGGTTCTTTATTTCCCGGGAACATTGAAACTGATGGAACACCAAGCAGGGCTGCCTCCCTTGTCATGGTACCACTAGCTCCTATGAACGCAATGGCCCTACTCATAAGAGGTAAGGAATCCATTGGATCCTTGATCAATATTAGTTGTTCTCCCAACTTCTCACTTAGCATGGGAAGATCTCTTCCCCTTGGGAAGAGGTATATCTTCAACCTTTGAATTCTTTTCGACAATGTTACGAGAGCTTTCTCAAATGAATAGGTGTTCGTCTTATTGTATAGGTAGGATGCTCCAACTGGGGCTGGTCTAGCAACGATGTATGGCTCTTCTGTATTCCTAATTTCGGTCTTTTGAGATCTTTCAAAAAAATCTAGGATGTGTGCAACTTCCGTTACCCCCTTAAATCGCCTTATTCTGTCAAGAGCCCCAGTACTCTTCAGAACTTCTTCTGGAAAGACCTCGGGCACCACTACAGTCTGACTTAAAGGAAAGATCAGTTTGCTAACGTGAAAACTCAAATCGTTGTCATTCAAGTTCACGGATGGGATGCCGAGACCGAAGGACACTCTTGCCAACTCGGGTGACGCTTTAGATGAGGCAACATCCGGGGAAAACTCAGCTACAATATTTGCTAGTAAGGAAACTCTCTCTAAATGTTTCAAAAGTTTTTCGGCCAAAGAAATGCCATGAGAACCAACAACTCTTATTTTATCTGAATATTCCCGAAGAAAAAGGTTTATAAGCCCAGGAAGGGCGTCTAACCGCCTACAACTTATTAAAAGATCTCTTATCTCACTTTTATGCCTTCGCAATAGTCTCAAAAAGAGTCTTATGTGTGGAAGATTGACTAAATCAATCCAAAGTCTCATCCCTCACACCAAAATGAATGATGGGCCCGCCGGGACTTGAACCCGGGACCTCCGGCTTTCTTAGATTGTCCGGAGCGCAACCATATAAGGCTTACGCGTTGGCTCTCGAGAGCCGAACTCGGCGCTCCATCCAGGCTGAGCTACGGGCCCACCTTCTTCTGATGCCATGTGCTATATTAAAAGTTTCCATACCAATGATCTTTAGAGCAACAATGTCTCCCTCTTATGGACCTGCAGTGAGAGTTAGAATAGCAGATATACTCAATGGAGAGTTTGAAGAGGCTACTTTGGATGCAACAAGGTTCCTGAGACTGCCTCCTTTGTTGGGAATTTCAAGCTCTGTGAGCAGGGTGAGAATCTTAGGGGTAGTCACCTACACCATGATAAGCGATGACAGGAGATATGGCAAAGTAGTTGTAGAGGATGGAACTGGCGGAATATCTTTGAGAGTATGGGAGGAGGATGTCGATCTGATCATAGACCCCAAAACCGGCGATCCATATGAAGCAGGCACAATTCTCGACGTAATTGCGAGGGTTAGGGCTTATAAGGGGGAGAAATACCTCTATCCTGTTCTGATCGTAAGGCTTGATGACCCTAACTGGCTAATAGTTAACAATCTAGAATTGCTGAGACGCCGTTTAAAGCTCATAATAACATCTCTAAGATCTTCTTCTGGGAAATCTAAAGTTTTAGAGTCAGATGAGGGCTAAAGACCTTCAACTAACCCTCAAAAGTTCTAAACATCTTGCGGAACCTTTTTAGACCTCCTTTGTTAGATGAAACGGGATAGTCCGAATGTCTTCAAAGGAAGAATATCTCAAAATGCTGACCCATGCTAGGGAGAAGCTGCCCAAGGTATTAATCACAGGAGAAAGATTCCACCCACCAGATCCGGTGGTTGTAGTTGAAGGAGGCCAAACCCACATAATAAACTTCAGGGAAATCGGTGAGACTCTGGGAAGAGATCTGAAACTCATAGCCACTTTCCTATCCAAGAAGCTGGGAACCCCTTATATGATCACCGAAAGAGAAAAGAAATTGGTTCTAACTGGTAGAATAAGGCCTGAACTAATAAAACCAAGGCTTGAGAGCTTTGTGAACACATACGTCATATGTCCTGTGTGCCATAGACCGGATACAACCCTGATAAAGTACAAGAGGGGTCTGATCTTGAAGTGTAATGCTTGCGGTGCGGAAACTCCCGTTCCAAAGATCTGAAGAGGTGCCTAGCATATGAGCTCGGAGGAAGAGGACTTTGAGGCAGAGATGGAGCAACTGCTCCCTGCTGATGAGGAGCTCGAAGTTTTTGCTAGGGTGATCGAGCCCCTAGGGAAGAGGTGGTTCAGAGTAGAGTGTTCGGATGGAGTCGTCAGAATGGCAAGGGTTCGAGGAAAACTAAGGTCTAGGAGACATTGGATAAAAAGAGGAGATATCGTGCTGATTAGCATTTGGCCCTTCAAGAAGGATAGAGGGGACATAGCTGTAAGGTACAACCACCAACAAATAGCATGGCTCATAAAGAAGGGATTCATAGACAGGGATTGGGTGGCGGGAGAAGAGATGGCCTGATGAAGAAGGAGCTAGACTTAGATGAGCTAGAGGAGAAGATGCATGAACTACTTGAAGAGCCTGAAAAAAAGAAAAGAATCAAGGATTCTGAATATAGGAAAGTTAAGCAGCTTGTATTTGATGAAAGGACCGTTAGAATTCTTGTCAAACTGTTTAACAAGGGTGTTATAGAGGATTTCACATGGATAGTTAGCACGGGAAAGGAGGCCGTTGTGTTGGCGGGAAGGGGACCCGAAGGTGAGATTGCTATAAAAATATACAAGATAGCCACTGCAAATTTCAAAAAATACTTGGATTACATCGCATTCGATCATAGGTTCGTTCCGACAGGCGATAAAGCTAGGATAATACGTATTTGGGCCCAAAGAGAGTTTAGAAATCTGATGAGGATGCATCAAGTGGGAGTTAGGGTTCCAAGACCCATAGAAGTTCAAGGAAACATATTGGTTATGGAGTTTATAGGAGAAGAAGGGGAACCAGCGCCTCTTCTAAAGGATGTTTATAGCATGGAGAATCCAGAAGGCTTTCTAGTTGAGTTATTATCAGATGTAAGGAAAATATACTTGGACGCGGAACTGGTTCATGGAGACCTGAGTGAGTACAACGTGATGTATTGGAAGTCGATGCCTTGGATAATAGACGTTTCCCAAGCGGTTCCCTTAAACCACCCTCTTGCACTAAGCATGTTACGAAGAGATGTTGAAAATGTGACGTCCTTCTTTAAAAAAAGGTTTGGAGTTAAGGTTCCTGACCCATATGAGTTTGTAGACGAGCTATTATCCTCTTCTCAAGCATGAAAGGGGGCCTGATTATGATAAGGATTCGTATTCCAAAGGAAAGGGTTGGAGCGCTCATAGGGAAAGAGGGTTCGATTAAGAACAGGATAGAGGAGCTGACGGGAGCGGATCTAAAGATCGACAGCAAGACTGGGGAAGTTGTAGTTTCATTTCCCAAGGGATCTGAGGATCCGCTCATACCTATTAAAGTTGAAAGGATAATTAGGGCCATAGGCAGAGGATTTAGCCCAGAAAAGGCCTTAGATTTATTGTCTGATGATTATGTGCTTGAGATAATAGACTTGAGGGCCATATTTGGCGATAACAAGAATGCAATAAGGAGGATAAAGGGCAGAATAATAGGAGAAGGAGGAAAAGCTAGACTGTACATAGAAAAGAGGACAGGGGCGAAGATATCTGTCTATGGCCACACGGTATCTATAATAGGGAGGTACTACAACGTGATCCCAGCCAAAGAAGCAATAATGGCTCTTATAGAAGGTAAAAGTCATGCTGCTGCCTATAGAAGAATGGAAAAGGAAATTGCACAGCTAAAGGAGGCCCAATTTGCTGAAAAAAGGTTGTTAGGTGAGTGATAGCGTTGACAGGAAAACTAACTTCTGTTGAAAGGGAGGAGCTGGAAGAAATCAGCCCAGCTGATTTCTTCTACAGAAATAAGGCGTTAGCTGGGTTTGATAATCCAGTTAAGGCTACATACACCATAGTCAGAGAACTCGTCGAAAATGCTTTAGATGCGTGTGAGGAAGCAAGAAGACTACCAGAGGTATTGATAACACTAGAAAAGATTCAGGAGAAGGACGCATCCCTAGATGTGGAATCTGAAGTTCCGACAGAGCTTTACACATTATCTGTCAGGGACAATGGAACTGGCCTGTTGCCCGAAGAGATACCTAGGGCATTTGGTCAGGTATTAGTGAGTTCTAAGTACAAATTGATACAGAGCAGAGGAACCTTCGGACTTGGAGGTACCATGGCGCTACTCTACGGACAGATCACTACAAACATGCCTTTTGAGATCACATCCTCTACCGGCGGTAGAATTCATAAAATCACGATGAAAATAGACATACAAGCAAATAGACCCGTTGTATTAGGAGAAGAGGTTCTAGGCGCCAGCATTGAGCCCTTCACAGAGGTAAAGTTGCACTTCAGAGGCAACTATCCCAGGGCAAAGTCGAAGATAATGGACTACTTGAAGCAAACAGCCATGATTACCCCTTATGCTAACATAGAATTCAGAGATCCTGAGGGCTCTCTATATGTTTTTGAAAGAAACGTCAGAGAACTTCCCTCCTTGCCAAGAGAATCGCTTCCTCACCCAAAAGGGATAGATCTAGAGCTTCTTCAAAGAATACTCAGGGGAACAAAAGCGAGGAGACTGGTTTCATTCCTCCAAACGGAGTTTCAGAAGGTGGGAAGGAAGACGGCCCTTGAGATCCTGAAGAGAGCGAACTTGGATCCAACTCTAAAACCGAAGAAGCTAACTCCGGAACAGATCTCTGCTTTGTTCAGGGCCATGACCAGTTATGAAAAGTTCCTTCCCCCAGATCCAACGATACTCTCTCCGTTGGGAGAGAAGCTACTTATGGCTGGTATAAAGAAGGAGCTTAACCCTGAATTTGTTTGGGCAGTTAAAAGGCCGCCTTCTTCCGTCTGGGGTCATCCCTTTTTGGTTGAAACAGCAATAGCATATGGGGGGGACATAACTCCCACGGGCAAGGTCCAGCTGTACCGGTTCGCAAACAGGATTCCGCTGCTCTACGATGCTTCCAGCGACGTCTCTTACTTGGTGGCTAAGAGGATTAACTGGGACGTTTATGGCATAAAATCCCTCGAAGAAGAACCCATCGCATTGTTCATTCATATCGTCTCAACTAAAATTCCTTTCAAGACTGTTGGTAAGGAGTTCATTGCAAACGAACCCGTTCTAGCTAAGGAAATTGAATTGGGTTGGAGAGAATGCGGAAGAAGACTTAAAGCATATTTATCAGGCAAAAATAGAGTTAAAAGGGCGATAAGCAGATATATAGCGTTTAAGAGGTATTATGAAGTCATAGCATCCTCTCTTGAAGAACTTACTGGAAAGAAACCAGCGGTAGAGGAGTTGCTCAAAAGGTTGACTCCTGCTACTGTAGAGGAAGGAGGTGTTGAGGGTTGACTTATAGAAGACTTGAAGTTGAGAAAAAGATCCTCCAGATAGCTTCTAAGATAAGCCAAGATATAGAACTCGGTGAATTTCCGAAGATAGAGTTTCCTCCTAACTCGGCTTCAAACATAGCCTTTGAGGAAAGCATTGGATACCTCTTTAAACCGTCCTATTACACCAGGATTGATGGTAGCCACATAAAGAGCGTAAAGACGCTTGCTGGATTGCTATATGGAATGAGTAGGGTGGTAGACCATCTAAAGAGTGGCCTTACCATGACAAAGAGAGATTTCTATTATATGCACAAGGTTGAGAAGCTGAAGAACACGTTATTCCCAAAAGACCAAACTGAAACTGATTCTAGGATTGTACAATTGGAACTCATACTTGGAATGCCTAGAGAAGCTTTTTCCATAATAAGTGATCCAAGAGGATGGATTTACGGAGATATTGAGCTTGTAGATGCGTCTGGCTACACTATTAGAGCTGATAGGATAGGAGAGATGGGATACTCCGTTCCTCCAGATCCAGAAAACATAGAATTTAAGAGAATAGGCGTCAAGGCCGTTATAGCCATAGAGAAGGTTGGTCCTGCTAAAAACATGATAGAATTGAAGATTCCTGAGGAATATAGCCTAGGGATTGCGATCCTAAAAGGACAACCGTCAAGAAGCATGAGAAGATTTCTGAGGATGCTTTCTGAGCAGGGTGTGCCTATAGGAATACTAACGGACCTCTCACCCTGGTCCATAAGGATAGCTGCGACCGTCATATACAACAGCATAAGCTCTGCCCACATTCCTGGACTTGCTGTGCCTAACGCAGCTTTTCTCGGAATTGAAACGAAGGATGTGGAGGAGGGCTTCTTCAAGGACTATCAGCTTGCGTTGGAAGATCTCACTCCTCTGGACATAAAAGCTGCAAAGGACAACCTAAAACTTCCAAGCTTGCAAGGAGAGTTCTGGCAGAAGGAGAACGAATGGTTCCTTCAGAGGAAGAAGAAAGCGGAGATAGAGATCTTCAAGGCCATGTCCCCATCAGCCAAGCAGCTCAAGGATCTTTTCATAGAGTATTTACGGGAGAAATTAGATGAGAGACTGGGCGTAAGCATATAAGGTTCTTTTCCCGCTTGGGCTTTCATCAAAGTTCTTAAGAGATTCCTCATTCTTTTGGAAAGTTCTCTCCAAAAACTCACTTTACTTCTTAACACATGAGAACGGAATGAATTAGAAGCATGTTCTCAACGACAAAACAACTTTAAGCATTGATAAATAAAAAGCCTCAAAAGAGTACAAAACACACCTCCTTAGAAAATGCTTATATATTGCCTAAATCAAGCTAATGTTGCTCCGGTGGTGTAGTCCGGCCAAGCATAGGGGCCTTTCGAGCCCCAGACCCGGGTTCAAATCCCGGCCGGAGCACCAATTCATTATCAAGGATAAAAAGAGTCGTCTAAGGTTGTGCGGGGGTAGCCAAGCCAGGTCCAAATCTTCAAGGTTTCCCTCCTAGGGATGGCCAAAGGCGCTCGGTTCAGGGCCGAGTGGGCGTAGGCCCGCGCGGGTTCAAATCCCGCCCCCCGCACCACTGGCTTTTACAATCTGGCCCGAAAGTGTTTAGATAACTCTCATCTTTCCCTTTGGGAATTAAACAACGGGTTTTTAACCTTGAAATCTATCTTAGAAGGAACTTAGGAGTCTCAGAAACAATAATAAATCTGGCGATACCACCTTATCAAATAAACAGCAAACTTCCGATTTGTGTGAAACCAAAAGGGTTATGAATCAGATGTAGTTAATCATAGTAGCCCCGTGGTGTAGCGGCCAAGCACGCCGGGCTTTGGACCCGGCGACCCCGGTTCGAATCCGGGCGGGGCTATTTTCTTATTTTACTATATTTAATTGCTTTTTTGGCATAAAAGAGACCGGAGCGGGCCCGGCGGGACTTGAACCCGCGACCCCCGGCTCCGCAGGCCGGTGCTCTAATCCTCCTGAGCTACGGGCCCTAGTATTTCTAACACTTCCACCATTACTTAAAGTGTTCTCATGTTGTTCTCTAACGTCATGCTTAGTATTACCTTCTAATCTACTTATCCAATCTTCTAATGCTCTTGTTAATACGGTACTTAATGATAGTCCATAATACTTGGCTTTATCATGTAGTCTTTTAGGAATAACAACTGTTGTTCTAATAGTAGGCTCCTCATTAAACAACTCTTTTCTGCCTTTCTTAGTTCTCTTAACCATACTAATACACCTTAGACGTAAGTATGATCTTGAATGTATTAAATGTATTTTGATGCTATTGTATGATATAATGTATCGTGAAAACATGATTTTACGACATAGTATGTAATTTGCTCTAACATCATGGTCTTTACTTGATTTAATGATACATAGTTCATAAATGAATATTCCAATATATATGAAGGTATTCAGTATAGGAAAAATGAGTAGTATTTATATATAGGTATACGAAATTTAATATCGAACATTATGTCTAACTTGAATATTCAAGTTGAATATGAATATGTACCAAGAGCTAGTAGAAAGAAGTTACCATACACAATGAAGCACACAATTAGACTAGATAGAGAGACACTTAAGGTATTGAAGGTTCTAAGAGAGAAGTTAGGTCTACGTGATTATAGGTCTGTTATTAACTATCTAATCTTAACTGATAATGAGGTGGTAAAGAAACTTCTTTCATCAATTGATGATCCATATCAGAAACTTAAGATCTTAAGAGCTAAGAAAGTAATTGATGATCCAACTACATTAGCACTTATTGAACTACACAGTAAGAGGTCTGATAAGAAGAGACATGAACATGAGATTATAGCTGACACTAGTACACAAATAGAGAAAGTAAAGAGACTTAGAGGTAAGGAATTATATGATAGACTTCAAGAGTTGAAGGAACAAGATCAATTAATGAAAGAGAGACTAAGGAATGAGAGACTAAGACAAGATCAAATAGTTAATCTAATGATAGAATATGGTATATCAGAGTATGATGCTAAGAGAATACTAGAACTATCTGAGACTGAGAGAAAGAAGGTTCTAACTAAACTCAAACACTAGATAAAAAAGAGAGAATAGAGGTGGTGCAATATATATAGTAGATCTCTACTATATAAGACTAACTCAATCTACAATGACCTATATTATACTATTCTACTATATCTAGTAAGTCTATATTATATATGTCTATCTCTAGTAAAAGATCAGACCACCGCACTCTTAGCAAAATTAAGATCTAATAGAGGTGGTACTGCTTGACATCAAAGCCATTTTACTATAAGACTAAAAACAACATAGTGTTCTATTCTGTTTACTTTAGTGACCTCAAATACAAAGAAGTTTATGAATACCTTCAAACAGTGCTTTGGAGTCTTAACATAGATGAGATACAGAAGAGCATAATGGATGATGCATTGACTGAAATACATAGAGACAGAAGAAGAAACAAACCACTACCTATTAACGCAGATCAAGGTTACTTCTTTGAAGCAGTAGTAAAAGCAGGAACACAATACCAATATATGTACAAATCTCATTATAGTGGAATAAAGTGGTATGGAGATCATGGAATACGTGCATGGTATGGCCATAAAGGATCTGACCTAATATTATATGTCGATGACAGACCTCTAACTATTGAATGTAAGTTCTTCTTAGATTCTACATACTATAATCATATTCACATGAAGAATATTCTATCTTCTGACATCTTCATTACAACTGAATTATTAAAACCAAGAGATCTCATTAAGGCTAGAGTATCTGTAATGGAATGTGGTAAGCCTAAGTCTAAAGACCTTTATGACATATTGATGTGGGTAGAAACTACTTTATCTAATCACATGACTCATGAACTAGATGATATACTTAGATCAGCAATATTGAGAAAATATCCTGATAGAATAACCTTAGTAAATGACTAACTGAAGTTATTACAACTTTCAAAAAGCACACAAATAACATCCTTATTAGACGACTATAACTACAATCGTATTCCAAATAACTAGAGAAAAATATTTACTAAACAAGAGTATAGAGGAAATCCCCAAAGGGTGCAATTTTCAAGACTGTTGAAAATACAAAGTACAAATACTACAAATACAAAGAACAAATGAGCAAACTACATACAACATGATATTTGATCCAACATAGTAGACTCATCATATTAGCTACTCAGTATATTGTATTTGTTGAATGTTGAAGTTAATCCACGCTATATTATGATTAAAAATAACTCAAATGTATTCCAAGTTAACTTCTATTTTCTAATTTTGTTGAGTACATATTTGATAAAGTTCTTTACAATGAAAATAATCATGGCAGACATCAATGATGCAAAGATTTTTGCAAAGATGTCTTCGATATAGAATGCAATTTTTTCTTTAAGATAATGAAGAATGAACGGAAATGCAAGGACTCCTACTAAAATTGATATAAAGATTTCAGGCTTAGCAATATATTGTAACGTTTTAAGAAACCTTATTTTATTCTTTTGATGCCAAACTATTGGGGTTGTATGCTCTAATGCAAACATTTTGAGAGCGTCAAAATCATTACCTTCGTGATTTCTTAATTCACTTACATAATACCTTAAATTTGTAGTTAGCATTTCCATCAATTCTTCACTATATTTAATTCGATCTATTTCATTAGGATTCTGAGAGTAGATCATTATTTTCAAAATAGTGAAGGCATCTTTTTGAATAAGTTGAGCCGCAACTCTTTCTTCATATCTTCTGAAAACTACGAATTGCACTCCATCGTTAGTTAATTCTTTCATTTTTTCAAAACCTAAAACATTCATAATTTCCCCAAAGTTTCTATAAAGACTGTTAAGATCTGTCATGACTTTAAAAACAACTTTGTATGGCTCTTCGCGAATTGGAATACCTATTATTCTTTTAGATATGGCTGTTGATAACCAATACCCTATTAGACCGGGAAGAAAATAGTAAAACGAAACTACAATGTAGTAGAGCAAATTCCACGTTCTATAGTACAAAATGAAATAAAATAGAAGTGATGAGATTATAGAAAAAGAAGCACAATATTTAGTATAAATTAGCGTCTCATATACAAGAGAAAGCAAAGAACCTAAAGGTACCGTTAATGTTAAAAAAAGAACTCCTATTAATAGCAAAAATTTTGCATAGAACTCTAAGGATTCAAAGTAGAAGGTTTCTCCTAGTTTTGTATAGAGAATATAAGCTGAATTACTTAGAATAAGACCAACAGCAATTGAGGTAGCTAAAGTAAATAAGCTTTTTTGGATGTTTGAATGCTCTTCTCTTACATATACGTGTTGGAACAAATCAGGATAATTTTGGAGTAATTCTATGAATGAAGATATGTCTTTTCTCTCTCTTGCTTCTTTGAGTTTCTTCCTTATTTCTACCTTATCAGGCATCTCTTAACTAACTTTTTCTTAAAGATTTTTTGATATAAAAGCATCTTTATGCTTGCGTAAGAAACTCAAGTTAGTACTTTAGGATTAGCTCTTTGATATATTTCTCTTAGAACATCTATTGAATAATCAGCATAGTGTCTAGCAATAACGCCTTTAGGTATTCTACCACAGAAGGCATCTATGTAATGTGATGGTACTCCTTTCTTAGCTAACTCTACATTAAACCATAACCTACAAGTCTTCAATGTTATGTTAAGACCAGTCTTCTTTATAGCCTTATGAAATATGTATGAGTCTTTACCACATGAATATGGAAATAGTCTATTAGACCTAGTCTTTCTAGTTCTCAGATATTTCTTTAGCACATGTAAAGCTTCATCATTACAGAAAGTTATGAATGAATGTTTGGTTCTAGATCCATCATAGCACTTAGGAATGATAAGACCAGTATCTACGTCTATATCATCTACTGTAAGACTCAATAGCTCTTTCTTTCTTAGTCCACTAGTACAAGCAACTAGGAATAATGCTTTCTCTTTCAACGTATCCAATGCATTATAGAATGTTCTTAGTTGTTCAATACTAGGCACTCTCTTAGGTGTATATGTCTTAGGTGGATACTTGAAACCATCAAGTAAGTTTTCTCTATTCACATACCTAAAGACATGCTTTAGACTTGCTAAGTAGTTCTTGTATGTTCCACTAGACTTAGTGTTCTTGATCGATAATAAGAACTCTCTTATATTCTCTTTACTTGCTATATATGGATTGTATTTCTCTAGAAACTTCTTAGCTACTCTAATAGTCTGAAGCATTGTTCTCTTACTAAGTTGTAAATCAACTAGTAGGTATGTCTTGAACTCATCTATATTGAACTCATCTATACAGTCTCCATTTTGCATAATAACGTCTTTATTGGTATCCGCAGGCCGGTGCTCTAATCCTCCTGAGCTACGGGCCCTAATTATAAGAAGAT
>CAYZRF010000005.1:0-88592 GCA_964480775.1 uncultured Nitrososphaerota archaeon
CAAAAAGATCCCACAAATCGTAAGGAAGTCTTGGCAAACATACCTGAAGATGAATGAGATCAATAGGTCGAAAACGCTCGAGGATTTCACTTAACCTTTCCTTGCCATGATTACTGCGTGTTTTCTGTCAAAAGGTGATAGATCAACTGTTTGAATGATCTCATATCCAGCTTCCTTTATCTGCGATTCTGCTATCTTGTATACCTGTTTGGGAGGTTTAGTCACGTCAATGCTGCTAGCTTTAACAGCGATCATACCGTAACCTCCTTTCTTTAGGTATACATTGCAGTTCTTAATCAGAATGTCTACCTGGTCTGGCTGAGCAACATCAGCATAAACTACATCAACAACGCTTACGATTCCGGCATAACTTTCTGGCGATCTAGCAGAAGCCAGAATGGGTACAATGTTCTTCCTAGCAGCGGAAACGTTGATAAGATCCCTCATAACTCTTTCAGAAACCTCAATTCCAAATATCAAACCTTCTCTACCTATTATGTCGCTAAAGTGAGAAGCCGTCGTTCCAGAGGCGATACCTAAGTACAATATCTTAGACCCTGGTTTTATTGGGAAATTCTTTAAGCCCTTTAATATTGCGGCAGCTGGTTTAGATCTCTCTGGGCTCCAAATCCTATACTCTTCACCTTTTACCCTAAAGACCCTTTCGTCATAGCTTCTAAATCCTGGTACCAGATTCTTGGTAGCAAGACTCCTTCTTTTTCTTCCTGTTTGTATCCAAAATACACCAGGAAACTTTGAATCCTTCTTAATCAATCCTTTACCCCCTTTACTTTCTTAATTTCCTCTTCTATTTCCTTTTTGAGTTTATCTCCTATAAACTCACCTCCAAAGGCGTCTATTCTCGCAGCTAAAGCAGCTTTCGTCGCTATTATTCGGGCAATTTTTCCTCTAATTTTTTTGGGGGCATTTCTTATTTCCTTGACTTGGAAAAGTATTCCATGCTTAGGAGGTTTTGTTCCTCGAGTCATGTGCAAGAAAATGGCCTTTCTAGCCCCAAGAACCTGTATTGTGCTGGAAGGCATCATAGCCAGCCTCTCTAGGCTACCAGCCATAGCAATTAGTCTAGCGACTATCAGAGGCTGTATTATGGCTGATAAGTTTGGTGCACATTCTCTAACAAGCCTTTCAAGGTACTCTTCCACCTGCTCTTTGTTATCGTAAAGATCAACCCAAAGTCCAGCTATTCTCCCAAGAATAGAATAATCTTCCGCATCTAGTTCTCCACCCATAGATTCCCTAGATTGAGTTAATATGTCCCTTGCTAAACGCTCCTTAACACCTAAATTGCGAAGTTCTTCAAAATTCAAGGTTCTTCTGTCCGGAAAGGATGAGACAATTTTAGTGTATATGTAATGATCATCTACAAGCTGATCAAGTTCCGGAAAGTGTATCGAATGCCATTCCCTTATCGCAGGAATTAGTATGTTTAGTGCTTTGTTGAGGTGGTCTAAGTAGTCAATAGATCTAATTATGAGCTTATCTCTTTTAGTAAGTTCTGATCTTATCAACCCTCTAGAAAGTTCTATACCTAGTTCTACTAGGAAGAAACAATATTCCGGCTCTTTCACATTCCAATTCAAAGCCTTTGCTACCTCTAATGGCCTCTCCCTGTAATAAAAAAGGATTGGATTTGTCGGGTCAACTATTACCCTCTTACTGGTTTTACTAGCAATTAGATTCTTTATACCTCTTGAATCAACTACAACCCCATCTATACTCGGATTTCCATCTAGATAATCTATTAAATCTTGCAGCTCTTCTATCCATTCACCTTTTCTAATGCTTAAGTGAAGCTTTGCAGCCTGTTTTGGATCTAGAGGAAAGATTAGTCTGAATAACACCTTCTTTTTCTTATCCACAACTAAAAAGCCAAGAGGATGAGAAACTACAAAAACTTGCAATGAAATCGCGCCCCCTGTATCGTCTATTAAGAGATTTACTATCAATATAGGGAACTAGAGGCTATCTAATAAATTAAAACCAATATAAAATTAAAAATGAAAATCTAACGATATCTCTCAAAGAGGATAGTTATATACAAAGATCTACTTTAGTTGAAGCATCATTTTACTACTTGACCAGGTTCAATGCCTAAGATAAATCTTCTCTTATATATTGCTCTAATCTTTACCTTTGGGGGCGGGCTCTTTCTAGGCTTTCTTTCGATCTTTGGAGTGAGCGATCTGACTTTACCCGCCTTGTTCAACGCACCATGCGTACCTCTAGGCATTTAACATCACCTTCATAAGCTTTCATTATAAGAGGTAATTAAATTTATCTATCCTCTTCTTCAGCTTCTTTTGCAACAATTCGCCTTCTATACTCCCTTAAGATATGCTCTAAGTTAAATCTTCCCTTCTTCGGAATTTCTTCTGGTATTGGCGAATCTCTCACAAGTATGTCCTCCTTAATATATGGTATCCCTCCTCTCCACCATATCTCAACATCCCTACCACAAATTACACTTATCCCATTCCTCTCCAACTCATAAATGACATCCACGGGCGGAGGATTTCTCTTCCAGATAAGGGCCATTACTCCCAACTCTGATATCATTCCAACAACTGATTTGCCCATACCGCTTGCATCGATGACAAGCAACACATCTCCTTCTCTTATTTTGTTCTCTGCTGAAGCAAGCTCTATAACTTCCTTTGAAAGTTTATTGAAGACCAATACTTGTATCCAGCCAGTTGGAGGCTCTTTTAAGACGCTTTCTAACTCTTTGACCTTTGCTTTGAGAAGTTCATACTTCCACTGCATTTTCCTAAGCTCTTGCTCCAATTCTCTGATTCTCGCATCTCGTTGAGCAACTCTCCTATCTCTTTCAATCTCTAAGTTAGTTTTCTCCCTTATTTGACTGATTTGCTCCAACAATTCTCCTATCTCTTTATCTTTCTTATGAAGTAACTCTTCATAATAGGAAAGTCTGTCTTCTAACTCTCTAATTCTTCGTAACAATTCGCTTGTCGCTGGAGACTTTTTTCTTCTTACCTTCTTAACAACTCTTCTTTGTTGCGAGGCCTTAGTTTTTTCCTCTGGCTCTAATGCTTCACTTATAGACTTTCCTTTAACTAACAATTCTCTGACTCTAGTAGTAAAGGGCACACCCTTCTCACGAGCCCTAGCCTCAGCTTTCTTAAAGAGAGTATTCAATCTTTTGAATGTTATGAGAAGGGCTGCTAAAGCATCTCTTTCGTGAGAAGTTGATGCCTTTAATCCAGACAACTCTTCAAATTCTTGAACCACCTTCTCTTTCTCCTTTAGAGTTAAAAGATCGGCTGCTGCCTCGATTTTTGCACTGAAAATCTTAGCTATTTCTTTAACTCTCTCAGGTATCGGAAAAACGTCTGTAGTTATGAGAACAGGTCTACCATACTTTACTATCTCTTCTATTATCTGAGATCTTGAGGGCATTCGAAGAGTTTGTAGGGAAAGAATATTTCCCTCAAGATCTGATATAGCTAGTCCAAGAGAAGCGCCAGGATCTATAGAAACTAGTAGTGGTCTAGACTGAGATGTCTTACGAGAACTGGCAAACTCTAGCCTTCTCTTCATTTTTCTGGTGACTATCACCTTGATTGAACCATTCTCTCTAGGTTTGACTATGTCAATTACGGTGGATTCGGGCGCATATACGACGAATTCAGCCCTTCTAAGCCCTCCTTCTGCTTGATGCACATATAAGTCGTATTCAATACCTTGTTCCTCTAGGCAAGAGGCTATTCTATTCGTCTCATTGAGTATAGCGGCTTCTATCATCCGCCGCCATCTATTAGTGCCAGATCCTCCCTTCTTTATGCTAGCATTTCGTGCTACTAGGATCCTACACTCTGGTTCGAATAGGATAACCTCGCTTCCTATGCCTCTCGATGCTAACAAAGCAGCTATCTTAGCTTCCGTTATGGAGTCCGACCTTTTCCCAATTGTGAAACCTTCTCTCCTCGCCACGTTGCTTAGCTTATCAAAGGAGTCCTCCTCTTTATTTACCTGTATTATCTTAGTTCCTGATGGTAGCTTCAAAAAGATCCTCCTCAAACCAGAGACATCGGGAGCTAACTCGAATATGTTGTCTGTTGCTAAGATACATGGCCCTAATTCTGATGCTATTTTTATGATCTCGTTGAGATGAACCCCTCTTTTCTCTAAAGAGACCTTCCCGTTTCTTATAACTACTACAGAGTATCTGCATGGCTTGGCCGATCTTGGAGAGCCGGAATGCAGATCAAGTCCTAAAACTGGTAAGTTAACCTGTTTTTCAGTCACCAATCAAGACTAGTCAATGAAGGAATGCCCTTTAAAGATTTTATGACACATATTTTTGAGAGCTTACAATGCATCAGCGTCTATCGATACTATTAATAACCATCTTGGCGATCACGTACAGCCAAGTTTTAGCGGTTCCACAGCTGGATATTAAACTTGAATTACCAGAAACTGTTTACGTTGGATTTGAATTCGATGCGACTGTTAAGATATCTAATCCCCCCGAGGGTGGTCTAATCAAAATTCTCTGGATTAGACTAAGGACGCCTTGGGGATCAACTCCGCTCGAAGAAGTTGATTTAGAAATGCCTCCTGGAACTAATTTATCCCAGAAAATATCTCTGAGAATTCCTTTAGGAACAAAAGCCCCTTCTTTTGCTAATCTGAAGGCCATTATCAGAATATACGATTCTAAAGAAGCTAAACAGATAACTTTAGAATCTGAAGGAGTGAATGTCCTTGTAGAAAAGGCATCTCCTCAAGTAAATCTTGAAATTAACACTAATAGGCAAAATCTTACACCTGAAGAGCCATTTAGGATTTCGGTTTCTTATGATATTACGGATTATCCAGGTAAAGAAAGTCCAAAGCTGGACATTTTCATGAACGATACTGTAATTGTTGAGAACCTCAGCTTAAATGAGCTATCTGCTGCTCTAAACTTTAATCTCACGGCACCTAAAGATGAAGGCTTATATGAAATAAGAGCGATTATTAACTATATTATAGGCGATGAGACAAGTTATACAACGATCTATGTATCGAGAAAATTTGGCTTTAACGAAGAAGAAGCCTGGAACCAGATATTGCTTGCTAATCAATCATTAGAATTTGCTATTACTATCTATAATGCAGCAAAAGAGCAAATAGAGGTTCCAGAAAAAGCACCGCTTTATATTCAATTTGCAGAGATAAGGATGAAAGAGGCAATCGAAGCGTTCCATGAGGCTAACAATTCAGTATTTAATCTGGCTAGAGAATCCTATAACGCATCGAACGTGGCAATAGAGGTAATATTACAAGCTTATCAAGAGAAAGTTTTGATTCTGCTTGAGAGTTTAAACCAGACATTTCGAGAGTATTCGAATATCCTTACTAAATCCGAAATCGATAATATAACTTCTGCTTTTGAAATAGCATTATCAATAAAGGATAAAATTCCACAGGAACCCAAAAATGCAGCAACGCTGTTTGAAACAGCGTTGTCAGAGATATCAAAAGCTAATTCAACGCTAAATAGTGCAATTTCAAAACATCAAACCAGGATTAAGATCATAGGTCTTTTTGTCCTATCTATAATTACAGTATCTTTCTTTGGTGTGATTCTGCTAAGTAGATCTTTGTTTAAAAAGATAATAGAGATTTGACACTCATTTTTACTAAAAAGCCTTCATGAATGATAAGATCAAAGGAAAGTTAATGAATTTCGTTAGGGGATCTTACTCTTCAAGGGTTATGAAGAGAATGTTGTTTCCTCTTATGAAAAGTTCCCCAACATTCCTTAAGGGCTTCTTGGTTTCAGGATCTCTTTCCATAGCTGAAGAAAGGACTAAATTCATCATGTCGTCGCAGACAACCAGCCTTCCAAAGATTTCTGCGCCATTTTTCAGCTTTACGACAACCTCGCTGCCATGTGCCTTCTTAAGATATGACAGGGGTGGCGGGGGTTTCTCACTTTTCAAAGAATCACCTTACTTCTACACACAACTTCTCTATTTTTACAGGACTCCCAATTAAAACATTATGATTCCTTACCTTGCACTGAGGGCTATGCGCTCTATCTCTTCCTTTCTTTTTATTGCATGGCTCTTTACTCTGTCGTAATTGGCAGCAGCAATTATCTCTTCGGCCAAGGCTTCAGCTAGCGACATAGGGCTTCTAAAGGCCTTCATGGCAGCACCTTGAGCTATATGCCTAATTGCAAGGTCGAGCATTCTCGTTGGTGATGTGTCCACTGAATGGAAATAACTGACTCCACCATATATTATCCTCGTAACCTCTTCTCTAATGGCTGCGTTCTCAATTGCCTTTATGAAGATTTGAATCGGGTTTTTGCCCGTTCTCAACTCGATTATCTCAAAAGCATATTTTACTGTCCTAAGGGCCTTAAGCTTCTTTCCGGGGTTCTTGCTATTGACCCTATCTCTCTTAACACCAGCATTGATTGCTTGAGACATAAGCCGATTAACGAGCCTCTCAACTACTGGTACTCTGAGCTTTCCAAAACGCTTGTGCTCATGCCTTCCACCAGTATGGGGAAGGTAAACGGGTCTAAGACAGATCACTTTTTTTAGGGCTGGGCTTTTCACCTCAACTCCTTCAAATGACCATTTTCCAAATAGTTTTATTTGAGGTTTCTCCTCCGCGACTTCTTGTTGCCCTTCCGCTTTACTCATAAGATCACCTTGTTGGCTTTTCCTTCTTTCCCTTCAAAATAGCCTGAAGGTCGACATTGTTGACCTTGATTACCTGGTATCTGACTCCTGGAATATCTCCTAGACTTCTACCTCTCGAACCACCTATTCCTGCTATTAGTACCTCGTCATGCTCATCAATAACATTTAGAGCCCCGTCTCCAGGAGCAAAAGCTAATACTATTGCCCCAGTTTTCGCTAATTGAACTTTAACAGCCTTTCTAAGTCCAGAGTGTGGTTGTCTCGCTTCCAAACCCACTTTTTCCAATACTATTCCTCTGGCCATTGGAGCGCCACCCAACGGGTCATATTTCTCTCTTAAACGCAGATGTTTCCTTCTATACTCATAATCGTGCCAGCGTTTCCACTTATACTTCTCTTTTAGCCTCCTTGCAGCATAGAGACCTAGCGGTGCTTTCTTGCCCATGCCGTTTCCCTCCCACTTGATGTAACCAATATCATGAGGACCCTATTTTAACATTTCCGAGTTGAAACCATCTCCTTACGAGTAACCTTGCTCTTCTTATACGTCTTCCATCTTTACCAATTGCTATTCCAAGATCTTCTTCTGGAACTTTGACGTATGCCACCTTTCCTTCCCCTTCTCCGACGAATTCAATCTCACTTACCCTTGCAGGGCTAAGTAAGTTCCGTATGAAGCTCTCTAGATCATTGTCGTATTCTACAACCTCTACAGCATAGCCAAGATCCCTTCTAATGATCTTCCTCATCATCTCAAGCTTTCTTCCACCCCTGCCTATTGCCCTTCCTAAATCTCCTTTGTTGACAACATAGATCAATCTTTCATACTCTTCATCTATAACTACATCAATTGACGCAACGCCAGTCATGTAACGAAACATTTTCAATAGGTCTAATTGTCTAGGCCCTAATACAATCCTTCTATTCGGAATCTTTACCTCCCCCCTCCTTCACCATCTCCAGAATAGATGACTCCCCTTGATCTAGTATAGCGGCAGCTGAGACAAAAAAGGGTTTATGTAGTGCTCTACCCAGCTGTAAACTGCCTTCCTTATACAGCATTACTGGAACTTGTGAAAGCTTTGCTAGATATTCAAGCTCTGCTCTAGTTTCCTCATCTATATTGGTCGCTAGGATTATGAGCTTAGGTTTCGCATTCCCTCTCAATAGCAATCTTTTCACGTTTTTAATTCCCATTATAACATTCCCTGTTTTTCTTGCTAACCAAATCTCAGAATCGAGTTCAGGCACTTCTTCCCACCTCGGCTAACAATTCTTTGGCCTTTTTCCAGTCCCACCTAACAGAAACCATACCAGTTCCGACAGGAGGAATCTGACCAGTAATTATCGCATCTAAGGGGGAGTTTATCGGGTTATCCTCTCCCTTGCGGGCTGCAATTAAGGCCACATGCCTTGTCCATTCAAACGCCATCTGACTCAGAGGGCTCTTAGCCACAGAGAAGTATCCGGATGGTATATGCATGGCAGAAAGTCTTACAGCTTCGATGTTACCATTTCTTGTCATAGCATCCGCAATCAGTGAAATGTAACGTCTATCAACTTCAAGACCCTGTTCCTTTAGAACTTCCCACAACTCGTTCAAGAGGCTCTGTCTAGCGGCCTCTATACCAAAGACCTCAGCAATTTCAGAGCAATCGTTTGTTGTTGTCCTAGTTGGATCGACAAACTCCAACTTTAACACTTCTTTTAGGTTTGATCCCTGCGTTGTGATAACAAATTCTTCGCCCTTCTCTGTTCTAACAAGCTCTGCAAGTGCCTGTTTTATACCCTTTATTCCTCCTATCCTTTCACTCACGACCATCATTGCCCATTTTCTTAGGGCTTGATAGTTGTATTCCTCGCCAGGCTTCGCCAGCTCTCTCATGTTCACTACGATGAATTCTTCTCTCTGTTCTACAGTTCCCTTTATCCTCTTAACCTTCTTCTCGATTAAAGAAATGAGCTTTTCTATGTCTAAGCCAGCCTTCTCTATTCTCTCTTTGTGAGGTCTTAAAATAAGCTCGAAAGTCCTATTATCAATCCTATATTCTGTAATTAGGTCTTTTACAGTGGTTTCTTTGATCTTTCTAATAGCCTCCTTTACCTTTTCCTCATCCTTGCTCCATTCTGGCTTCAAGTAAATCTTCATAATGGGCGTGCTAGTCCTAGCATAGAAAACTATCTCCTTAAACCTCTCTACCCCCCTGGTAACATCCATGGCTAGGACTCCAGGCGCATGGAACGTCCTTAACACCATCTGCGTTGTAGGCTCAGCTATGCTTTGAGCACAAATTATTCCTATTGGTGTAAGCGGCTCTATTTTTGCCCTTTCTATGCCTTTCTTGACCTCTTCTACGACTTTTTCAGCCTCTGCAAGGGTTGCTTTAGCTTTGTAAAGCTTTTCTGCTAGTTCTATAGGTAGACCCTCCTTTTCAACCAGCTTTTTAAGCTTCTTTAGAGAAGCCCCTCTCTTGGGCTCCACGAACTTCGAAATTATTGAATCGTAATCAACTAAGTGTCCTCTAAACATCTTTAGAGGATCTAATCCATCTCCACCAAACAAGAACTGGAAAATCCTTCCCTCAGAGTCCCTAACCGTACCATCATATTCTACATACAGATCCTTCAAGGCGTTCGCAATTCTCCTGTAGAAATACCCGCTGTCTTGCGTTCTCCTTCCTTTATCTATTAAGCTGTCTCTGCTTGCCATTGAGTGGAAGATGAATTCGGTGGGTCTAAGTCCAACATAGTATCCGTGCCTCACGAAGCCTCTTGCCTCTAAAGTGAGGTCTCCGGGCTTAAAGTAAGATAGGACCCTATCTTTGAATCCCTTTCTCGGTCTCCCGCTTGTTAAGACAAAACCAATTTTGCTCTTGACAGATTGTTGCCATACAGAACCTACAACTTGAGCTAAGTTCGAAAGAGAACCCCTGGCACCAGTCTTGGCCATTATTATTGGATCACTATCTGGATCCGCATACTTCTTAACGAGATCGTGAACCTCGGATCTTAGCTTATCAAGCGTTTTTGTGATTTTAAAATCAAGAAGTCTTTCCTCCATCAACGCTCTTATGATCTCTTCCTTAGTTCTAGGCATCCTTACCCTCGCTCTTCGTGTCTCAAATTCCTTAACCCTCTCTAGGGTATCTTTATATGCTGTCTCAAAGACCTCTCTTAGCTTCTTATGGAATTCCTCTGGCATTCTAAGCTCGTTGAGCGACATCGTTATTCCTTGAAGTTCTGCTATTTTAGCAAGCATTCTTATGGTTCTGTTAAGGAAATTAACAGCTTTTTCTTCCCCATAATCTCTAATTATGACGTCAATAAGAGTCAGCTTTGCTTTTACAAGAGTACCAATTATGTCATCATCAATAACTCCTCTCAGCAACTCTCCATCCTTAATAATAACGTACGCATCGTAGGGACAGGCCTCTCTGAGGCATGTGGCACATCCTTCACAAACAGCAGCTCTCCCTTCAAACATTAATCCTTTAGGCAGAAGGGCAGAAAATATCTGTTTACCAGTCCACAGCTCAACTGGTTTCTTTATGGCTGGTTCTGGCAATTCTGTAATTCCAGCTTTTGCTAAAATATCACAAGTCTCCTCTCGAGTATAAACAGACCCCTTCTTAGTTAGAATATAAGCAGCAGATATCAGATCTTGCTTCGCTCCTATTATTGAACCTCCAGTTCTCGGAGATAGCAAATTCTTCTTGACGCTCATTAGCTCCTCTGCTTCTATCCTTGCTTCCATCAACTGTAAAGCATGAAGATTCATTTCATCTCCATCGAAATCAGCATTATACGGAACACAGGTCCCCGGATTGACCCTAAAGGTTGAACCTGGAAGCACCTTTACCTTATGGCTCATCATTGAAAGCTTGTGAAGAGAGGGCTGCCTGTTGAATAGAACATAATCACCATCAAGAAGATGCCTTTCAACGACATCTCCAGGTTCTAAGGCTTCCGCTTCCCTCTCCAGAACATCTCTTTTGAGAACCTTTAGACTAATAGGCCTTGTTTCTCCTTTCTTTCTAATATAGTTAGCTCCAGGATACTCGTTTGGCCCTCTTATGACGAGATCCTTTAGTTGTTCTATGTTCCATTCATTCACGTATTCTGGAATTGTGAGAACTTTAGCTATTTCAACGGGAACACCAACCTCATCCACTCCTATCATGGGATCGGGGGATATCACAGTCCTACTCGAGAAGTCAACCCTCTTTCCAATCAAATTCTTCCTCAATCGCCCCTCTTTTCCGCTTAATCTTTGGAATAAAGCCTTTAAAGGTCTGTTGCTTCCTCTTTGGGTTGCCACTGGTAATCCTGTGGCAGCATTGTGGAAGAAAACAGCCACAGAATATTGGAGAAGTTCCCACTCGCCTTCAATAACGCTATCAGGAGCTCCAGAAGCAATGGATTCACTTAATTTCTGATTTGCTTTTATGATATCCACGAGAAGATGAGTTAGATCGTCCTCAGATCTTTCTCCTGTCTCAAGGAAGATAGAAGGCCTGACGGTTGGTGGTGGCACTAATATAACCGTAATAACAACCCATTCGGGCCTAGCTCTTTCAGGATTGAAGCCCAATATCATTGCGTCTTCATCAGGTATTCTTTCAAGCCTATCTCTGATTTCATTAGGCCAGAGCCGTCTCGGTTCTGGTTCTTTAACTATAAACTTGTAGAACTCCTTCAAATCGACCAATTCAACTCTTGCACCGCAGTGAGGACATTTATCAGACTTGTTAAGGTATTTATTCACTCTTTTCTGAGCTTCTTTGAATATATCATCGTCAATTTTTTTGTTGGGATGTTCTTCCCAGAATTTTCTTGCCTTCCTAATCAGTTCTTTCCTCTCACTGTCTGGAAGCAAAACTTTGCCACATTGAGGGCAAGTCATGTTAAGGATGTACTTCAATAGCCTGGAGTACCCTATGTTAATGACTGGTTTTGCAAGCTCTATCCTTCCAAAGTGGCCCGGACAGTGCTGTGGATAATTACCACAAGTTGGGCACCTCTGTCTTGGATTTATGGTCCCCAACCTAGGATCAAGAACTCCGCCCTGTACGGGCATACCAGCTTCATCATAAGCAGCAGGTTCTCTGATCTCTATCATACCTATCTTTCTAATATCTTGGGGGGACATCAAGCCAAACTGAAGCCCCCTCAAAACATAGCTGATAGCTTCTTCCCTTCTCGGTGAAGGGGTTATTAAGGAAGACATAAGCACACCTCCTCAAAGATCCTCCTCTACACGTAATCTCACATCTATGAGTCCAGTCATCAGTTCCTGTGTAAACAGTACAGTTGCATATCCCGTGATCCAAGGCATTACCTCAACTGCCTCTCTGCATCTTGGACAGAAGAAAGAGTTTGTAAGCGAATTGAAGAAAGCTAAAGATCCACATTTCTTACAGACATAAACCAAGGTCTTATCTGAACTCTCAATATATCTATCTCTCAGGCTTGCCGCGGCACCGTGCGCAAGCAATACCTCCCCCTCCATCTCTCCAAGCCTTAAACCTCCACCTCTTGCCCTTCCTTCCACTGGCTGTCTGGTTAATACCTGAACCTGTCCTCTCGCTCTAGCGTGAATCTTATCTTTAACCATGTGCTTAAGCCTCTGATAGAAGCTTATTCCAATGAATATCTTCGCTTGAATCATCTTTCCCGTTCTTCCATCGTACATAATCTCCTTTCCAGACGGTTCAAATCCTAACCTTTTGAGGGCCTCTTCTAGGTCCTTGACTTCTTCAGATATGAACGGAGTTCCATCTATGAATCTACCCTCTAAAGCACCTACTTTGCCTGCAAGTATTTCTATCAGCTGACCTATCGTCATTCTGGACGGGATTGCGTGAGGATCTAGAATTATGTCAGGAGTTATCCCTTCTTCGGTGAACGGCATATTCTCTTGATTATATATCATCCCAACAACTCCTTTCTGGCCGTGCCTTGTGGCAAACTTATCTCCTATTTCAGGAGGCCTTGTGTCTCTTACCGTCACTCTAACCATCTTTTCCCCTTCTATCGTCGTTGCAAGAACAACATCTGATATGACTCCTTCCTCCCAAGCCCTCATGCTTACCGAAGTATCCCTTCTCTCAAATGCGTACGGCATTCCTCCTCCGCCAATAAGTTCAGGAGAGAATCTAGGAGGACTCGTTCTTCCAATTAACACATCTCCACCAATAACTTCTGTTTCTGGTCCCACAATACCGTCATCGCCTAGTTTTTTGTAGTTGTCCTCCTCTCTCTTTCCCATTACCCCATCAAGTGGATACGGGTTCTCAAATCTATCTCCTTCGACGATTGCTTGTCTTTTAGCCACTGCCTCATATGTCCTGAAGAATATTCCCCTAGCAATACCTCGATCTATCGAGCCTTTGTTCATGACTAGGGCATCGTCCATATTGTAACCATCCATTGGGAGCAATGCTACGACAAGGTTCTGCCCAGAAGGTCTTAGGTAATATCCCGTGATCTCGTCTATCCTTGTTCTGACTATTGGTCTCTGCGGGTAATAGAGTAAGAAGGCCCTGCTATCCATTCTAAGTCTCCAATTAGTTGAATAAGGTCCTAAACCCTGTCTTATCATATTACTACCTATGATGTCCCTTGGGATTGCATTATGCTCAGCATAGGGGATCTCTCCAGCAGCAACGCCAAACATCATGTAAGGCGCGAAGTCCAAGTGAGTGTGTTCTGGAGTGATCTCACTAATACTCTGTGCAATTAAAGCAGATTCTTCTTCATCTGCATCAAGTAACTCGACGATCCCCATTCTAACTAGATCTGAGAACTTTACCTCGCCAGAATCAACCTTACCCAACATAGATATTGCTTCTTTGATCTTATTAACTGGAATAAGTGGCCTCCTGGCCCTGCCTTCATCAGCATTTATTATCACAATATTTTCTTCTTCACGGTAGGCTATGTTTACTTCTGGATCGAGTTCGGATCTTCTTTCCTTGAGTCTACTTATTATCTCCTCAGGAGAGTTAGTAAGCCCAACTATGCTCCCATTTACGAATATGGGAGTTAAGGAGCCTACTTCTTCAGGAGTTGCTTCCTCAATAGGCTTTACCCCAATTTCATATAACATATCAATGATAGGCTTTGGATCTATACCAAAGGTGACATCAGCAAAAGTAGCTAGTGTTCTAACAAGACCTACATTAGTTCCTTCAGGAGTTTCAAGCGGACAAAGCCTTCCAATGGATGTACCATGAATCTGCCTTGCCTCGTGAAGCGGTAGTCCTGAAGGGAGCGGAGAGTTAACTCTCCTCAAATGCTGAAGGGTAGCTATGTAGTTAGTTCTGTCCAAGTTTTGGCTTATGCCTAGCTCGCCTCTTGGCCATATACCAGTTGAGAGGCAGCTGATTAGCTTGCTCGTAATCTGACCTTCTCCAGATACCAGCCTCCTAGGGCTTATTTCATATACGCCGCTGCTTATCAGGGCTTCAGCCTTCCTCCTAGTCCTCAATACAAGTTGATAAAAAGCATATCTGAAGGCTTCTTGCATAAGGTCTCCAGCTAGCCTTATCCTCTTGTTGGCGAAATGATCCCGATCATCGGGTGGTTGCCTACCGCTAACAACTCTAAGCAGTTTTTCTATCATTTTAGTCAGATAGTAGGCTTTCTTTATGTTATCAGCCTCGGTAGTTCCAATGTGTATTAGGAACCTGTTTTGAAGGAAATCCTTTGCGATAGCTATCCTATCTCTCTTCGGAGCCCCTCTCGCGAGCCTCCTTCCTATGTAATCTAGAGCCATCTCCCTTATGGTCTCTCCTTCACCCTTCCTTCCCAGCATTAGTTTTCTAACAGCATCTCCTAGACTGTATATGAACATATTCGCTATCTCCTCATCACTTGATATGGCTTTTAGGATATCACCATCTCTTTCAAGCCCTAGAGCTTTTAGGAGAATTGCTACAGGGATCTTAGTTAAGGTCCAGAAAGAGGCCTTTACAGTTCCATCTCTGGGATAGTACTCCAAGAAAAGCCTGCTTCTCAAACCTGCCTTACTTGAGATAACTTGAGCTACGTGTGAATATGCCTTGCTTTTTGCTGGCTTCTCTTCCACGATTATCTTGTTCGGAGCTATGTCGTCTCTCATCACGAGTACTCTTTCTGATCCATTTACTATGAAGTATCCTCCTGGATCTAGAGGATCCTCACCAATTTCTGCCAGTTCTTCTGAGGAGAGTCCATTAAGAACGCATTTCTTCGACTTAACCATTAGAGGAAGATAGCCTATCTTAACGCTTTCCCTGTGGAGTTCCATGCCAGCGCCATATACTTTTATTTCCAAGTAGAGTGGTGCTTGATACGTAAGTTTTCTTATTCGAGCTTCCATCGGAGTGACAGAGGTTCTTGAACCATCAAATTCCGTTATTTCTGGTTCTCCTACCTCAATCTTTCCGAGAATGAGTTTGTATCCCTCAATGAGTTCAATTTCTCCTAAAGAGTCGACTACTTCTTGCAGCCCTCTCTCTAAGAACTTGTTGAAGGATTCTATTTGTGGATCAACTAGGGAATGTTCCCTAAAGTAAGCCTTTACAATTGGATAGAAATCAATATCATCCGAATTCTCATAATCCCCACTATTTGGAGCCAGTTTTTAACCCTCCACTTCAACATCAGGAATTTCTTCCTTTATCTCCTCTTTAGCCGCCCGGGGAATTACCATAGGCGCTCCTTCTACTACACGATAGAACGGAACAATCGAGTCTGGCCTTTCAATTCTAATTAGGTCTCCTGGCTTCGCTCCAATCTCTTGGACTATTGGATCCTTAGCAGAAATCTTAGGAAAGTACTTAAGAGGCCCGTACTTCCTTATCACTTCTTCTTTCTCCTTTTCCGATACAATAACATGTTTAGGCACAAGTTTATGCTTCATTAAATCAAAACGCCTCTCTTCTTTCTTACTCATCTAATTACCCACCCCAGAAATTGGGAATCCAATGAAATACAGGCCTCCTCATCATTAAGTCGAAAGCCATCACACCCCCGAGGGCGCGAAGTTACTTGGGAGTATGCTGAAATGGGTTTAAAAGTTTTAACATCGAACAAAGGACAATTGATGGGTATGGTAAAGATTACAGAAATTCGTTGGCATGGGAGAGGGGGACAGGGAGCGGTCCTAGCCTCAAGAATACTGGCAAAAGCATGTTTTTTAGAGGGGAAATGGACTCAAGCATTCCCTTTTTTTGGAGCTGAAAGAAGAGGAGCCCCAGTTATGGCATTTTCGAGGATTTCAGATAAACCCATAAAGTTACGTAGCCAGATATACTCTCCAGATGTTCTTGTATTTTTAGATCCTTTGTTTTTGTCTTTACCAAAGGCAATGGAGGGTTTTAAGAAGGGTGGAACGCTTGTAATAAATACCGAAAAAGATCCTGAAGAAATCAAAATCAAGAACGCATCTACAGTAGCCACGGTTCCAGCAACATCCATAGCTGTTGATTTGGGCCTTGCTGTAGCTGGACTTCCAATACCGAATACCGTGATGGTGGGAGCCGTTATCAAGACCACAGGTCTTGCAAGCCTAAATAGCGTTAAACAAGCTATCAGAGAGTTAATAAAAGGCCATCTCCTTCAAGTCAACGAAAAAGCCGTTGAAATAGGGTATAACAGGACTAAAATCCATACTTACTCATAATAAGCATCATAAAATCTAGTGTAAACATCAACGTCCTCTTCTTCAGGATCTATTTCAAGTACTTCGTGGAGACCACACTCAAGGCAACGTACGTCTGCCTTGTTCTCCTTTTTGTTAAGATCAATGATGATTGAGTTATGGTGACAGGCAGGGCAACGAAACATCTCTGGCTTTATTGTGCGCCTAACTACCCTTCTCATCCTCCTTCTTCTTCCCATCTGCACCCCAAGATTTGATGGGCTCTTCAGTATTAACACTTTCTATGCTAAGTTGGAGAAGTTCATAACGGGGTATACCTTAATACCCTATCAAGCCTTGAACTTAAGGGGCCATGGGCTAAGATGCAAAAAAGCGAGGAATACCTAAGAGAGCTTGATAAAGCTGTTGATACCTTGATAAGTCTAGCTAATGAGGCTAGATCAAAAGGATTCGATGTTGCCCTTCGGGTAGAAAGCGAGAAGGCTAACACCCTCCCGGAAAGAGTTGTAGCCCTGTTTGGCTACCCAAATATAGGAGAGAGGATTTCATATTGGTTATCCAAGGGGCTAGGAAAGAGAGAACTTGCGTTCAAGATTGCAGACGAAATTTTATCAGGAGACATGGATCTTGACTTGGAACCTGCAGAGAAAGCAGAGTTGGCAGTTAGGGTAGGTCTCTCCATTATGACAGGGGCCACTGTTTCAGCTCCTGTTGAAGGGATAAACAAGGTTGTCATCAGGAGAAATCCAGATGATGGATCAAACTATCTTTCTATATACTTTAACGGACCAATAAGAACAGCCGGCGGGACCGACGGTGCTCTTGTTGTGGTTCTTGCCGATTATCTAAGACAGAAGATGGGATTAGCACCATATAAACCGGGACCCAGAGAAGTAGGTAGGTACATTGAGGAGGTCTCGCTCTACAAAAGGGTTCAGCATCTTCAATATAATTCGAGATCTGAGGAAGTAAGGTACGTTGCAGAGCACCTTCCCGTGGAGATAAATGGTCCTCCAACCGAAAAAATTGAAGTCTCAGCCTATAGAAACTTAAGGACTGTTGAGACAAACAGGTTGAGAGGGGGCGCAATTCTAGTCCTCAATGACTGTATCCTACAGAAGGCGCCGAAACTTTTGATGGCTATAAGGAAGCTTAGAGCGAAAGGATATGACATAAAGGGATGGGACTGGTTGGAGTGGTTCCAAACAAAGTCTGAAGAGGAGCATATGGGAGAGGGCTGTCCTTACATTAGCCCATCTTATAAGTTCCTAAGGGAGTCTGTAGCGGGAAGACCAGTTTTATCTCATCCCCAAAAACCAGGAGGATTCAGGCTTAGATATGGAAGGTCTAGGATAACTGGTTTAGCTTCAGTAGGCATACATCCTGCAACAATGTATGTCTTAGATGAATTCCTGGCCGTAGGAACTCAAGTAAGGATAGAGAGGCCAGGAAAGAGCGCTATAGTACTCCCGGTAGATTCCATAGAAGGACCTATTGTCAGATTAAAAGACGGATCTGTGGTAAGAATAGAAAGCGTTGAATTGGCTAAGAAGTATGCAGAAGATATTGACAGAATTCTCTTCTTAGGAGATGTGTTGGTGGCCTTTGGGGAGTTCCTTCAAAATAATCATCCCCTGCTTCCATCTGCATGGGTTGAAGAATGGTGGGAAGCTCTC
Source organism: uncultured Nitrososphaerota archaeon (assembly GCA_964480775.1). Lineage (GTDB taxonomy): Archaea > Korarchaeota > Korarchaeia > Korarchaeales > Korarchaeaceae > QMVU01. The sequence continues at coordinate 18,006 of CAYZRF010000005.1, forward strand.
ATTAGAAAGGCTGCAGAGGAGAAAGGTGAGAAATTACCCAAAAATTTCATCGATAGAGCAGCAAAGGACTTCGATGAAGCTATAAGGCTAAGCCTCCTCTTTAAAGTTCCACTTCATCCAAGGTGGACTTACTTCTGGCATGATATAACGATCCAACAGCTCTATAAGCTCTTTAATTCCTTAAAGAGTGGAAAAATTAACGAAAGCACGATTGAAATAGAACTGGAACATGACATCAAAGAAATACTAGAGACTCTTTGCGTCCCTCACAGAGTTATCGATCATAGGATCATCATAGAAAATGGAGATGCGAAGTCCTTGCTGGTTTCTCTAGGAGGTCTTGAGAAAGAAATTGAATGGAATGATAGGGCCAAGTGGGATACAATTTCAGTCTTAAATGAGCTTTCTCCCGTCAGAATTATGCCTAAAGCACCTTTTTACATAGGTATGAGGCTTGGAAGACCGGAAAAAGCAAAGCCAAGGGTAATGAAGCCCCCTGTAAACCTGTTATTTCCAATAGGAACACAAAAGGGTAGGAGCAGATCCGCTAGTCAGGCCTACAATGTTAGAAGCATATACGTGGACATAGCTATGAGGAGATGTCCAGAGTGCGGGAAAGAAACCCCGCAGTACTACTGTAGGTCTTGTAATAGGAGAACAGAGCAGCTCTACTTCTGCCCTAAATGCGGAAGAGAACTCCATCAAGGGAGCATCTGTCCAGTTCATAGACTTCCAGCAGTAAGGCATAGGAGGACAAACATAGACTTCAGGGATCTCATTGATGAGGTTTTGGATTTCCTCCCAAACTCCGATTCGGTTGATCTCGGGAAGATAAGATGCGTTATAGGACTAACAAACGATGATAAATACCCTGAGCCAGTTGATAAGGGAGTGTTAAGAAGTAAATACGATTTATACGTGTTCAAAGATGGAACTTGTAGGTTCGACACAACAAATGCTGTAATGACTCATTTCAAGCCCTCTGAGATAGGAGTTCCTGTTGAGAAGCTGAAAGAGCTAGGCTACACTCATGACATATATGGTCAGCCCATAGAGAGTGATGATCAGCTTCTGGAGCTGAAGATAAATGATATAATTATACCTGAAAAGGCAGCAGAGTATCTGTATAGGATTTCTAAGTTTGTTGATGAAGAGTTGGAGTCCTTTTACGGCCTTCCTAAGTATTACAACTTAAAGGAGCCCAGAGACCTCGTGGGCCACATCGTTTTCACAATTTCCCCACATACCTTCATCGCAAACGTAGCAAGGATAATAGGCTTTACGAAAACATCGGTGGTATTTGCTCACCCCTTCCTCCATGCTGCAAAGAGGAGAAATGCTGATGGCGATGAAGATTCCATAATTTTGGGTCTAGATATGTTACTCAATTTCTCAAGGCACTATCTACCCGCAACTCCTGGAGGGAGGGAGGACGCACCACTCCTGATCGTCACAAGAATAGATTTGAACTACATAGATGATGAAAGCTACAACATGGAGGTCGTAGACAAATATCCTATAGAATTTTATGAGACAACATATAAGTACGAAAACCCGTCAAAACTTGAAAACTTGATTCAAACTGTTGGAAAACTCTTTTCACAGGGAACTCCATATCCAAGGATCTCCTTCACTAAGTTAACGAGCCGAATAGACGAAGGTCCGCTTATGACTATGTACAGAAGATTGGATAAGATGACCGATAAGTTGGAGAAGCACATTCAGTTAGAGATCAAGATAAGGGCTGTAGATCCTGAAGATTCAATAGCTAGGGCAATAACCTCCCATTTCCTTAGAGATGTCTCCGGAAACCTCAGGAAATTTTCAATGCAAGGCTTCAGGTGCTCCTCATGTAACGCCAAGTACAGAAGGCCTCCTCTATCTGGAAGATGTGAGAAGTGCGGAGGCAACCTTGTACTTACCATGTATCCAAAGTCTGCGGTCAAGTACATACAACCAGCACTAAAAACTCTCGAAACACATAACTTAATGGGATATGTGCATCAAAGGCTGAGACTTCTTCAGGAAGAAGCTAGATCAATGTTCATCTTCTTAAAAGAAGGCGAGAAGCTTGGAGAGGAGATGCTTGAGGAGGTCGAACCGGTAAAACGCCAGAAACTGGTGGACTTTTTATGAGGGATTTATATGAAGATAACGAGAATAGCTAACATAAAGGAGAGCGGGGTAAACATCTGTATAGCTGGTGTTGTGATACACGCCGCGGAGAACTTCTTAGTGGTGGAAGATGGAAGTGGGAAGGCAAAGGTTTACTACAGCGAAGTAAGACCCTTTGATCTCTCTTCAGTAATTTTAGTTGTTGGAAATGTCCTTTCAGGAGAGGGAGAACTTAAGGAGGTACAAGCAAACGCAATTGCAGATCTAAGTGGTATAGATTTAAGGCTATTGAGGAAGACAATTGAGCTTGAAGAGGAGTTGGAAAGATTGGAGGATAGGTTGGAGAGGGGAATGAAGGATGCCAGCTAGGTTAATGATAGACGAGACTAAGACGTTTACGGGCTCCATGAGTGCTGTGGAGCTTCTTGTAGAAGAAGCAACTATAAAAATTGATCCAGAGGCAGGACTTAGCCTGTCGGCGCTGGAGCCAGCAAAAACAGCAATGGTTCAAGTAATACTTCCAAAGCCGTTCTTCACAGAGTTCGAAGTAGATCAAGAAAAATACGTTGGAATAAACTTTACAGAGTTAATAAAGGTCCTAAAAAGAGCTAAATCGACAGAAACAGTAGCACTCATACTTGACGATAATAACATAACCGTTGAGATAAAGGGAAAATATACTAGAAAGTTTATCCTTCCCTTGCTTGCCGGAGAACCATTTAAAATGAGGGAATTGAAGGTAGATTTTAAGGCTGGGGCAAGAATAGAATGTAAGGGCTTTCCTTCAATGATAAAAGATCTTGAGCTAGTTGGGAATGAGGTAGAGATAGAGATAAGCACGGAGGCTCTTAAGCTTAAGACCTCAGGTAGAGGAACTGAAAGCGTCATAGAGATATCAAGGGATGATCCAATCTTGTTGGACATTTGGGCAGACGAAACCTCAAAGAGCATCTACAGCTTAGCATATCTAGAAAGGATGGCGAAACCAGCATCAATAGCCCAAGATATGAGTATAGAGATCTCAACAAACACACCAATGAGGATGCGTTACTCTCTAGGTTTTGAGGGGGCTAACATAACATATTACTTAGCCCATCTTTCAGTTTAAGGGAGCATGGACATCTCCAAATATCCCTTCTCCAAAGAAGCCGCTGAACTTGTGCAGGAAGAAGGATATAATATTGAAGATTTAGCCTATCACCCAGATCTTATAAGAGCGAGAAATAGGGCATTAAAAAGGCTCTTTTCATCAATAGAAGGAAAAATAGATCTTACTGTGGATGAAATCAGGCCTATGAATGACGTTTATTCCTTCATAATTTCGAGAATTATAGTGGAAAGAATAGGAGACAGATTTCTCAGGAATAGGTTTGCAGAACACGAAGCCAAACGATTTTTAAAACTTTCAGAAGGCGAATTGTTGCAAAACCTTGTGAAGTTAGCTGAGGATAGTTTTGAGATCAGTGCAAGAATGTTAGACGGGAGATCTATAGCTTTACTTTATGATAAATACCTAGAACTTTCAAGGGGATTGGGAGGAGAAAAATGGCGTTTAGTTAACAGAGATATTAGGAAAGGCGAAGTAATAGTTTCTGAAAAGGATTTCAGAAGGTTGTTAGCGGAGGCAATAAGAATAAAGATACTTACACCATCAGAAATAAAGGGAGAACTACCTAAACCGTTGGAGGATCTTGCATCGGAGATCTGTAAGGCATTAGAAGCTAAAAAAGAATCTCTTCCCAAGAAAAGAATAGTTGGCCAGCTTGCACCATGTATGAAAGAACTTCTAAGAAAGGCTTCTGAGGGCGAAAATCTACCCCACGCAGCTAGATTTGCTTTAGCAGCCTATTTGCTCAAAATTGGTTGGGAAGAAAGCAAAGTAGTAGACATTTTTAGGTCAATCCCTGACTTCAAAGAGAAAGTGGCTGTTTATCAGGTGGAACAGATTGCTAAAAGAGGATACCTACCACCAAGCTGTTCAAAACTGAAGTCCATAGGAATCTGTGTCGAAGAATGTGGAATAAACAACCCCATTAGTTACGGAAGGAGGAAGAGGAAAGAATGAGTTTAGAGCCAATAAGAGAAGCATTTAGAAGGTATTACAAGAGCCATTCCTCCTTGTTATTCGTACCTGAAATTGAACGAAGGGAGTTTATGTTCATTGATTTCCAAGGTACTGTAAAGAGGCACACGACAATCAGGAACATTGACGAGCTGAGGTTTAAGCTCGAAAATGAGGCACCACAACACTCTTATTATTCTGTAGCCCTTTATGAAAACCCAGAAGCCAAAGATATGGGTTCAAAAGGGCTTATATCAGCAGAACTTCTATTTGATATAGACGCAGACCTCCTTGAAGTCTCATGCAGAAAGGAGCACGATCATTGGAGATGTGAAAGTTGTGGAACTAGGGGAACTTGGCCCGTTCCAGATAAGTGCCCTGAGTGTGGATCAAAAAGGATCAAGAGTTTCAAGTGGATTTGTCCAATTTGTCTCGATGCTGCAAAGAAAGAGGCTTTCAAGTTACTGGATCTTCTCTCGTCAGATCTCGGTATAAAGCAAGAGAGCACGCTGGTAGCATATACGGGAAACAGAGGATATCACATTAGAGTCAGAGATGAAAGAGCTATGCGTCTCGATAAGATGGCTAGAAGAGAGGTTGCGGACCTTCTGTCGGGCTTTGGTATGGACCCTTTTACACTTATAGAGTCAAAAGAAGGCATTTCTCTTACCACTGTTGATGAAGGTGGATGGAGGGGAAGATTCTCTCGTTTGCTTCTCTCTGTTATAGAGGGAAACCCTCCGACCTGGGTAGATGAAAGAACAGCAAGCTACATTAAATCCATTCCTAGACTTAAGGAGGCAATACTGGAGGGAAAAAGGCTCTTTGGTATAGGTTCAAAAGCGGTTAGAATGCTAAGAGAATTAGCTAAAAAAATGAGCGACGAATTAGGGGTTAAAATCGATGCTGAGGTGACCTCTGATCCTCACAGATTCACTAGAATACCAAACAGCCTTCATGGAAAAAGCGGCCTCAGAGCAGTAACATTAACGCCCCCCGAGCTAGAATTTTTCGATCCCATGGCAATGGCGATTGGATTAAAAGGAGGAGAGCTTAAGATAAAAATTGTGGAGCCTGTTCCTGAATTTGAATTAGGAGGAAACAAGTTTGGTCCATATGATGAAGGTTCTAAGATCAGATTACCTATTGAAGCCGCAGCTTTTATTGTTCTTAAGGCTAGAGGGGTACTGATTTGAGTGAGGAATCGGTGTATGAAAAGTTAGAGAAAGCATGGCTTAGGGAAAGGGCAAGCGACGAACTTCAATCCTTAGACCCTAATTTCTACGAAGAGGTTAGGGAGTGGATAGAGGGGCTGAGGAAGGAGGCCATGAACTCAAATGCCATCATAAAAACCGTCCTTGAAAAACAGGCAGAGATATGCAACACTCTGCTTGACTCCTTGCTAAAAATGAGGGCTGTAAAGGTAGCTGCTTTGCTAGTTTCGGAAAGAGTTCCAGAAAATGTAGAAGAAGAGCTTAAATTCTTAAAGTCGGTTCTTGGAGTAAAGGAATTAGAAAAGGAAATCTCGAAGGTTGAGAAAAGGGAAGAGATTAGAGGCATTCCACTGGTTTTGGTAACTTTTAAAAGCCAAGTCCCCGCTTTTGTGGGAGTAGATCTAGCAGTATACGGGCCCTTCTCCGAAGGGGATGTTGCCCACATACCCGAGGAGAATGCAAGGATTCTAGTAAGGAGAGGGCTCGCGGAGGTGTTGTCTGAGAATGAAAGTGCCAAGCGTGATTAGAACATACTGCCCAAGGTGCAGGAAGCATACAGAACACAAAGTCAGCTTGTATAAGGCAGGAAGGCCGAGGAAACTTTCTTGGGGCATCAGACAGCTTGAGAGAAAAAGAAAAGGTTATGGGGGCGAGCCGAGAGGTAAGTTAAGGAGAAAGGCGAAGACAAAGAAGAAGATAGTACTAGTGCTCGAATGCAAAATATGCCAGAGGAAGAGCCTTAGAAGCCTAGGAAGGATGCTTAGGGTCGAAATCCAGAGGTGATTTGAATGGTTAGAAAGTCCCAAACTTTTTTCGTGAGGGTCAGATGTCCAAGTTGCGGAAACGAGCAAGTAATTTATTCCCATGCCTCCAGGGTCATAAAGTGCCTGATATGTGACGAACCCCTTGCTGAGCCCAGGGGAGGAAAGGCCAAAATCCTTGCCCCAGTAATGGCTATCTACGGAAAGGAAGAGTGAGACAAATGTCTAGGAGACCTTTCCCTACTGTTGGAGAGCTTGTCATAGGGGTAGTTAGAACAATAGAGGAGCACGGAGTAATAGTTGAGCTTGAGGAATATGGAAAGATAGAGGCATATGTCCCTAGATCTCATATCGCATCTGGGAGGGTTAGGGACATAAGGGACTTCGTTAAGGAAGGAGAAAGAGTAGTAGGAAGAGTAATAAGGGCAGACAGAGGGAAAGGTCTGGTAGACATATCGCTAAGGTATGTTTCAAAGGATCAAGCTAGGAAAAAGTTGGCTGCTTGGAAAGAGAAAAGGCGTGTGATTTCTCTGATAAAAATGACTGCAGAACGTTTGGGCATTGAGGATCCGAAAAGAACTGCAACGAATGTGTGGAACAAACTCTCTAGATATTATGATAGTCCCATGGAAGCTTTGATAGAGGCCATGAGAACGGGTGCAGAAGTTCTTAAGAAGGCAGGATTGGATGACAAGTTCGCTCAAGCACTTTTAGAGGAAGCTAAGGCCCACATAACAACCCCCATTTACATGAAGGTCATTGGATTGAAACTTATCTCATTTGCTCCCAACGGGGTGGAGGTAATAAGAAAGGCCCTTATTAAAGGGATAGAATCTATTTCTCCTGAAGACGGACTAAATGTGGAGATATATACCGTTGGTTCTCCAAAGTATGTGGTGAGAATCCAGTCCTCAGATCCCAAAGCTGTGAGAAAGGCATCTAGTACCATCGTTGAAACAATACTCAAGTCCATAAAAGAAGAGGGAGGTATGGGTGAGGTAGCTTGGGAGAAAAGTTACAAGAAAAGAACGTCCCCAGAGAGTTAATGAGAAAATGCCCTACATGCCAGAGATATACTTTTTCAGAGAAATGTCCGGAGTGCGGTGAGAAGACTAGGAGCCCACACCCACCGAAGTACATCTCAATTAGAAAATTGAGTTAGACTTTTTTCGTAAGGCAATAGGAGTGCTGGATGTAATAAAAGGAGCAAGTTATTCTTTTTTGTTGAGTTCATAAGCCACAGGGCTAAGAGAAATGCAAGGTATTTTCTTTGGAAATAGACGAAATTATGTTACGCAATTGTTGAATACTAGCATGACACCTTCTTGTGCATAGAGATCTTCATTCTCCCCCAACATTAGTCACACAAACTTTTTGATTGAAATATTGTAGAAAGCTCTTCTTATAGCTGGTTAAAATCTGTCTCAGCTTGTAATAGCATGTATTCGACACCTGTACGAGAACTTTTCATAATACTCTATAGAAAGTGTTTTGCAACGTTTCGCAACATTTTCACATGGAATGTTTAAGTATTGTTCAGGCAAGTTGACTACGCCCTCGTCCAAGACGGGGGCAAATATCAAAAAAGAGTGATGTAAACATGTATAAGAAAATAGCCTTTCTGGTGGCGGCCCTAGCCCTAATCGGGCTGATGGTTGCCCCAGTGGTGGCTCAGCCGTATGTACACGAGTTTCCGCAGAACTTCATCAACCACATCATGGAAGACTACAATGGAGTAGCCGCTCACGGAACAATCTTTGAGGAGGACGGGACTCCAACCGTCGCCATAATTCTCGGTGAGAGGGCGCTGCCCCACGACGTTGTGGGCGCAACTCTCCTCGGCTTCAAGATTGGTACGCACCTCTACTACTGGCGCGCACCTGATGTCGACGGAAGCCTCCTCGGAGACAGGTACGCTAGGAAGGTTTGGATAGAGGACTGGAGCGTTGTCCTCGACAGATATGATCTGCTAACTCAGACTGACCCGCTTGATGGAGGAACCGAGACAATCCTCTTCACGAACGACACCGATGCGTACGAGATGATCTTCTGCGTCGATCCAGATGTTAACTACTGGATTGCTCCACAATACATGGACACTGATGATGCCCTGTGGTACATGGTTGGATACCATGTATCTGAGGAGGAGATGAACACCGCAAAGGCCAACGGAATGGTGGTCTTAAGCGAGACTTTGATGACCTTAACTGGAGGTTCCGTTGAGAGAAATGATGACTTGACCTATGACTTTGCTCCTACTGTGGACTATGATGCGAAGACAGGAGCTGACTTAGGTGCGGCAGGTGATTCCATCACCTGGGAGAACATGGGTCTTCAGTTCTCATGGCCTCCAACCCCGCAGTTCCTACAGCTTGATGTTGACTACTTTGTAGACTGGCTTGGATACACCATAACGCTCGAGACCATACTCCCAACCGACAACGATGCAGACACAATAAATGACCACTACATAGTTGAGGTCGTAATCAAAGACTCCTCAGGAATGGTTGTAGATAAATTCCAGACAGCTTCTGCTGGAGCAGGAATCGTGGACATGGATCCAACGACCTACCAGAGGTTCTGGTACGGTGCCAAGGGACCAAGCCTTCTTAAGATCGAAGTTGACTTAGACAGAGATGGTGAAACCGAGGCAGTTCTGAGCTACTTCTACGTTGAGATATGGGATGTTGACTACGACAACGACCTCGTCAGGTGCCAGTTCTTCAGCTCATACTTCGCTCCACCAATCGTGTTCGAAGGATGGTCTATGGACGACCTTTCAACCAGCAAGTATAACCCAACCAACATTGTGGCATCACCGCTCTGGGGTCCAAACTATGCAGACTCCTCCTGGGCAGTTCCACCGCAAGTTGTGTTCATGGATCAGGCAGATCTGGTCAGTCACTGGGTTTATGCTGAGGGCATAGATACGCCCGATGCAGATGGTGCCCCAACAACCGACTACGAGAATGCAGAGGACGAGACAACCGGAGGAAATGATGTGGCTGTAATAATGGACGCGGTTTCACCACAAGCAGGTCAGGTAGTGGTTGGAGAGTTCGACTACACACATAACGATATACCTGCCACCTACGAGAAATTAACCGCATTCTACATAGACTGGTGGGGATCATACAAGTTCTGGTATGACGCGGGAGTAGCAGTATCACCAAGCAACACAAGCGATGGAAAGATAGTTGGATGGACCTTCTACGGTGAGGACAGCAGACCAGCGGCAGTTGACCTTGGCATCGACGAGCCAGAACTCGCAGAGGAGTTCATATGGATTGAGGCCAACGTAACCTGGCCAGCCTGCACTGAGTGGGACCTTGCCGATCTTCCAGAAGGAAATGCAAGCGGAGACATGGTCTTCTGGGGAGAGGTTGGATGCGATGAGGGACCATGCGCAGGCGACATGGACATATTCACCTTCTACCTGCACTCCACAGACACATTCGAGAAGACCGACTGCCACGTTATAACCGAGGACCTCTATGGATATGACTGGGACGGAACTGATCCGAAGGACCTAGTACCCACCCTGTACGAAGCGGATGTTACGCTAACTGAGTGGTGGTACAACTCAACCCTGCACGTATACAACGTAACTGGCTTCCACGCAGGCATCTATGACAGCTTCAACTGCTTACCTGGAACCACCTTCACCGGAACTGCCCACGTTGATCCCGTGACGGGAACAATATCGTGGGGAACCGGTGGAGCCGACCAGTACTACGAGGGTGAGGACGTCTTCAGCTTCATAAAGACGCCTCTTGCCTACATAGACACCCAGGTATTCGACGGAACCACGTTGAGTGACGACGTCATAGACAAGGACTTGATCCTTGTCGGTGGTCCTCACGTGAACAGCATTGTCGACTACCTGAACGATACTGGCTACCTGTACCTCTACTACGTTGTGGACAGGCTCTTCTACCCAGCAGATGTCGACCCGACCACTGGTGAGCCCAACTACTACGACCTCGCGTATGCCTTAGGCCTGACTGGCATGCCATGGCCTGAGGAGAACATACCGAGGTACACAACCGGTCTGGGTGCAATCCAGTTCACCGCCCACTGGGATGGTGATCTTGGACCAGCGGCATCCTGGGATGTAGACGACAGCGACCCATGGGGAACAGAGGTAGGCAGCGTAGAGAACTGGATCCTCGTTGTGGCTGGTACCGACAGGTTCGGTACGTATGCTGCATCCGTAGCACTTGCCGATCCAACCAAGCTCATCTATGAGACCGCACCGAACTTCTGCAACACCAGCTTCGTAATTGTCATCGGTGTAACGCCATACGCAGTTGCCCCACCGGTAGTGCCTGGAGTTGCTCCGGTGGTCATGGTACTCGTCGGTACATCGCCAGGTGTGACTCCAATCGGCGTAGGGCCTTAAGGGCCCCCACCCCCCTTTTTTCTTTATGGTTTCGAAATCTGTTTATGGTGTGTGAACCTCTTCGTTGATTAGGTTTAATATACCCCTTTTTGCATCCCTATTGAAATGTGCTATACAAGACGGTATGTTAGAATAACATCAAGCCTTTTCCTGGCTTTCCTTATACTTCTAAGTTTTCTACCAAAGACAGGCCAAATAGAAGCCCAAGAAGAGCCCAACGTACTCCAAAGGCTCTCGCATCTTTTCACATTCGTACTAAAGGGAATAAGAGAGTTACCTCCGGGAACTTCTTTGAAGAATCCAGGAGAAGTTGCGTGGATAGGAGGGCTTCTGTATTACCTTGCAACACCTGGAGGAGCTATGGAACCACACCTCTACATCAATCTATATGCGGCTGAAATTCTCGAGTTTTCAATTGAGAATAGGGATCTTCTAGACCTTTCTGAAAAGGATGTTTCTCTAGCCAAGGAGAGAGTGGCCTCTATTTGTTCTCATTTCCTATTTGGAACAGCAAGGAGCTTAAATCCTCCTGGAGGGTGGGTCGATTTTAGTAGAGGTAATGCAATGAGCGTGGATGTTACCACGGATGTCATTAAGGCCATAGTTAAGGCCCAATTGCTAGGGATAATCCCAAGCTCTGGTCCAGAGCATCAGGAACTTTCTGGAGCCATAACAGCTCTATTGAATTCTCAAAACGCTAATGGGGGATGGGGCAAGTACCCTGAGTCTATTGTGGATATTGAGAAGATGTCAGACCCTTATTTTACAGCGAAAACCTTGGAAGCATTGCTAATGGCTAAGAAAGTCGGGTTTTCAGTGGATAGGGCCATAAAAAAGGCTATTTCTTACCTTGAATCTTCTGCTACGAGGTATCAATCAAAGGCTCACTGGTCTACAGTTTTGACTACACAAAAGGAGATATACGGAGACAGCTTTGTGACTGCTAGGGTTTTAGAGGCCCTCATAGCTGCTCATATGGACGGTTATAATGTGGACATTGAGCTTCTCAAGCAGGCTTCTAGGTACGAAAGTGAGTACCTCAACACAGCCCTAGGTTTTAGGGAGGCTTCCTTTTCCATAAGATCTCTCTGTTACTCATCGGCCCTAGGAATGATTGATACCACAGATGTTGTTAGAAGAGGGAGCTACTTCGTCGCACAATTGAAGGAGGGTCAGAGGCCCGAAGGTTATTGGTCTCTTTATCCTGTAGGGGTGCCTCATTTTCTTTGGGACGACTTAAGCTATTCATACCACGCCTCCCTTCTCTTAATCGAGTGGTTCTGGATCACCTCTTTGGACATAGATTTGGATTATGAAGGTCCCCTTATGGAGTATGAGCCTCCAAGATTGGTTGAGAACGATACAATGAATGTGAGATTAAGTTTAAGCAATCTTGCAAGCGGAATTACCTTAGACTTAGAGATAGAAATGGTTTTACCACAAGGATGTCAAGTTTTGGAGGAAAAAGGAAGCCAAATGACTTTATCTCCTGGACAAAGTTCCATGTATGAAGCTACGATTAAGGCCCCAGAGACAGTTCAAGGACTAACTCCAGCTACAATAGCATTCATAATCTATAAGAAGTCTGGAACACCAATAAGATCTAGGCTCTTGGAATTTAACTTAGCAAAAAACGCTAAGCTGGAAATAATCTCAAAAGAAGTAAGCCCAAACCAACTCCACCTTGGTGAAGAAGCCGTTATAACCGTCGAACTCAAGAACACAGGAGAAACCCCCGCTTCAACAGTTGCTATAGCCGAAGAACTTGGCGAAGGTTTCTTGGCGCTAACAGAAGGAAGTCCTAACGCAAGCGTTGCCTCAATGATAGCTGTTGGTAAGGGCTTTCCTATCGCTAGAATAGAACCAGGAGCTACCGTAATATACGGATTTAGAGTGAAAGCCGATTCTTCACCTGGAGGAAATGTGGTCGCCTCGATCACTAAAATAACATACATAGACCCGTTAGGAAATGTCAGAGATGTAGAAAAGGCCATTAATATCACGATAATGAGACCCGATCTGGCTGTTGATCTTAACGTATCGGATTTTGACATAAGGTGGCACCAAAGTAAACCAATCTTTATTGCCATAACTAACAAAGGAAACTCTGTAGCAAAAGACGTATCTCTTCAGCTCAGGGCAGATAAAGAATTAACAATAGGTGTGGTATCTAAGCCAGAGGGAGCCGAACTCTCCTATGAAAAGGAGTCAAATAGACAGAGAATTGTGATCGAAGAAATAGCTCCTAATGAAACCGTTAGCGTCGTGGTTAGAGTAGAAACAGGATGGTTTTATCTTTCACTCTCAAGGCTGACCTCTCTGTTAGTTTCAGTCGAATACAAGGACGAAAGAAACAAATTTTTCGATGATTACAGGGATACCCAAGCCCTACAGATAACCCTTCTTATGTCGAACTTTGCAAAGGTGTTGTTTGCCGCAATCCTTGGAATCGTAGTAGCCATAATAATCATCAGAATTAGGGCGACAATGGCTGCTAGACCTAAAAGAAAGTTCAAGAGGTCGAGAGGACTTGGTTAGGAGAGATTTGATAGCCTTAGCTGGTATAATTCTATTGGCTATGTCAATAATAGTTAGTGGCATTTATCTAGGCAAAAATAAGTCAGAAGAATTTGTATTATACTGGATATATGACGAATCCATCTCAGACCTAAACAGGTCTGGGGAAGTTGCCATGGCGATGCAGTACATCGGCAGGACTATAAGCATACTATCTCAGGGGAACATAGATCCTAGTAAAGGAAACTTCGTACCACTCATGTTATCAAACCTTAGCGCAGAGGAAAGGTCCTCGAACTCTTCTTATCTGGTGCTGATGAGAAAAGAATCGGGTGGGCCAGAAATTCTCTTGTTTCGAGAAAACTCCACTATAATGATTAAAGGAAGCAATTCTAGCGATTTTTATGCCGCAATAGGCAGGCTAATCTTGGCAATGTGGGGAGACTACCTACTTGAGGTTCCTCAGCCAGGAAAGGGAATAGATGTAATACTAGTTGTAGATCCAATAACGGGAGATAAGGCTTATGCCAGGTGTTGGCCCCCCAACCTTTCCGAACAGAGAGCAATGAGTGTAGAAATAACTTATCCCGATGGTAGTCCTGCTGATTTAGAATTAATTCCTAGCATATTATTGAATGGATACTACATCGGAGCTAAGAAAGAAGTGGCGGGCCCGGCGGGACTTGAACCCGCGACCTACGGCTTAGAAGGCCGTCGCTCTATCCAAACTGAGCTACGGGCCCGATTCTTGGATTTGCAGAACTCGGCACCTAATACTGTAGGATTTTGCTTATATAAAGCCTTTAGTGAAGAATGGGTTGTATGGACAAGGGTGATGATTTGAACTCAAAAATTTCCATTCTTTTAGCATTTGTTTTGTTTCTTTCATGGATAAACCCTTCTATGACAATTTCATCCCCAGATCAAGTCCTTTATGAATGGAGGGGGATATACATCCCTAACAACTCACGCTTTGATGTTGGACCTTATGAGCTTGAGGCTAAAACAACCGAGGAGGGATCCTTTACTCTTAAGATATGGCTCGGATACACCATCGTTGGCATGATATCTAAGGCAATTGGAGAGCAGAGGCAAGTTTTGTATAAAACAATTAAGGAAAATGGCCAACAAGTCTTTAGAGTTGCTCTCTTCCTTAATAGATCAAATCCTGAAAAGCTGTATGTAGAGATATATGATTGCGTTTTCTCTCCACCAGGCGGTTTGGAAATACAAATTTCCCCCTCTGGAACTTTAGAATTTGAAGAAGGATCGCAGCAAATAGTTGTGAACGTAACTGTTATCAACACTGGCACGACAACATCACAACAATCGTACCTGACTTGTAATATGGCAAAGGTGGAGGGCAACGGAACCTACAATCTGCTTTACGTAACGGGGATACCTTCTAATCCAAAGAACATAACAGTCTCTCCCATTCCAAAGGGAGAGAATACAACTTTTGAATATCATTTCTTCTTCGATCCTGGTGGAAATAGATACGGAAAGTTTGTCGTTAATTTTGCGCTTAATTACTATATGAACTTCAAATACAATGAGACAGAAAGCTCTAGCACGCTCAAAGTTTATGATTATTATCCAGAGGGATATAAGGTCACTGAAACAGCAGAACTCACCGTAAAAATTGGAGAAAAGTTCAAATTAGCTGGTAATCCAGATCTACGAATTACTCTGGCTAAAAACGCGACACTAGTTTATCCGAGAGGAAGCGTTGAGTTCAGATTCTCAGTGAGGAACGAAGGGAATGGAAGTGCATATGGCGTAAAAATTTGGGTAAAGGTTGATCCACCATCTGAGATCCAATTTTTAGCTCCAAGCCAGCTTGGAAGAATCTTAAGCGGATCGCTAACTGAACCAATAACGTTAGTTCAGAAGTTTCAGAACGGTACCGTAGTTGAATATCCCTTGCCTCCGAATGGTTATACACAGGATGTTGTCTTTGTGGTGAAAGTACCAGACTATCCTATAGTAGGTAATGCAGCGTATAAAGTCACCATATCAGTTGAGTGGGATGACTTGGCTGGAAGACACTTTAACAGGACGGCTGAAGAAGGCTTTACTGTGATAGAACCAGGTAGAACTGAGCTGATTGTGACAAAGGAGGTTACTCCCCTTGTTGTACCGGTAAACGGCACTTTGAGTGTGACGATAACTATAAGAAACGATGGAGAGGAGGCAGCGAGAAACATAGAAATCTCAGATATATACCCAGAACAGTTCTTCGAGCTTGTCAGCGGAGAAACTACTTTCTCAAGGTCAATTCTAAGAGCAGGAGAAACGGTAACATTTTCATACATATTAAGGGCTAAGATGGAGGGAAGAGCCCCTATTGACAGAGCAATAGTCGAGTACATTGATGAGACGGGCTCTCCAAGACATACACAAAGCAACCCAGGAGGAGTGGTTAACATAGTTATGCCATCCATAAAATATGAGATTAAGGACAGGCCTGAGCCATATGAGATCGTAGGATCCTACGTAGTGTACAGAGTTTCAGTAAGAAATGAGGGTAGTGGCGTAGCCAGAAACATAGAGATAATAGTGAAGTTACCTGATACGTTAATGATCGTCTCGGTGGGAGAGGGCTGTGACATAGAGGAAACATCAAACATAGTAAAGTTCAAGGTTTCGGAATTACCTCCTAACGAGGAGAAAGAACTCTACCTAGAGTTAAGACCTTTGACTACTGGTAGATATAACATAACTGTGACGGGAGCAACGTATTACTCACCAGACGGGGGCACGAAATACACATTTTCCATTCCCGAGGTAGAGTTCAGGGCAATGAAACCTTTGGCTGTGAGAGTAATGCTTACGGTTGTTCTTGTAGCGACCGTAGTAATAGTGGCTGTTCTCGTTGTTGCCATTACTGTGGGAATAAGAATAGGAAAGCCCAAACCCAGTATTAGAAGGCTGGGACGCAAGGGTTTCAGGTGATCGATAAAGATTTAATAGTCGGAGGAATTTGAAGTAGAGACGGTGGTATTATGGGGCTAGAATACATATACGCTGCCCTCTTGCTTCACGAGCTCAACAAGCCGGTGGAAGAAGAGACAATTAAAAAGGTATTAGAGGCAGCTGGGGCCACGCCAGATCCAGCAAGAGCTAAGGTTCTGGTTGAAAGCCTTTCGGAAGTGAACATTGAGGAAGTATTAAAGCAAGCAGTTGCAGCTCCTGTAGCGGCCGCACCAGCGCCTGCAGCAAAGGCAGAGGAAGAGAAACCCAAGGAAGAAAAGAAGAAAGAGGAGAAGAAAGAAGAAGAGGAGGCAGCCCTGGCTGGGCTCAGCGCTCTCTTTGGATAAGAGAGGGGCTCCCCTATGGGGGAAATTAAAAGAAAGCCCCTCTCTCTAGAGTTTTTCAAGGAGAGAGGGTTTGTCAGAAAGAAATGTCCTGTTTGCGGCGAATACTTCTGGACTCTAGATCCTGAGAGAGAACTTTGTGGAGAGGCTCCTTGCGAACCATATTCTTTCATAGGAAAGGGTCTCACTAGAAAATTCTCTATTAATGAAGGGAGAGAAGCTTTTCTCTCATTCATGGAAAGAAGAGGACACACGAGAGTGCACAGGTACCCAGTGCTGGCAAAATGGAGAGACGACCTATTTCTAACTAGCGCCTCGATAGTAGATTTCCAGCCTTATGTTACAGCAGGACTTGTACCTCCGCCAGCAAATCCTCTAACGATCTCTCAGCCCTGCATAAGGCTGAAGGATATGGATAAAGTGGGACCGACTATGGGTAGACATCTCACAATATTCGAGATGATGGCCCATCATGCATTCAACACCCCAAAGCAGAAAATATACTGGATAAACAGAACAGTGGAACTCTTTCATGAATATGCTACAGAAGTTCTAGGAGTAAAAGACGAGGAAATTACCTATAAAGAAGGTTTCTGGGAAGGAGGAGGAAACGCTGGGCCCGACTTAGAACCTATGATAGCTGGATTAGAGGTAGCCACCCTCGTCTTCATGAACCTCAAAGAAACGCCTTCTGGCTATGTGGAGATGGAGAATAAGATAGTTGATACGGGGTACGGGCTGGAAAGAATAGTCTGGCTCTCTCAAGGTACACCTTCAGCATTTGAGGCCGTATATGAGGGACTCGTTGACGTTTTCTTGAACCGTCTTGGAGTAAGAAAGCCAGATAGAAGACTCTTGGAGGACTACTCCAAACTCTCATCTCTCATGATTGGAATAGAGAAAGGCCTTAGGAGAGAGGAAATAAGGAAGAAAATAGCAAGAAAGCTGGATATGGATATCTTTGACCTAGAAAAAGAAATGTCTGGCTTGGAAAAGGTTTTTGCTGTTTTGGATCACACAAAAGCGATAACGTTTATGCTTGCTGATGGGGCTGTCCCTTCCAATGTCCAAGAAGGTTACTTATGCAGACTTCTCATAAGAAGAAGTCTGAGGATTTTATCATCCTTAGGAGTTGAGATTCCCCTCTCTGAGCTAGTTGCATATCAGGTTGATCATTGGGGAAGAAGTTTCCCCGAACTCCTAGAGGCAAGAGAAAGGATTCTTGAAATAGTCGACCTAGAGGAGAATAGATACCATAAGACGATAGAAAAAGGAATCTCTCTCATATCAAGGATGGCTAAGAAATTGAAGAAAGAGAAAAAAGGCAAGATATCTTCTGAGACTTTGATAGAATTATATGACTCTCATGGCATACCTCCTGAAATAGTTTCTAAGGTTTCTGCTGATTTTGGCATCTCTGTAGAGATCCCTGAGAACTTCTACGAGATGGTGGCAGCACGACATGAAAGTGCGCAGCCAAAACCACCTGAAATATCGCCTTATGTAGACAAAGTAGATACTTATCCTAAAACGGAATTCCTTTATTATGAGGAGCCATACAGGCTGGAGTTTAAGGCTAAAGTGCTTGGAGTAGTTGACGATGCAGTTATCCTAGATAAAACAGCGTTCTATCCTGAAGGAGGAGGTCAGCCATCTGATATTGGTCACCTAATTGTAAATGGTGAAAAGTACGAAGTTACCTTCGTAGAAAAAGTGAAGGATAGGATACTCCACCACATAAGAAACCTTAATCCAACCTCGCTTAAACCAGGAGTTATAGTTGTAGGAACCATACAGAAAGAGAGGAGGCTATCACTTATGAGACACCACACAGCAACACACGTAATCTTAGCATCAGCTAAGCGAGTTCTGGGAGACCATGTATGGCAATGGGGTGCTCAAAAAGGAGAAGAGGAGAGCAGGCTTGACATAAGTCACTACAAGTCTATATCGAGAGAGGAGCTTAGGAGAATTGAACAAATTGCAAACGACGCTGTAATGAAGAATATGGAAGTAAAGACTTTCTGGCTCCCTAGGCATGAAGCTGAGCGTAGATATGGCTTTGTTATATATCAAGGAGGCTTAGTTCCTGGTACAACTATAAGAATCGTTGAGATAGATGATTTTAATGTTCAAGCGTGTGGAGGAACCCATGTTCAAAGAACGGGTGAGATAGGCCCAATAAAAATCTGGAGATCGAAGAGGATACAAGATGGCGTTGTTAGGTTGGAGTTCAGTGCTGGTGCGTCTGCTGTAAAGAAGCTGCTTCTCTACTATGACGAACTAAGAGAACTCTCAGAAATCTTTGCAAAACCGCCTGATCAAGTTGTGGAGGCTGTGAAAGAGGTAATAGACGAAGTTAAAGCCCTTAGGAAGGAGCTTGAAGCAGAGAGGATGGCTAGACTAAGAACAGATCTAGATAGCGCTCTCTCAAGCGCGGAAAAGGTAAAAGGAATCAGGATAGCTTGGGTTCTCACAAAGATTAGCGACCAAGATACGATAGTAAAGGCACTTGATGAGGTCATCAAAACAAGAGAAGAAAGCGTAATTCTTGTAGTATCATCTGGTGCTAAGAGAGTGGTATCTTTGATGATTGGAGAAAAGGCCATTAATGCTGGAGTACACGCTGGCAACATCTTGAGGAAAGTGGTTAAGGAACTTGGAGGCGGAGGCGGTGGATCACCAAAGCTAGGGAGAGGATCAGTCCCTCCATCAATCGAGCCAGAAGAGGTAATAAAAAGGATAATAAGAGAAGTGAGGGAAGCTTTAGGTGCAGGTTAAGATTATCCTCTTAGCAGCAAGGGAGTTAGCGGCTTTAGCCTACTCTGGATATCCCGAAAGACCTTCCTTCTCTCTTGTATCTGCAAAATACTCACTTTCAGATAAAGATCTTTTTGCCCTTAAGAAGGTGGTGAGGTGGCCAGAAGAAGCCATTTCTAGCTCGATAAAAAGGATTCCTCCAGAGATGGCTAAAGGAAAGGAAATAAGAGTTGATGGCTACAACGTGTTAGGGACGATTCAAGCATTTATCGAAAAAGAACCAATTTTTCTCTCCAATGATGGATTCGTAAGAGATATTACTTCCGCGTATAAGTCCTTTCATCAAAGAAAAATCAGTGATAAAGCAATAGAACTTCTCTTAAGAGAAATAGAGAAGATAAAGCCGAGAGAAGTTCTTATACTCTTTGATCAGCCGATAAGTAAGAGCGGCCAACTGTCATATAGGGTAAGAAAAATGCTCTCCTCGACAAACCTCAACGGAGATGCAAGAACTGAAAGAACTGTTGATACTGAAGTTTCTAATGGAGAAATAGCAGCAAGTAGTGATGTTGCCGTCATAAAAAGAGCAAAAGCCGTTATTGATCTACCAAGTCTTGTAGGGATGAGTCTGGAAGTAAGACCCTTGAGGTTTTGGAAAGATTATGAGTTTTAGGATCACACACTTGACCTATGCGAATTCTTCCGAGAACGGTTAAATGGGAAAAAGGAAGGGTCATCCTTATAGACCAGACTAAACTACCCGAAGACCTCACATTTGTGGAGTGCGAGGATATCGAATGCGTTGCCAACGCGATAGAGGAGATGAAGGTTAGAGGAGCTCCTGCAATAGGAGCTACGGCCGCCTATGGATTGGCCCTCGTTGCTTACCATTCAGAAGCGAAAGACGAAGGTAAATTTCTTTTAGAATTGGAAAAGGCCGCTGAAAGGTTGAGACGGACGAGACCTACTGCGGTAAACCTATTTTGGGCCATAGAAAGGGTAATGAAGGCAGCTAAAGCTGAGAAAAGCCTTGAAAAGATGAAGAAAAAGGTTTTAGAAGAGGCTCACAAGATAGGAGAGGAGGACATAGAGTCAAACAGGAGAATAGGAGAATATGGCCAAGAACTTATTGAAGATGGACAGACTATCATGACAATTTGTAATGCAGGAAGTCTTGCAACCGTACACCTCGGAACAGTCTTGGCCCCCATCTACCTTGCTTGGGAAAAGGGTAAGAACATCAGAGTATTTGCTCTTGAGACTAGGCCTGTTTTGCAGGGGGCTAGGCTAACTGCATTTGAATTACACTATGCTGGCATACCGGTTACTTTGATAGTAGATGGGGCGTCTGGATACATAATGAGAGAAGTGGGGGTGGATCTCGTGCTGGTTGGGGCCGACCGGATACTAAGCGACGGAACTGTATACAACAAAATCGGAACATACAACTTAGCTATAATAGCAAAGGAACATGGCGTACCTTTCTATTCGGTTGCTCCAACATCGACCTTCGACTTGAAATCCAGTAGAGAGGACGTTGTTATAGAACAAAGGGATCCAACAGAAATTAAGGAGATAAAAGGGATTCAAATCGCCCCTCAAAATGTGGATGTATTAAATCCAGCCTTCGACATGACTCCACCAGAGTACTTAACAGGAATTCTGACCGAAAAGGGGGTTATAAGACCTCCATTTAAGGAGGCGATAGCCAGACTATTTAATCTCTGATTTTTAGCAAATATTTGGAGATCTAAACTAAAAGAGATGTCAGCAGTCTTGCTTTAAGTAATCCATTATTATAGCTGGGCAAATCTTCTTTACTCCAGGGAGTTCTGCAATTTCCTTTATTATTTTAGACATCTCTTCTCCATTTTTGGCCCAGATTTCAACCATTATTGCGTGGTCTCCTGTGGTAACACAGACCGATTTTGCAAAAGCTTGTTTGGCAACCTCCTGAGCAACTGATAGAAGGTTCTCTGACTCAACATCTATCCCCGTAAGAGACACTACCTCGTATCCAAGGGCCTTGGGATTTACTTTAGCAACATACCCAAGCAGAACCCCCATTTTTTCAAGCTTTGAAACTCTTTTTCTCACTGCAACGTCGCTTATTTCAAGCTTTTTTGCTATATCAGAGAGGGAAGTCCTTGCATTTTTCATCAATGTTTTTACTATGACTAGATCCTTTTCATCTATCTTAGCTTTCGTAACCATCTTTGTTCTCTGTGTTACATTTTTCTAACTAATAAATATGACTATTACACCCTAACATATTTGATAAATGGAATTTTATGGTAGGAATTATAACCCATTTTACAGGAAAGAAAAGGGAAGGTCATGAGATTTTTTCAAAGGCATCTTTATTTGCTCCACAAAAGGGACAAACCCAATCTTTAGGTAAATCCTCAAAAGAAGAGGTTCCTGCAGCGATTCCTCCATCCGAATAGCCCTTTTCTTCGTCGTATATGAATCCACAAACTGTACAACGCCATTTAACCATATATCCTCACATCTCAAATATTTTCAAAACAATCATCTTGCTCTTTTTAGAACTCCTTAAATCTCTCTTTAGGAAGCCCACAGACAGGACATCTGTCAGGAGGTTCTCCTTCAACGGTATATCCGCATCTTGGACATATGTACACATTTTCGAGTTCTATATCCTTCTCCTCCATTATGATCTGCATAGTTTTGGAATATAGGGCGACATGAATTTTTTCGGCCTCCAAAGCATATCTAGTGCTTCTTTCAGCCCCTTTCTCCCCTTGCATCTTTGCTGTGTTGTTGTAAACTGGATACATCTCCTGGACCTCGTAGTTCTCTCCATCGATAGCAACCCGTAGGTTGTCCTTCGTAACGCTCACTAGTCCAAGTTCTTCGAGGTGATTTTTAGCATGAACATATTCAGCGTAAGCAATTGCTCTAAAAAGCCTTGCCACGTTTTTTAATCCCTCTTCTTCTGCTTTTTCTGCAAAGATGAGGTACTTCATGTGAGCTTGGCTTTCACCAGAAAAAGCAGCCTTAAGAAACTCTTCGGTCATCTTTTTCATGATTTCACCCACCATATACATATCTGAGAACATTTAAGGTTAACTCTTTAAACCATAAAGGTTATCTTTGCCACATAAAGATGGCATTCGTTCTGCTAAACGAAAGGCGTCATACGCCAGTGGACATTCTCTTTCTATAATTTTCTACATGAACCTCAGTATATCTTTCAATTTGGACAGAGATTCAATGATAGGGACCCCTATGGGCTCTGAAAAACTTGATTTTTTATTTTCTGAAAAAAGAACAGATCTCAGCCCTATGCTTAATGGAACTTTAACGTCAGTAGCGCAATTATCCCCAACAAAGATAGAATAGTCCCTATTTATCCTAAGCAAGGATAACATGATCTTGTATGAGTTCGGATTGATCTTGTTCATGCCTAGATCTTCACTATATACCCTGGCATCTATCATTTCAAGCAGACCAGCTGATGAGAGCTTTGCTTCCTGCCATTTTCTTATTCCGTCAGAGAAAATGTAAACCTTAACTCCAAAATCCCTCAACCATCTAAGGACATCCTTTGCACCATTAACAAGTTTCAAGTTATCCAATACGAGTTTCCAGTATTCCTCCTCCAGAGAACTCGATTCCACATTAATTCTCAATTTTTTGATCAGATCTGCGAATATGGGGGTCTTTCGGTATCTCTCTGGGGACTCTGGATATTTATCATATCTCTTCTGTTTTAATGTGTTATAAGCACTTAGAAAATCCTCTGGTCTTTTCATGTACTTTCTACCCAACATAGAAAGTGCTAAATCCCTCGCATCATTGTACTTTACCAATGTGTTATCCAAATCAAATATTACGGACTTTACTCTCTCCAAAAATCCATAGGTACCGCCTAGCTCTATAAAGGCAGATTCAAGTTCAATTCTAGCGGTTTCTAGTGATTTACCCATAAAGAAAAGATGAGAAGGACAGTTACAGTCACTACAGCCAAAAGAAGGAATTGGACGTCCCTTTATCATGCTGGCGAGCCTGTGCTCCTCACTGTTATCATGAGTCTCCATGTAGATTGCTGTCATAGGGATGAAGCTAGGATGAACTATTAAGTAGTCGATGTGCCACCTCAGCTTCTTATACTTAGTAAAGTGCCTCTCTACCCTTTTCTCAAGGTTAGTCATAGCAGAACCTACATATGCATAGTATCCTTCTTTGAAGCGGATGGATCCCAAGGATCCTATCGTTATGTCTGAGTCTGACGTAAGCCTACCAATCAGACAGTAGATCCCTTTCAACCCGGTGTCCTTCAAAAGCCAGGGGGTCTAACCTTCATCACGTCAGGATTGACGAGAGTTGGTGGTTTCTTACCTTCCTTGAAAACTATGAGGTTTTCTGCCACTATCTCGGCCATCCTAGATCTGGTCTCTAGGCTGGCGCTAGCTATGTGTGGGGCAACTACAACGTTATCCAATTCAAGGAGGGGGTTGTCTGGAGGTGTTGGTTCTTCGTAGAAGACATCAAGAGCAGCTCCAGCTATCCAGCCCTCTTTTAAGGCCTTTACTAATGCCTTTTCATCAATAACTTTCCCTCTAGACGTATTTACCAAGTAAGCAGTAGGATTCATCAGTTTTAGCTCCTTTTCCCCTATAAGATCCTTTGTATTTGGAGTTAGAGGAACATGAAGTGTTACGAAATCAGATTCTTTAAGGAGAGTTTCCAGATCAACATATTTTATCCCTAGCTCTTTTTCTAAATCCTCTCTTCTAAATACATCATAATACAATATCTTCATGTTGAAACCCTTCGCTCTGCGAGCAACTGCTGATCCTATTCTACCAAGACCAACTATTCCTAAGGTTGCTCCGTACAGATCTGTTCCGAGAAAATAGAGAGGATGCCAACCAACTTTCCACTTACCCTGTCTAATGTACTTGTCAGCCTCAACGATCCTCCTAGCAATAGCCATCATTAAGGCCATCGTGAAGTCAGCTACAGTTTCTGTTAACACTCCTGGAGTGTTTGTGACATATATTCCTCTCTCTGTCGCTGCTTTAACGTCTATGTTGTCATAGCCCACAGCATATTGTGATATAATCCTTAGTTTGGGGGCTGCATCCATAACTTCAGCATCTATAGGATCTGTTAGTAAAGGAACTAAGGCATCGACGTCCTTAACCCTCTCTATTATAACATCCTTGGGCGGAGGAGCCTCCTCAGGCCAAAGATCAACTTCAAAATGCTCCTTTATTCTATTCAAACCCCTTTCAGGGATCTCTCTAGTCATAAAGAGCTTAGGCTTCATACTTATCCCATTACATTGTTTGAAGATTTCCTAAAAAGTGATGACCTATTTAGGTGAAACTACCTGAACACAAAGCCTTTCTCAGAATACCAAAGGTACAAATCCAACTCAGCTAAGCTCGCATTACATAATCTGGCAATTTCTCTCAGCTTATCCTCAAGATAAACATATCTTTTCCTCGTCAATGTCCTTGGAATCTCCTGAACGATATCATACTTTACCATCGTCCTGAGAATGTGCCTGTCTAATATAGCCAGGTCCTTCCTACCAATATTCCTCAGAAAGTGACTGGCTTCCTTCATCCCAAATCCCTTTATTCTATTCTTCAGCCACTCTCTGGCCTCAAAATCAACAAGTTTAGGTACGGTTCCGTATACCTCATCTAACTTGCTTCTAGCCCCAACAATAAAGGAGGCTTTTGTGTTATAGAACCTGTAACCCTTTGTTTTTAGAAAATAGAGAATTTCTTCTTTGCTTCCTGAGATCAGTAGCCCGGATCTCTCCAGTTCGAGTGCCATCCCATAGGCTTTTACGGCTGAAAAGTTGGCTGCCAAGATGCAAAAAACCATCTCCTTCAACCAAACATGCTTGCCAGAATTTCCAATTAGTTCAAATTCCTTAAGCCGGCCCTCTACCTCTTTTCTAACCGTGATATCTTTCCTAAGGTCTCTTACCTTATTTGCGAGTTCGGCAGATCCCATTGTTTATCACTCGCCTTGCGTTACGGTTAAGTATTGCTTTGCACATCCGATAATTACGAAGGGAGTATAGTGATTAAAATGTCTGAAGAAGATTTCGTGGAAGTCCTGAAAGGGCTGCCTGGCGTAGGAAATGTGACGGCAAAAAAGCTCATTGAAGCAGGTTATGTTACGCTTGAGTCTATAGCTTTGAGCACTCCTGCGGAGCTAGTAGTTAACGCTGGATTGACTGAATCTACAGCTAAGAAGGTGATAAACTCTGCAAGACAGAAGTTGAGCATTGAGGTAACTACTGCCTACGACTATTATCTCAAGAAAAAGGAAACTTTGAGAATAACTACAGGATCAAAGAATCTTGATGATCTATTGGGAGGAGGAGTTGAAACGCAATCAATCACCGAGATATATGGGCCCTATGGTTCTGGGAAAACTCAACTGGCCCACCAACTGGCTGTCACAGTTCAACTTCCAATTGAAAAGGGAGGAATAGATAGAGGATGTCTTTTCATAGACACAGAAGGGACTTTCAGGCCGGAAAGAGTGATGCAGATAGCTGAAGCTTTTGATATAGACCCCGGTGAGGCGTTAAAGCGCATACTTTATGCAAGAGCATATACGAGTGATCATCAAATATTAGTTACAGCGAAAGCAGAAAAGATGCTAAAGAAAGAAAATATAGGTCTGATAGTCGTTGATTCTCTTATAAGCCACTTTAGAGGGGAGTACACTGGAAGAGAAACTCTTGCAGAAAGACAACAAAAGCTAAACAAGTACATTCACATGCTCTTGAAATATGCTACTGGCTATAATTTAGCTGTTCTTGTTACTAATCAAGTAATGGCGGATCCAAGCACCTTCTTTGGTGATCCTACAAGACCAACAGGCGGTCATGTGATAGGTCATGGAGTCACAACCAGGCTATACATTAGACGTGGTAAGGAGGGTAGAAGGGTCATAAAACTTACGAAGAGTCCTTATCTACCAGAAGGATCTGTTGAGATAATGATAACCGACAAAGGCATCGTTGATGTTTAAATGGGTGGTGAACAGCTTCTGCTGCATGACGACTGGATAGAATTTGAAGGAAAAAAGATAAGGCTGAAAAAGGGCATGAGAGTCTCTCATTTAATGAGAGGTCTGAGAGTATCCCCTCTAACCCACATAGCTATAGTAAATGGAAGACCAGTACCTGAAGACTACCCCTTGGAGCCCAAAGACTCCGTAGAATTTCTCATGTTCACAGTTCACAAAGAAATGGGTGGCGTTCAGCGTGAGAAGACCTTGTGATCGCTGTGGTGAGAGAGAAGCGGTCATAAGAATCGAAAGCCTGAATGAGAGCATATGCGATAAGTGCTTATCGGTTAGGATTTGGAGAAGGGTTAAATCAGTTTTGGATCACGAGATTGAAGACGGAGATGTCATAGTAAGTGCTCTATCTGGAGGAAAAGACAGCTCGCTCATGTTATATTACTTGTGGAAATACAAGAAGGAGTTGGACAGGGACTTTGATATAGTTGCTGTGACAATAGATGAGGGGACATGTTATAGAGCAGAATCGATATCTAAGGCAAAAGAGTTTACATCTAGGCTTGGGGTTAAGCACAGAATAGTGAAAATGAGCGAAATATTTGCCTTTTCAATACCACAAGTACAAATTCTACTTTCAAAAACCAAAATAAAAAGAGATCTGTGCACTTATTGTGGAGTATTTAGGAGACAAGCGCTGAACATTGTAGCTAGGGAAGAGGGAGCAACAAAAGTAGCAACCGGGCACAATTTGGACGATATGACTCAGACACTATTCATGAACTTAATAAGAGGAGATATAAGCGCAATGGCACGCCTTTTTTCCAAAGCTCCGCTTACAACGAAACTAATTCCAAGAATAAGACCATTAACCAAAGTTCCAGAGAAAGAAGTAGCGGTTCAGGCCTTATTGCTTGGAATTCCTGCTCATTTCGGCAAATGTCCAATGGTATCAGGAATGAGAGTTAGAGTAAGAAGGCTTATAGACAGCTTTGAAGAGCAAAGCCCCGGATTTAAGGAAAGAGCATTCGACTTTATTGAGAGACTCGTTAAAAAGGCCATTCCAGAACTTACACGTAACTTCGAACTGAAATATTGTAAGCTTTGTGGAGAACCAACGACTCAGGAACTGTGCAAAGTCTGTCAGTTTAAACAAGAGCTAGAAACAGAGTTAGCAACTACAGTTGGCTAAGTGAGAGCGGCACGAGTTCTTCTGGTTTTGGTATAAAGGGAACTTCAGCTGCTTTAGGCCTTAGACCGTATTCTAGAGCTCTATTTGAGTAGTTAAGAATCAGCCTCATGAGATTCCTTCCCATTACAGTACCTATTCCTCCTCTAATACACCTAAGCTCGTCAAATCTACCAACATCATCTTCTAGAATTCCTTTCCCAGAGATTAATAATGGAACAGGATCTCCTGAATGTTTTCCTAAAGAACAAGGTGTTGAGTGATCGCCTGTCAAGAGTACTAAATAATCTTCTGATAGATCCAACAAAGGTTCTAAAGCATCATTTATCCTCTCAAGTATCTTAACTTTAAGATAGGGGTCTTTCATATGAGATGCAACGTCTGTGGCCTTTATGTGAACAAATACAAAGTCAAACTTTGATTCCAACGCACCTATTCCTTTTCTAATCTTACCTTTGAAGTTAGAGTTAGGCAAACCAGTTGCTCCCTCGACTTCCAATAATTCCATCCCCACGCTTCTAGCAATGCCCCTGTACAAAGGTCCGACAGCTATGGCAGCGGATTTGAGTCCCCATTTCTCCTTAAAGCTAGAGATCTGTAATTTAGTAGCCGCTCCCCTAGGTAGAACTATGTTTGCTGGCAATAACCCGGACCGCTTCCTTTCCACATTTATATCTAGGTCTTTGAGTATTTCGTATGATTTTAGAACGAACTCCTTTAGAGCAAGCGCGGTTTTCTTCGCCCCAAGATGTGAGACAATAGGCTGTGGCTCCAAGACAGGATATCCTTTCTCATGAGGGTCCACATCAGTCACTTGAGGTTTGAGATCAGGTCCTTTTAGGATCAGGATTCCTCTATGTTCTAATGTATGCATGAGAATCGCTTTTACCTCTCCATTCATCAAGTCCATTTCTTTAACAGCCGAAGCAACCAACTCAGCGTCTTTTCCTGAAATTCGACCAGCCCGTCTGTCTTTCACGATTAAATTCTTACCTTCTCTCTCAACAGTTCCAAAATTTACTCTAAAAACGATATCACCATATTCGATCTTTACATCCCAACCCAAGGCTTCAAAATAGCCTCTTCCGGGATATTCTCTTTTAATATCGTACCCTAGCATTGAAAGTTGGGCAGTATCACTTCCTGGAGGTATTCCAGGGCCCAACGGATAATGCCTTCCAACCATCCCAGTAGCTGCTAGCAAATCGAAACTAGGGATATCTGCCTTTTGGAGTGGAGTAAGTCCGTTTAACTCCCTACAGGGCCTATCTCCTAGTCCATCTAATATTATGAAGCAAACCTTTCTTTGCATAAGGGTCGTTTTAATTGATAGCATCTTAATAATTAGGATGACTCAATCTTGAGTGTTGAAGTAGCATGGGATGGAACAAAATAGTCGAACTTATCGATGTGAAAGATCCCGTACCGATAGCTATAGCTGGCTATCCAGGGATGGGAAACATTGGAATTCAGGTTGTGTCATATCTAGCCGATAAACTCGATGCAGAGCTTACAGCCAAAATATACTCAGAATATCTTATGTTGTCGAGCAATGTAGCTGGGATAATAATAAACAAGGACGGAACATTCAAGTTGCCTGCAATTGAAATTAGGTTAGCAAAGAAAGGGAAAAACAAGTTGTTTTTAGTAAGCTCTCCAATTCAACCAGTTCCCTGGGGGCAGCTTGAGGTTTCATCTCTTCTTTTTGACTATTTAAAGAAAAAAGGTGTTGAGATCATCTTTATAATAGCTGGATTTGTTGATAGAACCCTTTACAACACGGTAATAACCTTTGGAGACGAGGAATGGACCAAGAAATTAGAAGAACTGGGATCAATTAGAAACGAAACAATAAGATCAGTAATCGGTCTTGCAGGAGCGAATTTAACGTTAGCGAGGTTGAGAGGGCTTAGATATGTCTTTATCTCTGGAGTAGCAGCAGATTACCTACCAGATCCGAAGCCAGCTCAGAATATCTTGAATAAACTTAACTCCATCATGAGCTTAGGTATTGACATGGAAGAGATGGGAAAGAGAGTTAAAGAGTTTGAAAGCAAGCTACAACCAAAAGAAGAGTCAGAGACGAGCAAGGATGAAAAAGAGAACGCGTCTATGAACTATTTGGGGTGATCACATGTCTTTAGACAGACTCCAGCGAAAGTTAACTAAAGAGAACTTATGGATTTACATCCTGTCTTTACTTTTGGAAGAACCACAATATGCTTACACAATACCAGCAGAAGTGGAGAAGAGATTCGGCTGGAGACCTGCCAGGATAACTGGATACATCGTATTGAAGAGCTTGAAATCTAAGGGATTAGTGAAAATGACGGAGCAAATGGGAGAAACAGGAAAATTAAGAAAGTATTACGAGATAACAGAGAAAGGCAGAGAACTCATGGAACAAGCAAAGGAGTTCTTAAGGGATACTTATATCAAGTTGTTTGGGGAGAGCATTTGAGAGGTCTAATTTGGCTAGACGCCCTTACTCCAAAACAAGCGAGGCTGTTCTCTTCTATATATAGAGAGCTTGGAAAAATAGAAGGATTGGAACTTATTCTAACTGCTAGAGACTATGCAGAAACTCTTCAAATACTTGAACTGAATAAAATACCACACACCTCTGTAGGTAGATATGGAGGAGTGGCTAGGGTTGAGAAACTTGTTGCATACGCAGTGAGAGCCCAGAAGTTGGTTTATGAGCTTCATGACAAAAAAATTTGTGCTCTTATCTCCTTATCCTCTCCCTCAGCAGTTAGGGTGGCATTTGGTTTAGGCGTTCCTTCTATAACGCTAAACGACACTCCACACGCGTTTCACGTAGGAAGGATAACACTCCCTCTTTCAACGAAAGTAATAGCGCCTGTCGCCATTCCTAAAAGAGAACTAGTTAAACTAGGAGCTGAAGAAAACAATATACTACAGTACGATGGTGTAGATGAGGTGGCATGGATAAAATCCAACAAACCTGACCCACATGTCTTAGAAGAAATAGGATTAGAAGAAGAGCCTTTTGTTGTATTTAGGCCTCCAGAGGAGAAGGCAGCCTATTTATCTGGCTTAGTGGGCACAAACTTTATTGATCTAATACGATTCGTTGCGAGGAAAGGGATAAAAGCTGTCTTCTTTCCCAGATATCCTGAACAACGCAAATCCGTAGAGAAAATAAGTGGAATAATTGTCCCTAAAAGAGCTGTAGACACACCTAGCCTTTACTTCTATTCCTCGCTGGTCATCACGGGCGGAGGAACGATGGCAAGAGAGGGAGCATTGTTGGGCGTCCCATCAATCTCCCTATTTCCTTTAGACTATCCTCTATATGTAAATGAGTATCTTAAAGATAGAGGATTTCCGATTTACAGGTTTAGAAACTGCGAAGAAGCATTTCCGCTTATCTCTAAAATCCTAGAAAATCCTGAAGACTACCGAATCAATACCGAGTCACTTCTGGAGGAATTAGAAAGCCCAATGACACCAATAAAACGTAGTTTAGAGGAAATAAGATGTATCGGCTAATCAAAACCCATACTTTCTCCTTAATGCTTCCGCAAGGACGGTTAGAGGCTCTATGACGGGACTAATTAGTGGATGATAACCGAATTCCATTTTTTCAAGTTCACTGAGATTAACTTCCTTCATTATAGCAAGTGTAGAGAATATTACTCTTCCCCAAATCCCTTGCTTTCCAAAAAACTGGGCCCCTAACAACCTCCCTCTTCTATCTATTACCAGCCACGTAACTATAGAGCTGCTCCAAGGTACTTCCTTTGCCATATCAGGACCTCTAAAGCGTCCAAACACGTGTTCTATTCCCTCTTTCTCTGCTCTGCTTGAGGTTAAACCAGTGCACCCAACTGCAAATTCTCCAAAATGGACTACAAAGGGACATAGGGTGCCTTTGTACTTAACATCTCCCCCTGAAATGTTCATACCAGCTATCCTGCCCTGAACAAGTGCAGTTGATGCTAGACCTGTGACAATCGGATTTCCAGTAACGTAATCCCTAACCTCAGCTACGTCTCCCGCGGCGTAAATGTTTGGATACTCAGTTCTCATCCACTGATCTACGGGAATTCCGCCTTTTTCTCCTATCTTAATTCCAGAAATTTTTGCAAGTTCTACATTGGGCTTTGCTCCAGTGCATAGTATCACAGTATCAGCCTCTATCTCTTTATCTCCTGCTATAACTCCTACTACCTCTCCTCTTTTTCCTATAATTTTCTTCAAAGGGTGCTTTAGAAGAACATTTACCCCCATCTTCGTCAAGGACTGAGCAACCAAAGATGCGATGGGAGGATCAAGCTTTCCTGGCATAAGTTGTTCCATCATCTCTATTATGTAGACTTCTTTTCCTAGGGTAGCCAACTCGGCCGCTACTTCTATACCAGTAGCGCTACCTCCAACAATGACGATTTTCTCCAAACTCCTTTTTCTGAGTCGCTCAACGTCTTCAACCGTCCAAAAGAGCGAGACGCCTTCTAACTCAAGTCCTTCGACGGGAGGAAGGGTAGGTCGTAAACCAGTTGAGATAACTAAGAAATCATAGTCAATAGCCTCCTCGCTCCCTTCTCTGTCAAAATTCACTACCTTCTTGTATGGATCTATCCTTTTTGCATTTGCCTTGGTTATCAACTCTATGTTTGGGGGTTTTCTCCTCTCTACGACATCCTCAAAGGGGATTTTACCACTAAGGACATAGGGGAGAGAACAGGGATGATACGCTGGGTAAGGTCTTCTCTCAAGAACGACTACCTCAAGTTTTGGATTTCTCTTTTTAGCTATGGCCGAAGCCGTTTGCCCAGCAGTACCGTAACCAATTACAACTATCCTCATGATAACCCCAACCTATCTTTAGGAATACACTTTAAATCCTACTTCAGATCAGAAGCTTGAGAAACAATTGTCCTTGATCGAACTAATAGAACACAAAAAAGTCCAACCAGATAGCCCCGTGCTCATTCAAGGACTGCCGGGGCTAGGGTTAGTTGGGAAAATCGCTGTTCAATATCTGATTGATCAGTATGACCCGCCTCTAATAGCAAAGATAGTTAGTGACCTGATACCCCTCCCCGATGGCTCGGCTGGTGTTAGAGTAGAAGAAGAGGATCTGAAACTAGCTTCCATAGACCTATACTATCTTAAAAGAGAAGGTTCAAAAAGAGACCTGCTTCTAATGACTTCAGAAGCACAACCAGTTCCCTGGGGTCAATATAGAATCGCTGAAAGGGTCATTAAATATGTTAGGGCCCTTGATGTCGGCCTAGTTCTTGCTTTGGGCGGGTATGTTCCAGGATCTCTTAACGTAAAAGGAGTCTTTGCATGTACAAATGATTCAGATCTAATGAAAGAGCTGGAATCGTATGGGGTTAAGAGGTTAAGAGGAGGATACGTAACAGGAGCCTGTGGCATAATAGTAGGTGTGGCCCATGTTTATGGAATAAAAAGCGCCTGTTTGCTAGGAACAACAGGCGGATCATTTCCAGATCCCGGAGCTTCTAAGAATGTCCTGCTTGTTGTTGACAAAATAGTGGGAGGACAGACTGATTTCTCTGAAATGGATAAAATGATCGAGAAAGAGCGTGAACTTATGGAAGAACTCAGACGCGCAGCAAGAGAAGTAGCTGAAGCAGAAACTCCTAAAGAGGAAACTTCTCTCCCTTACCACATGTAAGAACTCATCACCTTTTCTTTAATCTTATCTCTAAGATCCCATTTTTGTAAGACTTCTTGAGAGAGGTACCTACTTTTGTTGGCAATTCGATCATCTTAGAATAGTGTCCTCCCTCAATATACAGCTTATTTCCTTTTATTCTGATATCTATGTCCTTTTCTTCAACACCTGGCATTTCTGCTATTATCACGACCTCCTTTCCAAAATCCAACACGTCTACGACCGGCTCTCTTACTACTTCAGTACCTCCTTCTTCTATCTGAATTGGAACTCTCTCTTCTTCAGGTTCCTCTTCAACTTCTCTTATCTCTCCGCTTTTTGGGACATTTCCAAAGTACTTAATGACTGGCTTCCCATCTGGCCCTATAGTAAAGTAGTATCCCTGTATGAAAGGACCCCTAACTCTCATTCCGCTGGGCGTCTCCAATTCTGGAAATTTATCCTCAAGCTCTTTCCAGTCAAATGCACCCATATCTTCCAAGCTCTTCAATAGATCTTCCTCTACCTTCTTGAACAATCTCATCATTTCTCTCATCCATCTATCGAACGGGTCTTCATCCATCTCTTTTCCCTCATGATTAATGCATGCGACTAGGTTAATTACGTTTACTCAACATTTATCTTCAGACCTTTCTACTCTTCTTTGATAGAGTTATTCTTAGGAAACCACATTCTAGCTTTGTTTTTCTTGTCTCGACTGAAGAAGACAAATTTAACTCCAAATATATCTCTTCTTTACCCATATTTTATGATTATACCCTCTCTCAATTACTTCCCTATAATTTTTCTGGAATCTTTCATTGATAATAGTCCTGGGAAGACGTTGTCTCCTCAAAAAGAGTTGCTGGCCGTGATAAAGATATTAAATTGAGAGCATGGCAGCAATGAATCAAGGCTCACTATTTTAACTACACACATCCCAAATCAATGGGATCAAAATTATGGACCCTAGACTAAGAGTTTTCTTCGAGCCCAAAAGCGTAGCGGTGATAGGTGCTTCAAGAAACCCAAGAAAAATAGGTCACATCATAGTTTCTCAGATGCTAAAGGCTGGTTTCAACGGGAAGCTTTTCCCTGTGAACCCAAAAGCCGCAGAAATCTTAGGACTTAAAGCCTATCCTAGCGTAATAGACGTGCCAGAAGAGGTTGATCTAGCAATAATATCAATTCCTGCACGATATACAATCCAGGCGATAGAAGAATGCGGAAAAAAAGGAGTAAAGGCAGTAGTAGTAATCTCTGGGGGGTTTAGTGAGGTTGGAAACAGAGAACTTGAAACTGAGCTTGTGAGAACAGCAGAAAAATGGGAACTTAGACTAATGGGACCAAACTGCATGGGGGTGTATAGTCCGCCTTCCAATGTAGATATGCTGTTCACCCCCGATAATGTACTCCCTAGAGCACCTAGAGGAAATGTCGCTGTTATTTCGCAAAGTGGAAGCCTAGCGGCTGGCCTAATGACCATGTTAGCCAAACAAGAAGTTGGAGTAAGTAGGTTCATAAGCTATGGTAATGCTGCGGATGTAGATGAAGCAGACCTTTTGGAATATTTGGCCGAAGACCATGAAACGAGGGTAATTGCTCTATATATAGAGGGTCTAGAAGATGGAAGGCGTTTCATGAAAGTCGCTAAGGAGGTCTCTCGCCACAAACCCGTGGTAGTTATGAAGGGTGGGAGAGGAAAGGCTGGAAGCAGGGCGGTTTTAAGCCACACCGGTTCTTTAGCTGGGAATGAGGAGATATACAATGCCGCCTTAAAACAATGTGGAACCATCATTACCACGAAGTTAGAGGAGTTCGTCGATGTTTGTATGTGCTTGGCAACTCAACCACCTGCTAAAGGTAGAAAGGTCGGAATAATCACTAATGGTGGTGGTTATGGTGTAATTGCAGTGGATTCCTTGGAAGAACAGGGTCTGGAAATTCCTCCTCTATCTGAGGGGCTAGAGGAAGAATTAAAGAGAAAATTACCTCCATTTTATGCCATTAGCAACCCCTTAGATCTTACAGGCTCTTGCACTGCTGAACAGTACAAGATTTCAATTCAGACTATGTTGAATTCTCAGGATATAGATTGCGTGATGGTCATTGCTTTAATGTCTCCACCACTATTAGATAGACGTCAACTAATAGATTACATGATCGAACTCGGTATCTCCAAAAAAAAGCCTTTAGTAGTTATTTCCATGGAAGCAACTGATGAAATAACAGAGCAGTTGAGAAGATTGAAAGCGGCTGGTATTCCCTACTATACCGATCCATCCAGGGGAGCGAGAGCAATAGCTGCTCTTGTTAGATTCGGAGAAGTAAGCAAGAGGGAATAAAGCATCATAAAATTGCTGAAGTGAATCCTACATTGTGAACCGCCATTAATGGAGTCACAACAGGAACTTCCCACTCCATCCACCAATGAAATACGGGTATAGCCTCTCTAGAGACTTGATAGACGTTCGAAAGGAGATTTAACAGGTTATCACTAAGCCTGAGCCCTCTGACTTCTTCTATTATTTCACCATTCTTCACTCTAAAGACACCATCTCTTATTACTGCAGAAAAATCTCCTGTTCTGTAATTTTGGAACCTCAAATATGTGGCGTTCTTAACAATAAGACCTTCCTTCATTTCTTCGATAAGCTCCTCGTCTTTTGTCTCTCCTGGCTTAAGTATGAGATACCAAGGTTTCGGAATGATCCAACCCGCATTTGCAGTGGAATTGGTATTAAATGCTTTGGCAGTTAGTCTGTTGTGAAGATAGGTTTTTAGAACCCCTTCTTCTATGATAACGTTCCTTTTTGTTGGCAATCCTTCATCATCATGAACCCTAGACCCATACCCTGCTGACATCAATGGATCATCTATAAGAGTAACCTTTTCAGAAGCTATTTTTTGGTCTATTTTGTCCACATAGGGTGACATTTGCATGAGAATGTATAGAGCAGATGCCATATGACCAAATATACCAACTAGGTTTCCTAACGCACTTCTACCAAATATCACATTGTATTTACCTGGCTCTCCCTTTGTATGGTTCTTTGCTAGCATAGCGTCTCTCCCTGCTTCCATCCCGGCCCTTTTTGGATCCAAACCTGATAATGACCTGGAACAGGTTGTTCCGTGTCCAGTAGCCTCTTCATTAGCAAAGGCCCTGATTTCTAGATATACTTGGCTATCTCTAGAACAAATGTTAACTCCCCCTGTTGTAACTAAACATGAGTATCCAGCACGAGATTTTACTACGCCTGCAACTCTCTCGGCCCCTTCTGATAAAGCCGAATCTATGGCGGTCTTGGCCATATCAACGAGTTCATCTTCAGCTTCTAGAATTCTATCGTCATACAGATCTTGAACTAGAGGGTACTCAAAAGGACCTTCTGGCATGGATGCATACACTGGTCTAGGAGGCAGGTACTTCATAGAATCTACAGATCCCTCAATAAACCTTTTAAGGCTCTCTAGTTGAAGATCTTCTGTTTCTACCACCAAAATCCTCTTTTCCTTTCCTATACATACGGAAATCCTTTTGTAAAGCCATGTATTTGCAATATCAGCTTTGTTTTGAGAGAACCTCAGATGTCTACCAACATCTTCCTTGTATATTACAGCAACATCCTCTGCTCCTTTTCCGAGAGCTATGTCTACTACATCTTGAGCAATACTAAAACCTTCCTCAAAGGATTCAGATTCCACCAAGCCTAACACCTCGCAACCTAACGCTAGGCCCCCCAAACCACACCGGTACGGCCTGTCCAGGATCACTTTTTCCACACAATCCAGGAGTGAATTCTATATCTTTTCCAACAGCATCTATGCTTGAGTAAAATGCTGGCGTTGTAATTTCTAGAATGGGCCTCTTTACCATCTTATCCAGCTTACCATTCTTTATTAAGTAAGCTTCTGAACCCACATATCTTTGATTATACCTTCTATCATCTATGTTCCACTCGGTAAAGCGAGCAATGAATACACCTTGTCTTACACCTTCTATTAGCTCGTCCTGAGAGAAGTCACCAGGGAGCATAAACGTATTAGCCATGCGTATTATTGGCTCTCTATCATAGGAAGAGGCCCTAGCAGAAGCGTTGCTCTTGATCCCAAAAATAGCAGCAGTCTCTCTGTTATGTAAAAATTCGTTAATGATACCGTTTTTCATCAGGACTCTCCTCCTAGCTTTGACTCCCTCCATATCATAGAGATAGAATCCGCTGCTGCCCTCGATAGTTGGATCGTCAACTACAGTTACGACTTCTGATCCTATCCTTGTGCTAAGCATGTCAGGTTTTACAAACGATTCACCCGCTTGGGCAGCCTCTCTTCCTAATATCCTATCGGCCTCATAGGGATGTCCAGTAGATTCATGCATCATTAGACCGACCACATAAGGACCCAAAACCAAATCCATTTTTCCTTTAGGAGGAGAAATTCCTTTTTCCAAACACTCTTTCATTACATCGGCTATCCTCGAGACCTCTTCCAAGAAATTCCAGCCCTCTACAAGCTCCCAACCACCACTCCCCTCTTTCTCAACGAATTCTTGAGCTGACTCAGCTCCACTCACCAGCGTTAGTGTTGCATTTCCACCCACTCGCGTTACATCTCCTTCAACGCGCGAACCCTCTGAGTTTACGTAGTAAACCTGCTCTCTTGAATTTCTCAAAGACAAATTTCTGGATGAAATACCCTTCTCTTTTGCCAGTTCGTCTATAGATCTGAGAAACTCTATCTTTTCCTCCAAAGGTATGTCTTCTGGCCTTTTAAGAACCTTAGAAGCGTATGAAGCCTCTTCAAAGCTCTCTTCAGATAATTTAAGCCTCTTAGAGATTTTTGAACATGCCTTTGCTCCTTTGACTGCGTTCTCAATAGCTTTTTCGACTTTATTTGGATCGTTTGTTGATGCAAACCCCATAGATCCATCAATAATAACCCTTATACCAATTCCCGCAACAGAAACGTTGGCAAGGGCTTCAATATTTCCATTAATCATGAAAAGGTTATTAGAGCGGTTAATCTGATACCTTGCTTCTGCATAATCCACATTCATTCCTAGAGCACGTCTAACCGCATATTCAACCACATCTTTTGGTTCCCCAGGCATCATAAGCTGACACCCTAGCTAACAGGAGATCCAGGAGGAACCTCCTTATCTGGGACTATAAGAACGGGCTTATTTCCTTCCAAGACCGCTGCTAAAAGCATTCCCTCGGAGAGCAGGCCCCTTATCTTCTTTGGTTTCAGATTAACTAATACAACAATCTCTAGGCCTAAGAGGTCTTCTGGCTTGTATTCTTCCCCAATTCCAGCGATCAATTGTCTTTTTCCGCTTCCCAAATCTACTTCAAGTCTGATTAGGCGATCTGTTCCTGGAACTTTTTCGGCATGAACAATCTTTCCAATTCTAAGGTCCATCCTCTTAAAATCCTCAAAACTGATGAATTCACTCATTGCGCTTTACCTCTTTATTCTAAGAATCAATAAATTCAAAATAAAGGTTAGGAGACCCTGAAGGTTATGATCTGCTTGCACCCTAATTTTATTAATGTTCCTTGAGAAATAAAGCACAGATTAATATGACTGGTTTCTGGGAGAGGTTAAAGGTCTCAATCGAGGCTAAATTAAACAAACTAATGGAGAGGTTTGAAGATCCCATAGAGCAACTAGATTACGCATATGGGAAAATGGTTCAACAATTGCATAACGTTAATATGGCGCTTGCAAGGGCTGTTACTGCCAGAAAGAGACTTGAGTTTGAGGTTGAAGAGATTGAGGAGAAAATAGCTAGACTGGATGAGAACGCCAAGAAAGCTATGAAAATGGGAAGAGAAGATCTAGCTAGGAAGGCTCTAGAGAGGAAACACATCCTCTTACTTCAGAAGAGGAGACTTGAGGAAAAGATATCAGAAATGAAAGAGGAAGAGGAAGATCTAAAGAATGTGAGGGATGACCTTGAGAATAAGGTTGAAATGTTTAGAACTAGAAAAGAGCAATTAAAGGCAGAATATGAGAGTGCAAAAGCACAAACAGAAGTTAAAGAGATGTTAACTGGTTTTGGAGATGAAGTCGTAAATGTTGCAAGGATAGTGGATAGAGCGGATTCTAGGATCAGAGATCTTGAAGCAAGATCTGCAGCCATCGATGAACTAATAGCTGTTGGGGGTACATTGGACGTACTTGAACCTGAGGAGAGGGATGAGATAGAGAGAGAGCTGGAAAAAACCATGATTGAAAGTCAAGTAGAAGAAGAACTGAAGAAGTTAAAGGAAGAAACCTCAGGGGGCTGAATAGAATTTGCCCCGCCTCTCTATTTTTCCCGTAATAGCTTTTGTAGCTGGAGGACTACTGGTTTTTTTAGGCTTAATGTTCTTAATAGCTGCAAGCTATGCCCCAACACGCATATTTCCTGGGATAATCCTGATGGGGATGGGTGCTCTAGCTATCTATGTAGGGACTTCTGGAAAGAGGAAAGAAATGAGAATAGAGGAGATCCAAGATGATATAATAAGACTGGCTAGGAAAAGGGGGGGGAAGCTTACACTCGCAGAGGTAGTCTCCGATTTGGGATTGCCAGTTGATTTGGCTAGAAAAGCTCTTTTATCGTTAGAAAAGAGAGGTATAGCTTATCTAGACTTTGAGAAGATAGAAGACGAGGGCGTAGAGGTGTACAAATTTCCAGGAGTGTGAAAGAACGTAAGTTCTTGTCTAAGCAACTTTCGATCTAAAAATATAAGTGAACTTTTTATATCTCTCCGCTTCATGATTTTCTGATTCGTTGGGAGGATGACTAAAGGAAACGAAAATCGTTTTCTCCTGACGTTAACGGGAGGATTTGTTAGATATGAGTTCGCTAAAAGTGAAACCACTTGGTGCTATTGGAGAAGTTGGAAGAAGCGCCATTCTCCTAGAAACCAAGGGTAAAAGAATATTACTTGACTATGGAATAAAGCTAAGGCCGAAACAGAGCCCGCTTTTCCCTCCAGAAGTCGATAATGTAGATGCTGTGCTGTTAACACATGCACATTTGGATCATTCAGGAGCACTGCCCCTGCTTTTTAGGGGCAAGAATTCACCTAAAATCTATGGTCTTGACATAACCAGGGACTTTGTAGAACTTCTGCTCTATGATTCCATAAAGGTAGCAAAGAAGAGAGGATATACGATAGATTATGGTCCTCAAGAAATTAAAAAGCTAATGAGGAACTATAGACCAATAGAATATGGAGTTCCTTTCAAGATAGGATCTGTCGAGGTTATACCATTTGATTCTGGACATATCCCTGGTAGTGCCATGTTTTATGTTAGAACAAATGGGACATCTCTCCTATATACGGGGGACTTCAAGCTTAGAAATACCAGGCTCTCTCGTGGAGCTGAAAGAGAGTTACCAGAGGTAGACCTGTTGATCACGGAGTGTACTTATTCTCAAAGGGAACATCCAAGTAGAAAAGGACAGGAGAAACTCCTAAGGGAGGTAGTTAGAGATACTATCAATAGGGGGGGCCTAGCAATAATCGCTGGCTTTGCTATAGCAAGACTTAACGAGATTGCAATGATCTTGTCATCTAGTGGGATAAAAAACCTATTCCTTGATGGTATGGCGCGAACTGGAACGGAAATTCTGCTTTCATATCCCCATAGACTTAGAGATGATAAAGAGTTTGAGTACTCTTTGAGAAACCTTAGAATGGTCGGAAACTGGAAATTTAGAGAAAACATCACTAGAAGACCGTCAATTGTTCTAACAACGTCTGGAATGCTTGAAGGTGGGCCCGTTTACTTTTATCTCGATAGGAGAAGGGAAGACCCTGTGAGTTCGTTAACCCTCACAGGATATCAGATTGAAGG
Source organism: uncultured Nitrososphaerota archaeon (assembly GCA_964480775.1). Classification (GTDB taxonomy): domain Archaea; phylum Korarchaeota; class Korarchaeia; order Korarchaeales; family Korarchaeaceae; genus QMVU01. Next base: position 58,873 of record CAYZRF010000005.1, read on the forward strand.
AACGGAAGGCAGAAGATTATTGCAAGAAGGCGAGATATACATAGATGGAGAAAGAAGAACAATAGAGATGAGAGTAAATCAACTTGACTTCTCCTCACACGTAGGTAGATCTGGTCTATTCGAATTTGTAAGGACTGTGGATCCAAAACAGGTACTTCCAATTCATGGAGAAGAAACTGAGAAGTTTGGAGAAGAAGTTCAAGAAATAGTGGGTGTAAGCGTTATATCTCCTTCGCTCGAGGAGGAGATAACAGTCTCAGGGTAATTAAGATTTGTTTTTCACAATAGGACGCCTAGAGATCTCAAAGGGAGCATCCAAAGGAGCCATCTCAATTATCTCACCCTCTAACTCCTTTGACAGTAGTAGAGATTTGTTTTCAAAAACAATGTAGGGCGGAACTAAGAGCTCTTTACCTCTTAATTCAAAAGAATACAAGCCCATTTTCTCTAAGAAGCTTTTGAATTCTAGTAATTTGCTGAGGTTCCCTCGTATCACACCGAACATTATAGTGCCTTGGTCAGTTATGCGTTGATAGGGCTTTGCAACGTTTTTAGCCCTTCTTCTCCATCTATTAAGAACCTGTACTTCTTTTACCTCCGCAGAGCAGAAATAACCAAGAAGCCCAGTCTCCCTTTCTATATAATCTAAAACCCTCTTTGCAGTTTCTTTGCTTCCAGAAACAGCGACTCCGCTATTAATTCTAACACCATAGCCCCGAGATAAAAGAATGGTTCTATTTCCCTCGCTAAATTCCAATTCATTGATATTTAAGAAATGAGCCCCAATAGAATCAAGGAACTTCGTAAGCTTCATTAATCTCTTTTCGTACACTCTTTCTGGTATCGATGGCATCTCAGCTCCAACCCTAAAGTTGAAGTTTAGAGCATGTCTAATTTTTTCCCAGTCCTTCCTTTGCCAAGTATGAAATCTAATCTCATTTAAACCAGCAGATTCTAATTTCCCCAAACTTTTAGGGTTAATACCCGCTGAATTTGTGTAAAGGTGCACATCGAATTTCTTCCCGAAGTTTTCTTTCAAAACCCGTATGTACCTACAAACCCTGTCTATAACTAAACTTGGTTCTCCCCCAGTTATTCCGGCTCCTTCGGCATCTATGAGCCTTGCTTCTCTTAGAAAATCTGATTCATCATGAACTCTTATCTCATCTGCAAAAACCCAGTCCTTTCCTCTTCTCTCAGAGGAAATCGTGCAATAAAAACAGGTCGAATACCGCGGGCATAGTCCTGTGGCAAATAAGACGAGTTTACCCCCTCTCCAACAAATTTCGCAGGAGGGGCTTTTACCTCTTACCATTAATGAACCATAAGGGAGTTCAATCATCAGTTTATTTTCCTCCAATTACAGCCTTTTAACGCGAAGAATCCAATAATTATCTTTTCTGTCCGAGGTTACAGACGCCCAGCTTACTCTCTCACCCCATTCCCTTGCCTGTTCAACCGTCTCCCTATCATCAGTTAAAACCAGAAGAAATTCCTTTGATTTCAAGGATTTTGCTACCTTAGCTAGAGTAATTATTGTGCCTGGAAAGCTCTTGCCCCTTAAGTCTATCTTTTTAACAAAGCTTTTCTTTCCGTTCACTTGCTCTTCACCCTATACCCCAATACAGCACTGATAAGCCGTTCGTCTGCTCTTTCAGAAACTGGTTTTACCATAAGATAGCCGTCCTCACCATCGCTGTAATACTTAGGCATGATGCCCAAAACCCTATAATCTAGCTTTTTGTATAGGGAAATGGCTGGTTCATTTGAAATCCTAACTTCTAGATAAACTAGATCTACGCCATAGGTATTAACTAATCCCGCTTCAGCGCCTTTCATGAGAGCTGTTGCTATCCCCTGCCTTCTGTGCTTCTTCTCTACAGCTATAGAGAGGACATGCCCGAGCTTGATAGGACTAAATCTATAGTACTTCTCCTCAACCCTACACATAACATAGCCCACTATTTTGCCTTCAGATTCGGCCACAAGAAAAGCCTCTGGCCAATGTGTGTAGTTTTCCAAGAAGAAAAACGAAGGGTAGTTCTCAGGAAGAAAGACCCAGTTAAGCTTAACAACGTTGTCTAGATCTTTAGGATTGAACCTTCTAATGATGTACTGTTTCTGCATCGCCCCACCTCGATCAGAAAACCTTACATCAAACAAAGTTTTAAACGCCACCCAAACGATCACAACGGGGTAAAACGAAAAGTGTTTCCGACACCCTATAGCTTCATCATAGATGTTGTAAGCAGAAACTTTCATGTGGTTGACGTTACTGAAACGCCAACTGGGCTTGAGATGCTGGTAGATAAAGTAGATCCAGATAAGTCAAGAGAGCGCTTTAGAGCAGTAGCTGAGGAACTCATTCCTCATGGGTTAATGCCTAAACTCCTCCCAGGAGAGCCTTACCTTCGGCTTATAGTGTTTCCCGCCAAAATTCCATCTAAAAGATCAAAAACAATTTATCTTGTTATGTTGCTGGCTACCATCTGCACCGTCACTTTCTCTGGCTATCTTTATAGTAAAACAGCAGTAGAGCTGTTGAATAAAGTTGGCATAACTCCTAGCATAAATATCATATACAGTGCTCTTATGTTCACAATTTCAGTTTTTTTCACACTTGGGACACATGAGTTCGGTCACATGGTAGCCACTAGGTTGAGAGGTGGTGATTGGGACCCGCCACTGTTTATTCCAGGGGGACCACCTCTTGGTACTTTCGGAGCTATAATCTTTGGTCGTAGGATTCCATTAAACAGAGATGAACTTTTCGACATGGGATTATCAGGTCCTCTAACTGGCCTTATAGCATCAATCCCAGTTTGTTATTTTGGTCTTAAATCATCCATACCTCTTGATCCGTCTCTGATAAGTGCCTTAGAAAAAGAAGGAGCTAGTCCTTTGTGGTGGGAACAACCCATCTTTTCTTATATGTTCAAGTTAGCTAAAGTGTCCTCACCCATTTATTTAAGCCCTGTTGCACTTGCAGGCTGGGTTATTCTTACAATAACATTCCTAAATCTTATGCCAATCTCTCAACTCGATGGAGGGCATGTATGCTATGCCTTCTTTCCCGATGAAAAGAAAAGACAGCTAATAGCGTTTGCACTAATATCCCTCTCTTTCATCTCATATGCTACTCCTTTCAAATTCCTCCATCCTCAAATGGCTCTAATGCTACTAATCTTTACTTTATTCGTTAAACACCCACCACCCTTAGATGAATATAGTTCTCTTTCAAGAAAGAGGGCTTATCTAGGGGCAGCCATCTACTTCCTTGCCTTAATTGTTACTTTTCCCGTAACACCCGAACTTCTCAGTCTCCTCAGACGGCTTGTCTAAACTCAAAACTTTTATCTGACTTTTGAAGGAGATCTTGTAAAGAGGGTCGCAAATGAGCACTAGGGAAAAAGGCGAGGAAAAAACTGTTGGAATGCTTTGGCCATCAAATTCTCTACTAAAAACGATTGAGAAAGAAATTATCAACAGCCCCATCGTAACACCGCAGTCTCTTGCGATTAAGTATGGGATAAGGGTTAGTACAGCAAAAAAGTTACTCAGGGAATATCATAAGAAAGGATTAGTGGTATACATCAACGGCAACTCAAAACTCAGAATTTATAGAGGAGTTAAGGCAAAATAAACAAGGTTCTTCTTCACAGGGAAGTGAGAAATCTTGCTTGAAGGTGTTGGAGAATACACATTAGAAATGAGAACCAAGGCTGGGGTTGTTAAAATGGTTCTGACAAGGCATTTGTCACCTATTACAGTTGAGAGGCTTTACAAAAGCGTTCCGCTTACTGGTTTAACGATAAAAACAAATGATCTCCTTTACATAAGCGTAGACCTTGAAGGAAGACTTGAAAGACCATTAAAAAACCTGAAAAAGGGACAAATTGTTTTTTCACCAGCAAACAAATCCCTTATTGTAGCATTAACCGATCTAAAAGTAGACTTTCCAGTAACTCCTCTAGGGGAGGTTACTCAGGGAATAGAGATCTTAAGTTCCATAGGAACAGGTGAGAAGGTGGTTTTGACAAGCTAACCCTTGAAGTGCTCCCAACCTCCTTCTTGCAATGTGATCTTTCTTGAATCTTGCTCAACAACTATATCACTGCCAGGAATTACTCTTCCAATGGGAATGGCTATAAGACCCCTAGAAGAAAGTAAAACCCTCACCTTTTCCCAGCTCGAAGGAGGAACCGTGAAAACAAGATGATATTCCTCACCACCATAAAAAACAACTTGTATTAGATCAAAACCCTTGCTTGAAACAAATTTAATCAATTCGTCCTCCGCTGGAAGTCTTTTTATGAGAAAACCAACTTGGCTGGTCGTAGATAAATGTTTCAGGGAGACATAAAGGCCATCGCTGCTATCAATGGCTGATGTGACCACTCCTGATTCCGATAAAATTAATCCTTCTTTTAACGGAGCTTTTGGCATAAAAACAGCTTCTAAAGACTTCTTCATTATTTCATCAGGAAGTTCTAGGCCATCCAGCAAGGCCATGTAAGCTAAAGTGTTCCAGCCAAAAAACCCAGTTACAGCAACAAAATCTCCCTCTTTGGCTCCATCTCGTGAAATAAGCTTTCCCTTAACCTTACCAAAGGCTGATATTGATATAAAGACCTCGTTGGCTTCGCCTAAGTCTCCTCCGAGCAAATAAGAATCATATTCCGCAGCACCTTGATCTAAACCCCTGAATACCTCCTTAAAGCAACTCAAATCAAAATTAGATGGTAGAGCGACGGATGCTAAAAATCCCTCAGGTTTTGCCCCCTTGGCTGCGAGATCCGACACATTAGCAACTATACTTTTCCTAGCAAGTTGCCAGTACGTCATTCCAGGTAATTTATCGGTTGACTCCGCTACGAAGTCAGTGTTAAAAACGTATGTACCTTGCTCTAGATTCAAAGCATCAGCATCATCAAGCCCTATCTTAAGGAGGGACTTAGGATTTTTTCTGATAAGCTCCATTACAAGTTCTATGAGCTTTTTTTCACCAAGTTCAGAAACCCTCATCTTCCAAAACTTTGAGGCGCAATGTTAAAGATTTATCCCGTCCAGTCAAGAACGATGCTTAATGACTAGAAAAGTTGTTATAATGGGTGCAGCTGGAAGAGATTTTCATAATTTCAACGTTTTCTTTAGAAATAATCCAAATTATCAAGTCGTTGCCTTCACAGCAGCTCAATTACCAGGAATTGCTGGCAGAATATATCCACCAGAACTTGCAGGACCTAGATATCCGAATGGGATACCAATAATTCCAGAAGAAGAACTACCAAATTTGATTGAGGAAAAAGAAGTGGATTTAGTTGTATTTTCATACAGCGATATCTCGTTTAACTATGTCATGGAAAGGGCTTCGATAGCTCAGTCTTCTGGAGCAGATTTCATGCTCTTGGGACCTAAAAGCACAATGCTTAATTCAGAAAAGCCAGTGATAGCTGTAACTGCTGCAAGGACGGGTTCAGGTAAAAGCCAAACTAGCAGAAAAGTTGCAAAAATACTAAGAGAGAAAGGGCTCAAAGTTGCAGTAATAAGACACCCAATGCCCTATGGAGACCTTAGAAAGCAAGAAGTACAGAGATTTGAAACGTTAGAGGACTTAGATAAGCATGAGTGCACCATAGAGGAAAGAGAGGATTACGAGCCCCATCTAAAAATGGGGAACATCGTATATGCTGGAGTAGATTACGAAAAGATATTAAGGATGGCAGAGAAAGAGGCAGACATAATTCTTTGGGATGGAGGGAACAACGACTTTCCATTTTATAAACCCGATCTCATGATAACCGTAGTTGACCCGCTAAGAGCAGGCCATGAGCTAACTTATTGGCCAGGAAGCGTAAACATAAGGATGGCCGACGTTATAATTATCAACAAAGTGGACAGCGCTTCCAGAAATCAGATCGAAGAAGTAAGACAGAACGTGGTCTCAGTTAACAAAAAAGCGTTGGTTATCGAGGCGGCCTCGCCCCTAATTGTTGACAACCCAGATCTAATAAGAGGAAGAAAGGTTATAGTTCTCGAGGATGGTCCTACAATTACCCACGGTGAGATGCCTACTGGCGTCGGATACATCGCTGCAAGAAAATTCGGAGCCTCTGAGATAGTAGATCCTAGACCTTGGCTAAAAGGATCCTTAAAGGTAACTTACGAGAAATACAAGCACATAGGTCCAGTTCTTGCTGCCGTAGGGTATGGAAAAGCTCAAATGAAAGAACTCGAAGACGTGCTGAACTCGATACCAGCTGAAACTGTGATATTAGGAACGCCTACAGACTTGTCAAGGTATCTAAACTTGAATAAGCCCGTTGTACACGTCAGATATGAGTTGCAGGAAATAGGAAGCCCAAACCTGAACGAAATAATATCCGATTTCCTCGAAAAAAGGCGATAAAATGGAAAGAAGACTCTGGTTGCTTAGTTGGAAGGAACTTAAAGATGTTAGAAGGAAAATCAAGTTTGTCGTTCTACCAATAGGAGTCGTAGAGGCTCATGGTCCGCACTTACCATTGGGAACAGACTTTATGATCCCTCTATATCTCTCTGATAAATTAGTTGAGAGACTAAATGGTTTAATTGCGCCAGCAATTCCATATGGTGTTACAACATCTTTAACGGGTTTTCCAGGCCATCTCTCCGTTGAACCTGAAACTCTGAAAAAACTGGTATTTCAAACGTTAAGATCGTTAAAGATAAGTGGGTTTGATAAAATAGTTGTGTTAAATGGACATGGTGGTTCAGAGCATGTGAAAGCTATTGTTGAAGCACTTAAACAGGCATGGCTTGAGTTGGGAGTGAGAACTTTGCTTGTAAATTGGTGGTCCTACGCTGCCAAGAAGTCAAAGGAGATCTTGGGCTCAATAGGAGGACATGCGGGAACAGAAGAAACAGCGATGATTATGGCAATAAAGGAGGATCTCGTGAAGAAGAAGCTGTTCGACAAGTCTCAAATATTCCTAATCGAAAAAGGAATAGAAGCATTTCCCTTACCGGGCTCTATTCTAATATACGACCCTGAGGACAAAGCAGAAATTCCTCCTATTGAAGGATGCGTGAGATTCGCAAAAGAAGTTGTCGATATGATAGCTGACCTGATTGAAAGGACCTTGAAAGGATGGGAGGTTCAAACATCCGATAAGGAACTTAAATAACCCTTAGAGACTATTAATCAAAGATGAAAAGAGCCAAGATAATAGCAACCCTAGGTCCTGCATGTGAAAGCCTTGAAACCATTGTCATGATGCTAAAGGAAGGGGTAGACGCTTTCAGGATAAACTTCGCCCATGGCGAAATTCATTATTGGAATGAGCTTATAAAGCAGGCCAGAAGGGCTTCTACCATAGTACACAAGAGAATAGCGTTGATAGGTGACCTTTCTGGACCCACCGTAAGGTTAGGTAAGTTTGAAGATGTAAGTGTGGAAAAAGGAGAAGAGATCACCTTCTTCTTATCTAAAGAGAGTAAAGAGGCTAAGAAGATACCAATCGCTGAGGAAAAAGTTTTCTCTGTCATTTCTGAAGGGGATGTCTTGCTCATTGACGAGGGCAGAATAAGGCTCGTAGTCAAGGAGACAAGAACGAAGGAGTTTAAAGCTCTCGCATTAAACTCTGGAGTAATAAAACCAGAAAAGAACATAGCAATTAGGAACAAAACCATACCTCTACCACCGCTCTCGAACAAAGACGTAACAAACGTGGAGTTTGCGGTCCAACACGACATGGACTATGTTGGAATGAGTTTTGTAAGGACAGGTCAGGACATTTCTATGTTAAGACGGCTCTTGGATGAGATTGGAGGGAAAGACTTGGGAATTATAGCAAAAATAGAGACAAAAGATGCAGTGGACAACATTTCGGATATAACTGAACAAGCCGACGCAATATTGGTTGCAAGAGGCGATTTAGGACTTCATTACGACCTAGAAATGATACCGAGAATTCAACGGGGAATTATCAGCGAGTCTTTACGAAAAGGAAAGCCTTCTGTGGTTGCCACTCAACTATTGGAGTCGATGATAGAACACCCTTCTCCAACGAGGAGCGAGGTCGTTGACATAATGTCTGCTATTATAGATGGCGCAGACGCTCTTATGTTGGCTAGTGAGACAGCAATAGGAAGATATCCAGTAGAGGCTGTCAGGTGGATGAGGCGCATAATTGAAGCCGCCGAAAAAGAACTTAAGCTACCAGAGATAAAGCCCGAAGCAAAAACGATTTATGATAGATTCGCAAGAGGAATTGCTCTTCTTGCTGATAGCCTAGAAGCTAAAATCATGATTTTCACAAGAACTGGAGCTACGGCTAGGAGAATGTCGGCCCAAAGACCTCTTTCGATTATTTATGCAGCATCAAATGATGAAAAAGTATCCAACAAGCTGGCTATTTACTGGGGAGTGTTTCCCTACACTCTTAAAGTGGGAGATAAGGAGGATCCTATCCAAAATTTCATAGATAAGTTGAAATCAGAAGCAAAACTATCCTTCGGCGATGTTGTTGTATTCACCTATGGATTGAGGAGAGGGGCAACAGATATAGTTAGAATAATGGAGGTTTAGTGATCTAGTCATTATTGCTTTAGCTATATGGAAAAAATAGACTTAACTTTCAATAGATTAGTATTAACTGTTAGATTCCTCCTCCTCTTATTGACTTATCTCTTCGAACACAATAAAATCAAAGAACCCGACAGACACAAAATAAATGAACTTTTAAAAATACAGGAATTAAACCAAAGCAATAGTTAATAAATATCTTAAAACCGCTGATTACCTTTCATTATTATAATCTTTTTCTTGAAAATTCAATAAAACCCCCTGTAGACGCAGAACCGTGTACATGTCATGAGATACTCTCATGATTTTACTATGCTATTGACTTCCTTCAAGCGATAAGTACTCCTTTTGTATAGCTCTGAAGAGTCTTCAGCTGAAGTCATCTGTTTTTGAGAGGAATTGTTATTTCATTTTCAGGAAATGAAAGTTAAATTAAAATTATTGAAATCAGTTCTTATCGCCCACTTCTTAGTAATTGACAAAATGCAAAATCGGATTAAAATAATGTCTTATTATGGCTACTATATTCATAAGCCATTGACCCTTTTGTTGGTATAGATTCTGATATGATGGAACAGATGGAACAACTTGAATCAGCTAATCTTCTATGAATTTATGGAAAATAAACTAATTCGATAAATATGTACAAATAAACTTCATGAATTATTGATATGTTAATTTTTGGGTCTATCACAATTAATCTGTTAATAAAACTTAAAAATTGAAATATGCTTCCCTAGTCAAGTATACATATGTCTGTTCTAAGAAGGTATTGTCATCTGTCAGATGCTGCTTGATCTTGACAATCAAACAAGAACTAAAGGGAAAAACTTATATTTGGGATATGATAAAAAAACATAACCCCATTTCAAATGGGTTATTAAGGAGGGATATGATATATGCCATCCAAACCAGTCAGGTTCCTGCCTCTAGCTCCGATATATAGGATGATCAAAGAGGCTGGTGCAGAGAGGGTCAGCAACGCTGCTAGGAGCACTCTTGCCTACCACATGGAGAAGTTCGGCATGAGGGTGGCCAAGCAGGCCGTTGACATGGCCCATCACGCCAGAAGAAAGACCGTTACCGACAGAGACATCGAGCTCGCAGTAGAGGCAATCTTGGGCAGGTAAACTCTGCCCTCCTCTTTTCTTTTTTTAATTTTGATATGTTTAGCCCTGTTGCTGATCAATAATGATTTACTATTTAACTCATTCTTTAAGTTAAAAATAGAGAGCGGGCCCGGCGGGACTCGAACCCGCGACCACCGGCTTTCCACAAGTTTCGATGTTCTAGATTGATTAGAGATAGATATCTGAGCTTTCCGAAGGCCGGCGCTCTAATCCTCCTGAGCTACGGGCCCAATAGCATAACTTTCTTTAGGCTATTATATTTTTACCAAGAGTTTTACTTCCCTAATTTCTATGATCAAAAGCATTTATGGAGAGCAAAGTCACATCATTAAGATCTCAAAAAATACCACCATAAAGAAGCGCGTTAAATCACTTGTTTGATCCTGTTTCTGTAGCCCTACAAGTTCTTGGAGTCGACAGATAAACACCACTTCCCACAATCTATAGGATCTATAGTACTTTTCACAATTCTTTAGGGTCTGGGACTGATATAAGCTCCTCTTCATCATAGAGAAAGAATGAATAAAATATAGATGACCTTTCAAAGATCTTTGCTATCACAAAAGAGGATCCAAAATCGAGAATCTGTTGTCGTAGAGCGGATATTGGTCCTGATTTGAGAATGAAATCAACTTCATACATGCTCGTACGCTTTAATTATCAGCCTCACACTAAATTGATAATGCCACCAAAATTAGGTTTCATGAATAATCCTCTAAACAAGGTACTGGATGAAATAGAAAAAGGTCTTCGGATGGGTTTTGATTACATTGAATTGACTGTAGAATGGCCTCTTGCAAGTGTAGAAATCCTTGAAGAGAATAAAACTGAACTAAGAAATTCATTAGCCTCTTTTAACAGGCCACCCCTAATTCATGCCCCTTGGTATCTGGAAATCGCATCTCCATATGAGGACGTGAGAATTGGGGCGTTAAAAGAAGCAAAGAAAATAATGAAACTGGCTAAGGAAATCGAAGCCCCGCTAGTAACTTTTCATCCTTTCTCGCCAAAGTGGTTTTCAGTATTGAAAGAAGATGCGAAAAAGCTCAATTTAGAGGCCTTCATCAGGCTTGTTGAGCTTGGGAAAGAAAACAACATGATTGTATGTATCGAAAACACAGATATCGGGGCTTTCACCTCTATATCCTCCATGAACTTCATATTCTCAAACATTCCTGAGCTTAGGTTGACTTTAGATCTTGGACATGCCTGGCTTGGGGGATCCGAGAAACTTAAAGCGTACATAAGACACCTTGAACGAAAAATAACACACATTCATGCTCATGATAATAACGGTCAGCAAGACATGCATCTTCCAATTGGAGCGGGGAAACTTGACTGGGATCTGTCACTAGGACTTCTCAAGTTTCTAGACTACAACGGAACGGTTACGCTGGAGCCTCATGTTAATGATCCAGCATATCTCTCTTATTCTAAGGAAAGATTCTTGGAGTATTGGAATAGAGCCAAAGAGTTAGAACCATAGAGCATAAAATTCGAAAAAAGTGCTCTTAAAAATAGATAATCAGCATAACAGGTCTGATAACCCTTTATATGCTTCTATCTCTTAAGCCTAAAAGATTGAAATTAGTCGTTCTTGTTGCATCATCAAAGGACGCTGCTGCTAGAAACATGTATTCGTTAATAAAGAACGAGTTTGGCGACGAATTTAAAGTGGGTAACTGTGAAATCTTGCTTAGATTGTTGGAAAAGGAAGTTCTTTACGTAAAAAGACTGAAAGATCTTAGGGCAGAGAAATCTAATGCCATAATCGTCCTCTCAAGGCATAGCGGAGCTCCTGGAGGACCGATAATAACTACTCACGTTCCTGGAAATTTCGGACCTTCAATTTACGGAGGAGAACAGAGAAAGATAAGTATAGCGATGCCGTTCTTTATGAAGAACTTCTTAAAATTAGTACAGAAGAGAGCTTCAGAGATAGGTTATCCAGTTGCCTTGGAACCAACGCACCACGGTCCTTCACTGGACATCCCGATTGCTTTCGTTGAAGTAGGAAGCAATGAGGAAAATTGGAAGGATATTAGGGCCTGTAAATTAGTGGCTTTTTCGGTGATAAAAGCCCTTGGGATGGAAAAGGAGGCGAAATTCACCCCAACCATTGCTATAGGGGGACCTCATCTGAATCCAAAATTTACAGAGATCGAACTAAATTCTAATTACGCAATCGGCCACTTCGTTAGAAAATTAGACACCAAATTTTTGGATCTCGAGATGTTAAGAGAGGCCGTAAATAGAAACACAGCCGTAGCACAAGGAGCGATTTTGGATTGGAAGGGAATAAAAGGTGGAAAAAGAAGGGAGATAGTGGAATTATTGAACAATCTTAATGTAAAAATCATCAAAGCAAAGAACGCTTTGAGAGGAGAGAGCCTTGCGTAAGGAGCATCCTAGGTACAAAACTCCTTTCTTCTTTGATAGAACAGTTCCAAGAGAACTATACTACAAAGTTCAAAAAAGACTTAACATATTAGGATACGGAGCTGTTTGGCAACCAAACTCAGCTATGAGAGGAGTGAGGGATCTTGAAGAGATATGCAGATACTGCAGGGCTAGAGGAATAGGGATCATAGCAACCTTTTATCGAGACCTCAAATTACCAAAAAAGTTTGAAAGAGAACTTATCCTCATTCATCTAAGAGGAGGAAGACATAAAAGCGTTAATAAGATAATATCTCGCCTTTTTTCAGCTCTTCATTCAATTAAAACAGAAAATACACAGAAATGATTGTAAAGAAGTGTTTTAAAAGAAAAGTCCTCGCTTTCATGAAAGGGCGCCAAAGCAAAAGATTTAATATTTCAGAGATCATCACTAGATGAAGGGAGGAACTGAGAGATCTTGCTCGGCCTTTCCTCCAATTCAAAGGAGGATTCAAATAAGAAAATTTCGATCACTCGTTTGGTGTTTGATGTAGTTAAACCCCACAAACCAGACATCGTTGAGTTATCAGAAGCCATTGCAAAGCTAAATGGTGTAAAAAGAGTGGATATAGATGTTAAGGACTATGATTCTAATATCGAGAGACTAAGGCTTGTCACTGTAGGGGATAGTTTAGATCTAGACACAATTAAAGAAACCATAAGACGATATGGTGGTAACGTAGCCAGTCTAGACGGAGTGAGCACGCTAGGAGAACTAGAAGAGGAGTAAAAATCCCCTCTTGGGATGAGTGAATCAATGTTTAAGCCGAAAATATACCTTGAGACCCATGGCTGTACAATGAATAGAGCCGACTCTGAAGCAATTCTTAAGATTCTAATGGAATTCGGCTTCGAGAAAACAAATTTCCCAGAAGAAGCTGATTTAATCGTACTAAACACATGTAACGTAAAGCAACCCACAGAGCAAAGAATGCTGAGTAGAGCCAAGGCACTGTCCTCGCTAAACAAACCTATTATAATAGCCGGTTGCATGGCAGCCACTCAACCAGCCCTTCTCAGGAGATACGCGGCCGCCCTAATAGGTCCCAAATCAATAGAAGTTATAGGCGATGTAGCGAAAAAAGTTCTGAAAGGAAAAAGAAGCATCGAAGTAGTAGAAGATCTTTCGTCTGACAAGGCCAAGATGGAAAGAATTCCTCTTTCCAAGGTTTCAGCGGTTATACCTGTGGCAGAAGGGTGCTTGGGACAATGTAGTTATTGTATAACAAGATTTGCTAGAGGAAGACTTAGGAGCTACCCGCCAGATTCTATCCTAAAGACGCTAAGGAGACGCGTCAACGAGGGATTTAAGGAGATTTACCTGACAGCCCAAGACTTAGGAGTTTACGGCTGGGACATCGGGACAAATATAGCCAAACTCCTTATGACATTTAAAGGCATAGAAGGCGAATTTAGAGTGAGAGTAGGGATGATGAATCCCTACGGCGTAAGAACAATGGTTGATGAGCTTCTAGAGTCTTTTTCTGATACAAGAATTTACAAGTTCTTCCACATACCTGTCCAAAGCGGAAGTGACAGAGTGCTAAGGCTAATGAAAAGAAGTTATGGTGTTAAAGACTTCTTAGAAATTGTGAGATGCATAAGGGAAAGGTATCCAATCAGCACGATAGCTACGGATATAATTATTGGATTTCCAGGAGAGACCGAGGACGACTTTGAACAAACTGTATCTTTAATCCGAGATGTGAAGCCCGAAGTTGTTAACATCAGTAAGTTCGGTCCTAGACCAGGCACCGAGGCGGCTGAAATGAAGAAACTTCCTACAAAGATCATAAAAGAGAGGAGTAGGATTGTTAGCGAGCTATGTGCCGAAATGAAACTGAAAAGAAATGAACAACTCGTTGGAAACGAGTTCAACGTGCTAGTTACGGAAAAATACAAGGAGAAGGCTCAAGGAAGGACTGATTTCTACAGACCGGTCTTACTGGAGCAGAAGGTTGAGCTCGGAAGCTTCTACAGAGTAGAAATAGTTGATGCAAGGAGCAACTATCTAATTGGAAGGGTCATAGAGTTGCTGGCAAGGAAAGAAGTCAGAAGGCCCTGTTATGCTCCAAAAGAAGGGTAATCAATGAGATTTAATCCCTTGAAAAAAGTCCAAATTTTTCTTATCCCACTCCCCTATGTGATTGAATTGAGAGTTCTCCCCCTTGCTTTTGACAGCCTAGGAACGAGAAGCATGGCTACTTTAGTTGAAACAGCAGACATTAAAATTCTGATAGATCCTGGTGCTGCTTTAGGACCATCCAGGTACGGGCTTCCTCCACACCCGATAGAAAAGGAAAGGCTTAAAGAACACAAAAAGAAGATAAAAGAGGCTGCTAAAGAGGCTGATGTGCTAGTAATAACTCATTACCACTTTGACCACTATCTCAGAGATTCTCCTAACATGTACGAGGGAAAAATCTTGCTGTTAAAGGATCCCAGAAATTGGATAAATAGGAGTCAAAGAAACAGGGCTCAAGAATTTATTTCGAAAATTGAGGGAAGACCATATAAGATAGAAATAGCTGATGGAAGGGAGTTCTACTTCGGTAGAACTCGAATAAAATTCTCAAACCCGCTTCCTCATGGGATGGAGGGAACGAAGCTAGGATTTGTTCTAATGTGTCTTGTCGAATCAAAGGGACAGAAATTCCTCTTTTCAAGTGATATAGGAGGTCCAAGCTATCCACCAACAGCTAAGTGGATTATAAAGGAAAAACCAGAGTTACTCATAATTGATGGTCCAGCAACCCTTTTTATAGGCTGGAAAGAGCCTTTGGAAATACTCTCAAAGGTAAACAAGCTACTCTTAAACATATTAGATCAGGTAAGACCTCGGGAGCTGATAATTGATCACCACGTAGTTAGAGATATAGATTGGATAGAAAAGATGGGTCCAATTATTGAGGCTGCTAAAAGCAAGGACATCTCAATGGAAACGGCAGCCGAGTTCCTTGGTCTAAGACCAGATTTTCTTGAAGCGAGGAGAAGAGAATTATACGGGATGAAAGGCTAAACTATTTTAGATCTCAACAGATTCTCCTGGTTTCAGCTTGAGAACTTGAACTTGAATGCCTAATTTTCTAATCTCTTCCTCTAAGAGTTCTGGCGTCCCTTTGAGTACTGGAAACGTTCCCCAGTGCATTGGAGCTACTACCTTTGATCTAAGAATCTTTAGAGCTAAGGAGGCTTGAATGGGATCCATTGTGTAAAAACCTCCAATGGGCAGCATGGAAACCTCAGGAGAGTATAGATCGCCAATTAAACTCATCCCTCCAAAAAGACCAGTGTCTCCTGCATGGTAAAAGGTTTTATCACCCATTCTTACGAGGAAACCAACCGGATTTCCAATGTCTGAGCTGTGAATGGCCTCCGTAAGGGCAATTTCTACACCTTCAACTTCGAAAAAACCCCCTATGTTGGCTCCCACGGCTTTCGCTCCTTTCTCTGTTGCGTAGTTTGCGAGTTCGAAGATACCAACTATCACCCCTCCTTTCTCTTTAGAAAGCCGTATGGCGTCGTTTAGACCGTGGTCTCCATGAGAATGAGAAACTGCGTAGATGTGAGCCCCCTCAAAATCTTCTAATGATATTGGACACTTTGGGTTGCCCTCAATCCAGGGATCAAAGGCTATTCTCTTACCCCCCACTTCCAAAAGGAAGGCAGCATGACCATACCATGTTAACCTTGCCATTTCGGTTGAAAACTCTCTACTCAAAATATTAAGCTTCCCTGTAACTTTTCGCCTAACTTAGTGTTAATAATGAATCTAGGATAGCCTTTCTAACTTTTGCAGATCTTTCCTTCCTAAACATCGATAAAAGAGCCGAATAAGATCGATTTTTGAGCGAGGGATTCTCCCTCGCTATGATCCCCAGTTGAGTTGCTATGTATTCCCTCACCCTTTTGTTAGGATCCCTCTCAAAAGCCTCTAATAGATCATTCAAAACTTTTTCTGAGAGAGCAGGTATTTTTGAAGCAAGGTTAGACAGAAGTTTAACGGCTGAAATTCTCACATTTACGTCTGGCCATTCAAGCCATTTTTCTAACTCATTCACTAGCTCTTCATTAGAGTGCTCCTGAACATAGCTCATCAAGAGCAAGAGGGCTGCTAAAAACAGATTATCATCGGATCCCTCAATTATTGATCTAAATAGAGAAACTGAGGAAGGATCTTTTTTCAGAAAGAGAGCACAGGATGCAACGATCTTTTCCTTTTTCTCTCCCGAAGCCATTTTTGATAACATTTGAGAGTTCATTTCGGCTGCTATCAAAGAGATAGCAAGCCAATTTTTTATTGAGTCAGCAGACATAGATAAAATCAAGTTTCTCAGATTTCCCTTTTCTAAGAGTTCTAATAGAGCAAGTCTTTCCTTTTCTATGTCTTCGAAAGCAGGAAACTCCTCCGATTTAAACCCGAGGGCTAATTGTAGTGCCAGTGCCATTAAGCGAATATCTTCCTTCCCAATCAATAAAACAAACCCCCCTTCTTTTTATTTGTCCAACAATCTAAACAGCTTAACTAGAAAGCGAATCTTTCCAATGTAAAAAATGTTCAGAGGCTTTTTTATAGAACCATCATATTAATCTTCTGAGGCTTAACGGAGGTCTAAATATGAACCAAGGACAGGCTGCAGAGCCTCTGATAATGGTTAGTGGAAAATCGATAAAAATAGGCGGTCCTCTCCCAGAGTTAAGGGAAGGAGAACAACTAATTAGGAAAACTGCTTCAATTTGTCCTGTATGTTATAGGCTCTTACCCGCAATTGTGTTCGAGAGGGAAGGAAAAGCCTTCCTCAGGAGGATCTGTCCTGAGCACGGCGAGATTGAGGAATCTTATTGGGCCGACGCTGACTACTTGCGACGGGCCCTGAAGTATGAAACTGTAGGAGTAAAAGTTTCTAATAATGTCGAGGTTAGTGCACCTTGCCCATTCAGCTGTGGCCTTTGCTCAATGCATCGAAACACCACGGCTCTTGCTAACCTCGTTGTGACAAATAGGTGCGATTTCTCATGTTGGTACTGTTTCTTCTATGCAGAAAAAGCAGGATACGTCTATGAGCCGACAATAGAGGAGATTAGAGAGATGATTAGGATCTTAAGAAGTCAACGACCCACTACACCAAATGCTGTTCAAATAACTGGAGGGGAACCCTTGTTAAGAGAGGATTTAGTCGAAATAGTGAGAGTACTCAGGGAAGAAGGGATAACCCATGTCCAGCTAAACACTAACGGTATTAGACTTGCTCACAATGTGGAACTAATGGCAAAGCTTAGGAAAGCAGGCGTAAACACCCTTTATCTTAGTTTTGATGCAGTAGATCCAAAAATAAATGTCAAAAACCACTGGGAAATACCATATATCTTAGAGAATGCTCGCAAAACCAGGACCACAAGTATAGTTCTCGTCCCGACAGTCATAAAGGGATGGAATGACCACGAACTTGGGAGAATCATAAAATTCGCATCACTGAACATAGATGTGATTAGGGGAGTGAACTTTCAGCCAGTTTCAATAGTGGGCCAAGTTCCCAAAGAAAAGAGAAAAGAAGTCAGAATAACAATACCTGAAGTTATAAAAGCTATAGAAGAGCAGACAGAGGGACAAATACCGATGGATGCGTGGTATCCTGTTCCCTTTGTGTCTGCTCTGAGTGACTTTGTTGAAGCTCTAACTGGAACCCCTATAATCCGCTTTTCAAATCATCCTGCGTGTGGAATGGCTACTTATGTATTTCCTGAATTAGAAGTAACCGACGGAGAGAAGAAGATAAAGAGACTCGTACCAATTACAGAATTCGTTGATGTAGCAGGCCTATACGAATATCTAAGAGAGAAAACTGAAGAATTGAGGTCAGGAGCTAACAAGAAGTGGATACTAGCTAAGTTCATAGCGAGGCTCCCCCGTTTCATAGACAGAAAGAAACAACCAAAGGGCCTAAATCTCATCAGATTGCTTGCGGACATCTTCATAAGAAGGAATTATGATGCCCTCGGAAAGTTCCACGATATGTCTCTATTCCTAGGCATGATGCACTTTATGGATCCCTATAACTACGATGTTCAAAGGGTAATGAGGTGCAACATACACTACCTATCCCCTGACGGAAGGATAATCCCGTTCTGTGCCTATAACGTTCTTCCGGACCTTTACAGGGATTACATAATCAAGAACCACTCCCTGCCTCTCGAAGATTACGCGAAGATGTTCGGCAGAGACAAGGTTGGGGACGCTATCAAGTACAAGAGAGACATAGAGGCGCTGACCTCCTCAGAGATATATAGAAAGACGTATGCGCCGTTCTTAAAACTGTAGTAAGAAAACACCGCCCCAATCTTTTTTCTTTCTATTCACGATATAACATCCCTAACAAAAGGAGATCTTGGAGGATGAGGTTCATAACCATATCCGGGTTCGCTGGATCCGGGAAGAGTAGTCTAATTTCCTTGATAATAAAGGACTTCTCCAAGAGAGGACTAGAAACCTGCGTGGTTAAGAGAGCTGAAGAAATAGAAATTAGGAAGCACGAGGCAGAGTTCATGAAATCTGGTGCAAAGAGCGTTGTTGTAATAAGTCCAGATATTTCGTTAGTAGTTTTCAATAGAAGGCTAGAACTTAAGGATATACCCTCCTTGGTAAGTTGTGATTTCCTTTTGCTAGAGGGCTTCAAGAAGGAGCCTCTCCCCAGGATAGTGGTAGCGAAGAACGAAGAAGAAGCGTCAGAACTAACTGACGAATGGACAATTGCTCTTACCTCTTTTCGAAGAAGTCTTAAAGCCAGAAATGTTCTTTTCGTCTCTCCTGAACAGATTCCAGAACTTATACTTGATAAATCACCTTATTTCCCTCTCTGGACTGACTGTGGTCTTTGTGGGCATCGAAATTGCGTGTCGTTTCTAAGAAGTTCATTGTCAGAGGGGCTTTTACCATGTCCAGCGGCTGATAAATTGAAGTCTCAATAGACCAACAACATACTTCTCGCATTGCTTTTCCCAACACCTAAACCACGTATAAGGAAAGATTTTTTGGATTGAAAGTCATTTAAGAAGGGATTTGCTTTGAAAATAGGGTTTCTTACTATTGGCCAAAGCCCGAGGCATGACATCCTTGAGGAGATATTGCCGCAGCTTTCTGACCTAAAGGTGATAGAGGCCGGGGCTCTTGATGGCTTATCAGCTGATCAGATAGCGAGTCTGAGGCCTGGAGAAGGAGAGGAAACTTTAGTCTCAAGGTTAAGGGATGGCAAACAGGTTGTAATGGGAAAGAAGAAATTACATCCACTGCTCAATGAAGCAACGAATCGTCTTCATAATGCCGGGGCAGAAATATCCATTCTCCTATGTACGGGCACCTTTGAACTTACTTCAACCCCAATACCCTTGATTCAACCAGGTAGGATTATGAGAAATCTAATAGGATCCATCTTATCCAAGGAAGGAAAGTTAGGTCTTATTGTACCTTTAGAAGGTCAAAAGAAACAAATAGAAGACGCATGGAAGGAATTTGTAGATGATATCAAGACCCTGACTCTCTCTCCTTATATGGGTCTTAGACCCGGGCCAGAATGGTTTAAAGCCCTATCAGATCGTGACCTGATAGTTATGGACTGTATGGGCTACAGACTGGAACACGAGCACCTAGTTAGAATGTACACCAAAAGACCAGTTTTCCTACCTAAAAGATTGATATCTTCGCTAGTCAAGGAATTTTATCAACTTTGAGGATTAATTTCATGGGAGGGGCGGTCCAAAACTTGAAGAAAATGATATTGATTCTCCTCCTGCTCTTAGCTTTAATATTTGCACTTGAAGCGGAAAGGATGGAGAATCCAAAAATAACTCCCTTGCTGGCCGTTGTCTTTGGGCTCTTATTTGGGTTATATGTAGCTAGATATAGCCCTCTGGAAAAGCTAAAACCCACTATTTTCATTTTATTGACATCATCCTTTCTAGCCTATCTTGTATCGCCCCTCCTAGGAGTTCTTTTGGCCATCATTATACCAACCATATCAGAATCCTTTATGCTACAAAGAACGATTTCTGGAGAAAAAGAAGTGGAGAAGGAGGGAGAAATCAAGGAGCGACCAATAGCACCTCTGGTGAGGGAGATACCAAGCCTTATAGTAATTAGATCGTCCCCATCTGAAGCAGAGGAAGCATCAGCAAGGCTATCTACTTCCCTAATAAGGTCCCTCTACAGGCTGATCATAATTGATAGGAACGGGAAATCCATTGAACTCCTCGAAGAGGAAGGAGTCCCATTCAAGGTTGCTAAACCAGACGAAATAGAATTGCTTTACCCAGGGAAACTTGGCGATTCCTTCCCCGTTATGCTAGCAGGTCTCTTATCTAATCTTACAGGCGCAATTCCGTCGATGATCGTGGCAGCTGCCAGCAAGGGAAGATGGGATATCTTGCTCAAAGATCAGACCACACCCGAGTCTCTTAGGCTTGTAATTAAGCAAATAGTTGGGCCAGAAAGGTTCTTACTTTCAGATCTTTTACCTAAACTCGGTCCACTAATCGTGGATTTATCTGATTTAGAAAGTGAGTTCTCAAAAGAACTTGCAACGCTTCTTGTTCTTTTACAGGTCTCTGTGCTTGATTGCAGGGATTTTGTAGTTGTAGCTTCTTTATTCAGATCCCTTCAGAGGGAGGTTCTCAGAGGGGAGAGCAAGGATCTAATGCTACAACTGATGGAATCGCTATCCTCCAAAGGTATCCTTCTATGCACGACTTGTGAAGTTGATCCCTCTATTGTCGGATGCTTTTCCTCAATAATCCTGCTTCATCCCACGAATTTAGCAGCCAATAGACCACTAGCAGATGTTCTGAGAACTATGGACAGGAAAATTCTCGATGAGGTACACAAACTTTCTGAGGAGGAAGGTCTCTTTATTTCAGGAAGACCAATTACCATTAGGAGATTTAGAGTAGATGATCTAAAATGAGCAGTTACAAGAAGGGCTATGGCCTAGAGTACTCGATTAAAAGGTTTCTGGAGAACAAGGGCGTACCTGTTATTAGGTTTGCTGGATCCAAACCAGCAGATCTTTTCTTTAAGTTAGGGGGTGAGAGGTTTATAGCCGAGTGTAAAAACGTAACTAGAAAGGAAGAATCAACCATCTACTTGCCTGAAGATGAAGTAAGTAGGCTAGCTGAGCTGGCTAGCCTTTTTGATGCCACGCCCATAGTGATATTCTCTTTTTACAGACAAAGACCAAGAGTTGTTGAGCTTGAGGATCTTGTCAAGGTTAGAAGGTCCTTTCGCGTGAGTAAGGATGATGGAACATCCTTTGAGAAGTTCATCGAGGTAAGAAGCAGGAGTAAGAAGTTGCTTTAAGAGCAATCTTCCCGCGAACTTCCCTCGAAATCAGAAAAGACAGGAATCTTCAAACTTTATTTCGCTTTCGCGAAATGCAGCTTTCACGATTTCACGACTAGAGAAAGCAAAGCCTTTAGCTTCCTAAACAATATCTGCTAAGAGCTAAAGATAACTTAGAAGGTTAGATCTTACCTTCACACAAAAGAGTTTCGTACAGCTCATACATCCTCTCCAGGTTCCGTTCTCTATCAGCAAACTCCTTTACAAACTCCATGTTCTTTGCGGCTATATCCCTTCTGAGGGACTTGTCTCTCGCCACAAGTTCCATAACCTTAGTTAGGGAATTTATGTCTCTAGGCATAACCCTAAATCCATTAACTCCGTGATCTATTATTCCATTGTAGTCAGGTAGGTCGCTTATTATTGGTACAGAACCACAAGCCATGCCCTCAACCACAGTAAACGCTATTTGATCTGTATTTGGTATTGAGACGAATGCGTCACATAGATTGAATATGATAGCCATCTCCTTCTCAGACAGAAACCTGTCGATAACTCTCACTCTAGGATAGACTCCAAACTTCTTCGCAAGCCCCACAATCTCATCAAAATATTTCCTCTTACCTGTTCCCTTTAGGATTATCAACGCGGCTTCTTCGTTCTCAGCCAGGTTTGCAAATGCTT
The DNA here is from genome assembly GCA_964480775.1 of uncultured Nitrososphaerota archaeon. Classification (GTDB taxonomy): domain Archaea; phylum Korarchaeota; class Korarchaeia; order Korarchaeales; family Korarchaeaceae; genus QMVU01. Next base: position 81,020 of record CAYZRF010000005.1, read on the forward strand.
TGACTATTATGTCTATGTTATAATGGGGTGTGGTTGCCCTGGGGCTCAAAAATATTGTATCAGCCCAATCCAGATCTAACGCCTTTCTCATTTTCTCAGCTTCAACTTCATAGCCTCGCTTAAACGTGTTCAAATCGACTCCCCAAAATAGGAAAACTATTTTTTCTGGCAAAATGTCATAAATCTCGCTTACTTTCTTGGCTAAACTGGGTGAATTTACGGTAATAACGTCTGCGGCCTTAAGAGACCTTCGCTCAAGCCACCTCTTTACAGCCCAACTTCTCATGATGTGATGATATCCCCAGATAGTAACTACCTTGGGATGAAACTCCGAAAAAGCGGAGATCATTGCATACAAAATGCTATGGACGTGAATCAAGTCAGGTTTTACCTCCTGAACTACTTTTCTGAAGTACAGGGGAAATATCAGCGATAGAATTCCATACGTAAGCTGAGACCCCGGAGGCCTTGGAATGACATATTGCCTGATATTTCTACTCCCAAGGAAACCGAGATCAAATTCATATGTTCTACGTGTTATTATTGAGACTTCCCAACCTAAATCAGCGAAGGCTAGCATCCAGCGTTGGACGTGTTTATAGCTAGCATCTCCGATGTACAAGACCGATGGCAACAAATAGATAGGATAATAGATCTTAAAAATGACATCTGTCAAGATGCTCTGTTAGGAGAAAAATAGAGCCATGCCAAGGGTTAATCATCTAAAATAGAATTTTTCCTTTGATGATCTCTCTCTACTCTTCAAATCATAGCAGAATATCCCTGGTTTAACCATTCAGGATCATTTACTGTAGCATCACAAATTCTTTTACTTGAGTGAACGAAGAATTAAGGTTAGAATTGTAAACTCTTTAGTCCAACCATTCATTGACACGTTTCCTTCATCTTTATTTGTAGGCTGGTGGGTGGAAGTAGAGATGGACTTCCTGTTGAAGGGCTGGCTAAAATTTAACAGAAGCCTCGATGAGGCCGATATAGCCATACTAGCTGAAATAATCAAACAAAAAGTTCCAGAACAATTTATCAAGGGAGTTCCTAAGGGTAAGAAAGGCAGTAGAGTCGTGAATTGGGAGATTAAAGGAAACATATTACAAATTGAGATAGAAGGAACTAGGTACCTGAGGCCACACGATGCATTGCTGAGATTGAAGAATCTCCTCTTGGCTGAATTGTCAAGGAGAAGACTTGGTATAAGAGATCTCAAAGTAGAGGAGTATAGGATAAAGACAGATGTTGAAATAAAACCCAGCGATGTAGGGAAAATCTTAGGAGATTATGCTGAGGTGCTCAACGAGAAACCACTCGTAATAGCCTTTAAGGACCTAAAAGAAGAGGACATAAAGTCTCGTTTAATAGATAGAGCCCTAACAGAGCTCACAAAAGCCATAGAGGAAGAGGCAGTTCCAAAGGGGAAACTGGTGCCTGTCGGAACTATCCTATTGAAAACCATCCAGAAACCGTATGCTACTGAGAACGAAGTCCCCATAGATCCCAGCAATCTAGCAATCAAGAAGGGCTGGATAAAACGATTTCCAGGAAGGGGACAGTGGGTAATAACCTCCCCCATGGCAAGACTGCTTAGGGTCTTGAAGGAAATGATAGAGGACCACATCTTGATACCTTTAGGCTTTCAAGAGTGGATGTTCCCTAAGCTGATCCCTTGGGATGTTTATGAGAAGATGCCTGGTTACTTCGAGCATCTAGCAGAAGGTTTAATGTATGTTTGTCATGCAGGAAGGGACCCGGAGGCATTAAAGGAGTTTAAACTCGAGGCCAGACTGAAAAAGAAGGCAGACCCATCTCTTGTAAGGAAGGAGCTGGAAGGACCCACACACATCCTAGCAGCAGCCCAATGTGAGCCTTTTTACCAATTCTTTAGTGGAGAGATAACTCCGGAAGAGGTTCTACCCGTTAAAGTCTATGATGCATCTGGTTGGACTTATAGATGGGAAGGGGGCGGAGTAGAGGGGTTACTAAGGACGGTGGAATTCTTCAGACTCGAAGTAGTCTGGTTAGGCACACCAGAGCAGGTTGTGGATATAAGATGGGACTTAGCTGACAAGACATTCAATTTCCTAGACAAGGTTTTAGATCTCGAAGTTAGAATGACAGTTGGAGCTCCTTTCTACATGACAACGGAACAGGCTCAAGAGAGGCTCGTCGATATATCTGGGGAGAAGTATCCAGAGGTTCCCACTTTGGACATTGAAGCTTATTTACCATACAAAGGTAGTAGAGAGGAGGCTGAATGGCTAGAGATAAATGGAATCAACGTACACAAAAAGAAATACGTCGATAGCTTTAAGATCAAGGCAAACACAGAGGTCTGGACGGGTTGTAATGGATACGGTCTCACTAGATATATAGTCGCTTTCTTGGCAAGACATGGCTTTGAACGAGAGAGGTGGCCAAGAGAAGTGAGGGAGAGATATGAAGGTTCATACGTTCCAAAGACGCCAAAACTCATCACCTGGCCCTAAGCCAAAGGGAATGGTAGTCTTTGACATGGATGGAACCCTAATTGAAACTAAGAGTTCTTGGTGGTTGATCCATCAGGCAATGGGGACTAAAAGTAAGGCCGAAGAGTATGAGAAAATGTATCGAGAGGGAATAATCGACTATGACAGGTGGGCTGAACTAGACATAAGTACTTGGATTGGGAAGGATTTTTCTCCTGCTCTCACAGCTCTCAGAAAGGTCAAGCTAATGAAGGGAGCACAGGATGCTGTCAGACTTTTGAGGTCTAATGGCTTCATCGTTGGAGTTGTAAGTGCTGGTCTCAACGTAGTTCTTGAGAGGGTTCTCAAAGAAGTTAAGCTGGATTTCTACGAGATAAACGAACTTGAAATCAAAGACAACATTGTAGTAGGCTGTACTACGAGGGTAGGTTATCGTGATAAGGGTAGAAAAGTTATAGAGCTGAGTAAAAGGTTTTCAATCCCTCTAAATCGTGTTATAGTGGTTGGTGATGCAGAAAACGATTTAGAAATGTTTAAACTCCCACAAGTTCTTAGAATAGCGTTCTTACCATCTCATCATGAACTTGAAAGGCTTGCAGACATTACAATAAAAGAAAAGGATCTCATGAAGGTGGCTATAGCTATACTTGAAAGGTTCAACGGAAATTGAAGTTTATCATGCCCCTTTTTAAAGGCCTTAGGGATAAATAATCTGATGAAAGACGAGCCATTACTTTTGGATTTCGACAATCCATCCATAACTGCCCTTGGTTCAGAGCTTGCAAATGAGACAGGAAGAAAAATACTCATGATGCTGGCCAAAGGGCCTCAGAGTGCAGGGATGTTAGCAGAACAGCTGGAAATACCGGTAAATACCGTCCTTTTTCACATAAAAAGGTTGGAAAGAGCTGGAATCATTAAGATAGAGGAAATCACCGCAGGTAGGAGGGGCAGAAGGAAACTCTATTCCTTAGTCTCAACATCAATAATTCTAACTGTTGAGAACAAAGAGAAGACCATTAGATCGCTGCGAAGCTGGTTAGAGGGAACGAGCAAAACATTGTGGCTTGCAGCGAGACCTATAATACCAGTTATTCTCGTAGCGATTTGCCTGGCTTGGGGATGGACATACTTTGGACCCATTATGACGCCTGGTATGCGGGACCTAAGCGAGAAGGGAACCTTCCAGGCACCGTCATCCATACCAGCAATTTCAGGAGCAGAAAATACATCTACTATCCCTGAAGTAGAAGGAATACAAGTATTCTGGTGGGCTCTAATTCTCTCACTGTTGTCAGCAATACTCGCTTTTGTAATTACTTTTATCCTTCTGCGGAGGAAGTCGAGATAGGTTTGCCTCTGCAATGAACGGTTCCCTTGAATCTCCTGATAAAATTGGGGCAGATGTAACATTCAAGAAAAGAAACTCTCTTTCCAAGTACTGGACAGTCAACAGCGTCCTTACTGAATTTGCGTACCATGCCACCTCCAAGCATCTCTTTAACCTTTTCCTTAACCTCCTTCTTCGTTCTAAGAGCCCTCTCCAACCTTATTATGGCCACCTCATACCGTGGTCTTTCTGCCGATGTCATGCCATGTTGCCTATTGGAACCATTTTTTATGAATTTCTCTTTTTTGGATCATTGATGGCACCAGCCATTCTGATGGATCTGTGGAGAACCCTAATAGAACCCATAGTTCCGATGGAATTTTACTATAAAGCGCGCATTCTTGAACTTTTAAGAGCGTGCGGAGTAAGCCCCTCAGATGATCTTCTAGAGCTGGCTTATTCCGTGTATAGAAACCTTGAGGATGAACTTTTAGTGATGAGAAAGAACACACTAAAAGAAGTTCCTGCCCAAAAAGCACTATCTATGTTTTTTGAAAGATTAGGACTGACCGTTCGTGTGGGAGAGCGACACCTAAAGGCTTACTCATGGCCCTTCCTTGAATTGACAAGATTGAGAGATGGAGCGAGAATGGTGCTTGAGAACCTCTCTACCGAATATACGCTCATTTTAGTCTCAAATATTGCTTTAACTAGGATGGGAAAGGAGGTTTTGAGGAGAAATGGTCTTTCAAGCTATTTTTTAGCCACCCTGTTTTCTGATGAAGTAGGTTACAGAAAACCACATCCAAAAATATTTCAATTGGCTCTTCAACTCGCCGAAACAAGCCCTCACGAGTGTATTATGGTTGGAGACGAGTTGGAAGATGACATGTTTGGCGCCAAGAACTTGGGCATCAGGACGATTTGGGTTCCTTGGAATCGCAGCCATCCAAGACCTCCAGAGTATGTAGATGAAGTTGCTTACTCGCTCAAGGACATTCTAAAAATAGTTAGGAGGCTAATGAGTTGAAATTTAAGCTTTTAGACGTTTTAGTATGTCCTAAATGTAATGGATTTCCTTTGGTGCTATTAAATTACACAACAGAGATTGTAGAAACAAAGAAAAAACCAAGATCGGTTCTTTGCAATAAGTTCTGTGGTATGAAAGCGCGGCCCCCTTCAGAAGTAAATCAGGAGGACTGTGATATCTGTCTGGGTATAGAAGTAGTAGCAGGCGAACTCGTTTGTGAGTCTTGTGGCGCGAGATATGGAGTTTATAAGGGAGTACCCTCTTTTTTGACTAGATAAGCCCTCAGAACTATCGGCTCGTAAGATAAGCAATCTTTTAATATTTGTGATAAAATATTAGATTTCTTGGATTCGGGGCGTAGCTCAGTGGCAGAGCGGCCGGCTGTAGGGGTTCGGCGGATGCTGAGCCCTCTCGGTAGCCGCTCGTTCAAGAATCCGTCAGAAACCGGCAGGTCCCGGGTTCAAATCCCGGCGCCCCGATCCTCCTTTTCATTATTTCCTTAACTTTTTGTATCGGTAGAATATCCTTGAGGCGATGGCGCTTCTATCCAATCCTGATCTTAGTATGGCTTTAGACACTTCCTCAAGTTCTTCCTTACTCAGAGATCTTATGACGCTCCCTACTTTCTCCCTAAACCAAATGTTTTTCTCTGCTAATCTAAACATATCTAGATCTGCACTGGAAAGCCCAGCTCTTATCAATTTATATGTGATTTCAGGACGAATCTGAGCCAAAATTTCAGGTGCTTGTTCATAAAACTCAGCTAAAAAGCTCCAAAATTCTTCAGCAGCATAGGAAAGCGAAATTTTCCCTTCATTGAGTTTCGTTAAGATCTCAGAGACTTTTTTTGGATTTTTCAAGCCATAAAACACCTCAACAAGCGGCCTCCGTCTCTTTCAGGAATCATCACCAATCAGAGATCACCTCCCTCTTCATCGGCCGAGTGAAGTTATCAAACAAGCATATAAATCAATGAGGTTTATTAATGATCTTAACTTTCATGCCGCTCTTTCTCAGTATTTTTTCAAGAAGCTCTATGTCTCTTGGATTAATGGTGGCACCAGCAGCTCTTTTATGTCCTCCACCACCAAGTTTTGTGGCAAGTTCCAAAGCACTTACCATAGAACCCTCCCTACTTCTTATCGACAGCCTTCCCCTACCATTATCAGATATCCTCAAAACAGCCTCTAGATCAACTAAATTTTGAAGGTTATAGTGAATCAGGGGGCTGAGATATCCTGGGCCCCTTCCTACATAAATTATGACAGCAAGAGCCCTCCCATCTTCTATTTCCTTTGGAAGAGAGCCTATCCATGACAAAAAAGCCTGTTCTTCGTTTTCAATATCTTTCCAAATCGGGAAAATAGTCTTAAGTCTTAAGAGTTCATCTCCGCTCGTTGGAGCCTCACGCACGAGTTCTTCAACGACCTTCCTAAGGGAAGCCTCCCTGCCTACCGATGAGAATAATTTCCTAACCACTACAGTAAACCTTATTGAGCCCTCATCGTACTTCCCTGAGTCCACTTCCGAAGTTAAATCTACCAAGGGCTTTAGTTGGCTAAGATCAGATTCTTTACTGAGTAATTCCCATACAAGGAGTGATGTAGAGGGATATTCGGGCTTGACAAAGGACTTAATTGCTCTCTTTCTACCAAGTTCAACATTGCTTGGATGGTGGTCAAAGAGGAGACTGCATCCTCCTTTAGGAGGAGGAAGATCAGTTACTATGTCGTACTTCTTCTTATCTTCTATAGCCCAGTATGGTGCTGAAAACTTGAGATTTACTAATTTTCCAAGAAGTTTCCAAAATATTCCCCCTGAGACTAATCCATCTAAGTCTTCTCCATGCGTCAGTAGGCTGTATGGAGGATCTCTTTGCGACTCGAGCCACATCAGGAGACCTTCCAAATTCAAGCACTCCCTAATGACGATTGGTTGAGATGTATTTAAAACAACACCGGGGTGGAGAGAACTGAGGTGAATTGGGAAAGAAAGTACTCACAGCAGGAACTTTCGACATAATCCACGCAGGACATGTTCGACTTCTAAAAGAAGCTAAGAAACTGGCTGGTCCTGATGGGGAGTTAGTCGTAATTATAGCCAGGGACAAGAACGTTAGAAAGTATAAGGGACATCCACCGATCTTCACAGAAAAAGAAAGATTGTTTATGATGCAAAACCTCAAACCGGTGGATAAAGCGATTCTAGGAGACTCAGAAGACCCTCTGTCGGCAATTGAAAAGGAGAAGCCTGACATAATCGTTCTCGGGTACGATCAATGGGTAAACGAGGATTGGTTAGCCAAAGAGCTAAAGAAAAGAGGGTTGGAAATAAAACTGGTACGCATGAGAAAATTTGAGGTAGAGATACCATCCACCAGCACCGTTGTGGAGAGAATAATGAAATTGTTCGGAAAGCAAGATGGAAGTGGAGTTAAAAGGTGAACTCCTACCAGTAAAATTATTCCCATGCATCAATTTTCATTTCAAAGAAATCAAAGATAGTTACCTCTTATAGGTTCATTAAACTTAAAATTTCCCATTTTAAAAGCAAAATTAGCCTCCTTCTTCCCTGAAGATGGGGATTTCAAGATAGGTGGAAAATATGGGATGCCCTTTCTTTGCAGCAGTTACGTAAAGCGTTACTCGTGTGTAATTTCCTGGAGGCAAGTATAAAATAGCATTAGTTTCCCCGCGAGTATCCGTTCTACTAAGATTTGGAATTACGGACGAG